>NZ_LR792632.1:600000-1200000 GCF_902827225.1 Methanocaldococcus lauensis | reverse complement strand
GATTCAGTTGATGAGGCAAAAGTTGCCTATGAAATTTTAGAAAAAGGGACTGATGGAGTTCTTTTAAACCCAAAAAACTTAGAGGATATAAAAGAGTTGTCAAAATTAATTGAGGAAATGAATAAAGAGAAGGTAAAATTAGATGTAGCAACAATAACAAATGTAGAGCCAATAGGTAGTGGAGATAGGGTTTGTATAGACACTTGCTCCTTAATGAACATTGGGGAGGGAATGTTAATTGGTTCATATTCAAGAGGATTATTTTTAGTTCATTCTGAGACTGTAGAGAATCCTTATGTATCTACAAGACCTTTCAGAGTTAATGCAGGGCCTGTTCATGCCTATATATTATGCCCAGGAAATAAAACAAAATATTTAAGTGAATTAAAAGCAGGAGATAAGGTTTTAATAGTAGATAAGGATGGAAACGCGAGAGAGGCAATAGTTGGCAGAGTTAAAATTGAAAGAAGACCTTTAGTGTTAATTGAAGCAGAGTATAAAGGAGATATAATTAGAACAATATTACAAAACGCTGAAACCATAAGATTGGTTAATGAAAAAGGAGAACCAGTCTCTGTTGTTGATTTAAAACCAGGAGACAAAGTTTTAATAAGACCAGATGAATATGCGAGACATTTTGGAATGGCTATAAAGGAAACAATAATTGAAAAGTGAATATCAAAAACTATTTTTAAATTTTAAATATAATCTTTTAGTTCTTATATTGTAATTTTGATTTTTATTTTATATAAATTTATTTTAAAATTTCAATCTTCTATTTTGGTGAAAGTATGGAAATAAAAATAGGAAAAGTTGAGAAAAAATTAACACAAATTATTGAAGAAGAAGGGGCAGTTTATTTAACTTTATTAGACCCAGAAGAGGAAAATATTGAAGAAATATCAGAAAAAATTAAGGATTATGCAGATGCTATAATGGTTGGAGGTAGTATTGGAATAATTGATTTAGATGAGAAAGTGAAAACTATAAAAAAGATAACTAAACTTCCTATAATTTTATTTCCTGGGAATGTAGATGGATTATCAAAATATGCTGATGCTGTTTTTTACATGAGCTTAATGAATTCAACAAATACTTACTGGGTTGTAACTGCTCCAACTTTAGGGGCGATAACAATTTTAAAATACAAGTTAGAGCCAATCCCTATGGCTTATCTCTGTATAGAGCCAGCAAGAAAAACAGCTGTTGGTTACATTGGGGAAATTAGAGAAATCCCACAGAATAAACCAAATATTACAGCCATGTATTGTTTATCAGCAAAGTTCTTTGGAATGAGATGGGCATACTTAGAGGCGGGTAGTGGGGCAGAGTATCCAGTGAATAATGAAACAATTGCTTTATCAAAAAAACTATCTAATATCAATATAATAGTTGGTGGAGGAATTAGAAAGCCAGAAATTGCTTATGAAAAAGTTTTAGCAGGAGCTGATGCGATAGTTACTGGTAATCTGTTGGAGAAAAATCCTAATGCTGTTGAGATGATGTATGACGCAATAAAAAGGGCAGGAAAAGAAAAATTAAAAAATAAGGTTAAATAAAAATAATAAGATTAGCGTTTATTCTTCTTTTTAACAACAAAGCCAATATAGGAGGCAAAATGCTTTAAAAAGCTTTTATAAATAAACATATCCAATGGAGAGTTTGTAATATTTGCTCCAAAGGTATATAATATTTCAAAACCTTCTTTTTTTAGGAGTTCCTCAATTTCTTTAATGCTATAAAATCTTGTTTTTACTTTTATTTTTTCTCCATCAACTACTTTTATTATAGTCCCTTTTCTTTTCTTTAATGATTTTCTTATTTTTTTAAAGTTACCTTTTATAATATTCTTTAATATCCATTTTATATCATAGATATTTGCCACAGTAAAAATAAAAACTCCATCATCTTTTAAAACTCTTCTAACTTCTTTAAAAACTTTCTTTATATTACAATGATTTAAAGCTCCAAAAAATGATATAACCTTATCAAAACTCCTATTTTTAAAGGGTATAAATTCAGCATTTGCTACAACAACAGGTTTATTAGTTTTTTTATTTGCTATTTTAGCCATTTCTATTGATATATCTAAACCAATTGCTTTATTTAAAATTTTTAACTGTTCCCCAGTTCCACAACCAATGTCTAAAACAAAATCATTATCCTTAATTTCTTTTTTTATAATCTCCTTTTCCACAATTCTCATATACTTGTTTTTATATAATTTATCATAGTTTTTTGCCAATTTATCATAGTAATCTTTAATTCCCATAAATACCACGAAGTGATAATATGATTACAGTTGCCACTGCTGAATGCTTTACCCATGCAAATATTGGTTTAACCATACACAAAGCTTCATCTGGCTATGAAAATTTTAAATATAAATATTTATTTTCTGATGAAGATTTAAGATTAATAAAAAATGTTAAAGTTTTAGTATCTATGTTTGTTCCATCAATATATGGGGCTGAGAAATTGTTAGATGTAAAACTTCCAGAGCCAGATTATAATTATAAATATGCAAAGGCATACAGCGAAGAGAAAGATTTAGAAGTGGCAAAGTTAATGGCTAACAGTTTAAAGAAAAAATTAAATGCCAATATAGGTATTGGAACTACTGCTGGAATTGGAAGAGGGGCTATTTGTATAGTTACAGATTATAATATATATTTATTTACATCTGATGTTTATGCAAACTTATTAACTTTTGAAAATGTTAAAGAAAGGCAAAAAAGTGGAATAGAAAAGGGTATTAAAAAATTTTTAGAAATCTTAAAAAAAGAATATTTTTAATTTTTGCCTTTATATTGAGTTATATAGTATTTTAATATCCCAGCATTCAAAAACCATGTGTTTATAATATCAGCAATTAAGGCTAAAATTAAAACTGTAGCAATGTTTGATAAAATCTCAGCAACTGGAATAAAAAGTTTTACAACTATCAATAAAACAGTCATAGCACTGATTGTAGTTAAAGTCATAGTCAATCCAGTTTTCATAGCATCTTTTACAACCTCATCAAACTCTTTTGATAATCTTTTTAACACTCTCGTAGTTAGTAATATGTTTGAATCTACACTATAACCAATAACCATTAATAAAGCCGCTATAGTTGCTGATGATATCTCTATTTTAAATAAGCTCATTCCACCCAATGCCATAATTAAATCTGAAATTGCGGAGAGTATTATAACTCCACTCGCCACTGGATTTCTAAATGCAACATAAACAGCTATAGCCATAAATATAAAAGCAAATAAAATTGCCTTAAAACCTTCTTCAAAGAATTTGGAACTTAATATAGCTCCAACAGTTTTTTCAGAATAATTTAATTCATCTAAACTATCAACGTGGAAAAATTCTTTAATTTTTTCTTTGGCTATATCTACTTTATCCTCGCTTACTCTAATAACAATGTAATATCCATCTGCAGATTTTAATTTTTTTACTTCTGCTATTCCATCGAGTGATTCTTTTAGAGGGGATATATCAATATCTTTATCTACTTTAATTGTTATTTCAGTTCCACCTGTAATGTCTATACTTTTGGGAATACCTTCATAAAAGATTAAAAATATTGACGAAATTAAAAGTATTATTGGAATTGCAATAGATACCCTATAATCTTTTATGAACATAAGTCTCAACCTCTATTTATTGTTGCTGATACAAACCTTAAACTTAAATTTTTTGAATGTGTAATATTAGTAAATTTTATTAATGAATAAAGTTTATTTTATTATAATATTTTATATACTAAGGTGGTGACTATTAAGACAAAACTTATTATGTCTTTATTTTTATTACTTTTGCTTGTAGATGTATCTTTAGGATATGTAATTAAAGAGACAAATATTGAATGTATTGTTAATCCCGATAATACTATAAATGAAACAATAACACTGTTGATTTATAATGATAAAGATGAAAATCTTAGTAGTATTACATTTACAATTCCACAGAATGTTAAAAATTATACCATATACTCACCAAATGGCATTAAAGGTTATTCAATACTATATGAAGAGGGAGCTACCACATTTGGTTTAGAGTTTGATAAACCAGTTCCGCCAAGAAAATATACTAATATTACATTTAATCTCTTAGTTTCAGATGCCGTATGGATAAAAAATGATATATACCAACTTATAATGAGTTTTCCAATATCTTCAAAGAATGCTACAATAGAAGTTATCCTACCACCAGGAGCTGTAATATCGTCATATCAAGGAAATTTATTTGTGACCCCATCAGGTTATAAGATAACAACTGACGGAAAACATCAGATAATTGTTTGGAATCTCAACTTAAATAAAGAGATAACATTTACTATTGCAGTTAAATATACCTTTGTAAAATTTCCTACTCAAAATATTATAGAAACTAACAATATACTAACCAATAGTAACCTAAAATATACTTTAATATTACTAATGTTGAGTATTTTAATATTTGGGGGCTTATTTATTAGAGAAAATAGGTCTAAGAAAAAAATTTTGGAAAAAAATATCAGTATAATAAATGAGTTGGAAAAATTAAAAAAATTATTGAAAAATAAAGATGAAGAAATCTTAAAATTAAATAATATGATTAATGAATTAAAAGAAGAATTAAATAGGGCTAATAGAAACATATTAAGTAAAGATGAAATTATTAGTGTTTTAAATGATAAGGTTTCAGAGTATAAAAGTGAGTTAGACAAACTTATCAACGAAAATCAAAAATATCTGGAAGAGATTAATTACTTAAATGAACTTGTGAAAAAATTGAAAAATGAAAATAAAAAATTGAAAGAAAAGGTAGAAGAATTAAATAAGGTTGTAGAAGAATATCAAAATCTAAAAAAAGGAGTTTTATGGGATTTTTTAACTGAGGATGAGAAAATAATAATTGACTTAATAAAAAAATATGGACATATTACACAAAAAGAGTTAGTAGAAATTACTAAAATGAGTAAGCCTAAAGTTTCAAGAATTGTATCTGAATTAGAAGATAGAAAAATAATAAAAAAAGAAAAAATAGGAAGAATTAATAAATTAACACTTACAGAAGAGAGTAAAAAATTACTATAAAAACTTATTGGGGAGATTATGAGAATTTTAATCTCAGTTTGTGGGGAAGGTTTTGGTCATACAACCAGATGTTTGGCTATTGGGGAGAGTTTAAAAGATAGTTATGAAATTGCATACATTGCCTATGGTAAAAGTAAAGATTTCATAGAAAAATACAATTTTAAAGTTTTTGAAACTTTTCCAGAGATAAAACTTAAAGGAAAAGATGGAAAATTTGACATAACTTCAACAATATTCAATAAAGAATATAGTCCAAAAAAAGCAATTAAAAAAGAATATGAAATTATAAAGGAATACAACCCAGATTTAATAATCTCTGATTGTAAGTATAGCACAGTTGTTGCAGCAAAACTTTTAAAAAAGCCTGTTATTTGCATAAGTAATCAAAATTATACCAAATATAAATTAAAGACAGATTTAATAGTTTATCCTACAATGAAGGCATTAAATATGATAAATAGAAGATGTGAAAAATTTATAGTTCCTGATTTTCCTCCACCATATACTGTATGTGAATACAACTTAAAGATTTTAAAAAATATGGAATTTATTGGACCTTTAATAAGATACGATGTTGAAGATGGAAATGAGGATTATATACTTAGCGTTATTGGAGGATTTGAGTATAGATACAAAATACTTGAAGAACTTGGAAAAATTGCTTTAAAAAATGATTTCAATGTTAAACTTGTTTGTGGTAGTTACACTGTTGCTAAAAAGTTAAAGGATGACTTAAATTTGCCATCTTACAATTATAAAAATATAGAGATAATTCCTATAACAACAAATATGAAAGATTTAATAAAAAATTCTGAACTTGTTATATCTCACGGAGGACATTCAACAATTATGGAATCTTTATCTTTTGGAAAACCATTAATAGTTATTCCTGATTTAGATCATCCAGAGCAATGTAACAATGCTAAAAAAGTTCATGAACTATGCTGTGGAATCTCTTTATCATATAAAGAATTGTATAGATTGGAAGAGGCAATTTTTGATATAAGAGATATTAAAGTTTATAAAAGAAATGCCTTAAAAATGAAAGAGTTAGCAAAAAAATACAATGGTAAAAAAAATATTAAAAAAATAATAGATGAGATATTAGAAAATAAATCTAAAATAAACAAATACTATTTAACTGATAAAATATCTCACAAAATAATTACAAAATTAAAGTGGAAATTTCCTATAAGATAAAGTTTAACTAAATTAGGTGGTCATTGTGATTACTGTCTTATCTGGTGGAACTGGAACTCCAAAACTATTACAGGGTTTAAAAAGAGTTGTTGATAATGAGAAATTATCTGTTATTGTTAATACTGGTGAAGATACTTGGATAGGAGATCTATATTTATCTCCAGATGTTGATACCGTTCTATATACACTTGCTGATTTAATTAACGAAGATACTTGGTATGGAGTTAAAGGAGATACATTTTATACTCACGAACAACTTAAAAATTTGGGATTTGATGAAGTTTTAAAAATTGGGGACAAAGATAGGGCATTAAAAATGCACAAAAGTTATTATTTAAGAAGAGGTTATAAACTCTCTGAAATCGTTGAGATGGAAAGAGAGGCGTTAAAAATTAAAGCAAAAGTTATTCCTATGACAGACGATAGAGTTGAGACAAAAATTTTGGCCAATGTTGATGGTAAGATTGACTTATTAAAATTTCACGACTTTTGGGTTAAGAGAAAGGGAGATGTTAATGTCTTAGATGTTATTTATGAAAATTGTCTATATGCCAAACCTTGCGAAAAATCTTTAGAATCTTTGGAAAAAAGTGACCTTGTTATTATTGGTCCCTCTAATCCAATAACATCCATAGGACCTATTTTAAGTTTAAAGGGAATTAGAGAAATATTGAAAGATAAAAAAGTTGTCGTTGTCTCTCCTATTGTTGGAAATTTTGCTGTCTCTGGACCTGCAGGAAAGTTGATGAAGGTTAAAGGTTATGAAGTGTCAATTAGAGGAGTTTATGAATTTTATAAGGATATAGTAGATATATTAGTTGTAGATAAAACTGATAAAGAGTTAGCTAAAGAACTACCTTGTGAAGTTTTAATAACAAATACAATTATGAAAACATTAGAGGACAAAGTTAGATTAGCAAAAAATATTATAGAGTTTAGTGGAAATCTATGAAACCCGTTGCTTTAATAACAACAAAGCCTGGATTTGAGCCAAAATTAAAGGAAGAATTAGAGAAATTACCAATAAAAAAGAAAATATCTTGGACACCATTTAGAGGGATATTAATAGCTTATTCTAATAATCCTTACGAATTTTTAAATTATATTAAAGAAAATAAAGACAATTTAAAATTTTTACTTAGGTTAATTCCTTTAGAACTAAAATGCCAAACAGATATCGAGGAAATAAAAAAGAATGTATCTTTATTAATAAATGAAAAGAAAGAATATATAAAAGGCAAATCCTTCGTGGTTAGATGTAATAGAAGAGGACAGCATAATTTTACAAGCGAAGAGTTGGAAAAAATTATTGGAAAGTATATATTAGACAATTTTAAAAATTTAAATTTAAAAGTTAATTTAAAAGATTGGGATTTTAAAGTGAATATTGAAATTTTACAAGATAAAACCTATATATCTATTTTTAATAATGATTTTAATGAATTCGTTATTAAAGAAAATATAGAGAGATTAAAAAAATTAAAAAGATATAATGAACGACCATTAAATAGGTCAGAAAGAAAGATTTTAGAGTTAATGAAAATATATCCAGATATTTTTGAAAATTTAAATTGTGTCGTTGATATTGGCTCATCTCCTGGAGGATGGGTCAAGGTTTTATCGAAAAAGGCTAAAATAGTTTATGCAATTGATCCTGGAGATTTAAAAGTAAATGCTAAAAACATAGTTCATATAAAAAAGAAAGCTGAATATGTAGATTTTAAAAAAGAAATTGATAAAGAAATTGATTTAATTACCAATGACACTAACTTATATCCAGAGGAATCTATATTACTTACTTTAAAATTTGCAAAATACTTAAAAAAAGATAAATATATAATTCATACATTAAAGGCAAGAAAATATAGAACAATTAAAGAAGATTTAGAAAAAGTTATAAGTATTTTAAATAAACATAATAATATAAAAATATATAAAATAATTAATCTAAAGGCAAATACTAAAAACGAACTCACTATAATTCTTAAAAAAACTTAAGAGAAAAATATATATACTCCTATTATAAAAACTAAAAATGTAAAAGCCTAAAAAGAGATTAATGGGAGAGCTACCAGTAGCACCATTTGAAAGAATATTGAAGAAGGCAGGAGCAGAGAGAGTAAGTAGAGCTATTGCTAAATGTATGAGAAGGTTGCTAAAGAGTTTGGCTCGGATATCAAGTTGACTCTAAGTTAGTATGTGGTAACTTTACAGTAATATTATAATTATATTACACCTTTTTATTTTTTGTGGATATTAATCCAAATATTTAAATATATTATGAAATAATTAGTAGAAGGTAGAAATAAAAAGTTTGGTAAGATTAATTTTATATACCAAGTATGTTTTGTTTTTATTAGCAAAAATACTCATTATATACTTTTGGTGATATGATGAGGATAGTTTTTGATTTGGGTGGTTCAGTTATAATGCCAAAGGAAGGAGCGAATGCTAAAAAGATTAAAGAATATGCAGATGTTTTTAAAAAGATAAAAGATGAAGGGCATGAAATAGCGATAGTTGTTGGAGGAGGAAAGACAGCAAGAGAATATATAAGTATAGCAAGAGAACTTAAAGCTAATAATAGTTTTTGCGATGAAATTGGAATAATGGCTACGAGAATGAACGCAATGATTTTAATTTCAGCATTAGGAGACTATAGTATAAAAAAAGTTCCAACATCTTTTGAAGAGGCAGAATTAATTTTAAGTTTAGGAAAGATTCCAGTTATGGGTGGAACTCATCCGGGTCATACTACTGATGCTGTTTCTGCCTCATTGGCAGAGTTTATAAACGCTGATCTATTAGTTATAGGAACAAATGTAGATGGTGTCTATAATAAAGATCCTAACAAATATAAAGATGCAAAAAAATTTGATAAAATTTCTGCAAAACAACTCGTTGATTTAGCTTTATCATTTTCATTAGAGGCAGGATCATCATCAGTTATTGATTTATTAGCGGCTAAAATTATTGAAAGAGCTAAATTAAAAGTAGTGGTTGTTAAAGGAACACCTGAAGAACTTTTAAATGTTAGTAAAGGAATAATAAATGGTACAATAATAGAGGGATAATTATGGAAATTCCAAAGCATAGACACTGTTTAAATTGTGGTATCTCAATTCCTCCAGATCAGGTTTTTTGTTCAGAAAAATGTAGAATGGAATATATGCAAAAAAGAAAAAGAATGTTAAGATCTCAATATATGTTTTTAGCAATTGCTATACTCATAACTTTATACTATATAATTTCAATAGCATTTAAGGTTTAAGACCAAAAATTATTTAAAACAATGATTTCAATAAATCTTATGTCTATTGTCCTGACTCCTCTATATAGGAGTTGGGACTCGTCGATGATCCAGTGGATATTCTACCCCTTTAACCCCAAAGGGGTAGTTAAATGATGAAACTGGTGAGGCATAGGGGGATAACTAATTAAAATTAAAAATTTAAACTGTTTTATTATAGAATTAAAAAGATAAATTAAAATTAAATTTAAAAAACTAAATAACTGAATAATTCAATATACTACAAAAATAAAAAATTAAATAAAACAACATAAAGGAGGTAATTACAATGCCTACAGCAAAGTTTGTTGTTGCAGATCCAAAAACAGGTAGATGCTATCAAATAGAGGCAGATAACACTCCATTAGTTGGAAAAAGAATAGGAGAAACATTTGACGGTAGTATCTTAGGGTTAGAAGGATACAAATTAGAAATAACTGGAGGTTCTGATTCAAGTGGATTTCCAATGAGACCAGATATCCACGGAAGTAGAAAAGTTAGAGTTTTACTAAGTGCTCCACCAGGATTTAGACCAAAAAGAAAAGGAGAGAGAAGAAGAAAAACAGTAAGAGGAAATACAATAGCTCCAGATATTGTCCAAATCAACTGTAAAGTTGTTGAATATGGTGAAAAATCAATTCCTGAATTGTTAGGATTAGAAGGTGGAGAGTAAAGTGAATAAATGTTAAAATTAGCATAATTTATTTATTTTTTATTTTTCATAGTTAGTTTTTAAATGAATCTCAGTAAATTCATTTTTATCTTTAATACTATTTTTTGCAACATTAAATATAAATAATGTGGAAACACTATAATGTTTTAAAATATCGTTAAAGTCATAAATAAAACTTAATATTTACACATTATTAATCTTTATTAGTTGTTAAGATTATTTCAATAAATTAATTTAATTAACATGGGGGATAATTATGGCAAAGAAAAAACAATCTAAACAGGCAGAAGTAAATATTGGAATGGTTGGTCATGTTGATCACGGAAAAACAAGTTTAACAAAGGCATTAACTGGAATCTGGACAGATAGACATAGTGAAGAGTTGAGGAGAGGTATATCAATTAGGTTGGGATATGCAGATTGTGAGATAAGAAAATGCCCACAATGTGGAACTTATACAACTAAACCAAGATGTCCAAACTGTTTAGCTGAAACTGAATTTTTAAGAAGAGTTTCATTTGTAGATTCTCCAGGGCATGAAACATTAATGGCTACGATGTTATCAGGAGCTTCACTGATGGATGGGGCTATATTAGTTATAGCCGCCAATGAACCATGTCCACAACCTCAAACAAAAGAGCATTTAATGGCTTTAGAAATCTTAGGAATTGACAAAATTATTATCGTTCAAAATAAAATTGACTTAGTTGATGAAAAACAGGCAGAAGAAAATTATAGACAGATAAAGGAATTTGTTAAGGGAACTATTGCTGAAAATGCTCCAATAATCCCAATCTCTGCCCACCACGAAGCAAATATTGATGTTTTATTAAAGGCAATACAAGATTTTATTCCTACGCCTGAAAGAGATCCTAACGCTACACCAAGAATGTATGTTGCAAGAAGTTTCGATATAAATAAGCCAGGAACTGAAATTAAAGATTTAAAAGGAGGAGTATTGGGAGGAGCAATAATACAGGGTACTTTCAAAGTAGGAGATGAAATTGAAATTAGACCAGGGATTAAGGTAACTGAAGGAAATAAAACATTTTGGAAACCATTAACTACTAAAATTGTCTCATTAGCTGCTGGAAATACAATACTTAAAAAAGCACATCCGGGAGGTTTAATTGGGGTTGGGACAACATTAGATCCATACTTAACAAAGTCAGACGCATTAACTGGAAGTGTTGTTGGCTTGCCAGGAACACTCCCTCCAATAAGGGAAAAAATTACTATAAAGGCTAATTTATTAGAGAGAGTCGTTGGTACTAAGGAAGAGTTAAAAATTGAGCCATTAAGAACAGGAGAGGTTTTAATGCTGAATATTGGAACTGCTACAACTGCAGGGGTTATAACATCAGCAAGAGGAGATATAGCAGATATAAAATTAAAAATACCAATATGTGCAGATATTGGGGATAGAGTGGCTATAAGTAGAAGAGTAGGGTCAAGATGGAGATTAATAGGATATGGAACTATTGAAGGGTAATCTAAATTTTACTTTTGTTATTTTCAGCTCATAAAATTCATTTATTAAAATTGACTTTTTAACTTTTTAATTGTTTGAATTTTAATTAAAAAACTCTATTGGAGGGATTTAATATGAGATATCTAATAACAACTGCCTTGGCATATACGAATGGGCCTTTACACTTAGGTCATGCAAGAAGTACTTATATTCCAGCGGATATTATGTATAAATACTTAAAATTAAAAGGAGAGGATGTTATACATATAGGAGGGACAGACAATCACGGAGTTCCTATTGTATTAACTGCTGAAAGAGAAAGGACAACACCTGAAAAGATTGTTGAAAAATATCATAAAGAAATTAAAGAGGATTTAGATTCTTTGGGAATTGAGTTTGATGCTTTTGGAAAAACACACAGTGAGATACATATAAAAACTGCTCAAGAGTTTTTTTTAAAGTTAAAAGAGAATGGATATATTTATGAGAAAGAGATAGAGCAATTTTACTGTGAAAATTGTAAAAAATTTCTGCCAGATAGATATGTTGAAGGAATCTGTCCATACTGTGGAGGGGAGGCAAGAGGAGACCATTGTGAAGTTTGTGGGAGACATTTGGAGCCTTATGAGTTAAAGGATCCATACTGTGTTATATGTAAAGGAAAACCAGTTATTAAAAAGACAAAACATTATTTCTTTAAATTAAGTGCTTTAAAAAAAGAGTTAGAGGAATATATTAAAAATTCTGAAGAAATGCCTGAACACGTTAAAAATATGGCGTTAAATTGGATTAAAGAGTTGCACGATTGGGATGTGTCAAGGGATCTAAATTGGGGAGTGCCAATTCCAGGAACCAATCAAGTAATGTATGTTTGGTTAGAGGCACCTATTGGTTATATCTCATTTACAAAAATGTTGGGGGATGTTTGGAAAAAATATTGGTTGGAAAAAGATACAAAGATTTATCACTTTATTGGAAAAGATATCACTGTTCATCATGCAGTATTTTGGGTAGGAATGTTAATAGCTCATGGAGAGTATAATCTACCAACATCTGTAATTAGTGGAGGTTATCTAACCTTAGAAGGAAAAAAGATGAGTACAAGTAAAAAGTGGGTTATTTGGATTAAAGATTTCGTTAAATATTTTGATGCAGACTATTTGAGATACTACTTAATAATGTCTGCCCCTTTATTTAAAGATTGTGATTTCTCATTTGATGAATTTAAAAATAAGATAAACAATGAACTTATAAATATAATTGGAAACTTTACACATAGAGTTTTAACATTTACGCATAGAAAGTTTAAAAAGGTTCCAATAGTAGATGAAGAGAGATTAAAAGAGGAAGATAAAAAATTATTACAAAAATGTGAAGAAACTATTGATTTAGTTGATAAAAATATAAGGAGTTTCAAATTTAGAGATGCCTTAGTTAATATATTGCATCTTGCTATTGAGGGGAATAGTTACTTCCAAAAGATGGAGCCATGGGCTGTAGAGGACGAAAAAAGATTGGAGGAAATATTATATACCTGCTGCAAAGTGGTTAAAACCTTAGCATATTTATTGTATCCATATATGCCTAAAAAGTCTCTTGCTTTATTGGATTTAATGAATGAAGAACTTGATTTAAATTTAAAAGGAAACGAACTCAAAAAACCAAAGATTATATTTAAAAAGATAGATGATAAAAAGATAGAAGAGATGAAGAAAAATCTCTATAAAAATAAAGAAAAAGAAGAAAATGAAGGAGGAGAAAAAATGGAACAAATAGATATAAATTACTTAGAAAAAATTGATTTAAGAGTAGGAGAAGTTGTTGAGGCTGAAGATATTCCTAAATCAAAAAAACTTTTAAAATTAGTTGTTGATTTAGGGGATGAAAAGAGACAAATTGTTTCAGGAATTAAAAATTATTATAAGCCTGAAGAATTAATTGGAAAAAAAGTAATTGTCGTTTGTAACTTAAAACCTGCCAAGTTGTGTGGAGTTGTATCTGAAGGAATGATATTAGCGGCTGAAGATGATGAAAGAAATGTTTGTCTATTAACTGTTGATAAGAATATAAAAGTAGGGAGTAAAGTAAGATAAAAAATAATATCATAGAAAAAATGGGCAATTTTTATTTTTTATATGTTATCAAGATATATAAATTTTTTAAGGATGTTATGAGATTATAATCATATTACTCTAAGAGGATATGTATGAAAAATAAACTAAAAGATATTGATGAGCTAATATTTACATTCTTTATTCTTCTTTCTGTATTATTTTTAACATTCATAATAAAGCCAACTGAAATAGTAGATATTATCGAATGGAAAACCATTTTTAGTTTATTCTACATATTAGTAATTGTTAATATTTTAAAAGACTGTGGATTTTTGGAGTGGATTTCTTTAAAAATACTGAAAAAAACTGATAGAGTTTTTGTTGTTCTAATTTTATTGACTTTAATAATGTCTATGTTTGTAACAAACGATATTGCTCTCTTTGTAGTAATTCCAATAACTTTAATAGTTGCAGAATATTGTAATATAAATTTAAGAAAAATTTTAATGTTGGAGGGAATTTCAGCAAATATTGGAAGTTCTTTAACACCCTTTGGGAATCCGCAAAATTTGTTCATATATCATCATTACAATATAAATCCAATAAATTTCATAGTAAATATGGTGCCATTGGAGATTTTTGGACTTTTAATTTTAATTCCTTTTTTAGATTTTAAAAGAGCAAAAATAAATATAGAATCAATAGAAATTCAAACATTTAAAAAAGAGTGGTTAATTTACTTATTAATATTTATTTTAGTTGTTGCATCAATTTTGGGAATGTTTAACTATATTTATTTATTTCCAATAATTCTCTTTATTTCATTAATTAAGAGAGTAAAAATTGACTATCTGTTTATTTTAACATTTTGTGCCTTGTTTATAGATATTGAGGGTTTAAAAAGATTGGGTATTATAGAGTTTTTTAAAATTAGTTATGAGAATGACATATTTGTTATGGTCTATTCCTCAATATTATCTCAAATTCTTTCAAATGTTCCAACAGCCATTTTAATGTCAAATATATACAACAACTGGCTACCAATCGCCTATGGAGTAAATATAGGGGGAAATGGAACATTAATAGCCTCTTTTGCTAATTTGATAACTTTAAGATTGTCAAAGGGAAATATATATTTAATTGAGTTTTTGAAGTATGGATTTATAATCTATATGTTGCATTTAATTTTGTTAGTTATCTATCTTTATTTAAAAAACAGATTTTTATAATTTTTAATTTTGATACCTTAAATAGAGCATAAATATTGTATTTTCAGACATACATCTTACACTAACTACACTAAGGATTAGTAGTAGTCCAATCAATACATTTGCATATTTCATAACAACACCTTAGTTAATTAAATTTAGTTAACTTTTGGGATTATAGGTAATTACTATAAATGATAATACAGGTATTATATAAATTTAATGTAAAAATTAAATCAAATATTTAAATATATAAATATAATAGGTGTAAAAATAGAAATGTGTATTTAATATTAAAAATATTGGAAAAATTCATAAAAATGTAAATTAAAAGTTATTTTTTATGTATTAAGCATTACTTTTTCGAGTTTTTCTAAAATATTAGTTTTTTCTTCTTTATTAGTTTTTTTATCTAAATAAGAGTATATAAATTTTACAATATCATTATTTTTTTTAATAAAATCTTTGCAATATCTTAATTTTATGTTATTAAATATTTTTTCACGGTCCTTTTCATTATTTGTATCTAAGTTTATATAAATCTCTGTTACACTCTTTTCCAGCCCTCCATGAGCAAGAAAATTTCTAATATTAAATTTATCTTTATCTTCTTTTCTAAATTTATACATAGGTATCCAAGATTTTGATATCTTGTTAATTTCCTCTTCATTATATTTTTCTTTAAATATGCGATATATTGTAGATAGTTCTCTTCCAATAAAACTAATATATGGGTTATTTTTGAATAGTTCTTCTTTTAAGTTATCAATCTCTTTTAAAGATAACTCATTTTTAATATATTTCTCTAATTTGCATTCTTTAGAAATCTTATATGCTACTATTATAGAGTCAAAATCTGTTGTTAGTTTTAAGTATCTTTTTAATGTTTTATTATCTGTATCTATTTGGATGTATTTAAAATACGAATCTATAATACCATCAGCTATTTTTTCTATAATTTTGTAATCCACATAGAAAGTTGAATAAACTAAAGGTAGAGCATATTTTATAGATGCTAAAAAAGCATTTATATTTTGTTTCAATAATTTTAATGTTTTTATCTCATTATTTTGGTTTATTATCTTTTTAATCTCCCCAATTTTCTCTTTTGGAGTATATTCAGTAGTATCTAAAGGATGTTGTTGAATTCCACTAAATTGATATGTTGGGATAATTTTTGAATCCTCAACGATATGTATCTTTAACTCTGCCAGATCCCCACCATAAGGATCTGAGTTATAAACTGTTAATTTAGCATCATTTCTTATGGCTAAGATTTCTAAAATATCCCTAATTGCTTTATATGTTAGAACTGGCATATAATTAATTCCATGTGTTAAATCTAAGTGTATATGAACATTACCACTTATATTTTTGGCAAGTTTGTATAATATAAATGAATAATAATCTCTTAGATTACCTAAAAATTTACCATTTGGGAATGAACCTACTCCGGGACATACAATTGTTTCATAATTTTTAATCTCTAAATTTTCATTTTTTATAAAGTTTTCTACATCATTTTTTACTTCATAAACAATGTCATTATAATTATCAGAATTTAGATTTGATAAAGTATCTAATACTAAGATATAAGTTTTATCTGGTTTTATTTTTTCAGAAATGACTGATACAGAAGTTTTTGACGGTTTTTTAATGTCTCCAAGAGTATATTCTACTTCTCTCCAACTTTTAAAATTTCCCCATGGTGCTATTAATATATTTTTCATATTATACCTCCCTCTCAATTTTTATCCAACCCATTGGTAATTCTGCAGATTCATTTTTTACATATACTGTTTTTGTCGTAGGAAAATCAGTATATTCTTCTGCAGATTGCCATGCTTTTATTAATTTTTCATTATTACCAGCCATCTTTATGAATAATTCTTTAATCTCATCAAATTTTTTATTTTCTTTATCGTGCTTCCATAATAAGGGATATATCGTTTTACTGAAAAAGCCCCCACCAAATCCTAAATTTAAGTATATTGCGTTGTTATTTTTTATATCCTTTAAAAGTTTTTCATAAAAGTCTTCGATATATATAGGATAATTTCTTTTTAATTCAAATTCTACAATACATTCAGCAAAACTATTACAAATATCCTTTAAGATTTCAAATTTATCTGTTTCATTTCTTATATTATATGAAGTTTTTAGTTTTAGTTTTTTAGATATTTCATTTATAAATTCATCCTCAATTTTTATATCTATATCAAAATTACCATCTACTAAAGCTTCTACATCTTCTTTTACTCCAAAAGGATTTCCATGTCTCTTTTTTATATACCATCTTTGAGTATTTATAAACTTAAATGTTCCATTCAAATTTAAGGAATCTGAAATTTTAAGATATTTAAAAAAGTCATTCTGAGCATTATCAGATATTGCATATTTAATAAGTTTTTTTTCTATATCATTCACATTTACATGTCTTTTTTTAGAATCTGATTTATGGTTATTTAGATTTAGTATTTTTAGTAATTTGGTAAAATGTTTATCATAATAATAAAACAAATATGCAGTTCTTATTGCCCCTTTAATAGAACTTCCAGGAATATATGGAACTCCATTTTGAGATATAAACTTTTTAACTCTTGTTTTACTATCATTTTTTATTTCACAATCTAATGACTTAGATACATAGTTATCATCAGTAGGACATAATTTCAATCTACTTAGAATATCCTTAGCATTAACCTCTATTCTATTATTGTGAATATTTTGCTTTATATAATCGGTTATTTCATTTATTTTCTTAATATCATTAATATTATCTAAAACTTTATTGAAATCCACAATATACACTTTACCATTCTCTATAAAATAATCTAATGGAGTATATTCGTCCCCACAACCAATAAAAACTGGTGATAATACTTTACACTTTACTATCATTATAATCCCCTTTAAATGGAATTAATATTGGCTTTCCATGGAGATAAACATTATGACATTTAAAGTTTTCAGGAGCAATATTGTCTAATACGCAACCTTTAAAATCTGATTTAACGATAGAACCCTCAGTTAAAGCCAAAACTCTTTTTTTTGGATATGAAAAACTGTATGGTGAGTATATGTAACCTCCAAATTCCATAAATTTGTAGTATATAATTTTATCGTAATTGTTTTTATTTGGAATAGCAATTCCCAATGTAGTTTTATATCCTAAATTATCAGACATTTTGAATAAATTTTTAAAATCGTTATTTAATTCAGAAATCTTTACGCTTTCAAAAAATCCTGCCCCAGAACTTCTTTCACCTCCCAAACCTTCATCGGCTATTAACCTTATAGATGCCTCTAATTTATTAATAAATTCTTCATCATCACTATTATAATCAATTAAAAAGTAATAGCCAACATTTTTATGTAGTTTTATGAATTCAACAGTGTATAATTGTCCTCTGTTATCTATTTGTAATGAAATATTTTTTATTCTATCTATTGCCACTTTTTGTTCAAGAATTGAGGATATTAACTTAATTTTTACATCTTTTAATGAATTTTCTGTTATATTAAATACTTTTTTTATTTCGTCTATTTCGTCCTTTGATATTACTATCTTTTTATTTATTGTCTGATTGTTTATAATTTCTTTTAAATTTTCTCCTTCCCATTTTATTTTTCCATTTAAGTAATCTATATAAGCCTTTACAGAAAAAAACTGTATTTTTTTGACATCTTTTGGAGTAATACCTTTAATATTTTCCTTTAAAATATAAAAGTAGGGATGTTCTGGTTTAGGGATTAAATAAATATCTTCATTATTTCCATCAATTTTTAAAAATAAAGATGAAATTTTTATATTTTTTAATTCTTCAAGATTTTTATCATTTTTTCCATATAACTTTACATAATTATTAAATATTGCAGAAAATAAACTGTTTGAATGGAAAATATAGCCACTATGTTCTAAACTACCCTCTCCAAAGTGATATTTACTATTTATTTTTGGTTTTAATTCTACCAACTTTATGTTTTCAATAACTTCCATAGTATCCACCAAAAATTATAGAAAATAAAGAATTAAAAACAATTTGTTATTTATTAGGTATCATTTTGGTCATAAATCCAAAAATTATTGTCATCATTTTTTTTATCTAAAATTTTGATTAATTCATCTAAATTATTTGTAGATTCGTTAGGCTTTATAATTTCCTTACCTTTTCCTTCATAATATTTTTTGGGTCTATTAATTAACTTTAACTCCCTAAATTTGATTTTACCATATCCTCTACTTCCAGAACCTCCTAAATAATCATCTTCTAACAACTTCAATCCTTCAATAAATTTTTTTATTAACTCTTTATCGTTCTCTTCATAAATGTTAAACACAACCTCAAACTTAAACATACTTCCTTTTACAACCCTTTCAGTAAATCTTGGATGTTTAGCAGTTCCTTTTAATCTATCTATCATATTTTCTGGCTTAATTTCTAAGTAATCATTAATTTCATTTAAATCAACTGGAACATATTCATTTTTATTGTTATCTTTTTTAACTAAATAGGCATCCCTTACAACGACTCTTGGAGGTTTTATAATATTGTTTGAATTGTGAGGACCAAATAACTGACATATTACACATTCAACACGACCGCATTCGCATGGCTCACCATTATTTTTTGGTTTTCTTTCATTATTTTCTATTTTGTAAGTCCCATATACTTTTTCTAATAGACTTCTTATTTTTCCTTTTAAAGAACTACCTGGAATATACACAAGACCATTAGCATCTTTTATAACTGAATTATCTGTTCCTCCAATTTTTAATGTCTCTTTATTACCCCCAATATGAATTCCAGTTTGTAGTTCAATAATACCCTCTAATATAACCTTACCTTTTAATAATATCCCATTATCTTGAGAATCTTTTGAAGCCTTTGGAATATTATTTGTATTATTTCCAAAAACCATAATATCCCCCAATTAATGTTCTGATTTTGCATAGATTCTATGATATGCTACAACAGATTCATAAAAGGTCTTGAAGTTTTCAAATTTCTTAAATTTCTCTTTTGGAGTGGATGTATTATCTATATTATCAATTACACTATTAATAAGATACTCTAATTTTTTTAACGCTAATTTTTTATTACTATCTTTTTTTTCTTTTCCATAATAATATGCAATTTTTGGCTTTATCAATGAGAACTCAATAAACCATTTAATATTTTTTCCTCCATCATTTTTCTTATAATTCTCATAAATTCTTAATACATAATCATAAAACTCTCTAAATTTTGTAGAGGGTAAATCTGAAAAATGCTTTTCTGCAAGATATTCAGATAGTAATATTATTTCACATATTTTATCTGCTAATTCTTGAAGATTTAATATATCCTTTACATACTTGTCGATAATTTTACAAAAAATTACATAATCTATTTCTTGAAATATAGTATCTACATTTTTTTCTAAATCTCCTTTTAAAGAGTTTTGGAATTTTTTTATATCTATATTCCCTATATCTTTTTGCATAATAATTAAATCTAATATATCATTTTTGACATTTTTAGGTATATCATAAGTTTTATTTTTAATATTAACTTTTAAAGGCTGAGTTTTTAGAACCTCAATAATATTACAAATATCACTTAAAATCTGACTGTATTTCTCATTATATTCTAAACAATAGCGATTTCTGGGGTCTTTAGTATTATTTTCAATCTTATTTTTTAATTTATCTTCTAAGGTATTAGATTGTTTTCTATTATGTCTTTGCTTATGCATTTTTCTCACCCTCCCTCGTTTTAAGTTCAACAATTTTGGCGGCAACTTTCAAATCATTACAACTGAATTTAATTTTAGGGGACTTTATTTGCCCCATAACCTTACTTTTAAGATAGTCTTCAATAAATTTAACATTCTTATCTAATTTATTGTTATTTTTGTAGTTTCTATAAAGGTAGTAGAGCATTCTCCAATAGTAAGGTAGATTTAATATAATCTCACCATTATTTTTCTTATTAATGACCTTATTTAATCTATCTGCCACATTTTGAGAGATATGCAATAATCTTCTGCTAATCTTTGAATCTTTTGAAATTAGAGCATTTTCAAACCTCTTTTCCAATTCATTCTCATTAATATTTTCAACTAAACTTTCAAATTTCAATAATATTTCGTATCTTTTAGGTAAGATTCCAATTTCTTGTAATTTTTTCCATTTTTCCCACATTTCTTTATTATAATAAACTTCTACATACCAGTTCATAGGACTTTCAAAGATAGATAAAGCATTTTTATCTATCTTCATATTATCATCTTCATAAATACTATATCCTTTTGCAGTTTCTAATTCCTCCTCTGCTATATTAACTGCCTTCTTAAATTCAAACTTTGGATCAATTAAAACAATTCCAGCACTTAGTGTAATATCTGGATTATAGCACACAAATTTTGAAAAGTTCTTTCTAATTCTTTTAGCTAAATCAATAACAACATCCCAACTTCCAACTATTAAGGTATCATCACCCCCAGAATAAACTAAATATATATAATCTTTGTATCTTACAGGCTCTCCATTAATTTTTACAGTTTCAGTTTTACCAGTGTTTATTAAATGAGGAATGTATCCTGTAAAAAATAAAGTTAACATGGAACTTAATGTGCTCATTCTTGAGATAGATGCTCTACTTTTTATTTTTTTGTTATTTTCAGTAGATTCTTTACCTAAACCCTGAGTAAATATAGTCCCAAGATAATCAACATCCATCTTCAATATTGCTATTTTATTAGTCCCTGTTCTTTTATATGCTAAATTTGCTAAAGTATCGAAATCTCTTATTTTATATTCCTTACTGTCTTCATCTTCTTCTACTTTCTCTAATGGAAATGCAATACTCCATATTTTATATGGTATTATAAGTTCTCCACTATCATGAGGCAAATAGTATGTGTCAAGCCAATAATTGTTGTCATTAAAATCTAAACCTAACTTATCAATTAGTTCTTTAATTGCGGGAATATTAGAAAATTTCGTCTTTATTTTTAGATGTTTTATTTCAAATTCTTTATTGAATTCAATTTTTTTATTAATTTCAAACTTTTTCAAAATTTCTGTAAGCATTATAAAAGATGCACAATATTTACAAATTATTTCTTTATTATTTTCTTCATATAAATAGAAGTATTCTTTATTTTCATTTTCTTTCTTTAATTCAATATCTCTATTGCATATCTTACATTTGTCCTCTTTTTCAGAGCCATAAGGCTTAAAAATTTCACTAATTTTATAACTAAATTTTTTAAACTTCTTTTTAAGAGTAACATCTGCAACATATCGCCAAATTTTTGCAAAGTTTTCATCATTTTTCATTTTGAAGTTATTTGGGGTTACATCATATTTTTCAATAGTAACATAGATTTTTGTTTTAAACATATTGTATAATGTGTCATTTATCTTTTTTTCAAATTCATTAATTTTATTGTCATCTAAAAGATAACTCAAAATATAGAAATGACCTCCTCCATAATATAGTATATTAGCTATTGGTAAATTTAGCTCTTTACAAATGTATTTTGCTAAATATTCAGTTAAGAAATCCAAGTAAAAACTTCTACCTTTTAATGATTTTATAGCATATTTTGAAGAGATTGTAAAAATAAAATTCTGTATTCCAGATATATCTCCATGAATTAATGAAAATATTGGCTTATTCCAAAGTTTTTTGTTATTTTTCAGTAGTTTTTCGATATCATCATCTGTTAGTTTTCCATCTTTGTATAAATTATATAAGCAACATGCAATAGCACAAGTAGTTTTTAAATGGTCAAATAATGAGATATCTGGTATTCCTCCAAAAATTTTATTTCCTTTCTTCCATAATGTTACTGATGGAATACACCACATATATTTTTGTATTAACTGGTAAAGTTCTTCAAAAGTAGGTTCTGAAAATTCCTTTAATTCCTCATTAAATCTTGTTAAAAGATTATAATATGTATTATCTTCACTATGAAAAGATGATTCACGTGCAAAAATTACTTCATCATGTATTTTTAAGGGAATACATTCATACTTGTAAGTGATTTCGTTATTATAAATTGTAAGGGCTTCATCAATATAATCTTCTTCATTAATTCTAAGAATTTCAAATATTGACATTAATTTTTGTTTATTACTGTTTAATATTTCAATATCCTTATCTTTATATATTTCTTCATATGTTTTTGGAGATTCTCTTTCACCACTGCTCAACCAATCGGCTAATCTAACAATCCCCACTAAACCTCTCTTTATTTTATCATTATGATGTTCTTTAACAATGTTTAAGATTTTTTTCTTTGTTTCCTTATCTAAATTTGTTAAAAATCCTTCTTCAAATTTGTTTTTCAGATATTTATAACCAAATTCCTCATGCGATTTACTTCTTGGATTTTTAGCCCTCTGTATAAACTTCCCAATATCGTGCAATAAACTTCCAATCATTAACGCTTTATAATCTTTATCCATAACAATCCCCCAATAATAAATAATATTTGTTAATAGGTCTATTTATATTTTCTGAATCTACAATGTTTAAATTCTCTAATTGTTATCACTTTACCATTCTCTATAACTTCTTTAACCACTCTTTTTGTAGTTGCATAAATAGGAATTAAATTATTCTCAAAGGCATAGCTAACCATATTGTATGTTGCTCCAAAGTCCCCCTGTATTAATACATAGTCCCCATCATTTGCATTATTTTTTAGAAATTCTTTTATAGGTTTTAGATAATCGGTTATATCCTCAACTTCTGGGGGAATATTACTCCAAATATTTTGTAATTCTTTTGGCAAATATATAAATTTATCTACCTTTAAATTTTCCTTTGCATCTTTTATTTGGTCATCAGTAAGATTATGAGAAAATAATAAAAACATCTTTGGCAAAATTATCACCTATTTTTAGAATTTGAGAATCTTTCATATTCTTTTTTTAACATATCAAGAGGTAACTCTTTTTTAATAGACGATAAATCCTCATTCAATTGATTTATTATATCCTTCACATGGGAAAGAATCTCATCATTTATTTTATTTCCATTTCTTTTATAGCTGAAAATTTTATAATATTTATTATTTAGAAAATTCATAATCTGATTTTTAGAGCATAATCTTCTATTCAATATGAGCCATTTAAATACTTTGAAGTAATCTTTACTACTAACATTGTATGTTTTTGATAGATTGAAGGAGATATAATTTAATAAAGCAAATTCTAAGACATTAAAATCATAGAAATCCTCATCTTTGTAGTTATTAACTATATTCATCACTTTATTAACCTTCTCTACTACATTCTCGTTATTATCAAGTTCTTCCAAAATTTCAATAACATCCTTTAATTTTTCATTAGTACATCTATTTTTACATTTAGGAGATAACAAATTCTTCTCTACAAAATTCCAATATATTTCATTATTTTCAAGTTTATATGCATTAATAACTTTTTGAATTAGCAAAGTTCTAAACAATCTATTTAGTAGATTTAAATAATATTCTCTATTTTTCTCATTATTGTTAATTTTCTCTATTAAATTGTCTATAACTTCCTCTATATCTGGAGGATTCTTTTTATATAATTCTTCAATACTTTCTAAATCTTTTTCAGTATTAAATTCCACACCTTTATGGACAACATCAGCATGTGCTATTGTATTTCTTATATCTCTCAACCTTTCATAAATTGCATTAACTTCCTTAAAGAACAATAAATCTACGGCATAAGATAATCTTTTCATTAAGTCCCTATTTTTGTGTGTTGGAGTTAATCCATATTTTTCACATAGCATCCAAAATATAGAGTCAGTTAAACATAGATATCCAGAACTGTATTTTTTATTATCAAAATTCCACTCTGCCATTAATTTTTGAAACTCATAGTATGAAGATACATTATTAAATCTTTCACTAAATTCCTTTAACTTTGGAATAATATATTTTGTAAATCTTCCAAAATCTTCATTGATGTTGTTCAATATTTTATTTAATTCCTTTATATCTTCCCTAACTTCCCTTAAATAGTTTGCATCTATATGAATTGAGATTTTTCTAAGATTATTAGCCAATAATTTGTTTTCCTCTTCCAACAAATCAGAAATTAAATAACTATTCCCATATTTTGTAAATTCATACATTCCTTTAACCCAATCAAGAATTTCAAATATAGGGCTTAAATCAACAATTGGAGCATAATTTAGTTCTTTATAAACATCTAACATTCCATAGTATATTCCTTCAAGTTTAATATTTTTGAAGTATCTAAGGAATTCTAACATTACATACATAAATAGAGGGATAGATCTAAATGAATGAGTAATATCTAAATAAATTTCATCATTATCATTTATTTCATTAGTTAAAGACATAAAAATATCGAAATTCTCCCAAATTTCTTCTTTATTTATTCCATACTTAATAAGCAAACACTTAGAGCCACCTTTTGCATTAGGATTAATCTTTTTTAAATATTCATCTAAGACATTACATAGTTCTTTTAAATCCTCTTCTTTCAATTCATGATTTTTATAATTAGATTTTCCAACCTTTTCTCCGATATATTTCCAATATTTTTCATTAAATTTCCCAATTTTTTGAGCATAATGTTTATAGAGTTCCTCCCACATAGATTTACTTGTTCCAACAACTATAATTTTATCTATCTTTAACTTTTCAACTAAAACTGATAAAACAAAAGGACTCTCTATTTCTTTATTATCCCCTTCGAATCTGTATTTTGCGGTTCGATATTGCCTTTTGTATATATCTTCGTTAGTATCTCCCACACCCAATGGGGCTATTAATATTTTTGCCAAATATCATCACCTAACTTTGCAATATTTATGAGTGTTAGACAAAATTATATAAAATAAAAACTTTAGCGAAGATATATAAAACAAATAGTGTTATATAGAGATAACAAAATATAAGACAAAATTTGTATAAAATGTGTAAAGGTGAGGTTAATGAAAATATACTTAAACGGAAAATTTGTTGATGAAAAGGATGCGAAAATTTCAGTATTTGACCACGGTTTGTTGTATGGAGATGGAGTATTTGAAGGAATTAGGGCATATGATGGCGTTGTTTTTATGTTAAAAGAACATATTGACAGATTGTATGATTCTGCAAAATCTATTTGCCTTGACATCCCTCTAACAAAAGAAGAGATGATTAGTGTAGTTTTAGAAACTTTGAGAGTTAATAAGTTAAGAGATGCATATATAAGGTTAGTAGTTACAAGAGGAGTTGGAGATTTAGGGTTAGATCCAAGAAAGTGTAAAGAACCAACTATTTTCTGTATAGCAATTCCTATGCCTCCATTATTAGGAGAAGATGGGATTAGAGCAATAACAGTTTCTGTTAGAAGGCTGCCAGTAGATGTTTTAAATCCTGCAGTTAAATCATTAAATTATTTAAATAGTGTGTTAGCAAAGATTCAGGCAAATTATGCTGGAGTTGATGAAGCATTTTTATTAGATGATAAAGGATTTGTAGTTGAGGGAACAGGAGATAACATTTTCATTGTTAAAAATGGCGTTTTAAAAACTCCTCCAGTCTATTCAAGTATATTAAAAGGAATAACAAGAGATGTGGTTATAAAATTGGCAAATGAGGAAGGAATTGAAGTTGTTGAAGAACCATTAACCTTACATGATATATATACTGCTGATGAACTCTTCATTACAGGAACAGCCGCAGAAATAGTTCCAGTGTTTGAAGTGGATGGTAGAGTTATAAACAACAGGAAAGTAGGGGAAATAACTAAAAAACTAAGAGAAAAATTTAAAGAGATTAGAACAAAGTGGGGAATAAAAGTAAATTTTAAATAATTTTTTATAACAATATATTATTAATGGATGTCTTTGGACTTGGAAGTTATCAACTCTATATCTTTCTGGATTCATTGAGAGTATATCATTGATCTCCGCCCATGTCGAGGTTTTTATTATCTTCCCACTACTCCATTTCACTCCCGCATCTGGGCATATAATTTTTATTTCTTATACATACTTATATCTAAATCTTTAGATAATGAAAATCTATTAATGTCTATATTTGTCTATGAAAAATTAAACAGTTCTAAATGGCAGATGATGACGTTTATCCCCGTCTGAGCGGTGATGAGTAGCAAGCCGACTGATGCCATTTTTTATAAATCAACTATATATTTTATTATCCACATATCTCCTTCTTTTTTAACTTCCATTTTATGGTAAGTTACTGCTTTTACTTCTTCTTTTATGTTATGTTTTTCTTTGTTTATTTTTTCTCCATATGCTATGCATTTTAATTTATATCCATTATTATCTTTTTCAATTTTTATGTCAAAGTCACTAAAAACTAAATTTTCTACATCACTATAAAAAATCAACTCATTTAGAAAATTATACAAAAGTTCTTCTAAATTTTCTCCTGATACTTCAAATTCTATTTTTTCTTTTTTATCAACTTTGTCTATATCCACCATTATGTGAAAAAGTCCCTTAGCCGCTTCTTTGAAGGCATCTTCTAAACTTTTCCCCTTAGCAATAATTCCCATATCCGCAGTAGTTTCAAAATATTCAAACATCTAAATCACCTCAATAGTATAACCACTACAACTATTTTCCTTATACTCTCTAATCTCAAAATCTACATCTAAAAAGTGCTTAACCACCCAAATGTTAGTTTTTGTATGATTTGTAATTTCTGAAACTCCAACTATTCCTCTACCAAATCCTAAAAATGGTATTATTTGATCTCCCATATATTTGTCTAAAGCCATTCCCGTCTTTCTTTCATTTAATAAATCTTTTACAGATCTTTCGGCAACAATTTCTGCCCTCAATCCTTTTTCACCCAAACAACTACTTCCAATAGTGTCGTTCCATAAAACAATTCCTGCTCCAGTGGATAAACCTCTTGAAGTTTCTATTTTTATATTTGGATTTAGTTTTTCTTTATTTAATAATTCTACAGCTTTTTTTCTCATTCTTCTCGCTATATTCACATCTAAATTTTGCACATAACTAATTCCTTCAACCAAATCAGATTTAGTATGCTCTATTAAATTAAATTTTTTAATTTTTGATGGCTTAACTGTAAAAATAACTTCTCCTCCACCTTCTGGATAAAATCCTCTTTTTAATACTTTCAATTCTGTTAATATTCCAAAATTTTCAAGTATTTTTAAGGTTACATTTTTCACATAGTCTATTGGTGGAGATTTCTTAACATCAGTTCCTCCTTTAATTTTCACTGTAAATTTTTTATCAATCCCTAAGGATAAAGGTAATAATGTCTGTATAACTAAAGATATACTACCAGCAGTTCCTATATTTATCTCAAAATCTTTTGGAGCTAATTTTGAAGGTATAAAAATTAACTCTTCAGAACCAACATACAGCCCATAAACTTCTGCATTGCAAAGTTTTTTTACTGCCTTAACAGATGCAACATGTTGATGAGATAAACCTTTATTTTTTCTTTTTTTTCTAATGTTTATTATTTTTACTGGTTTTTGCGTTAATGCAGATAAACTTACAGAGGTTCTAACAATCTGTCCTCCGCCTTCTAAATAGCTACCATCAATAACAATTAAATCCTCGCTCAAAGCATCACCTTAATAATTCTTTATAAAATTTAACTTTTAATTTTTCTAAGTTTTGCGATAAAGAATGGCTCATTTGGAGGAATTACTCTTAAAGTACCTTCTATTCCCCCTCCAATTACATTTATTTTTTTAAAGTTATTTTCAATTGGTAAAAGTTCTACATCATCTCTTTTATTTAATATGTATCTTATAACTTCTTCATTCTCTTCCTCTTCAGCAGAACAAGTGCTATAAACTAAGATTCCCCCTTCTTTTAGTAAGTCAATTCCTATATTCAATAGTTCTTTCTGTCTCAATGAACAGTATTTTATATCCTCCTTTGAAACATTTCTATTTTTATCTTTAACTATATTGCCAGTGCATGGAGCATCCAACAAAATTTTATCAAAAAGGATATTGTTTTTCAATAAGTAATCTTTGAATATTCTCATATCTTTGTTTATAATAATTGTATTTAAAATTCCCATTCTATTTATGTTTGATTTTAATGCTTTAATTCTCGATTTACTTATATCAACAGCCACTATTGTTCCTGAGTTTTCCATTAATTGGGCTAAATGTGTTGTTTTCCCTCCGGGAGCGGCACACATATCCAATACAAAACTATTTTTTTCTGGATTTAAGACAATTGGAGGAATCATTGAGGAGGTAGATTGAGGAATGTAATAGCCAAATAAGTATTCTGGAGTACAACCTATAGAAAATGGAGATTTTATTACTTTAAAAGCATAATGTAGGAAAGTTTCTTCTAAGATAACATTTTTTTCTTCTAATCTTTTTTTTAGTATTTTAGGATTTATTTTTAAGGTATTTACCCTTATGTATTGCATTGTTTCCCTCTCTTATAATGTCAATAACTTTCAAATATCCTAAAACCAATATTGGAATAAGAGATAAAATAATAATATAGCCAACAATATCGTGATAAAATATTGGATTTTTGGGATAAAGATTTACATAATAACAAACTAAAACAATTCTAAAAATATTTACAAAAAATGCCAATAATAGGAAAAATAACCCAATTATGAATTCTTTAATATTTTTGGAGTATAAAATAATGAGAGATAATATTCCAGATGTTATAAAACTTCCAGTGCATTCTTTGATTACTTCTACTTCTGCATTTGGTAAATATATAATGTTATTTATTATTTTTGCATTAGGAATTATTAGTTTAACAAAAATATATGAGAGATAGGCAACTACTTCAACAATATATTCTCCAAAATAATTCAAAATAAAAAATAGAAAAAAGAATAGGATATAAAATTTTATTAAAAATACAATTGTTTCTTTTTTATCTTTACCACTTGTGAATATAGCCACCACCATAAAATTGCTCTCCGTCTATAAACTGTCCTTTTTCTATAATTTTACCAATTTTGTAGATTTTTGAATAATCCTTTACAATATCTTTAACTTTATTATATTTTGATGTTGTAAATAAAAGTTCAAACTCTTCTCCACTATTTAAAACAACTTTTATAGGGTTAAGATTAAATTCTTCACAAAATTCAATAACATCTTCTGGAATTAATTTATAGATTTTATCCTCATATAACTCAAAATTTTTAAAATATTTAATTTCTTTCCCCAAACCATCTGAAATATCGCAACATCCACTTATATATTTATTCATTAAAATTCCTTCTTTAACTCTCGCGATAGGTTTTCTTAATTTTTCTATAATTTTTGGATATTTCTCACAGAGTTTTTTAAACTCACTGTTGCTAATTTTTTTATCTTTAAACATATAGTATAAGGTTAAGGCACAATAAACCCTACCTAAATCGTTAGTTACACATATCCAATCTCCAACATTTCCCTTCCTGTAAATTGGATTATCTGTTATCCCAATTGCAGAGCCTGATAAAATTAGTTCATCTCCTTTATTTGTATCTCCACCAACTATTGGACAGTCATACAGTTTAGAGAAATCATTTAAACCCGTGTAGAGTTCTTTAATAAAATTTTCATTTGCCTCTTTTTCAGATAAAGATATTGACAATAAAAACGCTAAAGGTTTAGCACCCATAGAGGCGATATCAGAAACATTTGCAGTTAAAATTCTCCCTCCAATTTCGTAGGGTTTAAATATAGAAGGAATGTGAGTTTTTTTAATCATCATATCTGTTGTAAAAACTAAATAAAGATTATCATTAATCTTTATAACTGCACAATCATCATCAATTCCTTTTGTAATATAATTATTAGAATACTTTAAGGTTTTTTTAATTATTTCAATTATTGTTATTTCGTCCATTTTATCCTCTATTATTTATTTTTATTGTTTAAATCAGTTAGATAACTTCCTAATATGTTCCCTTTCATATCTACAACTATACATCCAAATTTAATTCCATTCCATCTTTCACTAACTCTTTCAACAACTCTTTTAGCTATAAGATTAAAAACATCTTTTAAAACTCCTCTTTTCTCTAAAATTTTTAAAACTTCCTCAGTTGTGTTTGAATATAAAATTTTCTTTAACTCCTCCTTATTATCAATAAATAAAGAGGAATAGGCAGTTAAAATCTCATTTCTGCAATCAGCAACTTTTGAGTGAGTATTATAAATTCCACCAGATAACTTAATTATTTTTCCAGCATGTCCTAATATTATTATTTCCTTAACACCTTTCTCTTTTGCTTTATCGAGCATAAATCCCCAAAAGTTTGAGACTTCAATAATTTCCTCATCTTTTGCCTTTAATATTTGTTTAGCAAATCTTACTCCAATATTTCCAGGAACAAAAATTAATCTTTTAAATCCATTTGCCAAGGCAACATCTATTTGAGGAACTAAAGAATTCATATAAGCCTCGTTAGACATAGGTCTAACTATTCCAGTGGTTCCTAATATTGACAATCCACCAACAATTCCTAATTTTGGATTTAGTGTTTTTTTAGATAACTCTTTACCTTTTGGTATTGATATTATAACTTCAACCATCTCATTATCATTTAGCAATTTTAATAGATTTGTTTTAATCATCTCCCTTGGCTTTGGATTTATTGCATACTCTCCTTTTTTTACCTGCAAACCATCCTTAGTAACTATTCCTACTCCTTCCCCACCTTTAATTACAACATCTCTTTTCCCTTTTTTTAATACAACTTCAGATATAACCTCAACGCCATTAGTTATATCTATATCTTCTCCAGCGTCTTTAACAACTACTGCCCTCGCTCTATTCTCATCTAATTTTTCAATTTTTTTTATTGGAATGATTAACTTATCTCCATTTAAATTTTCAATTTCAACATAATCAAGTTTTTTTCCAAATTTTAAATAATACAATGCTGAATAAGCCCCAGCAGTGGCACAAGAGCCAGTTGTGTAACCAAATTTTGATTTTTTTCTAAAATCATATATCATACTATTTCCCTTATTTTTCTTTATCTTCTTCTCCTTCTTCTAAATCTCAACTTTTTAGTTATTAAGGGAATTCTTTCCACTTCAAGAGCGTCAGATGTAGGATAAACCTCTGAAATATAGGCTGAAAAGGTTATTGGATATCTTTGCCTTTTCATCTCATCTATAATATCCTCTAATATAAATGGATTTAAGTAAATTTTATTGTCAATAATTTCAAACTCTATCTCATTTTCTTCCAATATATTTGCAATTTCTTTTAAATCCTCTTCATTATCAAAAATCATGATTCCTCTTAATAATAAACCCTCGTCAGTTATTACTTCATAAGGTTTAGCAACATTCTTAGCCCTATTTATAAGTCTATTTTTCATTTGAATAGCATCCTTTAAAACTGATGGACAGTAATGGATAAACATATTTCCTTTAAATTCATTAATAACTTTTAAAGATGTTTCTTCACTTCCTGCTATAGCGTTACTAACATCATTCTTTGGATAAAACCCTCTCTTTTCTAATTCATAATAGTTTTCTTCAGAAAATTCAAGTTCGTTAATATTCATAAATTTTGCTAATCCATCAACAGATTCAGCCAACTTTAAAATCTCATTTTCCATATTTGGAATCCCTGGAATTTCTACTCCAACATCTTCAATATATTTATTACATAAACTCAACTTATCGCATAAAAATTTTACATACTCTTCATTATATCCTTCATTAAATATCTTTGTAGGATGCAACCTTATTTCATCTAAGCCAGCATCTTTTAATAGTTTTAATTTATCCTCACTTACACTTTCTGGCGTAGTATATAGATGAGCGTGGAACTCTTTAAATTCATCTTTTAAAGCCTTTAAAAATTTTACAGTTCTATTTATTTTTAATAAAGGATCTCCTCCTGTTATTCCTACTCCTTTACTGCTACATAACTTTGCCTCATCAATTGCCTCCTCAACAGTTGTAATCAATCTTTCATTTGCATATATCACATCTTTATTTTTTCTCTTTTCAGATAGTGGGCAATAATAGCAATTATTATTACAAATTCCAGTGATAAATAAAACTAACTTCTCTCCCTTAACACACTGCTTACAACCTTCTGGCAATTTATTGTAATTTTTTTCTATGTATTTCTCTATTTCCTCAACATTCATACAAACCACCATTAGAATTATATACCTTAAATTTAAATAATACTATGGCGGATGATGAACGGAGTAGCTGCTGAACTGTGATGAATGATGGGCGAACTGACGCCACTTTTTATTTTTATATCGTTAATTGTAATTATTGAATTCTTTTTTAAATAATAATCCAATTTTTATAATTTATTGAGTTATTACTTTTCTTAGTTAATTTTTGTTTAATTTTCTATCAAAATTTTTATTTTTACTTTTACTAATGCTAAAAAGTTATATATTGTAGGAGGTATTATTAAAAATAAAATCACATTAAGTATGGTGAAATAATGGAGGTTGGAGATATCGTCAAAATAGAAACAGATAAAGGAATTTTTGAAGGGATTTTGTTACCTTCAATAGATGAGAACATTATAACAATAAAGATGAAAAACGGTTATAACGTTGGAATATTGAAAGAAAACATAAAAAATATTGAAGTCATAGCCAAGGGAGAAAAGCCAAAGTATGAACTTCCTCCTTTAAATATTAAAAAGAATGAAAATTTAAAAACAGTGTCTATTTTATCCACTGGTGGAACTGTTGCATCAAAGGTAGATTATAAAACTGGAGCAGTCCATCCCTCTTTTACAGCAGATGATTTAATTAGGGCAGTTCCAGAACTTTTAGATATAGCTAATATAAAAGGAAGGGCTATTTTAAACATACTAAGCGAAAATATGAAGCCAGAGTATTGGAAAAAGATTGCCGAAGAGATAAAAAAGGAAGTTAAAGATGGAGCAGATGGTATTGTTATAGCACATGGAACAGATACTATGAGTTATACTGCTGCAGCTCTCTCATTTATGGTTAAGGCGGATGTTCCAATAGTTTTAGTTGGAGCTCAGAGGAGTAGTGATAGACCTTCATCAGATGCTTCTTTAAATTTAATAAGTGCTGTTTTATCCGCTACAAAAAATATTAAAGGAGTTTATGTTGTTATGCATGGGGAGAGTGGAGATACATTCTGCTATTTACATAAAGGAGTTAAAGTGAGAAAATGTCATTCTTCAAGAAGAGATGCATTTAAATCTATAAATTCAATACCTATTGCAAAAATAAATCCATTCACAAAGGAAATTACTTACTTACAAGAAGTGGAAAAATCAGAAAATACAAAAAATGTAGAAATAAACACTAACTTAGAGGAAAAAGTGGCATTAATAAAAATCTATCCGGGTATGGATGGGGATATTATTAGATTCTATGTTGATAAAGGCTATAAAGGAATTGTTTTAGAAGGGACTGGTTTGGGACATGCTCCAGAGTATATATTTGAAGACATAAAGTATGCGATAGATAGAGGAGTAGTTGTTATTATGACAACACAAACAATAAATGGAAGAGTAAATATGAACGTCTATTCAAATGGAAGAGAATTGCAAAAGTTGGGGGTTATTGGTTGTGAAGATATGTTACCAGAGGTTGCTTTAGTTAAATTAATGTATCTCTTAGGAAATTATGAGCCAGAAGAAGTTAAAAGATTAATTAATAAGAATTTAGTTGGAGAAATTGAATATAGAAGTAGGTTTGATGCATATTAATTTAATTATAGTAAAACAAATTTGGTGATAAAATGAATATTGATTATGAAAAAATTGGTTTAAAGGTTGGATTAGAAATACATCAGCAGTTAAATACAAAGAGAAAGTTATTCTGCCACTGTCCTACAATTTTAAGAGATGATGAGCCAGATGGAGAAATTGTTAGAGTTTTAAGACCTTCGTTGAGTGAGATGGGAGAAGTTGATAGAGCGGCTTTAATAGAGGCAAGGAAAGGGAAGAAATTCATTTATCAATATTACAATGACACAACTTGTTTGGTTGAGTTAGATGAAGAGCCCCCACATTTACCAAGTGAAGAGGCTTTAAAGATAGCGTTAGAAGTGGCTTTATTGATGAATATGAATATAGTTGATGTTGCATACACAATGAGAAAGATAGTTATTGACGGCTCTAACACATCTGGTTTTCAAAGAACTATATTTTTAGCAAGAGATGGATATATAGAAACATCTGAAGGAAAAGTAGGGATAACAAGCTTATGTTTAGAGGAAGATGCGGCAAGAAAGATAGAAGAGAGAGATGATATAGTTGTCTATAACTTAGACAGGTTGGGAATTCCATTGGTAGAAATTTCTACGGCCCCAGACATTAAAACCCCAAAAATGGCTAAAGAAGCGGCAAGAAGAATTGGGGAGATATTGAGAGCTACTGGAAAGGTTAAGAGAGGTTTAGGAACTATAAGGCAAGATATAAATATATCAATTAAAGATGGAGCAAGAATAGAGGTTAAAGGTGTTCAAGACTTAGATTTAATTGAAAAGGTTGTAGAGAATGAAGTTATAAGACAACTAAACTTATTAAAGATTAGAGATGAACTAAGAGAAAGAAATGCAGAAGTTGTTGAGAGGATATTTGATGTTACAGAAATATTTAAAGATTGCAAATCAAAAATTATACAAAATGCTTTAAAGAAAAAGAATGGAAAGGTTAAGGCAGTTTTATTAAAAGGATTTGCTGGTTTGGTTGGTAGAGAGATTCAACCAGGAAGAAGATTGGGAACTGAGTTTTCTGATAGGGCAAAAGTTATAGCCGGGGTAGGAGGAATATTCCACACTGATGAATTACCAAAATATGGAATTACTGAAGAAGACGTTAAAAAACTTAGAGAATTTTTAAATGCAAAGGAAGATGATGCCATAGTTATAGTTGCAGATGAAGAGAGTAAAGTTGATAAGGCATTAGAGGCGGTAATAGAGAGGGCTAAGGAGGCATTAATCGGAGTTCCAGAGGAGACAAGAAAGGCGTTAAGTGATGGAAATACTGCATATCTAAGACCTCTACCTGGAGCCGCAAGAATGTATCCAGAAACAGATATTCCACCAATAATTATAAAGAAAGAGTTTATAGAAGAGATTAAAAATAATTTGCCAGAGCTTCCAGAAGAGAAGTTTGAGAGATTTAGGAGAGAATATAAATTAAATGATGAATTAGCAAAAAAAATGGTTTTAAGCTATTATGTTGATTTATTTGAATACTTATGTAACAAATTTAAAAATATTAAACCTTCATTAATTGCTACAACATTAGAAAATACATTAAAAGAGATTAGAAGAGAAGGATATAATATTGACAAATTAGAAGATAGACATTTTGAAGAGACGTTTAAAGCTTTATCTGAAGGAAAAATAGCTAAGGAAGGGATTATTGAAGTTTTAAAAGGATTTTGTGAGCATCCAGATAAAAGTATAGATGAGATATTAGAGATTAAAGGATTGAAAGGATTGTCAAAAGAAGAAGTTGAGGAAATTATAGATGATATTATTAAAGAACACATAGATGTTGTTAAAGAAAAAGGAGAAAAAGCTTATGGGTTTTTAATGGGTAGATGTATGGCTAAGTTGAGAGGAAAGGCTGATGGAAAGTTAGTAAATGACATTTTAAGGAAAAAGTTAGAAAAACTAAAATAGTATAATTCAATTTATATATTCCAATAATTTGATATTATTAATTTCTTTTATATTTTATTTATAAAAAATTATATACGGAAATTATATATAGCCCTCTACATAACAAAATAATATTAGAGAATGTTAAACTATATAAACTTTACTATATTACTGTGGTGAATAGTATGAAAAGAGGACAACTAACTCTTGAATTTCTTATGCTTATTTTGGCTGTTGTTATTGGGGGAGCTATTATTGCCACTCAAATTGGTGGTATAAACTTTAATAGTAAAGATGTAGAAAATATTAAAAAATTAACAATAGTTTCGTTTACTCCAAGTAATACTACATTAAATGTTAATTTTAACTTATCAGCTACTACTACACACATAAACAACACTACCAATAATACAACTACTAATAATAATACAAATAATAATGAAACTGATACTAACATTAATATTCCTGGTAGAATTGACGATTTATTTTTACATGTAAAAGGTTATGCATTACTAACAAAAAACTATATAAGCGGAGGGAATTGGGTTTCTGGAGAAATTAATAAAAAAATAAATAATAAGGAGATTGTAAAATATAACGCAAATGGAACAGTTGGTGGTAATATTACTATCAATAAAGGAGGTGAATTGTTATTTGGTAATATATATGAGATTTCTTCATTATATTTAAAAATGGATGACCATAATGCAGGTGAGACATATATTAATGTTCCTAAAGTTGATAAGATATCCGCTGATACATTAGAAGGTAGATTGCTAAATATATCTTCTTCATACATTGGAAACTTTGAAGTAACCGGAAAAGAGGGTATAAAAACGAAGAAATTATTATTTATTAATTCATATATTGATGATTTTTATGCATATAGTATTGAAAAGTCATATGGCACTTACATTAATATAGAACTATATAAAACAGAGATAGACAATATTAAGGTTGATAAAGATATAAAATGTAATATGGAAGTTATTAATTCTAAAATAGAAGGTAATATTGAAGCAAGAGACATTTATGGTAATTATGAATTTATAAATTCATCAGTTGGGAATATAAAAACAAATAGATACATTAAAGGAGACATAAAATTAGTCAATTCAAAAATTAATAATATCGAAGCAAAAAAAGGCATTAACAATAAATTTATGATATTTAATAATTCAGATATAGAGAATATAAAAACTGATGGAAATATAAAATCAGAAAATATGAAAATTATTAACTCGAAAATTAATAATATTGAAACTGGTGGATCTTTTAAAGGGCTTGTTGAGTTTAGTAACTCATTAGTTGAGAATATAAAAATTAAAAATAATATAAATGCTAAAATGACATTTAAGAATACTAATGTTAGTGGTAATATAGAAGCAAATAATATTTATAACAATTTCAAGTTCATAGATTCAACTGTTGAAAATATAAAAATTAAACATAATATAAAATATAATATGGATATTATTAATTCAAAAATTAATAATATTGAAGCAGGTACGATTTATGCAAATGTGTATATACATAATTCAATAATAGATACTATCTCTGCTAATACAATGAAAAATAATAAAATAGTAATTGATAGTTCAAGTATTTCATCACTTAAAATGGGTAGTTATTCTTATAAAATGGGATTAATTAAAAACACAACAATAAAAGAGATTATCATTGACAATACCTACAAATGTAATAAATATAATTATCTAACAATAGATAATAGTAGTGTAGACAAAATTTACATTAATAAATATAACAATAATGGGCTTATAAATAATTCAATAGTAAAAGAAATTACAATTAATGAATATAAATCAAAAAATAATAATAAGTTATTTATTAAAAATTCAAGAATTGATAAAATCTCTGTGAATAAATGGGGCAAACATAGTCAAATAGAAATAATAGAATCATATATTGAAGGTAAATATTACAAACATGCTATAATGGATAACTCCGGAATACATAATATTTAACTAATTTTATCTTTATTATTTGGGGATTTAGTATGATAAAACTAATCAAAAAAAGAGGGCAAATATCTATTGACCTTATTATGGCAATATTTTCTCTACTCATTGTTTCATTATTCATATATAATACTGAACTTAGTTATACGGATAGCACTACTGATGCCTTAATAGTAAATAGATTATATGATATAGCCGATACCCTTGAAAACTATGCAATTTTAGCATATACAAATAATGTAAGTATCAGTATTAAATTAAAGCCTATTGGGACATTAAGATACAATTTAACTATAAAAGATAAAACTATAAATGTTATTGGAGATACATATATCTTAATTACGCCTAATAAAAATGGCGTTATATTAAGTGGATTTACACAATCTCCTATAAATGTAGGGAATAACATAGTTATAAGTGCCAATGTTGATGGGAAAATATTAAATGTTTCTAAAAAATTAAATGTAAATATTAGTTTTAGTTAAATTGTTTTTATTCTGGTGAGAGTATGAAAGTAAATCGTTTATTAATTTTTATAGCATTTTTATTATTTTTAGGTTTAAATGTCTCAATGTCTAATGGATATATAATACTAATTCATAATGGAACAATGAATATAACAAACAGTAGTGGTTATACAAATAACTATAATAAAAACATTATTGCATATAAAGTTAATGATACTATAACATTTACAGCCTTAGCTCCAGATTCTGTTACAGAGGATATATTAAATAATGGATTAGTAAAATGGGATTTTGGAGATTTAACAGAAACTGATTACAACAATAGTAACAATATTGTCACACATAAGTATAGTTTTCCATTTCCATATCCAGTTGCATGGTGTGGATATTTAAACAATACTGGTTATTCTAAGGCTTTAACTTACAATTGGCTCGTTGTTGGAGATGTAAGAAATACTAAGTATATTTTTAATGGTAGTTCATCAAACTCAAAACAACAGTGGAATGTAATTTACAACAGTTCAAACAATACTGTTATAATAAAATATTACTCAGAAACTCCTAAAAATTATGAATTTTATGGTTTAAGTGTGGATCTTACCCCAGTTACTGTAAATGTTAGTAGGGATGAAATTGTTGCAGGAGATAGTGTTAAATTCAACTACTCTATAAGTAGAAATATTATATTTATTATGTGGAGTTTTGGAGATGGAACATTTTCCTTTGAAAAATCTCCTACACATACTTATACAAAACCTGGAATTTACTATCCAAGAGTTTTATTAGTAGATGACTATAGAAGGGTTTTAGTTGGGTATTTAGATGAAGGAATTAAAGTAAATAAGCCAAGAGGTGGATATATATACTGGGTTATGGGTCCTAGTCATTATAATGGAGAGGCATATACTTATGTATATAATAGTTCAGGAGATGATAATGACAATAGAGGTAATGCATATACTGACCCATATAAATTGACATATAAAGAAAATGATACTATAAGATTTGAAATGTCAGGGGCGTGGGGGTATTACTGGAAATGGGACTTTGGAGATGGTACAGAAACTGACTATACATATAAATATTTATTTACACCCTCATATCATGTATACAAATTCCCATTTATGTGGCCATTCTTCTGGATGAGTTATGGTGCAGGTAGTTGGTGGAAATCAGATACATTAAACTTCATAGTAGTTGGTGATGTAGGAAATACAAGATATAATTTTTACCCATCATCAACATATAACCCCTCAACATATTCATATACTTATAATACATCTGCACATATAGTTAATCTATACTACTATTCTGATAATCCTACCCCTAAACAAAATATGAAAATAAAAGATGGATACTATATTGATATAACTGCTACAGCTAATCCAGTAGAAGTTGGAGTAAATCAAAATGTTCAATTTCACTGCAATCCAGTATTTAAACCAATATTTATTATGTGGAGTTTTGGAGATGGGACTATTTCGTTTAAAACATCACCTACTCATAGATATAGTAAATCAGGAATTTACTATCCTCATGTATTTATTGTTGATGAATATGGAAACATTGAAGTAGGAATTCCTCCACCAATTGGTGTTGGTGGCTATTCTTCATACCCACAAATTTATGTTTCTCCTACAATTGCTCCTACGAATTATCCAATAAATATTACTATAGTTGAACCTGCATATTATACAAGATTTTGGCATGTAGTATATTTTAGAGATGGAAACTATCAATGGATACTACCTCACTATTCTCCGTATACATTTACTCATACCTATACATCAGAAGGTGTATATCATATAGATATGAAAGTGCGTAGTGTTGAAAACGGAAAAACTGTATATATTATTGATGATAGAGATCCTATAGCTAGATTATACGTCTATCCAAATCCTGCAAGTTATAATACAACTGTATTTTTTAACTCAATAAATAGTTATGATCCAGATGCAAATAGAAATATTCCTGAGTATGATTATAATGGAAACAAAATAAGTGAATATACTATACCACCAAATTCTCCCATGGCAAAAATATATGGATTTAATTTAACAGTATATAACTCATCTGGAAATGTAGTGTGGAATTATACATCAAATGAATTAAAAATAGTATCTCACAAATTTAATGAAACTGGAAACTACACAGCAGTATTAACAGTTTGGGACGGAATGGGCAAGACAGATTCAGTAAGTGTTAAATTTAGCATTATAAATAAACCTCCAGTATCTGAATTTACTTACTATCCAAATCTCCCTAAGGTTAATCAAACTATAACTTTTGATGCATCATTATCTTACGACCCAGAAGGAAAAATAGTAAAATATGTTTGGAATTTTGGAGATGGAAATATCAATGAAACAAATTCTTCAAAAATTACTCATATCTATACTAACCCAGGAACATACAATGTAACACTTACAGTTTATGATAATCTAAATTCATCAAGTTCTATTACAAAACCTGTAAATGTATTTTACATTAAAGCTAACTTTACATGGATTCCTAATATTATTCATATTAATCAAACAATATACTTCATAGATAACTCTACATCTACTCCAGGTAATATAGTTAAATGGTATTGGGATTTTGGAGATGGAACTACATCAAATAAACAGAATCCAATACATAAATATATAAAGGGAGGAATCTATGAAGTAACACTAACTGTTACTAATAGTTATGGAGTAAAGGATACAATATCAAAAAGAATATTTGTAATAGGTAACGGGCATTATCCTCCTGTTGCAAGATTTACTTTTACAGTAAATGGCTTAAATGTAACCTTTGATGCCTCTTCATCCTATGATATTGATGGAGTCATTGTAAAATATATTTGGGACTTTGGAGATGGCGATACTAATACTACTACCAATCCTATAATTACCCACATCTATAACAAATCTGGAGTATATACTGTTAAATTAACCGTAGTTGATGATGAAAATCTTAATGGCTCTACAGTTAGAATAATTTCAGTAAATAAAGGAACTGGAAAGAGCATTCCAATACCCCTACCAATTGAAATAATTATCTTTATAACAACCTTACTTAGTATAAACTACATAATGAGGAGATTAAAATGAAAAAAATAATATCTAATAGAGGGCAAATATCCTTAGAGTTTGCTTTACTACTTGCCGCAATTGTAGCGGCAGTATCTATTGCAGGATTCTATTATTTAAAATCTATATCACAATCTTCAACAACTGCTAAAACTACAAGTGTAAAATCGACAATTGGAGCAAGTAATAAAGTTTTAAGTCAGGTAGATAAAGTTAAAGAGGTTTCAACAAATGGAAAATAAAAAATATTTAATTAATTTTTTGATTTTGTTTCCTTTAATATATTTCTTTATAAAACCTTTTGAATATGAGATATCTAAAATTTTAGCATATATTATTGGAAATCTACTAAAAACGCAATATTTTGATAATGTTATTATATACAACGGAGATGCTTATACTATAATATCTGCCTGCACTTGCTCTTTGGAGATGTCTTTATTTTTAGGTTATGTTCTTGCTACTCCAAAAGTATCCATCAAATATAAATTTCTATATTCAATTTTTGGAATTTTTGTTATAAATATTGCAAATATATTGAGGATAATCCTTATTTTAAAAAATTCATATATTTCAGATTATAATTTTGTGCATAATATATTGAGTTTTATAATCTTCCCAGTGGCGTTACTTTTAAATTTTATATGGGTTAAAATATTATTAAAAATTGGAATAGTAAAATAAATATTAAAGGAGATTGTTATGATAAAAAAAATTAAATCAAATAAAGGTTATATATTTACTTTTGAGGCAGTTATAGTTGCATTTATCTTTTTAAGTATTTTTTATTTAGGATATAGTATATATAGCCATAATTTATTAACAGGTATTGAAGAAAAGAGAGATACAGAACAATTTCACAAAGCATTGTTATTAAAAGATTTATTTCTAAAAAAATATGAATTTCCAGGAAATTATAAAGAGGATTATATTCAAAATTTTACAGACATATTAAACTTGAATGAAAAAACATTTGACCCTATTAATAATTTTACAAATGATTCAGGAAAATTTTGTTTTGTAATTTATCCAAATGAATTTGATGACATGTTGGACAATAGTAATATTTCCCTAAATAAAATAACATTTACTTTTAATGGATATAATTTCACAGTATATTCAAATGTATTTTCTAACATATCTTTAATATCCTTACCAAATATTTCAAATGCAAATACAATAATATACTTTAAAGAAAATGCCTATATTCCAAAAATTACTGGAATTACTAAAAATAAAAGCGAAGTAAATTTATATGGATGTAATGGAGATCATATCTATTTCAGAATATGTGATGGAAATGTAATAAGTGCTTCTGCAAGAGTTATTACAGATAATAGAAATATATTTAGTTCATGGAGTGATTGGAGATATGCCGCTCCTATATTAGTAATAAATAGATTAAATATACCATTAAATGATTATGATATAAAAGTAATATTTGACTCTCGAAGTTATATTAATGATGGATTGATGAAACCTGACTGTGGTGATATAAGATTTATAGATAGTAATGGAAACGAGTTAAATTACTGGATTGAACCAAATACAATTAATACTCAAAGAACAGTTGTCTGGGTAAAAGTAAATTTAGCTCCAAATGAGCATAAATTAATTTATATGCTCTATGGAAATCCAAATGCAAAATCAAAGAGTAATGGAGAAAATACATTTGTATTCTTTGACAATTTCTCTGAAGAGAACTTAAATAAATGGATTTATAATTTTAGAAATCCCCTATTTATAAATGATACTTACCCTAATGGGATAAACTTTACATATTTAAGCTTGGATTATAACTATTATAATGTGAATAATCTTACTAACGATAATGAGATATATATAACTACAGGTAATTATGATAGTCACACCGCAGTAAGGTTTAGAGCGAATTTTCATAAAAGATATGAAGAATGGGGAGGATATTACCATGGATATACAATATATGATAGACAAATGGTCTCAAACTATCATTGGGGAGGAGAGTTTTTAAGATTTGAATCATCTACAACTGATGAAAATCATATAGAATATAGAATACTACCAGATAATCTATACAATAATTGGAACACCTACGAAATACAAAGAAATGAAAATAACAATGTAAATCTGTTAATTAACGATAATGAATTTTGGAGTTTGTCTAATTATGTATATAATGGTAATTTACCAGTTTCATTCTATGCAAGGGAATATGATACTTCACAGGGAGGAGGATATAATCCACCTGATTCTGAAAAAAATGGAAATATAAGTATTGACTGGGTGTTTGTTAGAAAATATTATGAACCTGAGCCAGATGTTAGATGGCTTGCATCTGAGGTTATTTTTACAGTGAATGGATATGTATATAGAAAGCCACTTCTTACAGTATTACAACCTATTGATATTACACCAAATATAAAATCTGGAATAAATAAAATTGAAATATTAAGTAGTCCTTTACCAGTAGAGTTTAAAATAGAAACTGATGATAATACAGACTTTTACTATTTAACATTATCTCCAAGAAATATTACCATAATGGTGAATCCAAATGATTAACAGTATAGATTTAGCTATTGGAACAACTATCTTAATTATAGGAATGGCTTATTGGACCATATCTATTACAGACCATAACAACAACTATGTTGATATGGTTAAAGCAGATTATATATTTGATAGAGGGATTAAAACGATGGAACATCTTTCAGAAGATGGAACTCTGCAAAATGCAGTTTTACTATATTATTTTAACAAAACTAACGAATCTAAAAAACTTTTAGAAGAAAAGATTCCTCTGAAAAACTATCAGTTATATATTGATGGACATCTTCTGATTAACCATACTGATGGAACCTACAACAAAAATAACAGCATATATGTTTTAGCAGTTTTAACATTAAATAGGAGTGAGGGATGGTATGTAATATATGGAAGTGATGATTTTATTAATATTTCAAATGAAAGATTCCTCGATTACGATGAGGCATATAACTTTCAAAGATATGTAAATTACCCAATACATATGCCAGTTTATTTATCAAGAAATATAAATTCATCAAGAGTTGAACTATATTTATTTGAAAACTAAAAGGTTTGCGACAGTTTCTTAATTTCTGTAGATACCATAACATATAGATACTTATGGTAGCGTAATTATTATATCGTAATTCTTATAAATAATGTATTATTATTGAATAAACAAAAGAACTATTTAGTGAATGAAGATGACAGAAATTATTAAATTATCTAAAACAGTGGTATTGAAAAGCAAACCATTAACGAGAACAAAAATAAAAATCATAGAGAATACTATAGAGGTTTATAAAGAAATTTTATCAATTGCCTTAGAATTTGGATTAAAGAATAAATTAAAAGGACATATAAAGATTAGGAAGGGAATATATGAAGAAATAAAAAACAAATATCCGAAGATGCCGACTCATTATATTTACACTGCCTCACAAGATGCATCCACGAGGATAAAAAGTTTTATATCCATGAAAAAGAGGAGAAAAGCATATACGGAAACACCAGAAGTTAGGAATGTCTCTTTATGGTTAGATGATATTTTATTCAACTACAAAGATTTTAAAACTAATATAGAAAAACTATATTCAATAGATAAAGAAGGAAAGAAAACAATGCATTTAAGAGCATCTACACCGAATGGTAGAATAGTTATTCCTCTAAAACCACATATAACTAACAAAATATCTAAAGAACTTAAAGAAAAAGATGCAGTTTTAATTATTGAGGATTTGTCCTCTTATTTTAACCAAAATATTGTTAAAAACTCATTTAAAAAGCTAAAACATAAACTACACAACATCTCGGCTAAAAAATTTTTAGAAATCCTCAAAAATAAGTGCTTAGAATTCGGTGTTAAAGTTGTTGAGGTAAATCCTTCCTACACCTCTATATTATGCCCAAACTGTGGAAATAGATTATCTCAACTATATAAATTAGCCGATGAGAGGGCTCTGCCTTTGAGGTCATCATAACTTTGATAAAAAGGTTTATGGGGCTGTTTCCGTTCAGCCCGAAGTCCAATGAACCTACAGCAGAGGGAATGGTATTCCCTATGAATCTGTGGGCTGAGGACAACCCATTTCCATAACTTAGCTTATATTGCTAAGTTGTTAAATGCTATTATATGCTATAAAAATGGGAAACGGGATTATTATGTATCTCTCACAAAATGCCATGATATTGGTTATGTTAATGTTTGTAATTTCAACGGTATATTATGCTACTATCGATTATAAGACAAAATCTATTGAAGATGAAATAAAAATAAAAAAGTTTAGTTTATATGAAAAGAACTTAAAAAATACTATCGAGAGAAATATCGATAAAATTGTTGAAGATGCCTTTGTAAATACAAGTTATAAAATAATGAAGGAACGAAGATTCTTTGATACATCTAATGAGGCGGTTAATTATATAGACAGTTTAATAAAAAATGAGACTAATAAAACTTTAGGTTGCTTAAAAGGAACTGAAAATATAACTTATAATGTTTCTTTTGTAAATATTACTCCAACTGGAAATCCTAAAATAGTTCATCTATCATTAACTGTAACTATTAACTATAAAAAGAAGTTAAATAATGGAGAGGTCGTTGGAGTTAAGCAACTACCAATAGATAGAGATATAAAACTATCAAGGATTCCTGACCCTTATGTGTATTTAAATAAATTTTACTACAATTGGAGTTATTATAAAATAATAACTGTAAATAACTTTCCAAATGATGATGAAAATCATACATTTTGTATAATATTAAATAACACTAACTTTAATTATAACCATATGTATAACCCATTTTCGCCAAGAGAAATTAGAATCGTAGGAAAAAATAATGATCTATTACCATATTGGGTACAAATTTGGAGAGGGCCTAATGACATCTCAATTATTTGGGTGAGATGTAATAAAAGCCAATTAATAAACAACAACCAAATTTATTTACTATACAATTCAACAACAACCGTTGATAGGCAAAATCCAGATGATACATTTATACTATTTGATGACTTTAATTATATGGATTATGATAAATGGAATGTTAGTGGTGGATGGGATATAAATAATGGTATTTTAACAGTTCAAGGTATTGGTTCAAGTGTATGGACTAAAAATATCTATGGAACAGGATATGAATTAATGTTTAGAGGTAATTTTACGCCAGTTCATGCCCAAGCTGTTGGATTTTTTGAGTCATTATCTGATTATATTGGAGTAGGTTGGGATTGTTATAATTGGAGTACCAATTGGTTATATATGAGAGTAGGTAGTAATAGAGGAGATTATGTTCCAAATGGTAATACATATTTAAATGGGTTTTATATTTATGATTTAAAAAGAATCTCAAATAGAGATTTACAATTTTCAATCCTTGATGATACTTTAAATATATTGTATCAGAGAGCATTTACTAATGGAAATAATGGTAATAATTATCCGATTTCAATAAATACTTTAGTAAATAGTAATGCAAAAGTATCAATTGATTGGATTTTCCTAAAAGATGTAAATGATATCACAACAACTGTTAGTAATGAAGAATATACAAATCCTGACTATAAAGAAGAAAAGCCAAAAACATTTACCGGAACTATCTACTATGGTGAAGATGGAGAATACATATTCGTTTATAATGGCTCTTATTCTATTATTGGCTTATATACAAATAAAAGAGATAGTTGGGGTAATGTAGGATATAAACCACTTATAGAAGAGAACTGAATTCACTTTTTATAAGTTTAGTGGCTTTTACCATATTTTTTAATTTATTAAATGCAACATCTATTGGTAATAGCCTCATCCCACAATCTGGATCTATTAAAATATTCTCAAATAAATTTTTATTCAAATTTTCATTGTTTTTTAATATCTCTAAACCTTCCTCTATTAGACTTTTTATTTCATCTACACTTTCAACACTTTTAACCTTAGTATTTACACAACCAAAGCCAACTTTCTTTTTTATACTTTCCAATATATCCAAATTTTTTCTATTTGAAGCAAATTCGTGGTCTAAAATATCTACATTAAATTTATTCAACTCCTCTATAATGTTATAAACATTTCCACAAACATGCATGGCAAATTTTATATTTAAATCCTTAACAATTATATCTATTGCCTTCCGTGCTATATCAAAATCATATAAACCTGTTGATAATATTGGCTCATCAATCTGAATTATTGAAACATATTTTTTTAATTCTTCAACTTCTTTTCTTAAAGCTTTGGCAATATCGTAAATTAAATTTTCATCTCTATTGTCAGTATAATAATTTTCAACTCTAACAGATGAAGATATTGTGCAAGGCCCAGTTATAATTCCTTTAACTTCTACCTTTGGATTTAATTTCTTAGCAATATTTTTAGCGTATAAAACATCTTTTACAGTAATTGGCTCAATAAATTCAATCTTACCAATAACTCTTTTTCCGTCAAATCCATACATTTTATTTGTAAAAATTTCTATCATGTCGCCCCTAACTTGCCCCTCACTTATAATATCTATTCCTGCATTAACCTGATCTATAACTGCCTTTTCAATAGCGTATTTATATTCATCGTACAATCCAAAAACTTTTTTTACTTTATCAAAAAATGTCTCTTCTTTTTTAACAACTGGATAACTACCAACAACTGTTGTTATCATTCTTTCACCCAAAAAATAATAACATTATTAGTATTAATAAGGTTATAGATTTTCAATAGTTGTGAAAAAATATGAAAATATTTGCACATCCATAAGTATTTATACCCCTTTTGACAAAGGAATGTTTGAGCGAAATGCGATGAAAGTTTGAAATAAATACTTTGTTGAAGTTTGGTGAATTAAATGTTTAATAATAAAGGTAGAAAAAATTTTAGAAATAATAGAAATAATGAAGTTAGAAAAAATATTCCTGTCAAAGAAGGAGAAACCTACACGGTTACAATTGAAGATATGGGTAAAGGTGGAGACGGTATCGCAAGAGTTGAAGGATTTGTTGTATTTGTTCCTGAAACCCAAAAAGGAGATACTGTTAAAATAAAAGTTACATCAGTAAAGAGTAAGTTTGCATTTGCAGAAAAAATTTAAAATTTCAAAAAATTTTTAATTAAATTTCTACTCTTTTACTACTATTTTCTTTAAAATAAATTAATAAATCAAGTATGATTTTTTTGTTTGTATTATATAAAAATTTATTTAAAGTTTTAAATCTTTTAATTTTAAGTAATACCAATGTTTTTATGCGTAAGATTTAAATAAGATTATTATTAAATCCCCTCATTATAATAATATATCATCATTTGGTGATGTAGATGATGAAAAAGTTTGTGGCATTATTTGCTATATTAATACTATCTCTATCATTATCTATATCATTCTGTGGATGCTCTGAAAAAACATCACAAGAAACTGCCCAAAACACAACAATAAAAATAATAGACATGCTTGGGAGAGAAGTTGAGGTTCCAAAAGATGTAAATAGAATAGTATGTATAGGGCCAGGATGTTTAAGGTTGATAGTTTATTTAAATGCAACAGATAAAGTTGTTGGTGTAGAGGATGCAGAGAAAAAATGGAGGATATACGGAAGACCTTATAGAATAGCACATCCAGAATTAGCAAAACTTCCAACTATTGGACAGGGAGGCCCTAATCCAAAACCAAACCCAGAGGAAATTATAAAGGTTAAGCCAGATGTAATATTCGCATGCTATATAACAAAAGAACAGGCAGATGATTTGCAGAAAAAAACAGGAATTCCAGTAGTTGTTTTAAGTTATGGAAAATTGGCTACATTCAACAATGAAGATATATTTAAATCATTAAGAATAGCAGGGAAGATTTTAGATAAAGAAGAAAGAGCTGAAGAAGTTATTAAATTTATAAAAGATTGTGAAAATGATTTAAAAAATAGGACAAAAGAAATTCCAGATGACAAAAAACCAACTGTCTATGTTGGTGGAATTGGATTTAAAGGAATGCATGGAATTGATAGTACTCAATGCAAATACCCACCATTTGAGGCTGTTAATGCAAAGAATGTTGCTGATGAGTTAAATAAAGAGGGGCATGTATTTGTTAATAAAGAACAAATTTTAAAATGGAATCCTGACTATATATTTATTGACGAAGGGGGCTTAAAGTTAGTTATTGAAGATTATAAGAAGAATCCAGAGTTTTACAACTCATTAAAGGCATTTAAAAATGGAAATGTTTATGGATTGTTGCCTTATAATTATTACACAACAAACATTGGAACAGCCCTTGCAGATGCATATTACATTGGAAAAGTTCTCTATCCAGAAAGATTTAAGGATATAGATCCAGAGAAAAAGGCAGATGAAATATACACTTTCTTAGTAGGAAAGCCAGTTTATAATGTAATGAAAGAAATATTAGGTGGATTTAAAAAATTGGAGTTTGAATAATTAACTATTTCTATTTTTATTTTTCTTTTAGGTGGTGATAGATATGTCTCTTTTAAAATGTCCTAATGAAAGTCCAGAAAAAATATTGAAACTTTTTGATGAAATTTATTCAAAAACGAGGATTTTTTATCTATTAAAAACTGCATTAGATTTGAATTTATTTGATTATTTGGAAGATTTTAAAAGTGTAGAGGAATTGGCTGAGATTTTAAAATGTGATTTAATTTTAATAGAATATATGTTAAAAATCTTAAATAATCTCGGTTTAATTGAAAATAAAGTTATAGATGGAAAGGTTTGTTATAAAAATACTGATATAACCAATATTTATCTAAAAAAGGAATCAAATTATAGTTTAGTTAATCCAATATCATACTACTTTGAAAATATCAAAAATTGGGAAAATTTAATTGATATTTTAAAAAATAAATATAATTTTTCCAAAACTGATAGTAATAACTTTTTTCCAGAAGTTGTTATAAGAATGGCTGATGAATGCAAATGCTGGGAATTACCAAAGGTTTTAAATTATATTTCAAAATATGAAGAGTTTAAAAATGCCAAAAAACTTCTTGATTTAGGTGGAGGGCATGGATTGTACGCAATTGGATTTAGTATGTTAAATAAAAATTTAAAATGCTATGTTTTTGATTTACCAAAGGTTGTTGAAGTAACAAAAAAATTCATTGAAAAGTATAATGCGAAGAATGTTTTTACAATTGCAGGAGATTTTTATAAAGATGACATTGGAAAGGACTATGATATAATCTTCACATCTTACAATCCAGGAGGAAAAAATCCCCATATAGCAAAAAAAGTTTATAATGCTCTAAATATAGGAGGATTGTTTATAAATAAGCAGTTTTTTCCAGAAGAGGAAGAGAGTATTGAGGATTATTTAAACAATATGGAATGGAACTTTTTCAAACCTGCAGGACTTGAAAAAGACAGGATAAGATTTACATTTAAGGGAGATTTGAATTTTGATGATTATTTGGAATACTTAAAGAATTTGGGCTTTAAAATTTTAGAAGTTATAAATATCCAAGAACTTTTAGGATTTGAGTGTTTTGGAAAAAGTAAGATGATTATTGCTAAAAAGGTAAAATAAAAATTATAATGTGATTAATATGGATATTCCACAAAAATATAGGCAATATACAAAGAAAAAGATATCTTTTGGGATTATATTATTAATAATTCTATTTTTAAGTGCAATTTATGCTTTATGTGTTGGGGATTATAGATTAACTGTTTATCAGGTTGTAGATGCTTTAATAGGTAATGGAACAAAGGATGTAAATTTAGTTATTTGGAACATAAGGTTACCAAGAATTTTTGCCGCAATAATTGCTGGAGCATCTTTATCTGTTGCTGGTGCAGTTATGCAGTGCATTTTAAGAAATCCGTTAGCAAGTCCATTTACAATGGGAATTTCACATGGAGCAATGTTTGGAGCGGCATTAGCAATATATTTACTTGGTTTTGGAGGAGCAGAAAGCTCTGGAAAGATATTTGTTAATAATCCATATTCAATAACAGTTTTTGCATTCTTAGGAGCTTTAATTGGGGTTGTTATAATATTATTACTTGCAAAGTTAAGGGGATTAACGCCTGAAGCAATGATTTTGGCAGGAGTGGCAATGAGTTCATTATTTACAGCTGGAACAACATTAATACAATACTTTGCAGATGAATTACAGTTAGCGGCAATGGTTTATTGGACTTTTGGTGATTTAGGCAGACCTCTATGGACAGAGATTTATATTATGGCTGCAATTATGATACCTTCTTTGATTTATTTCATCTATAAGAGATGGGACTATAACGCATTGGAAAGTGGAGAAGAAACGGCAAAATCATTAGGAGTTAATACAGAAAGAACAAGATTAATTGGGATGCTAATTGCCTCACTATTAACATCTGTAAATGTTGCATTTTTGGGAATAATAGGATTTGTTGGTTTAATCTGTCCACATATAGTAAGAATTTGCATTGGTGGGGATTATAGGTTTTTAATTCCAATCTCTGCTTTATTCGGAGCGGTTTTGTTGTTAATTGCAGATACAATTGCGAGGACAATAATTGCTCCAATTGTATTGCCAGTTGGAATATTAACTTCATTCCTTGGAGCTCCGATGTTTCTCTATTTGTTGCTGAGAATGTATAAGAAATAAAAATATGGTGATTTAATGATTCTCTCTATTGATGGAGTTGAATTTTCATATAAAAGTAGAAAAATCCTGAATAATATAAAATTTGAGGTTGAAAGGGGGGAAGTAGTTTCTATCTTAGGAGTTAATGGTGCTGGAAAATCAACACTCTTAAAATGTATAAATAAAATTTTAAAACCAAAAAGAGGGACAATATTAATTGACAATTTTGATATTAATAAATTAGATAACCATGAATTAGCAAAAAAAGTTGGTTATGTTCCTCAAAAGGCAGAAGGTAACTATATGACAGTATTTGATGCTGTTTTGTTAGGTAGGAAACCGCATATAAAATGGGAAATTACAGATAGAGATATAGAAATAACATATAAGGTTTTAAAACTTTTAAATTTAGAGGATTATGCCTTAAGATATACAAATGAACTAAGTGGTGGAGAGTTACAGAAAGTTATAATAGCACGGGCATTGGTGCAAGAGCCACAGATTCTTTTATTGGATGAGCCAACTAATAATTTAGATTTAAAAAATCAATTAGAGGTTATGAAGATTATAAGAGATATATCAAAATCCCAAAACATTGCATCAATTGTTGTTATGCATGATTTAAATCTTGCCTTGAGATATTCTGATAAATTTATTATGCTAAAAGATGGAAAGATTTTTGCTGAGGGAGATAGAAGTATAATAAATCCAGAGAATATTAAGGCTGTTTATGGCGTTAATGCATTTGTTGAAAATATAAGAGGAATTCCAGTAGTAATTCCAGTCGATGTTTAAAATAAAAATTGAGAGGGCTCCTTATGAAGTTAAAATTAAAAGTCCCTCAATGGCACTATTCACTAATAACTGATTATGAGAGATTGTCTATTTTTAAAAAAGCAATAGAAAAGGCAGTTGATTCAGATGATGTAGTTTTTGACTTGGGGACAGGTAGCGGAATACTGGCAATGATAGCGGCAAGAAGGGCTCGGAAGGTTTATGCTATTGAACTCGACCCCTTTACTTATGATTATGCAAGAGAGAATATATATGTTAATAAATTTGAAAATATAGATATTATTGAGGGAGATGCTATAACATACAACTTTAAAGAAAAGGCGGATGTAGTTATTGCAGAACTTTTAGACACTGCCTTAATCACTGAACCGCAGGTTAAGGTTATAAACTCAATTATTGAGAGAGATTTATTAAAAAAAGATGGGAGAATAATTCCTAATGGGGTTATCAATACTATACAACTTGTAGAGGCTAAAATGACTCACATTTATTATGATGAAGAAATTGAATCAGAAGAAGTTTCTAAAGAAGTTGTTTATGAGGAAGTAGATTTTTATAAAATAAATCCTATAAAAGTAAATTACACTTTAAAATTAAATTTAGAGAAAAACTGTAAAAATTTGGGAATAAAATTAAGAACCTATACTGTATTAGATACTGAAAATATAGGAGGACAGACACCAATGTTAAATCCTCCATTAGTAATTCCACTAAATAAAAATGCAAATAAAGGAATTATAAAAATAAATTTATCGTATAAAAGAGGAGGAGACTTAGAGAGTATAAAAGTAAGATTACTGTGATGTTTATGATATATGAAGTAGTAATTGCCACAAAAAAAGATGATAGAGATAATAAAGCCCCTATTGGAGTTTATTTTAAAGATAATAAAATTATTATGCATCTTTTTTATGGTTCTCATACATATTATAATCTTTTAACTGAGGATTATTTTTCAGTTAATGTTGTTCATCCTATTGAGTTAGTTAAGGCAGTTTTAGAAGATGAAGATGACTATTTATATTATAATAAAATCAAAAGTAAAATTCCTTATCTGAAAAATTCATACTATGTAATTTTTTGTAAAGTGATTGGTAGAAAGTTTATTGAAAAAAATGATATTTTTGGTAAAAGTAAGATGATGATAGTAGAGGGAGAGGAGATAGATAGAATTTATTTAAAGAATCTTCCAAAACCTTACAATAGGGCTGATGGTTTATTAGTAGAGATGGCTGTTATATACTCAAGATTAACAAATAAAAATGTAAAATTAAACGAGAAAGATAAAAAAGAATTTATAAGTGAGTTAAATAAATATTTTTCAATAATTAAAAAAGTTGGTAGTTTAGAACATAAAAAATTGGCTGAGGTAATGTTAAAAGAAATTTATAATTTAAAATAAAATTTGAGATTATTTTAAATCCATTAACTCCCAAATCTTTTTTAAGGTGAAAACATCTATTTGTCCAGGTGCTGAACTTTTACCCTTATAGGATGCAAAAGTGAGTATTGAACCAAAATAAACCCCTAATATTCTCGTTATCTTTCCTTTTTCTCCCATTCCAATACCTATAACTCTCCCAGAATATCTATTTATAACCTCTAAAATATTCAAAATTTCCTCTTTGTTATTTACCATTGTTGCAAACTTCGCTATATCTCCAATGCTTAAAGATTCCTCTACAATATTGATTAATCTATCTTTGGAGGGAGTTTTATCAAAATCGTGATATGAAACAATTATTTTCGTTTTTGAATTTATTTCATCTCTAAAATTTACAATTTCTTTATTTTTTTGCTCTCTCAATTCAATATCAACATATTTAGCATTGCATTCTATCGCTTTTTTTATCAGTTTTAATCTTTTTTCATTATCTTCTTTCCAGTATCCTCCCTCCCAGTCTGGTCTAACTGTTATTATGCAAGGATATTTAGCGAGTTTCTTTATATCTTCTTCATTAACATTTTCCATAAAATCTATTCTAAACTCCACTAAATCAGCAATTTTTAGATATTCCTCTGCTCTTTTTATAGCATCAGTTATATTGTTTTCAACAACTGGAAGGCATATCATAACTACCAACTCAATACATTACATTAATAAATTTAAATGATGAAAAAATAAATTTAACAAAAATTTAGTTATAAAAAGTTATTCTTCCTCAGGGTTCATAAATTTATAGAAGTCACCATACTCAATCTGGCTATCTTTACTCATTAACTTATCTATTGATTTCTTCATAATCATAGCATATAAATCAATTAAATCTCTATATTTAACTTCTGGTAATCCAGTATAAACAAATAAAACTTTTTTAAATCCTCCCTTTGTAGCGTTATCTACTAAGTATATAGATAAAGCCTCTACTAATGGCTCAACTGGTGGGTATCCTTTACCTAATGGCACTCTCTTCTTGTAAAATCTTTTTCCATATTTAAGTCCAATTATCTGTGAAAATCTAAAGTGCATTATATAGTCTGAGATTTTATCCATTCTTTTGAAAATTTTTAGCCACCAATTAACATCTGCCTTTTCACTTGCCTCATCTAAATCGTCTGTTTCATAAACATTCAATTCATTTAAGAATATATTTTCTAACTGTAATGATGGAATAATTTTTATATCCTCTTCTTTAGCCATTTTTACAAGTTCTTCGATTTCATCTAATGTTCCAAACTCTTCAATATTTGTCGCTGGTTCTGGAGAATATATCATATCACTATTAACTTCATTAAATTTTTTCAAAACTTCTAAGTGATAATTTAATGCGTCATCTACCCTTTTTCCTAAGTGATAGTTGTATATCTCAGCTCCACATAGGGTAGCTTTTTCTATAGCTGAAAGATGAGCCTTTAAACCTTTTTCAGATGCTAAATTATAATAAGGGCCGTGAGCCAATATCACTGTAAAGTATTCCTTACCTAAGTTTTTGTAGCTTTCATAATAACCACTTGGTAACCTTCTGGATAAAACTGCTGGAGGTATTTCTGTAATCCTCGTTCCTAATAATGCCGCCTGTTTTAATGTTGATAAAGCATTATAAGTCCCCCACTCAAATAGTATCATTCTTTCACCTTATTATCTTTTATTTTTATTCTATAATCATTATTTATATTGGGGATTAGCTATATATAAACTTTGTTAAAATTTAATCAAAATTTTGGTGATAGGTTATGATAATAAAAAAAATTAAAGAATTAACTAAAGAGGAGGAAGAAAAAATAATCAATAGGAATAAAGCAAACTTTGAAGAAATTTTACCAAAGGTTATGGAGATTTTAAAAGATGTTAGGGAGAAAGGGGATGAGGCTGTAAGATACTACACAAAAATGTTTGATGGTGTTGATATAGAAAATTTTAAAGTTAGTGAAGAAGAGATTGAAGAGGCATACAATTTACTAAATTATAAAGTTATTGAGGCAATTGAAAAAGCGAAGGAAAATATTTACTTTTTCCATAAAAAACAGATGGAGCATATAAAAGATTTAAAAGTTGAAAATAATGGAATAATATTAGGGCAGTTTGTTAGAGCAATAGAAAAAGTAGGTTGCTATGTTCCTGGAGGTAGGGCATTATATCCTTCAACAGTTTTAATGACTACAATCCCTGCAAAAGTTGCTGGATGTAAGGAAATATATATAACTTCACCTCCAACAAGAGAAGGAAAAGGTAATCCTGCTACATTGGTAGCTGGAGACATAGTTGGAGTTTCTGCTATATACAAAGTTGGAGGAGTGCAGGCAATAGGAGCATTGGCTTATGGAACAGAAACTATTCCAAAAGTTGATATTATCGTAGGACCAGGAAATATTTATGTAACTGTCGCTAAAAAAATGGTTTATGGTGATGTCGCAATAGATTTCTTAGCAGGACCCTCTGAAGTTTTAATAATTGCTGATGAAACAGCAAATCCTCAATATGTTGCCTTGGACTTTATTGCTCAGGCTGAACACGACCCTAATGCTTCCTGCATAATAGTAACTACATCAGAAGATAAAGCAAAAGAGTTTAAAGAGAGAATATTTAAGGAGATTGAAAGATCTAAAAGGAAGGATATTATTTTAAAAGCACTACAAAACTCGGCTATATTAATTGGAGATTTAGATGAATGTATAGAGTTCTCAAATAAATATGCTCCTGAACATCTTGAAATATTAACAAAAAACCCTGAGGAAATATTAGATAAAATAAATAATGCAGGTAGTGTATTCTTAGGAGAATATAGCCCAGTTCCAGTTGGAGACTATGCCTCAGGAACTAACCATGTTTTGCCAACATCAGGATTTGCAAGAATGTGTTCTGGGTTAAATGTAGAGACATTTTTAAAGAAAATAACCTATCAAAAACTAAATAAAGATAGTTTAAAAAATATTGCTGATACTGTTATTACATTGGCTGAAATTGAAGGATTATATGGGCATGCAGAAGCTGTTAAAAGAAGATTAAATAAATAAAAATATAAATTAAATAAATAGAATATTTGAATAAATTATAAAACCTAATAAATTTTAAAATTTTTAACTTAATTTTATTTTGGAAATAGTATGAATTAATGTGAGATTATGGAAATTGGAATAAGCATAGAGGCTGAAAATAAAGTAGGAGTTTTACACAAACTTACTGGAATTCTTTCTGAATTAGGGGGTAATATAACTTATACTCAACAATTTATTAAAGATGATGGCAAAATTGGATTTATTTATATGGAAGTTGAAGGAATTAAAAATATTGATGAATTAAAAAAAAGAATAGAAAATTGTGAGTATGTAAAAAACTTTGAAATTCACAGTTCTTTAAAAAAGATTTATGGAAAGAGAGTTATTATTATTGGTGGAGGTGCTCAAGTAGCAGAAGTTGCAAGAGGAGCAATAAGTGAGGCGGATAGACATAACATAAGAGGAGAAAGGATTAGCGTTGATACTTTACCCATTGTTGGTGAAGAAAATTTATATGAAGCTGTAAAGGCTGTTGCAACACTACCACGAGTAGGAATATTAGTTTTAGCAGGTTCTTTAATGGGTGGAAAAATTACTGAAGCAGTAAAAGAATTGAAAGAAAAAACAAATATTCCTGTAATTAGTTTAAAAATGTTTGGTTCTGTTCCAAAAGTAGCTGATTTAGTCGTTGGAGATCCTTTACAGGCTGGTGTATTGGCTGTTATGGCAATAGCTGAAACTGCTAAATTTGATATAAATAAGGTTAAGGGTAGAGTTTTATAATAACCGTTAGTTAATAATAAATAAAAAAGGCATGCAATAAGGTTAAAGGGAGAATCTTATGATAGTTTTTAAAAATGTTAATATTGTAGATGTATATACGGGAGAGATTATTAATGGAAATGTTGCTTATGAAAAGGACAAAATTTATTTTGTAGATTTAAATAATGAAATTGATAAAATAATTGAAAATAAAAAAAATGTAAAAATTTATGATTTAAAAGGAAAGTATTTGTCTCCAACTTTTATAGATGGGCATATTCATATAGAATCATCCCATTTAATTCCCTCTGAGTTTGAGAAGTTTGCTTTAAAAAGTGGAGTAACGAAAGTTGTTATAGACCCTCACGAAATAGCAAACATATCTGGGAAAGAAGGAATATTATTTATGTTAAACGATGCTAAAATTTTAGATGTTTATGTAATGCTTCCTTCTTGTGTGCCTGCTACAAACTTAGAAACTAATGGATCTAAAATAACAGAAAAAGATATTGAAGAATTAATCAATTTAAACAATGTCTTGGGATTAGGAGAGGTTATGAATTATGTTGGAGTGATAAATGAAGATGAAGAGTTATTAAAGAAGATAGAAGTTGCTAAAAAATATAAAAAATTGATTGATGGACACTGTCCAAAGTTAAGAGGTTTGGATTTAAATAAATATATCTTTTATGGAATTATGAGCGACCACGAATGTGTTGATGAAGAAGAGGCTTTAGAAAAACTTAGATTGGGAATAAAACTAATGATTAGAGAAGGAACTGCTTCAAAAAACATTTATTTACTAAATATATGCAAAAAAATAAAAGATTTAAGAAACATTATGTTAGTTAGTGATGATGTTTGTCTTAAAGATTTAGATGGATATATGTTGAATATTTTAAGAAAAGCTACTAAATATGTCTCTCCAATAGAGGCTATTCAAATGGTTACAATAAATCCATCAAATTATTTTGGTTTTGATGTAGGAATTAAACCGGGTAATGAGGCAAGTTTTATAATTTTTGATGATTTAGAGAATTTTAAAGTTTATGATATAGTTATAAAAGGAAAATTCTTAGATGATGTCTTAAAAGAATTAAATGAAAATAAAGATAAAAAAATTCCAAAAAATCTTATGAATACTTTAAGATACTCAAAAAAGGATAAAGATGATTTTTTAATTGAAGGTATTGACTACAATGAAAAATCTGGGCTTGTTAGGGTAATAAAACCATTAAAAGATAGTTTAATTACTGAAGAATTAATATTTGATTCTGAAGAGGTAAAATTATTATTAAAAGAAAATGTAATAAACAAAATTTTCGTTATAGAGAGACATAAAAACACTGGAAATATTGGGAGGGGATTAATATACAATTTTTTAAATGAGGGAGTTATAGCCTCTTCATATTCTCATGATTCTCATAATGTAGTTGCAATAGGAAATAATGAAAAAGATTTAGCTTTGGCAGTAAATAAATTAAAAGAAATTGGTGGAGGTTTTGTATGTGCTAAAAATGGAGAAATTGAATATTTATCTCTACCAATAGGAGGAATAATGAGCGATAATGGAAAATACTTATTTGAAAAAATTAACACTCTCTATAAAAAAATAGAAAATTGGAGTTCCTTTGACAATCCATTTTTAAGTATGAGCTTTTTTACACTACCAGTAATCCCAGAACTAAAAATAACTGATAAAGGTTTAGTGAAAAATATGAAGTTGGTTGAGATATTTATTAGCTAAGCGGTAATTAAAACTGTCGGTGATTATAATGGTTACTTTAGAAAAAATAGAATTAAAAAACTTTAAATCATTTAAAAAATTATCATTAGACATTCCAAAAGGATTTACAGCCATTGTAGGGCCAAATGGTAGTGGAAAATCCAACATAGTTGATGCTATACTTTTTGTTTTAGGAAAAACCTCTGCTAAAAAGTTGAGAGCAAACAGGTTTAAAGAATTAATAACTTATCACAACGGAAAGAGAGAAGAGTATTCAGAGGTTTGTTTATATTTTTCAAATGATAATAATATATTTAATGTTAACGCCGATAGCGTAGGAATATTGAGAAGAATTAAGAAAAGTGGAGAAACTGACTATTTTTTAGTTTGGAAGGAGAATGACAAAGAAAAAAGAAAAAAGTTATCTAAGTATGAAATTATTGACTTATTTAGAAAGTTAGGTTTGTTAGGGGATACGGTAATATCGCAAGGAGATTTATTAAAAATTATAAATATTTCTCCAATTGAAAGAAGAAAAATTATTGACGAAATTAGTGGAATTGCAGAATTTGACGAAAAGAAGAAAAAGGCAGAGGAAGAATTGAAAAAGGCAAGGGAATTAATTGAAATGATTGACATAAGGATTAGTGAAGTAGAAAATAATTTAAAAAAACTTAAAAAAGAAAAGGAAGACGCTGAAAAATATATAAAGTTAAATGAGGAGTTAAAATCAGCAAAATATCTTTTAATTTTAAAAAGAGTTAATTATCTAAATATCATTTTAGAGAATCTCCAAAACGACATTAAAAGTTTAGAAAGTCTCAAAGATGAATTTATGGGAAAAATTAAAGAGATAAATGCTAAAATTGAAAATTTAAAGTTAAAATTAAATGATATAATAAACGAACTAAATGAAAAAGGCAATGAGGAAGTTTTAGAACTACATAAGTCAATAAAAGAATTGGAGTTAGATATTGAAAATGATAAAAAAGTTTTGGACAATAGTATAAATGAACTAAATAAAATTGAAAGTGAAATTAAAACTAAAAAGAATGAAATTGAAAATACCCAAAAAAAGATAATTGAATATAGAAATAAAATAATTGAAAAAGAAAATAAGATTAAAGAGATTGAAAATAAGATTAACGATTTAAATTATGAAAAAGAAAGACTAATGGATGTAATTTCTGAAAGTGAAAATATTATTAAAAATTTAAAGAAATTAGAAATAGATTTAACTGATGAAATAGAAAAAAATCAGAACGAACTTTATAAATTAAAAAAAGAATTAAATGATTTAGAAAATACAATAAATAAAAGATATTTTGAAATTGAAAAAAATAACGAAATTATTATAAAATTAAAGGAAGAACTTGAAAATTTTGAAGTTATTGATACTAAGCCCCTATATTTAGAACTCGAAAACTTAAAAGTAGAGATAGAATTTTCAAAAAAGAAAATTAAAGAACTTGAAGAAAAAAAGAAGGATTTACAGATAAAACTGGATGAATTGCATTCTCAATATGTTAAAGAAAATGCAAGAATTAGGGCATTAAAAGAAATGGAAGAGTTTTGTTTAGATAGAGCTATTAAAGAAATATTAAATGCCAATTTACCGGGCGTTATTGATATAGTAGGAAATTTAGGAAAAACCAAGGTTGAATATAAGACAGCCATTGAAGTGGCGGCTGGAAATAGGTTAAATTACATAGTTGTTAAAAGAATAGATGACGCTGTAAGAGCTATAAAGTATTTAAAAGAGAGAAAACTTGGAAGAGCCACATTTTTACCGTTGGATAGAATTGAAGGTAGAGAGGCAGATTATATAGTTGAAGATGGTGTCATAGGAAGGGCAATTGATTTAGTAGAGTTTGATGAAAAATATAGAAAAATTTTCGAGTATGTGTTTGGAAACACTGTAATAGTTGAAAATATTGATGTTGCCAAAGTTTTATCTGAGAAGTATAGAAAAGTTAGATTTGTAACATTGGATGGGGAGGTTATAGAGCCCAGTGGTGTGTTAAGAGGGGGAACATTCAAAAGTGGAGCAAAAATTAAAGTAGATATTGATTTGAGTAAGTTAAATGAAATAGCCAATAATATCAAGGTTGTTGAGAGTGAATTGAGAAATATAAAAGGTGAAATTGAAAGATTAAATGAGATAATAAAAAATAGTTCTGCTAAAAAAATGGAAATTGAAAACAAGTTAGAAATAATTAAGAAAAATGAAATGAGAAGGAGAGAAATTATAGAAAAAAACAATTTAAAAATAAAGGAGTTGGAATTAAAAAATAAGGAAATTTTAGAAGAAATTGGTAATTTAAAACTTAAAAAAGAAGAAATATCAAGTAAAATTGAAGAGTTAGAGAATAAGATAAATGAATTAATTGAAAAAAGAAAAAAAGTTATTAGTGAATTAAAAGAATATGAAAATAACGAATATCTAAAAAGATTAAGAGAGATTGACGAAGAATTAAAAATCTTAGAAAAAGAAAAAGATAAGTTAAAAAATGAGATTGACAAAGAACTTAGTTTAGTAAAAGAGATATTAATTCCAAAAATTGAAGAGTTAAATAACAAAATTTCAGAACTAACAAATAAAAAAGAAATGCTAAAGAAAAATATACAATTGTATAAAGACAGCATTGAAAAAAACTCATCTATATTAGAAGAAAAGAAAAAAAGATATGAAGAAATAGCTAAAAATATAAAATCACTTTCTGAAAAAAGAGAACATATAGAAAAAGAGATAGAAAACTTAGAAAAGTGTAAAAAAGATTTGATAAATAAAGTTAGAGATATTGAAAATAGAATAAATGAGCTTATAGTTGAAAAGGCAAAATATGAGAGTAAATTGGAAGAAGAAGAGAAAAAATTGTATCTATGCGAAAAAACAGATATAAATGAGGAATTAGATAATAAAAGCATTGAAGAGCTTGAAATATACATAGGAGAAATAGAAAATGAAATAAAAAAATTAGAGCCAGTAAATATGAGAGCTATTGAAGATTATAACTATATTTTAAACAGATATAATGAGCTTATAGAAAAAAGGAAAGAATATGAGAGAGATGAAAAAAAGTATTTACAATTAATGGAAGAACTTGAAAATAAAAAGAAAGATGTATTTATGGAAGTATTTAAGAAAGTGGCTAAAAATTTTGAGGAAGTTTATAAAGAAATTGGAGGTATAGGGAAATTAAGTTTAGAAAATGAAGAAAATCCATTTGAAGGAGGTATTTTAATCGATGCCTCACCAAGGGGTAAAAAATTATTAAGTTTAGATGCCATGAGTGGAGGAGAAAAGAGTTTAACTGCCTTAGCATTTTTATTTGCTATTCAAAGATTGAATCCTTCACCATTTTATATACTGGATGAGATTGATGCCGCCTTAGATGTAAAAAACGTCTCTTTAATTGCAGATATGATTAAAAACGCCTCTAAAAAAAGTCAGTTTATAGTTATAAGCCATAGGGAACAGATGGTTAGTAAAGCAGATGTAGTTTATGGAGTTTATATGAAAAACGGTTTGAGTAAGGTAGTTGGAATAAAATTGTAATAAATCAAAATAAATAAAAATATTGGAGAGATAAGGATGATAAGAGAAATTTTTAGTTCAATAATGGGAGAAGGAAAGTATATTGGAAGAAGATTTATATTTGTAAGATTTGCTGGATGTCCTTTAAAATGTATTTATTGCGATGAAAATCATAAAAAATACTTAAATAGAGTTGAAAAAGCTCCAGGAAGTGGGGAATTTGAGACACTAAAAAATATGGATATTGAGGATATAGTTAATATAATAGATAGGTTAAAAACTCCAGATTTGTTTGCAGTGTCTTTTACTGGTGGAGAGCCACTACTTTATTTTAAAGAATTGAAAGAAATTGTTGAAATTTTAAAAGATAAAGGGTATAAGACATTCTTAGAAAGTAATGGAATGTTTCCAGACAGAGTTTTTTATTTTGATATTGCCTCAATAGACATAAAGTTGAGAGAACATTTTAATAATATAAAAGAGGATGAATATAAAAAATTATATAGAAATGAAATAAAGACTATAAAAAATCTTTATAATTTGAATTCTGATGTTTATGCTAAAATTGTTATTATGGAAAATACCAATATAAATACTGTAAAAGAAATAGCAAAAGATTTAAGCGATATTGGTGATATAACTTTGTGTATTCAACCAGTAACGCCCTATGGAAATATAAAATCTCCTTCTAAGAGAAAATTATTTGAAATTATGGAGGCGTGTGGGGAATATTTAAAGGACAATGTTATGCTAACAATACAAATGCATAAGTATTTGGGTGTATTATAGCTGTATTTCAAAGAACAGTTATCAAAAAACGATTTTATAAACGACTAATAAGATATTCAACAATTTAAGAAAACTTATAAAAAATAAAAAATTAAAAATATTAATGGTGGATACCGAGGTGGCAATATGAATATATTAAAATTAAAGGGTAATAAAAAACAGAATTATAAATTATATTGGCATATTTGGTATATATTATTTGGGATTCTCCTTATCTTAATGTTTAATTTAAAACCTCCATATAAAACATTAATTATTGGGACATTACTTATTATGATTTTATTTAAAATATCGTTATTTTTTATTAGAATTTTAAAAACTACCAATGGTAAAACTAATAACTTAATTTAATCCTGTTAAACTATAAAAACTTACCAAGTAATACTAACTATTATAAATAAAAATGATGAGGGAGATTTATGAACAAACAACTATTAAAAAAGGTTATTGAACTGAAAAATAATGGTTTAACTATTGGTGAAATTGCAGAAGAGTTAAATGTATCAATGGATACTGCAAGATATTTGGTTTTAAATGCTGAAAAATTATTGGAAAATGAGGAAAAATCTCTGAGTTTAAAAAATGTAGATATATTCATTGATTGGAAAAATATTGGAAGTACGGCAAATAGATTAAAATATATTAGTTCAATAATCGTTGATGTAATAAAAAGTAGGAATATTGAATTTGACACAGTTGTAGGAATTTCAACGAGTGGAGTACCTATTGCTACGTTGGTGGCAACTGAGTTAGGTAAAGAATTAACTGTATATATACCAAAGAAACATATATCTGAAGAAGGTAAAAAAATATCTGGTTCAATTTCTCACAACTTTTCTCCTGTAAATTATAAAAGAGCAGTAATTATAGATGATGTTGTAACCAGTGGAAGCACTTTAAAAGAATGTATAAAACAGTTAAAAGAAATTTGTAGTCCAAAATTAATAATTGTTTTAATTGATAAAAGTGGATTGGATGAAATTGAGGAAGTGCCATTAATTCCACTAATTAGAGTGGGAGTAGTAAATGTAGAAGAAAATATAAAATAAATATAAAATAATAAGGAGGTATTTTGATGTTACCAAAAACTACAATAAAGAGAATAATGAAGCAATACACTGACTTTAATATATCCTCCGAGGCTGTTGATGAATTAAGCAATTTATTAATGGAAATAATAAAAATAACTACAGAAGTTGCTGAGCAAAATGCAAAAAAAGATGGTAGGAAGACAATTAAAGCGAAAGATATTAGAAATTGTGATGACGAAAGATTGAAGAGAAAGATTATAGAACTCAGTGAAAGAACTGACAAGATGCCGATATTAATTAAAGAGATGTTAAATGTAATTACTTCCGAATTAGAATAAATAAAAAATAAATCCTAAATTAACGGGAGAGAGTATGAAGATTGCAGTAACTAAATTCTTAGGGACAAATTGTGAGTTGGATGTTTGTCATGCTATAAAATTAGCCGGCGGAGAGCCAGAACTTGTTTTTTTTACTAAGGATAACTTAGATGAATATAAAGGGGCGGTAATTCCCGGTGGCTTCTCATACGGAGATTATTTAAGGGCAGGAGCAATAAGTGCAAGAACTCCAATAATCAAAGGATTAAAAAAGATGGTTGAAGAAGGAAAGCCAGTATTAGGAATATGTAATGGAGCTCAAATTGGTTTAGAGGCGGGTTTTTCAAAAGGAACATTAACAAACAATATAAATGCAAGATTTATCTGCAAATGGGTATATATAAGGGTTGAAAACAACAAAACACCATTTACTCAGTATTATAAAAAAGGAGACGTTTTAAAGATACCAATAGCACACGCAGAGGGTAGATTTTACGCTGACGATAAAACTCTTGACTATATGTATAAAAATAATATGGTAGTGTTTAAATACTGTGATGAAACTGGTGAAGTGACAGAAAAGGCAAATCCAAATGGCTCTATTGACAATATAGCGGGAGTTTGTAACGAAAACCAAAATTGTGTTCTACTAATGCCACATCCTGAAAGAGCCAGTGAAAAAATATTAGGCTCAGATGATGGATTAAAAATGTTCAAAGGAATGATAGATTACGCTAAAAAGATTTAAATATTTTACATTTTTTATTTTAAAATAGAGTATGCATACTTTTAAAGAAAGGTAGGGAGAGATTTCTATTTTATTAATATGCCTAAATTATTTATAAAAAACAGTAAATTTTTTAATACCTTATTATTTAATTAGATTAACAAAACAAAGTAAGAATGGTGAATAATTATGGAAATGCCTAAAAATTACAATATAGAAATTGAAAAACAAATACAGAAGAAATGGGAAGAAAGCAAAATTTACAAATTTGATGAAAATAGCAAAAAACCACCATACATTATTGACACTCCTCCACCATACCCTACCGGTAGATTACACTTAGGACACGCTCTAAATTGGACATATATGGATATAATTGCAAGATTTAAAAGAATGAAAGGATTTAATGTTTTATTCCCACAAGGTTGGGATTGTCATGGATTGCCTACAGAGGTTAAAGTTGAAGAGATGTATGGAATAACAAAATCTGACATTGATAGGCAGAAATTTAGAGAGTTATGTATAAAATTAACTGAAGAAAACATTGAAAAAATGAGAAAACAGATAAAATCTCTTGGAATATCAATTGATTGGGATAGGGAGTATATAACTATGACTCCTGAATATATTAGAAAGTCACAAACAGCCTTTGTTAGAATGTATAAAGATGGTTTAATTTATAGAGGTAAGTTTCCAGTAAATTGGTGTCCAAGATGTCAAACTGCAATAGCATTTGCTGAAGTTGAATACATTGAAAGGGAGAGTAAATTAAATTACATAAAATTCCCCAGTGCTGATGGAGATGGGTATATAATGATAGCAACTACAAGACCTGAGCTTATGGCTGCCTGTGTTGCTATATTAGTTCATCCAGAGGATGAGAGATATAAAGATTTAATTGGAAAAGAGTTTATAGTTCCACTGTTTGGACATAAGGTTAAACTGTTAGCAGATAATGATGTTGAAAAAGAGTTTGGTACAGGGGCGGTAATGGTATGTACTTTTGGGGATAAAACAGATGTTCTGTGGGTAAATAGGCACAAATTAGAAATTAAAAAAGCAATTGATGAGAAAGGAACTTTAACTGAAATTGCTGGTAAATATAAAGGATTAAAAACAGAAGAAGCCAGAAAATTGATTATAGAAGATTTAAAGAAAGAAGGATATTTAATTAAGCAAGAGACAATAAAGCAAAATGTTGGAGTTTGTTGGAGATGTAAAACTCCTATTGAAATTATAGTTACTGAACAGTGGTTCGTTAATGTTAAAAAATTAATTCCAAAAGTTAAAGAAGTTGCTAATGAGATTAAATGGGTTCCTGAACATATGAAAATTAGGCTGTTAAATTGGATTGAAGACATGGATTGGGATTGGGTTATAAGTAGGCAAAGAATCTTTGCTACACCAATACCAGTTTGGTATTGTCCGAAATGTGGAAATGTAGTAGTTGCTAAAGAAGAGGATTTACCAATAGACCCAACTAAAACAGGCTATGTTTGTGATAAGTGCGGTAATAAAGATTTAATTCCAGAAACTGACGTTTTAGATACATGGATGGACTCATCTATAACTCCGATGGTTATAACTAAGTGGTTAGATGATAATGAATTCTTTGGAAAGCATTATCCTGTTCAACTAAGACCTCAAGGACATGATATTATTAGAACTTGGGCTTTCTATACAATAGTTAAGTCTGTTGCCTTAACTGGCAAAAAGCCATGGGATGAGATAGTTATAAATGGTATGGTGTTTGGAGAGGATGGACATAAGATGAGTAAAAGTAGGGGTAATGTTGTAGAGCCAGATGAAATTATTGCAAAGTATGGAGCAGACGCTTTAAGATTGTGGGCAAGTAATAGCGTTATTGGAGATGATGTCCAATTTTTATGGAAAGAAGTTGATTACGGTTATAGATTTTTAAGAAAGTTTTGGAATGCTTGTAGATTTGCTAAGATGCATATAAATGATGAGATTATTGAAGAGTTAAAAAAACCATTAGATGTAAAGAATCCAATAGATTTGTGGATTTTAAGTAAATTACAGAAGTTAATTGATAGAGTTAATAGAGATTTAGAGAATTATAGATTTAATACAATAGTAGAAATTTACAAGTTCGTATGGCATGAGTTTTGCGACAATTATATAGAGATGGTTAAATATAGATTGTATGGTAATAATGAGGATGATAAAAAGGAGGCAAGATGGACTCTCTACTATGTAATAGACAAGTTAATAAGATTACTCTGTCCATTTGCTCCACACTTTGCAGATTATATAGGTGAGATTTATAAAATTGAGAATCTACACTTTTCATTCCCAGAAGTAGATGAGAAATTTTTAAATGAGAGTATAGAAAAAATTGGAGAAATAGCCAAAAATACTGTAATATCTATTAGAAGATTTAAATCCAATAAAGGAATGCCTTTAAATGCTCCATTAAAGTATGTTGAAATATATACAGAGGATGAAGAGACATACAATGCATTAATAAAAACAGCAAATGACATTAAAGGTACTTTAAAAATTGAAAACCTTGAAATAATAAAAGGTAAGCCAGATTTAGAGTATAGAATAGTTGAAATAATTCCTGATAAATCTAAGATAGGCCCAGAATTTAAAAAGAATGCTAAGTATGTTATGGACTTAATTAAAAATGCTGATGAGGAAACATTGGATAAGATAATAAATGAGGGATTAAATACTGAGTATGGAGTTATTAGAAAGGAACATATTAAGGATGTTAAAAGGGCTTTATTCTGCGAAGGTGAGGAAGTAGATTCAATAGATATTGAAAATGTATTGGCAGTGGCAGTTATTAGAAAGTAATAAAAAATTTTAAACAAAAATTTTTAAATTTTTAAAATTGAATCAAAAACAAGAATTAATAGCAAAAATTCATTATAATCTTTTATTCCATTCTGGTTCTCCGCTACAAATGGAACAATTGAGACAAATTGTAGCGAAGAACCTTATAGCCTCCAGATGTCATTGGTTGGCAATCGGGGTTTAAAAGCCGTCTAATTCGGGATTGTAGCAGTTTCTAAATATCAGTGGGACAATATTATCATATAACCGATGAGAGGGCTCTGCTTTCGAGGTTAATATAAATGCTTATAAATTTCATTTGAGGGCTGTCTCCGTTCTACCCAAGTCAATGAACCCATGGCAGAGAGAATGGTATTCTCGATGAATCTATGAGTTGAGGATAACCCATTTCCATAGCTATCGGTTTGTATAATATATTGTTAAATACTACGAAATATGCTATGGAAATGAGAAACGGTTTGGTTTCCCACAATTTAATTTTATTTTTTATTTTTTTATTATTTTTTAATATTTTAGTTCTATTACTTTTTATTATTTTTTAATTATATTTTATTCCTAAGATAATAAAAAAACTATTTTGTAACATATCTAAAAAACTAAAAGCATACATTGGTATTTTTAAAGAGATATAGGCATATATAAGTTTATATAGAAAAAATTAATGGGTAAATTTGTTGAACCTTATCTTTATTTTTATCGTTTATCATTATGGAGGTGAATTTTGTGGCTAACAGAATAGAAATATCTCCTACAACGAGACATGAAGGACACGCAAAACTGATTTTAGAAGTTAATGATGAGGGAATAGTAAATAAAGCATATTATTTAAATACAACTCCTGTTAGGGGATTCGAAACAATGTTAAGGGGCAGACCTGCAGAATTTGCTCCTATCGCAGTTATGAGAATCTGTGGAATTTGTCAAACCACTCACGGAATTGCATCCTGTGAAGCTATAGAGAATGCAATAGACTGTGAAGTTCCTGATGATGGTTTATTGTTAAGGGAATTAGTAGGACTTGGAAATAGATTACATTCTCATCCGTTACACCACTTATTAACAATTGATGACTTTTTAAAGCCAGATGAAACCAATTTAAGAATTGAATTAATAAAATTAATTCAAAGAATGAGAAAAGTTGGACAGTTAGTAGTTGATATTGTAGGTGGAGAAGGGATTCATCCTCCAAACATTGTAATTGGGGGTATGAGAACAAACATAACTGAAAGATCTAAGTCAAAGTTATACTATGCATTAAGACAGTATGAAAAAGATGCCTATGAATTGTATGAAAAATACACTGAATTAATTGAAAGATACTTAGAAGAAATAGGAATTCCTGATTTAGGGGCTCATGAATATCCATACATTGCTTCCCACACTACATATGGAGATAGATATGCTATAAACTGGGATAGTGTCGTAGAAATTCCTCCTCAAAGATACTATGATGATGAAGAGGCAATACATACTACAACAGTTCAAATTCCATTATATGAGGGGGTTCCTGCTGAAGGAGGACCAAGAGCAAGATTGGTTAAATTTGGAAACTTTAGAGCAGGAGGTAGTGCTTTAGACATCAACATAGCAAGAGCTCAAGAAAACCTTGGAGCTGTTTATAGAGCCTTAGAAATTTTAGATGAAGTTAATATATATGGAAAAACAAGAGCTGAAGTTGAATACAAAGATGGTTTTGGAATTGGAGTTCATGAAGCTCCAAGAGCAACAAATACACACATGGCAGAAGTTGGAAAAGATGGAAAAATAAAGAGCTATAGAATCATAGCGGCATCAACTTGGAACTTCCCAATAGTTGAAAAGGCAATTGAGGGTTACCCACATCAGTATGCTGAAGTGATAATGAGAGCCTATGACATATGAGCATCATGTGCTACTCATATAATAGTTAAAGATGAAGAGTCAAAAGAAACCATAGAAGTTAGAAAAATGTTGTAAGCCTCAAGGGGAACCCGAAAGGGACCCGAGAGGCATCTTCTCTTAAAGAGTTTAAAATTAAAATCTTAAAAAAATAAAAATGAATGAAACTATGAAAGCTGAAATAAAAGATTATGATGATGAATTGTTTGATTTAACGCCATCCTATCTAAAAAAAGAAGTTATGGTGTTAGCCTGTGGGAATATATTATTTGCTGATGACGGTTTTAGCGTTCATGTCATTGAAAAATTGAATAAAATCTTAACTGAAAAAGAAAAAGAAAAAATAGCTTTAGTAGATGCTGGAACAGGGGCTCCTCAGCAAGTTTTAACATTGATAGATGAAAATTCAAAGACAAAAAAAATAATTGTCGTTGATGTAATAGACTGGGGATTAAAACCGGGAGAAATAAAAATAATTGAAAAAGATGAGCTACCAAATCCAAAATATGATAGATTAGATTCTCACAATTGGCCTTTATCTTCTTTATTAAAAGAGGTCGCTGAAAAATATAATATAGAGGTTAAAGTTATTGGATGTCAGGCAAAATATATTTCTGAACCAGATGTTTATATTGGGTTGAGTGAGGAAGTTGAAAAGGCACTTGATAAGGCAGTAAATATTATCCTTAGAGAATTGAGGGGTGATTAATGTGGTTAAAGTCGCTCATGTTCAACTGTGTAGTTGTTGTGGATGCTTAGTTTCTTTGGCAGACACTTATGAGAAGTTATTAGATGTTTTAAATTCAATTGAGTTAGTTTATTGTCAAACATTGGCAGATGTTAGAGAGATTCCAGAATGTGATATTGCATTAGTTGAAGGTTCTGTGTGTTTAGATGACCACCATAGTTTAGAGATTGCTAAAGAGGTAAGAGAAAAAGCAAAGATTGTTGTTGCCTTAGGAGCTTGTGCTGCTACAGGCGGAGTTACAAGATACAGTAAAGGAAATCAGTTATCTAAACCAGTTCACAGCTCATTCTCTCCATTAACTGAAGTTATTAAAGTAGATTTAGCTATTCCAGGATGTCCTCCATCACCAGAGGCTATTGTTTCAGTAATAAATGCGGCATTAAATGGAGATATGGAATATTTAGCCCCATATGCTGAATTAGCAGAAAAAGGAAGTGAAGCATGTGGATGTGATTTACTAACTAAGGTGGTTAATAAATCTCTCTGTATGGGTTGTGGAACTTGTGCCTCAGCATGTCCAACAAGAGCAATAGAAATGATTGATGGAAGACCAAATGTTACTCAGTATTTGTGTATTAAATGTGGAGTTTGTTCAGTACAGTGTCCAAGAATTAGATTTCCAGAGTTAATTGAAAAAATAGAGTAATCATTTCAATCAGTATAAATTTTATAAATAATTTTTGAGGTGGAATAGATGGATCCTTTTGGAACTTATAAGAAAGTAGTTTCAGCAAGAAGTACATTAAAAGAAGTTTTAAAGACATGTCAAGATGGGGGTATAGTTTCAACAGCTTTTATTTATGGTTTAGAGAATAATTTATTAGATGGAGTTATTGTAGCAGATAATGCTGGAGAATTTAAAGCAATCCCTAAAGTGGCTACAACGCCAGAGGAAGTTTTAGAGGCGGCAGGAACAAAATATACTGTCTGCCCTAATGTATCAGTATTAAAGAGTGCTGTTAGAGAATATGGTTGTGAAAAAATTGGAGTTGTAGGAACTCCATGCCAAGTTAGGGCTGTAAGGAAGTTAATGAAATATCCTGTAGGTTTTAGACACATTCCTGATAAAATATCATTAATTATAGGAATTTTCTGTATGGAAAACTTCCCATACAATGGATTAAAGTTAATTGTAGAAGAACACTGTGGAGTTAAGATGGAAGATGTTGTTAAATTAGATATTGGTAAAGGTAAGTTTTGGGTCTATACAAAATGGGGAGAAACAAAAGCAATTAAATTAAAAGAAACCCATCCTTATGAGCAAGTGGCTTGTCACGTATGCACTGACTACACTGCAGAGTTAGCAGATATTTCAACAGGTTCCGTTGGAAGCCCAGATGGGTGGAGCACTGTCTTCATAAGAACTGCAAAAGGGGAAGAGATATTTAACAAAATGGTTGAAGATGGATACTTAGAAGTTAAACCAATAGAAGAGGTTAAACCTGGTTTAGATTTAGTTAAAAAATTAGCTCTAACTAAAAAAGAGAAAAATCTAAAAGAGATTGAACATAGAAAAGAACTTGGTTTGCCTGTTCCTTATTAAAAAACATTACTCATATTTTGCTGTTAAAACTTTCCTAATTTTCTTAGCCCTCTCTTCTCCTACTCCTTCAACTTTCATTAATTCATCTTCTTTTGCTGTAAATACTCTTTCAACAGTTTTAAAATGTTTTAATAATCTATCAGCTAATGCACCACCAACATCAGGCAAACTTTCAACAATAAACCTTTGTTGTTCTTTTAAACTCATTGTAGTTTTTCCATATCTTATTGTAATCGGTCTTTTTTCTTTCAATTGCTCTTTTTCAGCAATTTTTATTAATAAATCAACGGTTTCATCAACATTTTTTGTAAATAATATTGGTATTCCAAAGTCAAAAATAACTGATAAAATCGCCCCTTTTAAGGCATTTTCATGTATTCTGCTAAAGTTTTCTCCTTCTATAATAAGTAACGGTTTTTCAACTTTTTTAAGATTTTTTAACTGTGAAAATAACCTCTTATCAATTATTGAATTTACAAAATCCTCAGAAGTTTTCCTCTCAACAACAACTCTATCACTTAAAACATAATCTCCAACTTCTAAAGTTTTTAGTTCAACATCAGCATATTTATGTAATAACTTGGCAATATTTTTTTCTCTGACATCCACAATAATCTTAATGGGTTTTTCAATTTTGTCTTCGTCAGTTTCTTCAACCTTACTTTTAGATTTTTCTTCAAACTGCTTAATAAAGTCCAATATTGTTAAAGTCTTTTTTTCTTTCTCTTTGTTCTCTTCTTTACTTTCTATCTCTACTACTTTTTTAGTATCTATTGTTGTTATATCTTTTTCTATTATAGTTTCTTTTTTAGGCTCTTCTATTCTTTTATTCTCCATCTCTAATTTTTTCTGTAATCTTTTGTTCAACAAATAACATATATTTTTTAAGAGTCTTTTCATCTCTTTTTCTTTATACAAAGCACTTCTATAATATGCTTCATCAGATGTCCCTTTAGCTATTAATATATATGCTTTTCCACCTTCTCCTCTCATCGCTCTACCTCTTCTCTGGATTAACCTAATTTCTGATGGCACAGGCTCGTAAAAGATAACATAATTTACCGCTGGAATATCTATCCCTTCCTCAGATACGCTTGTAGAAACTAAAACATTTCCTTCTTTTTTAAACTTCTCTATTGCTTCTATTTGCTGTTTTTGAGTCATTCCTTTTCCTTCTTTACTTGCTTGACCAATAAACTTTATCGCCTTAATTCCATTTTGGTGTAAGATATTAACTAATTTCTCAACAGTGTCTCTATACTGCGTGAATATTATAATTCTTTCATCTTCATTTTTTTTCAAAATACTTTTAACCATTTCAACAACTTTATTCAGTTTTGGATGTTCTACATCTGTCTTTAATAATATATTTACTGCCTTTCTAATTCTTTCGTCATTTACTATTGATTTAGCAGATTTAGTTCTTTGTGAAGACAATTTATTTATATAGTTTAAAAATACACTTTTTCCTTGACTCTCTAATAAATCCTTGGCGTGCATTAACTTTAAAGCCTCTGAGCACACCCTTATAAGTTCATACTTAACTTCTTCATCGTAGGCGAATAACTTAGAATTTAGTTCAATGAGTTCAGTTTTTGTTATATTGATAGAGTCAATAACTCCAAAATCTTTTAAAAATTTTAATCTATCTTTTAATGCTTCATTTATTAATTTTAACGCTTTTTTAAATTCATCTGGTAAATCTAATCTTATTGGAATTAATTTAACTTTGGCAATGTATGGCTTTACATCTTCATCATCCTCAGTTCTAACTTCAACATGCTCTATTCCTAAGTTTTCACAGATTTCCATTAATCTATCAATATCAGCCCCGGGAGAGGCAGTTAATCCTAAAATATGACATTTATCTTTAAATGCCTTAGATACAAATGCATATGAATGGTCTCCAACTGTGTGATGTGCCTCATCCGCAATTAACAATACAAAGTCCTCAATATTAATTCTTTTAGCAATAATGTCATTCTCAATAACTTGAGGAGTGGCAACAAATATTTTACCTTTTTTATATAGTTCAACTCTTTTTTTTGGAGGAATTTTTCCAGTTAATGCAATTATTTTATCTTCTTCAATATTTAAAATTTCTTTTAATCTTCTACAATGTTGCTCTACTAATGGTCTCGAAGGGGCTAAAATTAAAACTTTACCATCTTTTTTTGTTAAAATACCCACTATAACCAATATAGCAATTGCAGTTTTTCCTAAACCAGTCGGTAAAACGCACAATGTCTTTTTCTTTAAAGCATTTGCCGCTATAATCTGTTGATACAACCTTGCCTCTAATGTTCTTGGTTTTATTAAAGGATGCTCTATGTACATATCCATCCTACTCTTAGTTTTAAATTTAATATATTATTTTAGTTTATCTAAATTATTTACCCATCTCATAAAAATTTCTCTTGCTCTTTTGAGTTTGGAATTACTATAATCTAATAAAAACTTTAAGTAGTTGTTATCTACAAATATCTTTCCATCTTCTCCTATTGGAGTATCTACTTTATAGGTAGTTAAAATTTCAACGATTATCCTTTTCTTAGATATAGATTTTATTGAAGAACTTTTTAAACCAGAATGTATTGCTAATTCAAGCATTTTTTTTGCAGAGTCAATATCTTTTGATGCTATATGTAATATAGGAGAGTTCATAACAAAGATAATATAATTTTTCCCATTGGAAATATTTTTTAGAGCGTTAAACATCTCTTCGTATGTAGCATAGTGGTGCCATTTACCCAACCACTTTGAATATAATTTTGGATTTTTATCTTTTGGTATTTCCATTATTCCTACTCTACCTATGCAAGAACTCGTAGTGTAATAATTTTCCAAACTATTTATTTTTTCAAGTATTGGAATTATATCTTTATCTACTAAGTTCTCTCTAATTGCTAATTCTAAATTTATCAATGTTCTTTTTTTGTCATCTTCAAATCCCATACTCTCACTCAAAGCAAAAAGTTTTTAAACCAATTTTGTTGAAATCAAAAATAAATAAAAAATAATTTATTAATAATTTTGGTGTTTATTATGATACCTATGATATTTAAAGAAATGTGCCCTAACTGTAATGGAGAGATTTATAGCGAAAGATTTGAAGTAGGAGTATGTGAAAAATGCTTAAAGGATGAATATGTTAAAGATAACTTAGAATTATGTAAAAAACTTAGAGAAGAAAAAACTTTAAAAAATTTAAGAGATTATTGCAGAATATTAAATGAGTTTAAAGAATTTGAGGAATTTGTAAAAAGTTTAGGCTATGAGTTGTTGAGTATTCAAAGAATGTGGGCTAAGAGAGTTTTAAAAAATAAAAGTTTTTCAATTGTTGCCCCAACTGGTGTGGGGAAGAGTTTCTTTGGAGTATTGATGAGTTTATTCTTAGCAAAAAAAGAAAAAAAATGTTATATAATCTTACCTACAACTTTATTGGTAAAACAAACCTATGAAAGAATTATCTCTTTGATAGATAAAAATAATTTAAAAATAAATGTTGTTGCCTATCATTCAGAATTATCTACAAAAGAAAAGAAGGAAGTTAAAGAGAAAATAGATAACAATGATTTTGATATATTGATAACAACTTCAAACTATTTGGCAAAAAATCCTCCAAACACAAAATTTGACTTTATATTTGTGGATGATGTTGATGCATTATTAAAGGCATCTAAAAATGTTGATAGAACTTTAAAATTGTTGGGATTTGACGATGAAATAATTAATGAAGCATATAAAATAATATACCTAATAAAAATTGGAAAGATAGAAGATGCATTAAAAAAGAGAGAAATTTTAAAGAAGAAATTGTCAAAAATAAAATATGGATGTTTAATAATTGCCTCAGCCACTGGAAAGAGTTATGGAGATAGAGTAAAACTTTATAGGGAATTGTTGAATTTTGAAGTTGGCTATGGAATGAACAAACTTAGAGATGTTGAAGATATATATGATGAAGAACTCAGTTTAAATAAAGTATTGGAATACATAAAAATATTTGGTAGTGGAGGACTTGTATTTGTCTCAATAGATTATGGAGTTGAAAAAGCAAAAGAGATTGAAGAATTTTTAATTAAAAATGGTATAAAGGCAAAGTTAATACATTCAAAAGATAAAAAAGGATTTGATGACTTTAGAGAAGGAAAATTAGATGTTTTAATTGGTGTAGCCTCTTACTACGGAGTTTTAGTTAGAGGTTTAGATATGCCCGAAAGGGTTAGGTATGCCATATTCTATGGAGTTCCTAAGTTTAAAATCAAGTTAAAAGAATATATTGAGAAATTAAAAGAAAAAGGTGAATTAAAAGAAGATATAGATATTGAAGGGAAAACCTTAGAGGAGATTAAAGAAATAGTTTCTGAAAAATTGAAGATAAAGAATTTCTCTATAAGAGTAGAGGATAATGAGTATCTATTGTTAATTCCAGATGTAAAAACATATATTCAAGCATCTGGAAGAACATCAAGAATGACAGAATTTGGTTTAACCAAAGGAGCAAGTATAGTGTTGGTTGATGAAAAAGAGATTTTTGAGTATCTCAAAAAATACATACTGTTTATGTATGAAAGTGAATTTAAAAAGATAGATGAAACTAACTTAGAGGAGTTAATTAAAAAAATTGACGAAGATAGAGAAAAAATTAAAAAAGGAAGAATTACTGGAAAAATTCCTGATTTACTAAAATCTGTTTTAATGGTTGTAGAAAGTCCAAACAAGGCAAGAACTATTGCAAGTTTCTTTGGAAAACCTTCAGTTAGGAAGATAAACAATAGGAATGTTTATGAAGTTTGTATAGGAGACATAAATTTAATTATAACTGCAAGTGGAGGACATGTATTTGATTTAGTTACAAAAGAAGGATTTTATGGAGTAAAGATAGAAGATAATCTTTACATTCCAATATATACATCAATTAAGAAAGTTAATGGGGAACAATTTACAGACCAGAAGAATATAGAGGAGTTGTTAAAACAACTATCAAAAAGTGGAGAAAAAGTCAATTTTATGGATTCTAAGGAAAATATAGAGATTATTAGAGAAATAGCCGATGAAGTAGATGCTATATTTATAGCAACAGATATTGATACTGAGGGAGAAAAGATAGGCTATGATATAGCACTTAACAGTCTTCCATTTAACAAAAACATATATAGAGTTGGCTTTAACGAAATTACAAAGAGGGCTATTTTAAAGGCTGTTGAATCATTTAAAAGAGGAGAGGAGTTAAAGTTAGATGAAAATAAAGTTAAGGGGCAAGTTGTTAGAAGAATAGAAGATAGGTGGATTGGATTTAGGTTAAGTCAAAAGTTGTGGGAGGTATTTAATAACAACTATCTATCTGCTGGTAGAGTTCAAACTCCTGTCTTAGGATGGATTATAGAGAGATACAACGAACATAAAATAAAAGTTCCTTACTTATCATTAAAATTGGAAAATGACATTTACATAGGAAAGGTTTGGGAAAAAGAATTTGATAAGGATGAGGTAGAAGTTGATGTCAAAATATATGAGAAAGAAATTCATCCTTTGCCTCCATTTACGACAGATACTTTATTGGAAGAATCTACAAAGAGATTTAATTTAAGTGCAGATGAAGTAATGGCTATTGCTCAAGAACTGTTTGAATTGGGATTGTGTTTAACACCAGACACTTATGTTGTATTGGGAGATGGTAGAATTGAAACAATTGAAGATATTGTTAATACTCAAGAAGGAAATATTTTATCGTTAGATTTAGATGATTTATCAATAAAGAAAGACATTGCCACAAAATTCTGGAAATTGAGATACACTGGAAATCTAAGAAAAATTGTATTATCAAATAATTATGAGATAAAAGCAACTCCCGACCACCACTTATTGGTTTTAAGAGATAATCAATTGAGATGGATATCTGCAAAAGATATTAAAGAAAATGATTACATTGCAATGCCTTTTAACTACAAAGTTGATAGAAAACCAATATCATTATTGAATCTTTTGAAATATTTAGACATTACTGATGTTTTAATAGAGTTTGACGAGAATTCAAGAATATTTGAAAAAATAGAAGAATTTATTAGGAAAAATATCAAAACTAGTACAAAATATAAATATCTTAGAAATAAAAGAGTTCCATTAAAGTATTTGATAGAATGGAACTTTAATTTAGATGAGGTTGAAAAGGAAGCAAAATATATATACAAAAGTGTTGCAGGCACTAAAAAAATTCCATTATTTAAATTAGATGAAAGGTTTTGGTATTTTGTAGGATTAGTTTTAGGTGATGGGTCCATTCAAAATAGCAAAATTAAGATTGCACAAACTCCACTAAAAGATGTTAAAACTATATTGGATGAAACATTTCCATTCTTACATAATTGGATTTCTGGAAATCAAGTAAATATTTCAAATCCAATCATTGCAGAAATTTTAAGAAAATTAGGAACAAGAGAAGGAAAATTAAATGGAATAATATTCTCTCTTCCAGAAAACTATGTTAATGCACTAATTGCTGGTTATTTTGATACTGATGGATGTTTCTCATTACTGTATGACAAAAATGTTAAAAAACATAATTTAAGAATGTTTTTAACCTCAAAAAGAAGAGAAGTTTTAGAAAAGATAGGAATTTACTTAAACTCAATTGGAATCTTAAACAGATTGCATAAAGATAAAAATGGAATTTACTCCTTAATAATAAGCAATAAATCATTAGAAACCTTTAAGGAGAAAATTGCCAAATATCTAAGAATTAGAAAAGAAGCATTTGAGAGAGGTTATAAAACATATAGGGAAGAACATGGGGAAGGATTTGGATGTGATTTATTACCAGTAAAAGAAATATTTGAAAAATTAACATTCAAAAAAGGAAGAAAGTATATACTAAAAGATAGTAAGATATACATTGAAAATTGGTATAAAGAAAAGACAAACAATATTCCAAGAAAAAAATTAAAGACAGTTTTAAAATATGTAAATAACTCAGAATATAAAGAGTTTTTAGAAAAAATTGTTAATGGGGACATATCATTTGTTAGGGTTAAAAATGTAGAAGATATTTTCTATGATGGATATGTTTATGACCTAACCATTAAAAATAACCAAAACTTTATATCAAATGGGGTTATTTCACATAACTGCACATATCACAGAACCTCTTCAACGAGAGTTTCGTTAGATGGAATGAGAGTTGCAAAGGAATATTTAAAACTAAATAATTTAGAGGATTATTTAAAAAATAGAGAGTATTTTATGGAAGGGGCTCATGAATGTATAAGACCTACAAAGCCTATGGACACAGAAGAACTTATTGAGTTTTTAAAAGAGAATAATATAAAATTAACAAAAAACCACATAAAGGTTTATGATTTAATATTTAGAAGATTTATTGCCTCTCAAATGAAAGAGGCGATTGTTGAATATGAAGAGATATATATAAAAGATTTAGATGAAAAAATTGAAGGATACATAGATATAAAGTTTGATGGATGGAGTAGAATTTATAATTTAAAGTTAAAAAAGCTTCCAAGAATAGAGAAAAATTCCTTAAAAGTGTTGGAAAAGAGTATTAAAAAAGTTCCAAAAGTTCCATTGTATGATGAAGGAGAAGTTATTAAACTAATGAAAGAGAGGGGTATTGGAAGACCTTCAACCTACGCCCAAATTATTAAAAAGTTATTAGATAGAAGATATGTAATTAAAAGTAAAGGTAAAAATAAATTAATTCCTACAAAATTAGGAATTGAAGTTTATAATTATCTAATAAATAATTATCCTCATCTAATATCAGAGGAGAGAACAAGAGAGTTAGAGGAAATTATGGATAAAATTGAAAATGGCGAAGTAGATTATTTGGAAGTTTTAAAATCTCTATATGAAGAAATTTTGAGTATAAAATAATAACACTTTATATTTTATAGATACTTCATAGAGGTGAACTGTATGTTATCCCCTAAAGAAGTTTTAAAAAATCTTACAGAAGAAAATAATCTGCTATATGAAAAGGTTGAGATTAAAATATCAGATACTAAGTTAGATACAACAAGAATTAAAGATTATCCATTAATGAGTGGTAAAGAAATTTTATTGAGAGCTAATTTTAAAGGTTGTTATGGGGATGCCTTCACAGATAAACCTGTAGAATTTAAAGGAACTATTAAAGAACTTTTAGATAAAGGAAATAGAGCTGAAATAATAGCAACATTAAATGCTGTTATGAGATACCTTGGATTAGTTGATAGAACTGTTCATTGCACTGGAGATGAACCAGAAAAATGTGCAAAAGAATTTGTTAAATACCTAAAGGAATTGAAACCAAAAAAAATTGGTATTATTGGGTTTCAACCAGCATTTGTTAAAGAGATTGTTAATGCATTTGGCTCTGAAAATGTTATAGTTAGTGATTTAAATCCAGAAAATGTTGGAAAAATAAAATATGGAGCTAAAATTATTCATGGGAAATATAATGAGGATTTAATAAAAAATTCAGATGTTGTTTTAGCTACCGGTTCAACTATTGCAAATGGAACATTTAAGGATATTTGGGAATTAGCTAAAAAATACAATAAAAGAATTATTTTTTATGGAACTACAATTGCTGGAATGGCTAAAATATTAGGAGTTGAGAGATTTTGTAAATTAGGAAAATAACATAATTCATCCTGGTGAAATAAATATGATATTGTTTTTTGAATATGCAATTGCCTCTGGGTTTGAAGATGAAGGAATTTTAAAAGAAGGAAAAATGATGTTTGACACATTATTAAAGCAGTTTTTAGAAATTGACAATGTTGTATCTTTAATTTATAAGGATTTTGTTGATTACTACAAAAATTTTAAAAATCTTGAAATAATAGAGGTTGAGGATGAAAATGAAGTTGAAGAAAAATTAGACAACATTTTAAAAAATAAAAAAATTGACTATGCATTAACAATAGCTCCAGAAGAAGATAATATATTATACAATTTAACAAAAATCATCGAAAAATATCCAGTAAAAAATTTAGGTAGTTTTTCAGAAGGTATAAAAATTGCTGGAAATAAATATTTAACATACTTAGCAATTAAAGATTTTGTAAAAGTTCCTAAAACATTTCCTCCAAAGAAGTATGTAGTAAAAAAGATAGATGGATGTGGTGGAAAATTTGAAATTTTAGATGATAATTACATAATTCAGGAATTTATTGATGGAGAAAATTTGTCAGTGTCTTTAATTGTTGGAAAAAATAAGATTTATCCTCTATCTTTAAACAAACAGTATATTGATGATAGAGGTTTTATTGGGGCAGATGTGAATATTGAGCACAAATTAAAAGATATAATTTTTAACGAGGTGATTAAAGGTATTAAATATATAAATGGGTTAAATGGTTATGTAGGAGTTGATGTCATAGTTAATAATGATGAAATTTTTATTATTGAAATAAATCCAAGAATAACAACAACTGTCTATGGATTAAAAACAAAACCAAGTTTAGGAGAATTATTAATAAAAAATGCAAAGAATGAAGAACTAAAATTTAAAGTTAGAGGAGAAAACTTTACAATTGACAAATAAATTAAAAATAATTAATTTTTTGGTGAAAATATGGAAAAAAATCCAAAAGATATTGTGCTTAAAGAAAGTGTAGATATAAAAGGAATTGAAATTGAAGGTCCTTGGTTAGATGATAATATTAGCTTAGAAGAAGTTATCAAAAAATACTACTTAAAGATTGGTTTTCAGGCATCTCATATAGGAAAAGCAATAAATATTTGGAAAGAAATTGAAGATAAAAGGAAAAGGGGAAAGGAGATAACTGTATTTTTTGGATACACTTCAAATATTGTATCTTCTGGACTAAGGGAGATTATAGCATACCTTGTAAAGCATAAAAAGGTTGATGTTATTGTTACGACTGCTGGTGGAGTAGAGGAGGATTTTATAAAATGCTTGAAGCCCTTTATATTGGGAGATTGGGATGTAAGTGGGAAAATTTTAAGAGAAAAGGGAATAAATAGGATTGGGAATATTTTTGTCCCTAATGACAGATACATAGCATTTGAGGAATATATGATGGAGTTTTTTGAAGAAATCCTAAACTTAGAAAAAGAAAGTGGTAAGATTATTACAGCAAGTGAATTTACATACAAATTAGGGGAATTTATAGACAAAAAATTAAAGGATAAAGAGAAAGAAAAGTCAATATTGTATTGGGCATATAAAAACAACATCCCTATATTTTGTCCAGCTATAACTGACGGTTCTATTGGAGATATGCTATATTTTTTTAAAAAATATAAAAAAGACACTGATTTGATGATAGATATAGCAAATGATATTGTAAAATTAAATGATATAGCCATAAATTCTAAAAAAACTGCGTGCATAGTTTTAGGAGGCTCACTACCTAAGCATAGTATTATAAATGCAAACCTATTTAGGGAAGGAACTGACTATGCTATATACATAACTACGGCATTACCTTGGGACGGTTCTTTAAGTGGAGCTCCTCCAGAAGAAGGAGTTTCATGGGGAAAGATTGGAAGTAAAGCAGATTATGTGGAAATTTGGGGAGATGCTACAATAATATTTCCATTATTGGTTTATTGTGTGATGAAAGAATAAAGGTTGAAAATATGCTATATGTTGTTGGTATTGGTAGTGGTAGTAAATTACATATAACTAAGGAGGCAGAAGAAGTTTTAAAAAATGTAGATTTAATAGTGTGCTATAAAAATTACAAAAAATATGTTGAAAGGTTTAACAAACCAATATATACAACTGGAATGACGAAAGAGATTGACAGAGTAGAGTATGCTTTAAAAGAGGCTAAATATAAAGATGTTGCTTTAGTTTCGAGTGGAGACCCTACAATTTATGGATTAGCTTCATTAGCATACGAGATAAATTCAATTAAAAACTACAATGTAGAAATAAGGGTAATTCCTGGAATTACTGCCGCTTCATTGGCTTCATCAGTTTTAGGAAGTCCGTTAAATCATGATTTTGTTGTTATAAGTTTTAGTGATTTATTAACTCCACTAAGTACTATATTAAAAAGATTTGAATACGCTTTAAAAGGGGATTTTGTTATCTGCATATACAACCCACTAAGTAAGAAAAGAAAAGAGCCATTTTTGAAAGCTATAGATATATTAAAAGATTTTGTAAAAGATGTAAATTACATTATTGGGATAGTAAAAAATGCTGGAAGAGATAATGAAGAATATTTAATTACAAACTTTGAAGAATTTTATAAAAATTTAGAAAAATACTTAGAATTTATAGATATGAACACAATAATAATTATTGGTAATTCCTCAACAAAAATTATAAACAATAAGATGGTAACTCCAAGAGGATATCTCAATAAATATAAAATTTTATAAAAATTATTTTATAAAAATTTAGGTGGAATGTATGCTTGAAAAGATAAGAGAAGAGTTAAATAGTTATTTTTTAGAAAGAAGAGAGGAAATAGATATAGCTTTAACTTCTATATTGGCTAATGAACATACTGTATTTTTAGGAAATCCTGGAACTGCTAAGTCACAATTAATTAGAGCTATTGCCTCTCATCTAAATGCCAACTACTTTGAAAAACTTGTAACAAGATTTACTACAGAGGATGAACTTTTTGGACCATTAAGCATTAAAGAATTAAAAGATAATGATAAATTTGTTAGGAAAACTAATGGCTATTTACCTACGGCTGAAATTGCTTTTTTAGATGAAGTTTTTAAAGCAAATAGTAGTATATTAAATGCATTACTATCCATTATAAATGAAAGAATCTATCACAATGGAGACAAAATAGAGAAAGTTCCTTTAATAAGTTTGTTTGGAGCGTCCAACGAGTTGCCAGAGGAAAATGAACTATTGGCATTTTACGATAGGTTTTTATTTAGGAAAGTTGTGAGAGGTATAAAATGTTATGAAAATCTTTCAAAACTTATTGATTTGGAAGAAGAATATAAGCCAAAAACTGTTATAGACATTGATGAACTTAAAAAGTTGCAAAAAGAGGCTTTGAAAGTAGATATTTCTGACATAAAAGAAAGTTTGATTAGAATAAAAATAGCATTGGAAAGTGAAGGTATAAAAATTTCAGATAGAAGATTTAAAAAGTCTGCTAAGGCTGTTAAATGTTTTGCATACTTAAATGGAAAAGAAAAGGCAGATGTAAATGATTTAGACATTTTAAGGCATATATATTGGAACGAGCCAGATGAATTCTTTAAGGTTTCAGTTGAAATTTTTAAAGTATCAAACCATTACGCTGGTTTTGCATTAGAGCAGAGAGAAATATTAGATAATCTTATAAATGAAATAAAAAAAATTGATAAAGATAAAATACAGTTAGGTGGAATAGAGTATAGAAAATGCCTTGAAATTTTAGGTAAGTTGAATAGTATGGTTATAACATTAAAAGATGTTAAAAATAAGGCAATTGAAAAAAATAAACCTTATGAACTTGTTGATGATGTTTTAAAAGAGGTTGAAGGTGTAAAAAAGTATGTTGAAGAGTTGTTAAAGGGTTAGATTATGAAAAATGTTATAAAACATGATGCATACGATAAAAAAAGTTTTGAGAGGTTTTTAAAGAACAGCAAATACTTACAAAAACTTCTTAACTATTATTCACAATATCATCCAATTCACGAAAAGTTGGCGGAGGATACATTTTACGCATTCTTTAAATATGTTGTTGAATTCAACGAGCATATTGAAGAAAAATTTAAAATAAATAAGGCAATTTTAGAGGGTGCAATGAAAAATATTGAGTATGAGAAAAGCAAACTTTTAACTGAGTTGGATGAAGTTAATGCAGGAACCGCTACAATAATGTTCTGTGAAAAATTTTTCGAAAATTTAAAACTTAAGAAATTAAATAAAGAGTTAAAGAAATATATTTCTGGAGGAAAAAGTAAAGATTTAGAGGAGAAATTAAAAGAAACTGCAAAGGAAACTATGAAAGAAATCTCAAATGAAATTTTTGATGTTTTTGAAGGATATAAATCAATTAAAAATTTTGGTAAAGGAAAAGGAGATAAAAAAATACTGTCAGTTGAAGATAAAATAAAGTTAGCAGATAAAATTTTACAAAATAAAAAAATTAAAGAAATAATAAAAAAATTAGGGAAGTTAAGATTAATTGCAATAAACGAATATAAATCAAAAATTAGACACTATTCAGGAGATGTTTATTCAATAAAAATTGGTAGGGACTTAAAAAAGTTATTACCTAAAGAAATAGTTAATTTTTCTGATGAAATATTATACTACGATTTTTTGAGGAGATATATGGATAAAAAACTTTTAATTTATGATATATACAACAAATTGGAAAGACAAAAAGGGCCTATTATAGTTTTGTTAGATCACAGTGGTTCAATGTATGGAGAAAGGGAGATATGGGGAAAGGCTGTTGCAATATCCTTAATAGAAATTGCTAAAAGAGAAAATAGAAACCTTTATTATATTGCCTTTGATGACGGCGTTAGATTTGAAAAAAAGATAAACCCTAAAGATGTAAGTATAGATGAAATAATTGAAATTGCCTCAATATACTTTGGAGGAGGAACAAACTTTGAAGAGCCATTATATAGGGCGGTAAATATAATAAAAGAAAATAAAACCTTTAAAAACGCAGACATTTTATTTATAACTGACGGTTATGCAGAAGTGAGTAATAAATTTTTAAAAGAATTTAATATGTTTAAAAATGAAAATAACGTTAAATTAATTTCTGTGTTTGTAGAAACCTTCCCAACTGAAACCTTAAAAATGATTTCTGATGAGGTTATAAAAGTTTATGACTTGGCAGATGAAGAAACAAAAAAGATTTATAAAAGTTTAGTTTAAATTAACTTTTTCTCAACGACCTCTCCTCTTGGCTCAACTTCTTCAAATATCTGTGCCTCAAATCTATAAATTTTTGCATTTTCATCTAACCACATATCTGGGGGCAATCCAGCCTTTAAACATAAATGAGCCAAATATTCCTCTACATCCCACCCAAATTCAACAGGTACTTGAGGTAATAAAAGTCCAGAGTGCATTCCATATTTTATAATCAATCCATCTCTACCAATTTTTATTTTTTCTAAATACTCTCTTGGATGTCTAACTTTTATAAGTTCTGGAGGAGTTAATATACTTACCTCTATAATAATATAATCCATTTCTTCTAATGTTACAGGAGGAAATCTTGGGTCTTTTGTAGCCGCACTTATTGCCGCTTCTTCTAATGCCTTGATTAATGGTAATATTGGTTCAGGAATTCCAATACATCCTCTTAGTTCTCTCTCAGGATATGTGTGAAGAGTGCAAAAACATCCTCTTTTTTCATTAAATACATCTGGATAATTTTCTACAATAACGTCTTTTCCAGATAGGTAATTTTCTATAACAGCTCTTGCAAATTTTACGGCAAAGGTTCCCTCTTCTAATGTTAATAATCTCATATTTTTCACCGTTTCTCATTTTCATAGTATATAATAGCATTTAGCAACATACGGCTATGGAAAAGGGTTGTCCTCAGCCCACAGCTTCATCGAGATTACCATTCTCTCTGCTATAGATTCATTGGACTTTGGGCTGAACGGAAACTGCCCATAAAAGGAAGGTAAATCCCTCTCATCGGATAATTTATATATATTAAGATAATCTATTTCTACAGTTAGGGCATAATATAGAGGTGTAGGAAGGATTTACCTCAACAACTTTAACACCGAATTCTAAACACTTATTTTTAAGGATTTCTAAAATTTTTTAGCTGAAATAAATATTATAATTTATGTTTTAATTTTAGAAATTTTTGTACTATTTTTTAATCCAAAATATAAGGCAATAGATAAAATTTCTTATCTTCTATAATTTTTATTTTCCTCTTAGTCAATAGTTTTTAATAGTTTAATTATCTTAGCCATCTTCTTTTACTAAATAGTTTTTTCGTTTGTTTTATTAGTTTTATTAGTTTTTTGTTATATTTACAATTTTCGGAAAAGCTATTATAGGTAGTATCTATATACAACAATATAGTACAAAAACTAAGAAACTGTTTCGAACCCTATTAGATTCTTGGAAGAAATATTTGTATCATCTTTGGAAAGACTCCAATAAGTGATAATGATAAAATAAAGAATGGAGATATTTTTCCAAATTTACTTTTTAAGATATTATCTTTTCAGGAATTTGTATAATTTGTATATTAAGACGTCAGAAAGGTTGATAACAATGATTATAGCAGGAACTATGCCAATAAAAGGTTTAGAATTAATAGAAGGAAAACCTATGTTAAAAGGAGATAAAATAATAATTAACAACAAAGAGTTTCCAGTATCTATGGGGACTGGTGCTTTGATAGGAGCAGTTTTAAAAACGTTAGAATATTTTGATAATGATGATATTAGAGTAATAACTGCAGGAGATATTGGAGAAGGTGAGGGAAGTTTTAAGATTTATGAAAGATTAAAAGATGTTGATGATGATTTATTAGTTATTCATTACATAAAACCAAAGATATCAAAAATTAAAGAGATTGATTTTTCTCCAAAGATTATTGCAGATGCTGGAGGAATGTATGCGGCAAAAGCAGCAAATATTGGAGATAGGTTTTATCTCTTTCTGCCAGATGTTGGTGAGTTAGCATTTTTGGCAGATGAGAAAGCTACACATCCTGCATATGTTAGGGGATTTATATCTGAGATTGACGATAAAGAAGTTCCTAAATTAATAGAAAAAGCTTACAAATTGAAAATGCCTAAGTATATGGTTGTTAAAGGAGAAACTGATTATGTTGTCAATGAAGGAAAAATAATTGATACAATAAAAGAGCCAAAAATAGAGGCAATGGAATGTATAGGGGGAACGGGAGATACCTTAACAGGGATAATATCATCCTTAATAAGTGTTGGATTTAAGACAGAAGATGCTATGAGATTAGGGTGTAAAATAAATAGAAAACTTGGAGAACTCGTCAATGCCAAGCCAAATACACAAATTATAGGGATAATTAATGTTATTCATAAGGTTATAGGGGAATATATAAAATAGAAATCTTTTTTGACATATTCAAAAGTGTAATGTTATTTAAACCATGCATCTAAAGTTTTCTGCTTAGTTTTACTTTCAATTAAACTATATAATTTATCAACATGCTTTTTAACTCTTTCATAATTAAAATCATTCTCATCAACTAAAAATTTAATAATTCCCTCTTTATCTGGTAATCTCAAATTTAATGAGTAGTTGTCAGTAACCCTTGGATTTTTAAATATATTTTTAATTTCTTCATAATTTTCTACTTCTTTTTTCAAAACATCTCTCGCCAATCCACTTCTAACAATTTCATAAGCCCTCTTAAATCCAATTCCTCTAACTCCTCCCGGATTGTAGTCAGTTCCCATAAATATGGCTATATCTATTAAGTCATCTAACGATATTTTTAAACTTTCTAAAACCTCATTTAGTTCAATAAGTTCTGGCATCTCCTTTGTTGTTGTTAAATTTCTAATAACTCTTGGAGCTCCATATAACAAGGAATCGTAATCTTGACTTACAACAGCCCAAACATCTCCTTTTTTTGCCATATAACTTGCCTGTGCTTCACCTTCTGAAGGAGCTTCAACATAAGGAATTCCCATTAACTTTAATAAATATTTGCAATTCTCTACTATTTTAGGAGTTAGATAACAAACTCTTTTTGCATATTTATAAACTTCTTCAACATCTTCTTTTTTTACAGCCTCTTTCAATTTTAGTTCAGCCTTTTCTTTCATTTCTTTTCTTATCTTTCTTGTTTTCTCTTTTAATTTTGGTGGCTCACCATCAAAAACCCAAATAGGAATTATATCATTTTCTAATAAATGGATAGTTTTGTAAAAAACACCATTATATGCAGAAGTTATTTCCCCTTTTCTATTTTTCAAGGGGGAGCCATCTTTTAATCTTATAGAACTTAAAAATTGATATATTGCATTCATTCCATCAATTGCTACTTTTTTACCTCTTAAATCCTCTAATGTTATATTTTTTTTAGGAATGTATTCACCAATTTGCACTCCCATGTTATCCCTTTACCTTTTAATATATATTTTACTTTGTTTTTATTTTTCAAAGATGATATTCTCTAAGATTCTCTTTAAAGTTACAACTATTGGAATAGGATTGTGGAATGCTCTAACAAAGTAAGTTTCCACATTATTCTCTTTTAATGTATTTACTAAGTCCTCTCTCATTTTTTTACCAAATACTATGCCAATGGTTTTCGCTTTATACTTATGCATGTAAGTTATTGTATAACTAACTCCAGCATCGTTGTGAACAAAACTAATAATATAATCTACCTCAAACACTTCCTTTAAACCTTCATCAATCTCCTGAAAACCAACATTTTTTATATACAACTTTTCTGGATCAGCTGTTTCAACTAACTTCAATGCCGCAGGATTTGCTGATACAAAAACTTTACAATCTTTCTTTTTTAACATATTTGTTAAATAAATAAATGAGGGAATCAACACTGGCGGCTCTGGACATCCAAGTAATATTAAAACTCTCATATTTTCACCAGAATTTTAATTTTGATAATATTCCTTTTTTATCTTTTTTATTTTCATTTTCTTTATCATTTTTACTTTCTTTATTATTTTCTTCTTCAATTTTAACTTTCAAAACAAAAGTTCCGTAGCATGGTTTTGTGTATGGTACTATTATATAGCCCTCTTCATAACCTACTGGAATTGGTGGAATTCCTATAAGCATGATTCCCTTAATAACTTCTTCTCCTGGATTAACTTCTTTCACATTTTTGCAATTTTCTCTTATGAATTTTGCACACTCCTTAAAAGATCCTTTAAACAGAATTTCATAGTTGTATTTATCTATGCAAGACATAATTTCACCAAATAATTGAATATATTGAAATTTTAATACACCATTAAATTCTTAATAATAATGAAAATATATATTATAACTTAACACATATAACTATTGTAATTAAGGAAAATTTTTAACTTTACAATTAATGTAAATCTTTTAATAAAAATTAAATGGTGATACTACGAACTCTAATAACTTTAATGAAAAAGAAAATAAAAAAGTGGGGGAGGGAAAAATAGAAAAGAAAAATATTGAAGAGATTTTAAAATCATTTAATGCTTCATTAGAGTATGGTTTGTCTTCTGAAGAAGCAGAAAAACGACTAAAAATATATGGATACAATGAAATTGAAGAAAAGAAGGTAAATCCAATTATAAAATTTTTATCCTACTTTTGGGGACCTATTCCTTGGATGATTGAAATAGCAGCTATTCTATCAGCATTAGTTAAAGATTGGGCTGACTTTTTTATAATTTTATCCTTACTTATAGTTAATGGTGTTGTTGGATTTTGGGAAGAACATAAGGCAGAGAATGTTGTTGAAACATTAAAGCAGAAAATGGCTTTAAAGGCAAAGGTTTTAAGAGATGGGGTTTGGAAAACAATACTTGCAAAATTCCTTGTTCCAGGAGATATAGTTAGAGTGAAAATTGGAGATATTGTTCCTGCTGATATGATTATAGTTAAAGGAGATTATGTTACAGTAGATGAGTCAGCATTAACTGGAGAATCTCTACCAGTTACTAAGTATGTTGGAGATGAGTTATATTCTGGCTCTATAGTAAAAAAAGGAGAGGCAATTGGTGTTGTAAAGGCTACTGGAATAAATACATACTTTGGAAAAACTGTTAAATTAGTAGAGAGTGCTAAAACTGTAAGTTCTTTCCAAAAAATGATAATCAGTGTAGGAAATTATCTAATTGTAGTGGCAATAATTTTAATTGCTATAATTTTTGTTGTTTCAGTATATAGACATGAGAGTTTATTGGAAACTTTAAGATTTGCATTAGTGCTTGCCGTTGCCTCTATCCCAGCTGCAATGCCAGCAGTACTCTCTATTACTATGGCAATTGGTGCTTTAAATCTCGCTAAAAAACAGGCTGTTGTTACAAAGTTAGTTTCCATAGAGGAACTTGCGAGTGTAGATGTATTATGCTCTGATAAAACAGGGACTTTGACTAAAAATCAATTAGTTTGTGGAGATGTCATTCCATTCAACAATTTCAAAAAAGAGGATGTAATATTTTACGCCGCATTGGCATCAAACTTTGAAGATGCCGATGCCATAGATAATGCAATACTAAATGAGGCAAAAAAATTAGGATTACTTGAAAAATTAAAAAAATTCAAATTATTAAAATTTATTCCCTTTGATCCAGTTATAAAAAGAACAGAGGCTACAGTATCAATTGATGGAAAAGAAATAAAAGTTTCAAAAGGGGCTCCACAGGTTATAGTTGAATTATGTAATCTTGCTGGTAAAATAAAAGAGGAAATATTAAAAATAATTGAAAAATTGGCTGAGCAGGGATATAGATCTTTGGGAGTATCTGTTGATAGAGGTAAAGGTTGGGAATTCGTGGGAATTATTCCACTATACGACCCTCCAAGAGAGGATGCTCCTGAAGCCATATCTCGTATTAAAAAATTGGGAGTAATAGTTAAAATGATTACAGGGGATCATATAGCAATAGCAAGAAATATAGCTAAAATGCTTGGAATTGGAGATAAAATAGTTTCAATGACAGAACTTTTGAAAAAGAAAAAAGAATCTGAAATAGAAAAATTAGTTGAAGAGGCAGATGGATTTTCTGAAGTTTATCCAGAGCATAAATATAAAATAGTAGAAATTTTACAAAAGAAGGGGCATTTTGTTGGGATGACTGGAGACGGAGTTAATGATGCTCCTGCTTTAAAGAAGGCAAATTGCGGAATTGCAGTAGCAGGAGCAACAGATGCCGCAAGAGCTGCTGCTGATATTGTTTTATTAGCTCCTGGAATTTCAGTAATTGCAGATGCCATAACTGAGGCAAGAAGAATCTTTCAAAGGATGGAATCTTATGTTATATATAGAATATGTGAAACTATAAGAATTCTGTTCTTTATGACTTTATCTATATTAGTATTTAACTTCTATCCTATAACTGCATTGATGGTTGTTTTATTAGCATTATTAAATGACATTCCTATATTGGCAATAGCCTACGATAATGTAATTGAGCAAAAAAAACCTGTTAGATGGGAGATGAAAAAGATACTTCCAATATCAACAATCCTTGGATTAACAGGGGTAGTTAGTTCGTTCTTAATATACTACATTGCAGAAATGTTATATCCAGGAGAGTATGGATTCATTCAAACATTTATCTTTTTGAAATTAATAATTGCAGGGCATTCAACAATATTTGTTACAAGAACAAAAGACTGGCTTTGGAAAAAACCCTATCCAAGTCCATTATTATTCTGGGGAGTTATGATAACAAATATAATTGGAACTTTAATTGCAGTTTATGGTATATTAGTAACACCAATAGGATGGGGTTGGGCAATATTTATATGGATATATGCAACAATTTGGATGTTTATAAATGATGTCGTTAAAAAGATACTGGTAAAAAAACTAAATATGTGAGTTTATTGGATATGTAGTTTGATTTTTCATAGATAAACATTATATCATAATACATTTATAGATTTCATTACTAAAAGATTTATATGTTATCTATACATAAATATATAAAATTATAAAATTATGTAGATAAGAAATAGAGATTAACAATTGCTCCCATATATGTGAGAGTAAAATGGAGTCTTAAGATGGGAGTTCCCCCCGATTGCCAGCCGATGAACTTAGGAGGCTGGAAGGTTCTTCGCTACAATTTCTTCCAGTAGCGGAGAACCAGAACGGCAGGTTGTTATCTGCTCTAATTGTAAAAACTCTTTTAATCAACAGTTAGTTGGTTGCTTTAATATCTTTAAAAGATGTTTAGGTAACATTAAAGATATTATGGGTGGCTTGGGGATTATCTCGGAGTGAAGCGACGAGAACTTAAAAACCATAAGGTTTTTATGTCCATGACAGGGGCAGAGGTTTTTCTTCAGAAACTGATGACGCCCAATCCCGATGTGGAAGCGAAGCTTCCAGTAAGGGAATCGAACTGAAGGTTCGAGCTACAAAATCCGAAGGATTTTGTTCAAATCGCAGATTTCCCTCTGATGGTCTATAAAGTCGATTATAACGGAAAATATCTAACTAAAATTTCCTAATTGTCTATACTCGTCTATGAATGACTACATTGGGAGAACCCTCTTAGATAGGTGGAAATAATGTATATTCTAAAAATTGCCTATGATGGAAGATATAGTTTTCAGCAACAACCTCATAAAGAAACGGTTTGTGATATTTTATTAGATACTTTAGAAGAAACTGGTTTTTTATATAAAAGGAAGATAATTTATAGCGGAGGTAGGACTGATAAGGGAGTTTCTGCCTTAGGGAATTTTGTTGTTGTAGAATTAAAAAAAGAGCCAATACTCTCATATATAAATGCAAAGTTGAAAAATAGGGGGATATGGGTTTTAGGTTATAGAGAAATTAATGAAATTCCAAAAGTTAAATATAGACATTACCGCTATATTCTTCCAAATATTGATTATGATGTTGATTTAATTATAGAAGGATCTAAAAAATTAATTGGAACTCATAGCTTTCACAATCTGTCAAAAAGAGATAGAACAAAAGAAAAAAGTCCTATAAGGACAATTTATGATATAAAAATCTCTGAGAATGATTTTTATTTAACAATAGATATTATTGGAGAAAGTTTTTTGTGGAACATGGTTAGAAAGATCATTGGAGCATTAGATTTAATAGGTAGAGGAAAAAAACCAGTTGAATGGATTGATAAATTGTTAGATGAAAATTATAGAGAAGGAGTTCCAACATTTCCACCGGATGGGTTGATATTAGTTGAGGCAAAGGTTGATATTGACTATATTTATGATAATTATTCAATAAAAAAGTTTAAAGAGTATTGGAAAGAATTCTTTAAATTGTATGTTATGAAAATGGGTATATCTAAAACAATATTAGATTTTTAAATTAAGTGTGCCCCGGGGGAGCAAAGGAGAATCATCGCTTGCCGGGCTGTTGCTCATCTCCCGCGGTTTCCCGGGGCATAAATAATATAGCTTCCATACTTTATATAATTTAACTAACCAACCAAAATCATCATATATGCTTTCATAATTTTATCCTGAAAGGTGAAATTGTGAAATTTTTTAACAGAGAAAAAGAAATTAATGAAATACTATCGATCTTAGAAGGAGAGCCAAATTTTATTTACTTTGTATATGGTCCTATAAACAGTGGGAAATCAACTCTGATAAGGGAGATTATATCCAATAAATTAGACAAATCCAAATACATTCCATTTTTTATTGATTTTAGAGCGAGGAATATTGTAAATGTGGATAACTTTATTGAATGCCTATTTGAAGTTGATGAAAAATCTAATATTGATGATTTTAGAGAGTATGCTAAATCGTTGGCTGATTTATTAATTAAAGGTTCAGAGGAATTAACTAACTACTATTTAGGCATGCCGATAAAAATTCCAAAACCATTTTTTGATAAAATTTTTAATAAAAAGGATAAGTCAGGAGATGTTTATCAGTATATCGAATATTTATTTGCTAAATTAAATGAAAAGGGAAAAAAGCCAATACTAATATTCGATGAATTGCAGATGATTAAAGAAATAACATTAAATGGGAATAGATTGTTATTGTGGAGTTTGTTCCAATTCTTAGTTACCTTAACTAAAGTCCAACATCTATGCCATGTCTTCTGTATCTCTTCCGATAGTTTGTTTATCGAGTATGTATATAATGCTGGTGAGTTGGAAGATAGAGCAGATTATATATTAGTAGATGATTTTGATAAAGAAACTGCTTTAAAGTTTATGGACTTCTTAGCTAAAGAAATATTAAATAAAAATCTCACTAATGAAGAGAAAGAAAAGATATATTCTTATGTTGGTGGGAAGCCAGTTTTAATCTATAAAGTTATCGATAAAATGAGATACAAAGATTTAGAAGATATATTAAACACAATGATTAGGGATGAAATTTCAAAATTAGAAATGTTTTTAGAAAAATTAGATTATATAACTCCAAAAGTAGAAATTGAAAATGAAATTATAGAACTAAAAAAGGAAGATATTGTTGAAGCACTAAAAATCTTTAAAGATAAATACATAATCCATAAAAGAGAAATTTCTACACCTGTCTATATATATTTAGTAAAGAAAAACATCCTTTTCTTAAATCCAATTGATGGAAATTTAAAACCTCAAAGTTATTTAGTCTGGAACGCTATAAAGAGAGTTTTATAAACATGAAAAAATCATATAAAAAATTAGGATGATAATATGAAAAAATATATTGTTAGTATTGGAGTAGATATATCTAACAATGATGTAAGAACAAATCCTAAAGTTAATGAGTTAGTTAATAGAGAGGTTAAAGAAAGATTGTCTAAATTGGGAATAAAGGCGTGTATTTCAAATATAACCGGAGATGATATAGTTATAACATCGTTCGTTCCAGAGAATTTAATTGAGGAAAATAATAGAATAATTTTTGAAATTTTAAATAAATATGCCGAGGGCTTTGATGACTTAAATGGGATCTCAAAAGATAAAGATAAGGCTGGGGAAGGTTTATCTTATGCTATCGCTGAATCTATATCTGAGTATGGAGATGCTATAATAGTATCTTTTGACACTTATGGAGGAGAGAGTTTTGTAGATGAGATGGCTCTATTTGTAAGGGAGATTGGGGAGAAGTTTGGATATGATGTTGGCTGTTCTGTCTCTAATGAACCAGTGGAAATTCCTGGAATTGGCTATACTGGCTCAGAGAGTGATGACCCAGTTGTTGTAATAACAGTTAATGAACTTAAAGAGATAAGTAAAATATCTGGATTAATATATGGGGGTTTATTAAGTTTTGATAAATTATACTTTGTAAAAAATGGGGAGGGTGTTGATATTCTACCCCCTGGCGTTATCTATACGATGAGTGCATTTTTAAATGGAAATATAATTGACTTATACGAGGGGATTAAAAAAAGAATTAAGTTTTAATGTGAGAGTATGGATATACAATATTTTATATTAGCATTCACATCAATATTTTCAATTTTAAACCCATTTGGTGCTGTTCCAGTTTTTATAGCATTGACAGAATCATATCCAAAAAAAGAAAGAAATTTAATAGCAAAGAAAACAGTTATTTACACTTTAATAATATTGTTAATTTTTACACTTTTTGGAAATTGGATATTAAAATTTTTTGGCATATCCTTAGATGCCTTTAAAATTGCTGGAGGTTTGTTATTACTTTTAATATCTTTAGACATGGTTAGAGGTAAGCAGGAGGCAAAATTGCATAAAAAAGAGATTGAAGATGCTTATGAAATTGATGAAATTGCCTTAATGCCATTGGCTACTCCTCTATTAGCTGGACCGGGGTCAATAACTGCCTGTATGGTGGCAATGGCAGAGGCTCCAACTTTTGGGGATAAATTTTTAGTAATATTAGCAATACTTGTATCTATTTTAATAACTTATGTAACATTACTCTCATCTGAAAAAATATTAGATAGAATTGGAAAATTAGGGATTAAGATACTAACAAGAATGATGGGTTTCATATTGACAGCAATAGCCGTTCAAATGGCAGTTAATGGAATTAAAGGGGCCTTATTATAATAATTATAATACTTTAAATAGTAATTTTTAACACTAACTTTTGAGGTGGTTAATTTGAACATTGATATTAACTTAGATAAATACAAAAATTTAAGGAGAAATTTAAGTAGAGAGTTAATAAATCTAAATCCCATACAGAGAGGAGGAATATTACCAAAAGAATCTAAAAAAACAGTTTATGAGTATTGGGATGGTTATAGTGTTTGTGACTTTTGCTATGGAAGATTGGATGAGATAACAAGCCCTCCAATAAAGGAGTTTTTAGAAGATTTATCTAAATTTTTAAATATGGATTATACAAGGCCAACACATGGAGCAAGGGAAGGGAAGTTTATAGTTATGCACGCAATATGTAAGGAAGGGGACTATGTAGTTTTAGATAAAAATGCTCACTATACAAGTTATGTCTCTGCTGAAAGAGCAAGGTTGAATGTTGCAGAAGTAGGATATGAAGAGGAGTATCCTACATATAAGATAAACTTAGAAGGGTATAAAGAGGTTATAGACAACTTAGAAGATAAAGGAAAAAATGTTGGATTAATATTATTAACTCATGTTGATGGAGAGTATGGAAACCTAAACGATGCTAAAAAAGTTGGTAAAATTGCCAAAGACAAAGGAATACCTTTCTTACTAAATTGTGCATACACAGTAGGAAGAATGCCAGTTAATGGAAAAGAGGTTAAGGCTGACTTTATTGTAGCCTCTGGACATAAGAGTATGGCAGCCTCTGGACCTTGTGGAGTTTTAGCATTTAATGAGGAATTTGCAGATAAAATTACTAAAACATCTGAAAGATATCCTCTCAAAGAAATTGAAATGCTCGGATGTACAAGTAGAGGATTGCCAATATTAACTTTAATGTCAAGTTTTCCTTATGTCGTAGAGAGAGTTAAGAAATGGAATGAAGAGATTAAAAAAACGAGGTATGTTGTAGATGAATTAGAAAAAGTAGGTTTTAAGCAATTAGGAATAAAACCAAAGGAACACGATTTAATTAAATTTGAGACACCAATATTGGATGAAATTGCAAAAAAAGACAAAAGAAGAGGATTTTTCTTTTACGATGAATTAAAGAAGAGAGGTATTGGTGGAATAAGGGCTGGAGTTACAAAGGAGATAAAGATGAGTGTCTATGGCTTAGAATGGGAGCAAGTAGAATATGTAGTAAATTCAATAAAAGAGATTGTTGAGAAATATAATAAATAATATTTAATTTAAATTAAATTTTAAACTCTCCATTTTCAATTTTCTTTTTTAGTTCTTTTGCTAATTTTAAGGCTCTTTTTCTATCTGACTGCCTGCAAGTTATAGGAATTCCACATATAGAGCCAAGTTTTGTTTTAAATACTCCATAAGGACAAATATTACAAATACCACATCCAAAACAATCTTCACTTATCTTTATCTTTCCATTCTCTCTTTTTATTGCAAAGGTAGGACAATACTTTTCAGCTAAACATTCTTTACACTCTTTACATCTATCTGGGTATATTTTTGGTCTTAAATCTACATTTTCCCAAACTTCTGCATAGTTTCCAACATCTATAATTTCTCTACCAAATATATTAACTAATGGTAAAGCTATATCTTTATCTAACTTTTTTAAACTCTCTTTATGTTCATCAACTTTAATTGGAATAGCTATTGTATTATATATTTCAATTCCAGAAGAAGTTAAGAAACCTCCTAAATAGTAAGGATCCATTTCTTTCATATTGGCTGATAACATTAAATTAGGTTTTTTTATTGAACTTCTTGTTCCAAAACCTAATATTATACTCTCAGCACCATTTAATAGTGCCTTTTTACCAATAATATCTTTTTCGTCTTTAATAATCATATTTTCCAATGGGTTATACATACCACATCCAGAAAATGAAGATTCTCCTTTTTTTAATGGTAATCTATGGAATATAGTATTAACTTCTTCATCAGACAAATTTGTTATTGCAGTGTAATTTTTAAATGCCATTCTCGTTCCAATCATTTTTGCTGTTGGTAAATCTTCAATAGTTACCTCATTTTTATAAGTTTTATTACCACATACTGCCTTTGCCTCTACAACCTTACCTTTAACCAAATCTTTAAATAAAAATCCAACTTCTCCATAAAATATTGCATCAACTTTTCCTAAGTATTCGTTAGGGCAAACGCCTACAACGCCTTTAATATCATTTAAATATATTTCATCTGCTTTTTTAAAAACTTCGTTAAATGGTATGTGAAAAACTCCCATAGTTCCTGACATTATTCCGCAAGTTGCTGTAGTAACTATATCAACCTCATCTATTTTATCTTCCTCATTATTTCTAATGTATTTTTTTAATTCATCTACAGTTATAACCCTTAAATCATTACTCAAACTGCCACCTTTTTTTATTTCTTAATATTTTCAACAAAAATTTATCAAAGTTTATTAATATTTGTGCAGTTTTTTACTCAATTCTATCAATCTTCTGATTCTCTCCTCAGTTGGAGGGTGAGTTGAGAACAGTTTCATTATAAAATCTGATTTAAATGGATTTACAATAAATAAGTGTGAAGTTGCTGGATTTCCCCTTTCTAATGGATACATCTGAACTCCTTCTTCCAACTTAGATAATGCATTAGCCAACCATAAAGGATGAGTCAATTTTGCCCCCTCTTCATCAGCGTAAAACTCTCTCTGTCTCGAAATTGCAAACTGTATCAATGTTGCCGCAATTGGTGCTAATATCAACAATAAAATTAGTCCAATAAATTCTAATGGATTGGTATCTTCACTCTCTGATGCGAAGAATAAACCACCCCAGTATAGCATCCACTCTGCAATATATACGATAGCCCCAGCTAATGTAGCCACTATGGTAGATATTAAAATATCTCTATGTTTAATATGTGCTATTTCGTGTCCAATAACACCTTCCAGTTCTTCTGGAGACAATAGTTGTAAAATTCCTTCAGTAACAGCAACAACTGCATTTTTTGGATCTCTTCCAGTGGCAAATGCATTAGGAGTCATTGTAGGAACAATAGCAACTTTTGGTTTAGGTAATCCTGCCTTTCTCGCCACTCTTTCAACCATCTGATGTAGCCAAGGCATCTCGTGCTCATCTAAAATTCTCGCATTGTAACTCATTAACACGAACTTATCACTATAATAATATGCAATAATGTTAGGAATCAAAGCGATGAGTATAGCAAATATTGGATGTATATGTAACATAAGACATATTGTGTAAATTAAACCTACGAGAAGTGCCATCAATAAATATGTTTTTATCTCATTCATCATAGTAATCCCTTTTTATTTTCTTTATTAATTTTAATAATTTAGTATTATAATAATATCCTTAGATATTTTAAATAACTTACGATAAGGACAAAATTTTTAAAATTTAGCTTTAAGTTTAAAATTTGGTGATATAAATGGATGATAAATTTGCCTCTAAGTTTGAGATAGACATTTTAAACAAACTATTGAATAAAAATTTTAACTATGATTTAGCAATAATACTTAAAAAAATTGGAGGTTTAGATTATAGAAAAAAAGTTTTTATTGGTGGAGAGTGTATAGGTATTTTAGAGTTTGATTTAATTGATTTGGATTGGAAGTTCCACCCTTATGCATCTTATTATCTAATAGAAGAGCCAAAGATTAAACTAAAATCTACAAAAAGAAAATTGAAAGGTAAAAAAGTTCCTTTAAATTTGATTGAAAATCCAGAAGAACTTAAAGATATTAACGAGAATGAGTATGTTGGCGTAGAAATAGGAAACTATGTTGGTGTTGGAATTAAAAAAGGAGAAACTATAAAGATTAAAGATTTAACTTTAAAAAGAGAGATTAAATTTGAAAAGATTGAGGAATATTTGAGGAAGAATTATGACAGAATTAAGAAATTGGAGAATAAATCTCTAAATATAATAGAGAAATATTACAAAAAATGTAAAGATAGAGGATATGTAATAAATGCTTCATTTAGTGGAGGAAAAGATTCATCTGTTTCTACATTATTGGCAAATAAAGTTATAGACGATTTAGAAGTGATATTTATAGATACTGGTTTAGAATTTAAAGAAACTATTAAATTTGTTAAAAAATTTGCTAAAGAATATGATATAAATTTAGTTATTTTAAAAGGTAAAGATTTTTGGGAATACTTAGGAAAATTTGGTATTCCAACGAAAGATTATAGATGGTGTAACAGTATTTGTAAGTTAGAGCCATTGAAGGAATATTTAAAAAAGTATAAAAAAGTATATACAATTGACGGCTCGAGGAAGTATGAGAGTTTTACAAGGAGTAAATTAGATTATGAAAGAAAAAGTAGTTTTATAGAGAATCAGATAAATATCTTCCCAATATTAGACTGGAAAGGAACCGATGTGTGGAGTTGGATATATTTAAATGATGTTATATATAATGAACTCTATGACAAAGGTTTTGAAAGAATTGGCTGTTTTATGTGTCCATCTGCTTTAAATAGTGAGTTTTTGAGAGTAAAAGAGTTGTATCCTGAATTGTTCAATAAATGGGTAGATGTTTTAAAAAGATTTGGATACAGTGAAGATGAAATATTAAGAGGTTTTTGGAGATGGAAAACACTTCCTCCAAAAATGAAGGAATTAAAAAAATTATTACAATAATTATTTTTATTCATAATAAATAATTAAAGTTTTACAAACTTTTAATTTTATTATAAACTTTTTAATATTTTCATTATTTTGTAACAATTTTTTGAGGATTTCCCAAGGTTCGTTATTACTTTTAAAGTTTGTAAATATATAAATTTAAGAATCCAAAAATGGTGTTACAGAAATTAAGAAACTGTTTCAAACCCTATCTATCTACAATTTCTTTTATTGATAGTGCTTTAACTATTGCACATACAGTTTTTGGAGCAAAGATTTTCATAGAATTCCGCCACATTTATTGAAAATACTATAGAACCATTAATATTTTTATTAGTATTTTTTTAGCCATTCTTTGACACTTAAATACCACTCATCCAAAAGTTTTTCCATCTTTTCTTTAACTTCTTTAAATTCAACTGGTCTATATACATATTTAAATCCACTCTTTTCTGTTATTTTTTCCCTCTCAACTAATCCACAATTCATTAAACTTCTCAATGCTTTTTGAACTGTTGTTCTATCTCTATCTACTCTTTCAGCAATTTCCATTACTGTAGCTTCTTTCATATCCAAGAGTTCAAAATAAATTCTAATTTCAATTTCCTGTAATCCTAAAATACATCTCATTAAATCCTCAACAGTAAATTTCTGCATCCTTGCTACTATGAGATTATCCAATTTATCACCTAATTAAAATCTCATCTTTTAATCTTTTTTTAATTTTTTCAATTCCTAAATTTTTAACAAAATCATACATTCTACCTTTTCCATACTTTGAATATAGTCCAATTATAAAGTCAATAACTTCTATAACATCATCCTCTGTTTTAACATTTATTAAGAATTTTCCTTTTTTTGGAAACTTTCCTCCTTTTCCACCAATGAATATTGATATAACTCTATCTTTAATATATATAGCATTGCAGAGTTTGAGACATTCTCCCATTCCAATGCAATTTTCTTTTATAACCTTATTTACCCAATCTATTGCATCTATTTCACAAAAACCTCTGCATTTTCCACATTCTTTGCATTCTTTTTTATTAATTTCTAAAATATATCTAAAACAAATGCCAATATCACAAAATTGGTAATGAGTACAGTCATTTGGGCATCCACTGACATTTATCTTCAACTTTTTTGGAACCCAAATTCCTTCAAACTCATCATGAATAATTCTTGCCAATTTTATAGAGTCTCCAATAGAATTTGGGCATTCAGCTCCAATACATGCAACTATCTGCCTAATTCTTCTACCAGTTGAACCTAACTTTATTCCAACTTTATTTAATATTCTTTCAGCATCTTCTAAGTATTCAAACTTTATCTTTAACTCAATACCTTGTCTTGTCGTGATATGAATTTTATTTTCACCAAAATTTTTTGCAATATAACTTATAGCATCTAATTGTTCAGATGTTAAATAACCTGGCTTTAAAGATAATCTTATTGTGTATCCATCCTTTTTGGGAATAACCCCAAATTTGTAATTTTGACTGCAAAACATTACATATCACCACTATATTGATAGTAAGTTTTATATATGCAGATGTATCTAAAATTAAAGTGTGAATAAATTATTCACATATTACAAAAGGTGAGATTAATGTATGAATGGAAGTTAAATGAGATAGTTGATAGTGGTATCTGTGCAAGGTGTGGAACTTGTGAAGTTGTATGTCCAAACAATATAATAAAATTTGATGAAAAACCATATATTGAGGAGGAATGTTTAAGAAAAGGTCATGGAATGTGTTATGATGTTTGTCCAAGAGTTTCATCAGGAAAATACCAAATAAAAATCAGAGAGAAGTTTAAGGAAGAATATTACTATGGAAAAAGTGATATTGAAGGCCAAGATGGAGGAGTTGTAACCGCTTTCCTAAAATACTTATTAGAAAATGGAAAAATTGATGGAGCAATAGTTGTTGGAGATGAGTGCTGGAAGCCAGTTTCATTAGTCGTTCAAACTGCAGAAGATTTATTAAAAACTGCAAAATCAAAGTATGCGATATCAACCTTAGATGCATTAAGAAAGGCTGGAGAAATGGGATTAAAAAGAGTAGCAGTCGTTGGATTACCTTGCCAAATTAATGGTTTAAGAAAATTACAATACTTCCCTTACTTAGCCAAATATGACGGAGAACTTGGAAGAAATGGAAAACCTGTAAAATTACCAAAAATTGAATATCTCATAGGATTATTCTGTACTGAGAAATTTGAATATAACAAGATGAAAGAAGTCCTATCAAAGCATAATATTGAGATTGAGAAAGTTGAAAAATTTGACATTAAAAAAGGAAAATTATTTATTTATATAGATGGAGAGAAGAAAGACATTGACTTAAAAGAGTTTGAAATATGTCCTGGCTGTAAAATATGTAGAGATTTTGATGCTGAACTGGCAGATGTTTCAGTTGGTTGTGTAGGAAGTCCAGATGGTTATTCAACAGTTATAATAAGGACTAAGAAAGGGGAGGAAATTAAAAATGCAGTTGAATTAAAAGAAGGGGTTAACTTAGAAGAAATTGAAAAATTAAGAAAGTTAAAATTAAAGAGATTTAAAAAAGAAGTTGAAAGAAGGAGAGAGAATAATGAATATATCTCATTCTACTGGACATCTGATTATGGTGGAATTGGAAAGAGAGCAGATGGAACTTACTTTATAAGAATTAGGGCTAAGCCGGGAGGATGGTATTCTATTGATGAAATAAAAGAAATCTTAGATATTGCTGAAAAATACAATGCTAAAATAAAGATTACTGATAGAAGTGCTTATGAACTCCATGGCATTAGTGGATTTGATGTTGAAGAAGCTGTTTTAGATCTAACAAATAAAGGATTTATAACTGGTTCAGAAGGACCATTAGTTAGAGCTACATTGGCATGTCCGGGAGGAGGAAACTGTAGTAGTGGTTTAGTAGATACATTTGAACTATGTAAAATCATTGAAGATAAATTTAAAGAAAGACCCGCTCCATACAAATTTAAGATTGCAATTAGTGGCTGTCCAAATGGATGTGTAAGACCACAAGTACATGATATTGGTATAGCAGGAGTTAAATTCCCATCTGTTGATGAGAAAAAATGTAACGGTTGTGGAAGATGCTTTGAAGTTTGTAAAGTTGAAGCAATTTATATAAGAGGAGAAACTTCCTATACTAACTACAATGTATGTATTGGTTGTGGAAAGTGTATAAAAGCATGTCCAAATGAGGCAAGAGATGTTAAAGAAGAGGGCTTTATGGTTTATATTGGAGGAAAAACGGGAAGAGAAGTTGTTAAAGGAATTAGTATGAAAATAAACAGTGTTGATGAAATTATTAATCTAATAGATAAGGTATTAGTTGTTTATAATAAGTATGCCATAAAACCACAGAGAGAAAGATTAGCTGCAGTCATGAAAAGAGTTGGTCAAGAAACATTCTTAAAGGAGGTTATGAAATTAATGAAAAAAGAATCTGCCTACTAAGATAAACTTTTTTTACTATATTATTTTTTATTTTATTTTTGTAGCAGTTTCTTAGTTATAATATATATTATTATAAATGCTTATAAATTCCTTTTATAGGGCTGTCTCCGTTAAGCCCGAAGTCCAATGAACCTATGGCAGAAAGATTGGTATTCCCTATGAATCTGTGGGTTGATGACAATCCATTTCCATAGCTATCGGATTTTATATAAATTAAAGTTGTTAAACGCTATGATATGCTATGGAAATGGGAAATGGCCATATTAGAGTTGAATTTATAATAACTGCCCCTCTTAGGACTCCATTTCACTCCCGCATCTGAGTCAAGTATAATCTCTATTTCTTATACATACTTATATCTAAATCTTTCGATAATGAAAATCTATAAATGTCTATATTTGTCCTATGAAAAATTAAACAGTTTCAAACGGTATATTCATCACTATAACATCACTCTTTTCACATCTTGTAACTACTGATGCAACTATATTTTTAGAAAATAATATTGCATTGGTAGGTTTTATAAAAGTAAAAACTCCCTTAAAGCCCTCTTCTATTAAACCAACATTTTCTAATTTTAAGATTTTTGCATTGTTAATTGTAGCCATTTTTAAAATCTCTTTTGGCTCTATATGATATAATTTATATATAAATTCCATCTCTCTAAAAATTGATGGAGAGTTTGCCATAAAATTGTCACTCCCTATCCCTATAAATAAACCATTATCTATGAGTTTATTTAATTGAGGATAACCTACATTAAAAGAAAGATTTGCCCTTACACATACAACAACTGGAATATTATTTTCTTTTAATATATCAATCTCATTGTCTGTAAGATATGTCCCATGAACTATAAAATTAGGATATACCTTTAAATTTATCAACCTTTCTACTTCTGTCTGCCCATATTTTTTTAAACTATACTCTACAGAACCTCTATGCTCACACGCGTGGATAGCAAATAATTTATCCTTAAAATCTTTATAAACTTTATATATTGCCTTTAAATCATAATCTTCAAATTCATTAGCCCCACTTAAACCTAAACCATCAGAAATCCTTAAAATCTCTTTAACTTCATTTTTATCAACTTTGTTAATCTTTGTAGGTCTTCCTAAGATTTTTGCCTTTGGATAATTATAATCCTTTAAAGAGGTTTTTAGTATTTTTACTCCTTCAATTCCATTCTCTCTAAAATCGCAGAAATATCTTATACCATTATTTTTTAAATCATCTAAACCAAGTTTTATACTTTCTATTAAAATCTCTCTACTAACTTTTGATAGATATCTATGTTTTAAACCATTAGGTGGCTTTACCAACTCATCCAAAGTTTTATTAATTCCTATGTCCTTTATACAATTATCAGCAATGTGTGTATGAGCATTTATAAGAGGAGGAATAACTAAACCATTAAAATTTATAACATCTTTACTATGCTCATTTGTAAAACCTTTTATTATTCCATCTTCAACTACTAAAATTCCTTTTTTTAATTTAAAGTCTTCTCCATATAAAAATTGAGATTTAATTAACATAATAAACCACCAATGAGGTATGTTTTATGAATATAGACAGTAGAGTAAAGTTGGGGATAAAAATTGTATTATTAGTTATATTACTACACAGTTTAATTTCAATTTTTAATCTAAATGCATACTTAAATCTTCTACTACAATATAAAAATCAGATAATTATAGCAGTTATAATTATACTCTCTGGGTTAATTATTATTGATATTTCCTCGGAGTTGTTTAAAAAATATGCTCAAAAAAATGTGGAAAAGGCTGGGGAGTATTTAACTCTAAATTACATATTTAAATATTTTGTTTATTTTTGTATAATTTTAATGTTATTTAGCGTTGTTTATCAAAATGTCTCATCCTTAGTAGTTTCAGTTGGTTTAATTGGAGCAGCTATTACTTACGCTCTACAAAAGCCAATTTTAAACTTTGCCGGATGGTTGGTTATATTATATACGAGAACTATAAAAATAGGAGATAGAATTTATATAAAAAATGTTGGCATTGGAGATGTGTTTGATTTTGACACTCAACATATGTATTTAAGTGAATTAAACTCTGAAACTCATGACCCAACAGGTAAAGTATTAATAGTTCCAAATTCTTATATATTTACATCATCAATAGAAAATCTTACAAGGGGAACGCCATATATATGGGATACAATTACTATTCACTTCACTTATGACAGTAATGTAGAAAAGGCAGAAAATATTGTTTTTGAATCTACAAATGAAGTTGTTGGAGATTTGATGAAAAAACTCTATGAAAAGTGGTCTAAAAGGAAATATTTAACCTCTGGATATCTATCAGATAAACCTATAATAAGAATAGGAATTACAAGAAGCTCCTTTTATGTAAAAGCAATATATTTAGTAAATATTTATGAAAAAGCAGAGGCAAAAACTAAAATTCTCAAAAAAATTTTAGAGAAGGTTAATAGAGAAAATGATGTAAAATTCTCATATCCTCATATTAAGGCAGTTATTGAATCAGAAAACAACCTTAAAAACACGTGATTATTATGCTCTTAGAATATTTAGAGGAATTTAAAGATATTGATTTTTTAGAATCTATAAAGAAATATAGAAATATAATACTATCAAAGTTAAGATACATCTATGAGAAAAATGAAGAATACAAAAAGGATTTAAAGCTATATTTAGTATTGGATAACATAGACAAAAAAAAGTTAGAAGCCTTAATTGACTATCTTCTAATTATTCTTTTATCTCACACTAATTATTTTAACTCGTTCATAAAGGAATATTCTGAAATAAAAAAATATGATTTAATAAAAAAACTCCCTAATAAAATATCTGTTTGGGAATTTATAAAAACTGCTTCAAAGTCGAGAAATAACGATTTACACTTAGAAAGGTTGGATTTAGAAAATGGATATGTTGATATAACTGAAATTAAAGAAATCTACGCAAGAGAATTTATTAGAGTTGAATTAAAGCATCTCGGAGAGTTGGCAAAAAATGTTAAACTTCCTGATGATGAAATTGTAAAAGATTTATTGAAAGAAATAAATGATTATTTAAAAGATAAGGTTAAATATGAATATACAGAAGAGATTAAAGTAAATAACAATATTTTATGTGAAAATATTCCATTGGAATGGCATCCTCCATGTATAAGAGGAATTTTACATGACATTTTAAGTGGTGGCTCCCCCTCTCATTATGCAAGGAGGAGTTTCGTTGTTTATTGGTTTTGTGCAAAGTTTAATCCAAATTTAAGACCCTTAGATAAGGAGGGCAATTTAATAAATATTTCAGCCACTGATATAACCTCTGAGGAAAATATTGAAAAATTTATTGATGAAGTTATTGAAATATTTAAAAATGTAGAAGATTTCGATGAAAATAAGACGAGATATTATATTATGCATAACATTGGCTATAAAGTAGGGCATGGAAGATTTACTCATTGCGAATACTGTAAAAATTGGAAATCTGATGATGGTAAAGGATTGAGTTATTACTGCAAACCAGACGATATTTGTAAAAAAAGAAATATTATTCATCCCTTAGATTATCTATGCTATAATATAAATAGGCATTTAAAGTTAAAAAAGATAAAAAAGAGTAAAAGTTTAATAAAAAAGGAGGATAAAAATGGAAATAATAAATAAATTTTTGGATTTAGAATTACTACTATCTCCAACAGTGTATGAAAAGTTGAAAAATTTTAGCGAAAATGAGATTAACAAATTAATTGAAAAAATTAGAGAATTTAAAAAGTATAACGACTCTTTTATTTTGTTAGATGACAATTTTTTCAATATATTTTTATGTGAAGATTTAAATGAAATAATAAAAAAGTATAAGGATTTTAACTTCATATTTTACTATACTGGAGAGGAAGAAAAAGTAGATGAAAAAGTAAAAGAAAAAGAAAGTAAAAAAGATGAGAAAGAAGAAAAAGAGAAATTTATAGAGAAGGAAGAGGTTGTTGAAAGTAAGTTAAAAGAACTTAAACATAAAGAGGAAGAAAAGAAAGAGATAGATATTGAAAGAATTAAAAGATTTGAAACTATAAGTAAAATAAGAGAAAGTGTAAATAGCAGAATAAAATGGATAGCCAAAGATATAGAGGCAAAAGTTGAAATTTATGAAGATACTGATGTTTCTGGAAAATCTACCTGCACAGGAACCATTGATGACTTTGTTAAATACTTTAGAGATAGATATGAAAGATTAAAATCCTTCATAGAAAGAAAGGCTCAAAGAAAGGGTTATCCTCTAAAGGATATTGCTAAGATGAAGGGAGAAAAGGATGTTTTTGTTGTAGGTATCGTTAGCGATGTAGATACATCAAAAAATGGTGATTTAATAGTTAGAATTGAAGATACTGAAGATGAGCTAACTTTAATCTTACCAAAAGAAAAAATAGAAAATGGAAGATTACCTAATGATATTCTCTTAGATGAGGTTATTGGAGCTATTGGTGTGGTTAGTAGAACAGGAAGAGTTATGTATGTTGATGAAATTATTCGCCCAGCAATACCTCCAAAACCAAAACCAAAAAGGATTGATGAAGAGATATATATGGCATTTTTGTCAGATATTCACATAGGTAGTAAAGAATTTTTACATAAAGAATTTGAAAAGTTTATTAGATTTTTAAATGGAGATGTTGATAATGAATTAGAGGAGAGAGTTGTTAGTAGATTAAAATATATCTGCATAGCGGGAGATTTAGTTGATGGAGTTGGCGTTTATCCAGGACAAGAGGATGATTTGTATGAGGTAGATATAATAAACCAATACAAAGAGATAGCGATGTATTTAGAGCAAATTCCAGAGCATATAACTTTAATAATCTCGCCCGGCAACCACGATGCTGTTAGGCCTGCAGAGCCACAACCAAGATTGCCAGATAAAATAACAAAATTATTTAACAGAGATAACATTTACTTCGTTGGAAATCCATGCACTTTAAATATACATGGCTTTGACACTTTACTATATCACGGTAGAAGTTTTGACGATTTGGTGGGACAAATAAGAACTGCCACTTACGAAAATCCAGTAACAATTATGAAAGAATTAATAAAGAGAAGATTATTATGCCCAACTTATGGGGGGAGATGCCCAATAGCTCCAGAGCATAAAGATTACTTAGTTATTGATAGAGACATTGATATTTTACATACTGGACATATTCATATTAATGGTTATGGGATTTATAGAGGAATTGTTATGGTTAATAGTGGAACATTCCAAGAACAAACAGACTTCCAGAAGAGAATGGGTATTTCTCCAACACCAGCAATAGTTCCAATAGTTAATTTATCAAAAATTGGGGAGAGAGGGCATTACTTAGAGTGGGATAGAGGCATTTTAGAGGTTAGATATTAAAGTTTGGTGACAAAAATGATATTTTTTGATAGGATTGCATATATTTTTAGGTTGGAATATAATTGATGCTATTCTCCTCTTAATGCTGTTACTATTCGATAAATTTTTAAAACAACCAATGATACACTTTTTTTCTAAAGTATTTATGTTGATATTGTCGTCCATACTTATTAGACATTTGTTATTTCTTAAAACTTATAAACTGTTGAGTAATAGATTACTATCTAAGTTTATGAAGTTGTAATTATATAATTTATATATATAATTATTTCAATAAATATTTAAAACTCAACGAATACAGCGATAAAAAGCAATAATATTATTGGGAGAATAAAGATTAAAATATATACAATTGCTGAGTTTATTTCCAAATAATTTAGAAGATTAGGTATAAAATACATCCATACTAAAACAAAACCTAATAAAACCCACCATAATATGTCATTTTTAGATATTTTAGTAAAAGGTAGTTTTTTATATATGATAAATTAGATACTGTAAATTTTATGTTTAAAAGTTTAATAAAAAGTATTGATATACCTAAACTAACCAACGTTATAACAATACTCCTAATTTCAATTTCTTTAATGGTTTCATATAAATCAAACAATTCTTTAAATAGCATATTTAAAACAAGGATAAATATACACCCAAAAATTAACACTAAGATAATAAATTCTATAAAATTAATATCCACTAATCATCACCATTTTGAATTTTATTTAAATCTAAACAATTATTTTGTATTTAAATCTTTCCTGTCTAAATTAAATTGGTGAAAATATGGAGATAATCCCAGTTATTGACTTAATGAACAAAGTAGCAGTTATGGGAAAGAGTGGAAATAGAAAAGAATACAAACCATTAAAATCAGTTATTTGCAACTCATATAATCCAATAGATGTAGCAATGGCTTATAAAGAGAATGGGGCTGAAACTATTTACATTGCTGATTTAAATGCTATAATGAATAATGGAAATAATTTTGAAATCATAAAAAATATAAATTTTGTAAATAAAATTGTAGATGTTGGCTTAAAAGAAAAAAAGGACTTAGAGAATATTAAAAAATTTTTAAATAAAGATGATAAGGCAATTGTAGGAACAGAGACATTAAGGGATATTAATTTAATTAAAGAGAAAGATATAGTTGTTAGTTTAGATTTTAAAAATGGAGAACTTTTAAATTATAGCTTAGATGATATTTTACCATATATTAGGGAAAATATTCCTCTAATAGTATTGGATATCTCATCAGTGGGAACTCAAAGAGGAGTTAATATCGATTTGATAAAATATGTAATGAATAAAACAAACAATCCAGTATATGTTGGTGGAGGTATTAGAGGAATGGAAGATTTAAAAATATGTTATGATTTGGGAGTAGATGGAGTTTTAATAGCAACTGCAATACATAAAGGAATCTTAAATTTAAAAGAGATTATTCACAAGTTTAAGGATTAATTAAAAAATTGGTGATACAAATGGTAGATTATGATGAAATAATTAACAAAATGATAAAAGGAGAAATAAAACCTTATCAATTAGATAAAATGTTTAATCCAAAAATTTCAACTGAAATCAGAAGAAAGTTTTTAGAAAAAACTTTGGGAATTAAATTTGAACACATTAGTAAATATTCAATAGACGAGGAAATGGCTATAAAGAAAAATATTGAGAATATGATTGGAGCTATACAAATCCCTTTAGGTTTCGCTGGTCCTCTAAAAATAAATGGTGAATATGCAAAAGGAGAATTTTATATTCCACTGGCTACAACTGAAGGAGCTTTGGTTGCGTCAGTTAATAGAGGTTGTTCAGTAATAACAAAGTGTGGTGGAGCAACAGTTAGAGTTATTGACGATAAGATGACAAGAGCTCCGTGTTTAAAAACGAAGAGTGTTGTGGATGCTATAAAAGTTAGAGATTGGATTAAAGAAAACTTTGAAAAGATAAAGGAAGTTGCTGAATCAACAACAAGGCATGGAAAATTAATAAAGATAGAGCCAATTTTAATAGTTGGAAGAAATTTATATCCAAGATTTGTATTTAAAACAGGAGATGCTATGGGAATGAATATGGTTACAATTGCTACTGAAAAAGCTTGCAATTTTATTGAAAATGAGTTAAAAAAGGAAGGAATATTTGTTAAAACTGTTGCTGTTAGTGGGAACGCATGTGTAGATAAAAAACCAAGTGGAATGAATTTAATCAATGGTAGAGGAAAATCTATCGTGGCAGAGGTTTATTTAAAGGAAAAAGAAGTTAATAAATATTTAAAAACTACATCAGAGGCAATTGCAGAAGTTAATAGACTTAAAAATTATATAGGGTCAGCAATAAGTAACTCAATGGGTTTCAATGCACACTATGCAAATATTATTGGGGCCATATTCTTAGCAACTGGACAGGATGAAGCTCAAATAGTGGAAGGTAGTTTAGGAATTACTATGGCTGAAGTTGAAGATGATGGTTTATACTTCTCAGTTACACTTCCAGATGTTCCAATAGGAACTATTGGAGGAGGGACAAGAGTAGAGACTCAAAAAGAATGTTTAGAAATGCTTGGATGCTATGGAGATAACAAAGTTTTAAAGTTTGCTGAGATTGTAGGAGGGGCTGTATTGGCTGGAGAATTATCTTTATTAGGAGCTTTAGCCGCAGGTCATTTAGGAAAAGCACATCAAGAACTTGGTAGATAACTATGAGAGAGGCTTATTTAATGATGGTTATAATTGATTCTCTAAAAGAGATAACTGATTTAAAAGAAATTTTAAAAAGTCCCATAAGGCATAAAAAAGTAGTTTTATTTGTTACTGCAATATTTTTAATATCTTTTATAGTTTCATACTTACTTATAGATTATGTCCCATACTTTTCAGGTTTAGGAAATTTATTATTTGACAATTTTAAAAAAGAGGTAGAAGCTTATGATATTTTGAATACAGAGGATAATTTAAAGATTATTCTATTTATATGGAAACATAATTTGTCAGTGTGCATAATGGATTATGTTATTGGAATATTTTCAACATTTGTAATAATTTTTAACTCCTATATATTGTCCTATGTATTGTATAAATTCGGAATAATGGCATTTATCTATTTAATTCTTCCTCATGGAATATTTGAAATTCCCGCTTTAATACTTTCAGCATCAAGTGGAATTTTATTTAATATTGGAATAATTAACTTATTAGCAAATATAAAATTTGGAACTAACAAAGAAGTTTCATACTACATAAAAGAGTCATTAAAACTCTTAATTTTGGCTATAATTTTATTCTTAATCGCTGGAATTATTGAGGGTACAATAACCTTCCAACTATCAAAAGTAATTAGATAGTTTAATGAATTCAGATGAGATCTTTTAGATTTCATTAGATGGGAAAATTTTTGTTGTCTAAATCACAAATTGCAGAACAAGGTTTGAAGACTTGCAAGCGATTATCAAAGTTAGCAGTGAAGGAAAGGAATTATGTTAATGACTATATTCAGTTGTAAATTTAGCGAAAGAAAAGGGGTTTCAAAGGATTGTTATAGGAAATTTAACTAAAAATTTAACTAAAATTGATATTGGAGATAGAGTCAATCAGCAACTGCACAGAATTCCGTTCAGAAAACTAATACATAGAGTAACTTATAAAGCTGAAGAAGAAGGAATATCAGTGGAGTTGGTGGATGAGCATTATACATCTCAAAAATGCAGTGTTTGTGGAGTAATAAAGAAATCGAATAGGAAATACAGAGGTTTATATGTTTGTTCTGTCTGAATGTAAAATGGTTATTAATGCAGATGTTAATGGTGCGAGGAATATATTATTTAGCGTAGTCCCAAATCCCGAATGGGGATTAAACGAAATCCTTACGGATTTCGTAGCCCTCGCTTCGCTACGGTAAGGATAGTGGGCTTAGCTACCCATAGAGATGATCTTAAGCTCCCTCTCCTAAATCCTCCGCTTTAGGTGAAGAGTTGTTATAAAATAGAGTGGAAACAATGTTCAAACCAAAGAAAAAATTAGGACAGTGTTTTTTAATAGATAAAAACTTTGTAAATAAGGCAATAGAATCTGCAAATTTAACGAAAAATGATATTGTTTTAGAGATTGGTTTAGGAAAAGGAATTTTAACTGAAGAACTATCTAAAAATGCTAAAAAAGTTTATGTTATTGAAATTGACAAAAATTTAGAACCTTATGCTAAAAAATTAAAAGATACTTATGATAATGTTGAAATTATTTGGGGAGATGCTGTAAAATTTGATTTAAATAAATTGGATTTTAATAAGGTTGTTGCTAATCTTCCTTATCAAATCTCATCTCCAATAACTTTTAAACTGTTAAAGAGAGGTTTTGATTTGGCAGTTTTGATGTATCAATATGAATTTGCAAAGCGAATGGTGGCAAAAGAAGGAACAAAAGATTATGGTAGATTAACAGTTGCAGTAAAAGCAAGATCTGACCCAGAAATATTGTGTAAAGTTCCTCCAACTGCATTTAATCCAAAACCAAAGGTTTATTCTGCCTTAGTTAAAATAACTCCAAACATTGAGAAGAAGAAAAAAATAGAGAATGAAGAATTTTTTGATAATTTTTTGAGAGCAATATTTCAACATAGAAATAAATCAGTTAGGAAATCTTTAATTGACTCCTCTAAGGAATTAAATTATAGTAAAGAGGAGATGAAAAAAATTTTAGATGAATTTGTGAAAAATAATTTAGATGTAAAAGATTTAATGAATAAAAAGGTTTTTAAACTTTCTGTTGATGAAATTGTCAATCTTTCAAATAAATTTTATAGATTTTTGTCCGAAGGTTAGATAGTATGAAAGTAGTTGTAGGAGGAACATTTGATATATTACATAAGGGGCATAAGGAACTGTTAAAGTTTGCCTCTTCGTTGGGTAAATTAACCGTTGGAATAACAAGTGATAATTTTGCAAAAAAATATAAAACACATGAAATAAATGATTTAAAAACAAGAATAGAAAATTTAAAAAAATTTTTAGATAGTATAAATGCAGATTATGAGATTAAAGTTATAAATGACCCTTATGGCGATGCAATTACAGAGGATTATGATATTATTGTAGTAACTAAAGAAACTTTAAAAAATGCTGAAAAAATAAATGAAATTAGAAAAGTTAGAGGTTTAAAGCCATTAAAAATAATAGTTTTTAAACAAATTACTGCTGAAAATGGAAAACCAATATCTACGACAAGAATCAGAAAGGGAGAAATAGATGAAGAGGGTAGATTGATAAAGTAAATGTGATACTATGGATGTAGTTCTAATTATATTAACTTTAATTATGGTTGGCTATATCTCAAAAGTTTTAAATATATTAAATGAAGAACATGCAAAAATTTTGAATAGTATTGTTATCTACTTTGCAATGCCTTCAACAATATTTTTAACTATAATGAAAAATGTTTCCTCTAATCAAATATTAAATTTTTTAAAACTACCAATGGTTATTTTTATTTCTTTTATGTTAGTTGGATTATTATCTTATCTATTGGGAAAGTATATATTTAAATTGGAGGATAAAAAACTTGGTGGATTAATATTGGTCTCAATGCTTGGAAATACAGGTTTCTTAGGTTATCCAGTTATTTTAGGGATGTTTGGAGAGATTGGGTTGGCGAGGGCAATATTTTGCGACTTGGGGAGTGTTTTTGCCACTATGCTTTTAGGCACTTATGTAGGAATAAGATTTGGAAAGAGTAAAAATAAAAGTGTTTTAAAAGAGATGATAAAGTTCCCTCCCCTTTTGACTGGAATTCTCTCCATAATATTAATAATTTTTAATTTTAATTTAAACTATTTGCCTAACTTTCTATTAAAATCTTTAAATTATCTGTCTTCTGCAACTGTTCCCTTAATTATGATGTCCTTAGGTTTATCTTTATCTCCAAAATCCTTAAAGTTTGGAATCTTTTGGGGATTAATAGCATCTTTATTTAGATTTATTATTTCTCCAACATTATCTTTTACACTATCTGAGATAATCAATATAAAGGGATTAGATAGAAATGTTTTATTAGTTGAGAGCTCTATGCCCTCTGCAATGATGTCCCTTGTCTTAGGAACATTGTATGAATTAGATGTTAAATTAATTGCCTCCTCTATATTTATAACTACAACTTTATCTTTATTGGTTATAGCATTTTGGAATTGGATTCTCTGTTAATATTTTTTGTTCAATGTTCTATATTTAATTTATTATGTAGGGGATTAAAATGACAAAAAGAAAAAACTCTATAAAAAATTATCTTGTTCTTGTTGTTGATATTGATGATGACATTGGAAGAAAGGCAGGATTAAATACTCCTATATTGGGAAGAGAAGAAAATATAAAGGCATTGATAAAATTAGGTTTAGCAGACCCCGGAGATAGTGATGTTAATGCAATTTTGGGGGGTGTTAAAATTTATGATGAATTAAAAAGTTCTGGAAAAAATGTTGAAATAGTTACGATATCAGGAGATGTGAATGTTGAGTCAGAAGAATGTGCTTTAAGATTAAAGGAACAGATTGATTTTATTCTTTATTTGTATAATCCAGATTTTATTTACTTGGTTTCTGATGGTAAGGAAGATGAGTTAATTTTAAAATATTTAGAATCAAAAGATGTTTTTGTTTGGAAAAAGAGGATTATTGTTAAACAGAGTGAAACCTTAGAATCTACATACTATTTAATTCAAGAATTTATAAAAAAGACAATGGAAGAATACATTCCACTAATTTTATCGTTTGTTGGATTTTCATTGTTGCTTTATGCAATATTTGCAGACATTGGTTGGAGAATTGTTGTAGGAATATTAGGACTTTACATACTATCAGAAGGTTTAGGAGTTAGAAAGTTACTTTATGAAAAAATTAAAAAGAAAGAAGAGTTTTCAATAGGGAGAATATTTCCAATCTCTGCAACTATTTCCTTGTTTATACTAATTATAGGACTTACCTACTCTATAAGTTTAATTCATCAAATAAAAGAACTTAACCTACTCATTGGAAAATTTTTCCTACATTTTGTGAATTTTTTAACTTTATCACTAATAGTTTTAATGGTTGGAAAGTTTATAGACAGTGTTATACACTCTGATAATGAAATTTTAGAGATTTTCAAAAAGTATTTCTTCTATTTAATATGCATATTTATTGCAAGAGAATTAATTATAAGTGGTGGTAACTATCTGTTAGGTAATATTGAATTTATTACATTCGTTCTTGAAATAATAGTTTATATATCAATTATAATTATCCTTTCTGTTATCTTATTCACCAAATCAAACAATAAAAATAGGGCAAAATTATGATTACAGTAATGGGAATATCAAAGGATGGTAGTATTGTGGAAGTAAAATTTGATGATCTCAATTTAGAGAATTACAAACTTATTTGGATTGATTGTTACAATCCTAATGATGAAGAAATTTATAAACTTTCTAAAAAAATAGGTATAGAAGTATCTGAGTTGTATATAGGTTTAGATGAGCAAGAAATCCCCAGAGTTGAGGAAAATGAAGATTACTATTTAATTATCTACAAAGCTCCATTATTTGAAGAGGATATTACCACAACTTCTTTAGGTATTTTTATCAAAGATAATATATTATTGACGATACATACAAATAAAATAAAAGCTATTGGAAGATTACACAAGTTGATATTAACAAGAAAGCCGAAGGTTATATTTGAAAGAGGTATTGGTTTTTTATTATACAACATACTGAATGAAATAACGAGAAGTTTTTCGAGGATTTTGATTAGTTTAGAGGAAGAATTAGAAGAGTTGGAGGATAAAGTGTTGGTAGGGTATGATAGAGAGGTTATGGAAGATATACTTAGTTTAAGAAAAACATTAGTTTATTTTAACAAATCTTTAATTGCTAATAGAGATGTCTTAGTTATATTAAAAAGAAAGTATTTACCAATAACTACAAAAGAAGATAGAGAAAATTTTGAAGATTTATACTACGACACTTTGCAGTTAATAGATATGTCTGTAACCTATAGAGAAGTTTTAACTTCTATGATGGACATAACTTTATCGTTGGAGAATATAAAGATGAACCAAATTATGAAAATTCTGACTATGGTTACTACAATTTTTGCTGTTCCGATGTGGATTACTGGAATATATGGAATGAACTTTTCCTATTTACCATTAGCAAATAATCCAGATGGTTTTTGGATTATATTATCTTTAATGATTATTATTATTATAATATTTGTGTATATATTCAAAAGGTCAGGATGGATTTAGTAAGAGGTGATTTTGTGATTATTTGGCCATCATATATTGATAAAAACAAAAGTAGAAGAGAAGGGAGAAGAGTTCCAAAAAATTTAGCGATAGAGAATCCTTGTTTAAGAGATATTGAAAGATCTTTAAAAAAACTTGGTTTAGAGCCTAAAATTTATAGAGAGAAGAGATATCCAAGACAACATTGGGAGATTTGTGGATGTGTAGAAGTTGATTACAAAGGAAATAAATTAAAGTTATTAAAAGAAATTTGCAAAATAATAAAAAATAAGGATTATTGAGGTTTCTCCATTAATTTTTTCTTGCTTAATATTCTTCCATCTGATGCGTGTGGTTTTCTACTAACTGCATCCATAGCTTTTTCTAACTCTCTTGCCTCATCAACTAACTTAGCCGCATACCTCAACATTTCATGGGCAGATGCTACGATAGGAATATATCTCTCTGCATCTTTTATCATAAAGCATCCTTTAACATCTACATCAGCTACTTTTTCAGCGATAACGAAGGCTGCCATCGCCTTTGCCTTCGCGTAAGGATTAGTAAATTCCATTGCTTCAACTGCTTTCTCTTCATTAATAACTATTCTTGGTAATTCTACATGTTTTCCTTCTTTTATTGCAGTAATCATTTCATCAATTGCATTTTGGACAATCCTTAAAGCTCCAGTACCTCCAATGATTCTTAAAATGTCTGAATTAAACATCGCTACTTCTACAGGGTCTAAAAACTCTCTTCTAGCTCCAATCATCGCATCGCATTTTATTATTATATATCCTAATCCCTGCTGTTCCATCTCGTCCTTAACTTTCAATCCAGGAGCATCTCCAACTATTACTGATGGAATTCCACTCTTACTTAATATTTCTCTTGCTTTCTTTGGTCCAGGAGCCCCTGGATTTGGACCTACATATATAATAATGTCTGGCTTAATTTCATTAACCATCTTATTTGTAACTTCTTCAACTGATTCAGGATCCATCTTAGCCCCACTACCTAACACTCTAACGGCTATATCTTTCCTATCAGCTCTTTCATCTAACGCTAAGTCAATCATTGGACTTATACCTAAATTCCCACATTTTATTACTCCTATTTTTACTACCAAAGTTTCACCCATTAATTTTTATATTTTCTATTCTCTATATATTTTCTATGTAGCCTTTCTTATTAAAAATAATATATATTACTATTATTAATAGACAATATTAAAAATTTTAATAAATATGGGATTATTATGAGTAACATTGAAATACCTATAATTGTTGCAGTTTTGAGTTTTATTATTATGTGCCTTGGTGAGATTTTAGCATACTATTCTGTTTCACTAAAATATAAATATGAAATAGAGGCAATATCTTTTGGATTTATTTTGGGAGTTGCAACATTAGTATTAATTCCAAAGGCAGTTTTTAAAGGATTTGAAATATTTGTAGTGTTGGGAATGGGTTTAGTTTATATTATTGAAAAATATCTTTCATACTGCCCCTTATCAAAAAAATACTGCTTAGAATGTAATGAAATAGAAGAATTTAAAATTAAATTTCTATATCCTACATCTTTCTTCATACATACTTTTATAGATGGAGTAATAATTTCAATATCTTACATTAGTAATATTGGACTTCCTCTATATTTTGCTATACTAATGCATAAATTACCAGCAGGTTTTGTATTAATGACCCCATTAAAAGCTGTTTATAAAAATCCATTAATTACAGGAGTTATTGTATCCTTAGGAACAGTTATAGGAACTATTGTTGGTTTAATATTATTAAATAATCTTTCTCAAATATCTTTAAAATCACTATTGGTAGTTTCTGGAGGAGTATTTTTAGGAACATTTCTTACAATATCTCCTCATATTTATGAGCATAAAAAAGAAAAATCTTTCTTATATATACTGTTAGGATATATCTTTGTAACTCTCATCACACTTTTTAAAGTTTAAAATGTTTTTATAGTTATGAGATTCTCCCGATATAGATAATATATAGGCGATTATAGACTACTTTTTACAATTTGGACAATAAACGACCTGTCTCTTTTAGGACTCCATTTTACTCCCGCATATGGGACAGGTTATTGAAATATAGGCAGATTAACTAAAATCGTTATCGTTTTATAACTAATTTTTTGTATTATTTCATTCCAATTAGCCCTATCTAACTTTCAATTGAAATATCTATTTATATACATCTTTCGTTTATTCAATTTTTCTATCATAAACCTCTTTAATTCTGTGTAATTCGGATTAATTTATTTATTATCCATCCTTCAATTGGATGATATATATTGATAGATATTAGGTTGCTATCAATCGTTTTTAATGTTTAATACTAAAATTTGTTTCTTAAATTTCTTTTGAATTCATTTGATTTCGGTAGTTTTAGTTTGTTTTTTTAATCCATTCAATATGTATTCTATTCTTTGTCGTTATATTTTTTTCAATACATATTTAAATACTTCTCTATATTTAATTTATCAGTTTTAAAAGCTGAATGGATATCACTCTATAAAAGAATTTATAGTAATCTCGGTGGTTTTATGAACTGGATTGAAAAATATATAGATATATTCCAATGTCCTTATTGTAAGGGAGAGTTATATTTAGATAAAGATAAAAATAAGTTAGTATGTAAAAAGTGTAAGAGAGTTTATGATATAATTGAAGGGATTCCAATACTATTAAGATATTAAAGTGATAAAATGAGATTATTTATAGCGATAGATATTCCAGAAGAGTTAAAAGAAAAAATAGCCAATTTCCAAAAACAGATAAAAATGAAAGGAATAAAATTAGTTGAAAAGGAAAATTTACATATAACAGTAAAATTCTTAGGAGACGTTGATGAAAATTTACTGAATGAAATATTAGATTTGGATTTATCAATCAAACCTATAAAAATAAAATTAAATCAACTTAATGTCTTTCCAAATATGAATTATATAAGAGTTATATGGATTGGGGCTTATGGAGATAATCTTATAAAAATTTTTGAAGATGTTGATAAAAAACTGGCAAACTTGGGATTTAAAAAAGAGAGGGAATATGTTCCTCATTTAACAATAGGTAGAGTTAAATTTATTGAAAATAAGAAACAACTAAAAGATAAAATTGAGAAATTTAAAGATATTGATTTTGGTGAATTTGAGGCTAAAAAATTAAAGTTGTATAAATCAACATTAACACCAAGTGGACCAATATATGAAGTCATTAAAGAGTGGTAGTAATGAATGAAAATCAGCAAAAAATACATTATATTGTTAATTTACTGACAAATGGTGATAGGAAAAAAGGTTTAAGGCAGATAGTTTTATTAACTTTAATATATTATTTTATAAAATTAAATGTTTTTAAAGATTATGACTATGCTCCTACTCCCTTTATATGGAACGATAAAATAAAATTTATAAATATCTCCTATGAAGCGTTAAAGGACATAAATTTTCTATTAGACAATGGATATTTAAATGAAATTCTTTTATCAGTTATAGGAGTAAATGATTTTGTAGTTGGTTATAGCATTGGAAAAAAAATTGAATATAAATTTAATGTTGAAGACAAAGAGGTTATAGATAGAGCTCTCTTAGAAGATGATGGTAAAATAAAAGATATTGAGATTACTGACAATGGTATAATTATAAAATCAAAAGATGGAAATAATATTGAAATAAATATTACTAAGATTAAAAAAATTAAGTATAAATCAAGAGAATATAAGATGAAGGTATCATTATGGGATACAAAATTGTAAAGATAAAGAAACCAAAAGTGATTTTAACAGAGTGGATTCCATTTGGTAAAAACTATATGACTGAATTTATTGATAGAATTACATTAAAGGAGTATCAAAAAAAGAGAATAAAATATTTTACAACTTCAAAAAATAGAGAAGTAATAAATAAACCTATTTTTGAAACATCTGAATATCAAACAACAGTAAATATTATTGATTTCATTCCAGAAACATCTGTAAAATTTACTGCTGAAATAAGAGGAGATGCAAAAAAAGATTTTTTTGTATATGTTGATTACCTTGGAAGATGCATATATTCCTCAGAAATTTTTAAGGCAGAGGATGAAGAGGAGTTTATAAGTTTAGATTATTTATCCTTTATTTTGCCTGACTTAATATTAACATCTTCAAGAATAATGTCCCATCTAATAGCGGCATCTCAAAGGTATCTCTTAGAAACTTTATATGGAGAATTAAAGGTTTATAAACATGTTACAATTTTAACAGAGACAAAAATAAACATTACTGAGGAATCTTTACCAGAAATTAATCAAGTTGTAGGTCAAGTAAAAAATATTATTAATATAGATGATAGTTTAATAATCTTTGGGGATTTTGGTATATTAATTTCAAGTCCAAATCCAGAGAAGTTTGAGAGATTTATATGCTATTATCCATTCATAAGGAGTATTACAGGAGTTTCAAGAGATTTATTTTATAAATTAAACAGCATTGCCTCAAAGTTAGAAATTATAAGTAGAACTCTCGAATCAGGCATAAATTTGGAAGAAATTGGAGATATTAGAGGAGAGTTAAGTAGAATAGATAGAGAACTGTCAGTTATAGAAATTGTCTGTGGATATTTAAAAGAGATTATTGAATTGTTAGATAATAACTACCCTCCTAACTTTGGAGATTTTGACCTAATGCTCTTAGAAAAGGTTGAGGCAGAAAGAAAAATAAAACGACTTGTTTATAGAATCATCGAAATAGAGAATATCTTAGAAAGTAATGAAAAATTGGCTACAAGTTTAACAAGATTACTAACAACGATATCAGAAGATTTGGAGAGAAATATAGCAAACCAATTAGCTGAAAACACAAAATATCAAGTAGCTATAGGAGAGGCAATGGAAGTTCTTGAAATTGGAATCTTTGGTGTCTATGCCTTAGAGGCTACTCATGTCTTATTAATAACTTCTGGAAAAGAGGAAATCTTAGAACATTTTAAAATATTAGGATTTCCACTAAATTTTTGGATAATGGTATCTGTTATAATTCTTGGAATATACATTGGGAAAGTATGTATTGAATATAAGAAGAAGAAAGCTTTAAAACAGTAAATCAATAATCTTAAAATTTGATTCAATATTTATTCACTCTTTTTAAATTCAGTTTCTGTATTATTAGTTTCTTCTACAGTTTCTAATTCATCCTCATTAATTATAACTCCTCCTTTTGTTCTTGGAGCAATGTCTTTTATAATTTTCATAATATCTTCATTTTTATCAGCAACTATTTTTACAAAAATCCCTCCATGTGTATCTATGTCAAAATTTACCGTCCCTACATAGGCAGCTTGCTTATTTAAGTAAAATTTAGTTGAACTTTCCATAATTCCTTTTTCTAAAACCATTCTTGCGGTGTCTAAAATTGCCTGCCGTCTCAAAATTTCTTTAAATTTCTCTACATTCTTAGTAACTCCTTCCCACTTACCAAATTCATCCTCTCCTTTAACAAAATTAAGTTTTGCCTTTGGAAATATGTTTAATATTGCCTTTTTAACTTTATATTTATCTTCAGTTGGCTTTACCTTTGCTTTAATTATGACTTCCATTATTTCACCCTAAAAATTTCATTTATTTTCTATTTTTTGTTTGATAAATATAAACTTAGATAACTTATTTATGTTTATTTATCCTTAATCTTATTGTTGGTGATAAGATGAAAACTGATATTCTAATTATAGGTGGAGGAGGTTCAGCAGTTAGAGCGGCAATAGAATGTAGAAATAAAGATGTCATAATAGCAGTAAAAGGATTATTTGGAAAAAGTGGATGCACAGTAATGGCTGAAGGAGGTTATAATGCAGTATTTAATCCAAAGGACAGTTTTAAAAAGCATTTTTATGATACAGTAAAAGGTGGAGGATTTATAAATAATCCAAAGTTGGTAGAAATATTAGTAAAAAATGCTCCTAAGGAACTTTTAAACTTAGAAAAGTTTGGCTGTCTATTTGATAGGGATGAAAATGGTTTTATAGCTCAGAGACCTTTTGGAGGGCAGAGTTTTAATAGAACATGTTACTGTGGAGATAGAACTGGACATGAAATAATGAGAGGTTTGATGGAATATATATCAAAATTTGAAAGGATTAAAATCTTAGAGGATGTTATGGCAATAAAGTTAATTGTAAATAATAATAGATGCTATGGAGCTATTTTTTTAGATTTGAAAACTGGAGATATATTTCCAATATTTGCCAAGGCAACAATATTGGCAACTGGAGGAGCTGGACAACTCTATCCTGTAACATCAAATCCTATTCAAAAGGTTGGAGATGGATTTGCTATAGCATATAATGAAGGAGCTGAACTTATAGATATGGAAATGGTTCAATTTCATCCAACTGGTATAGTAGGTTCAGGAATCTTAGTTACAGAGGCGGTAAGGGGAGAAGGAGGAATACTATATAACAAAAATAAAGAAAGATTTATGGCAAGATATGACAAGGAAAGGATGGAGTTATCTACAAGGGATATAGTTGCAAGAGCTATTTATAAAGAGATTCAGGAAGGTAGAGGAGTTAATGGAGGAGTTTATTTGGATGTATCCCACTTACCTAACGAAGTTATTGAGAAAAAATTAGAGACAATGCTTAAACAATTTTTAAAGATTGGAATTGATATTAGAAAGGAGCCTATGATAGTTTCTCCAACCGCTCATCATTTTATGGGAGGTTTGAGAATTAATGAAAAATGTGAAACTAATATAGAGGGATTGTTTGCTTGTGGAGAAGTTACTGGTGGAATTCATGGGGCTAATAGATTAGGAGGAAATGCCTTGGCAGATACTCAAGTTTTTGGAGCCATAGCTGGAAAATCAGCAAAGGAATTCGTTGAAAATTGTGAATTTGAATATATTAATGTAGAGGATTTGATTACAGAAATTAAAGAAGAAGTAAATAACTTAGAAGGAAATTTAAATCTTTACAATTTAATTAAAGATTTAAAAAAAATAATGTGGGATTATGTATCTATTGTTAGATGTGAAGAAGGTTTAAAAAAAGGTCTAAAAAAAATTGAAGAAATTGAAAAAAATATAAAATATGTTAAAGTTAGTGGAATAATTGACATGCAAAAATATTTTGAACTAAAAAATATGATTACCGTTGCTAAATTAGTTACAAAGTCAGCCTTGTATAGAGAGGAAAGTAGAGGAGCACATTATAGAGAAGATTATCCAGAAACTAAAGAAGAATGGAGAGGAAATATAATTATAAAAGATAATAAAATATGGTTTGAAAAGGTAGATTATGATGTTGATGAATATTTAAAGAGAATTTAAAAAAGGTTTGGCTCAGCTGCGGGAGTAGTCATCATTATATTGAAAAATCAGATAGCGAAATTGTCATCATCGCCAATCTTTTTTATTAATTTAATTTTAAATTTTTAATACTTTCCTTCTAATATTTTTAGTGCAATTTCTTTTGCCTGTTTCCTCTTTTCATTTAAATCCTTTAAAAATTCTATAACCATTTCATAAGCCATTTTTTTACACTTTCCACATGTTAATTCTCCACTTTTACATTTTCTATAAATTTCTAAAAGTTCATTATCATCTAAAATTAAGTGATATAAGAATAACTCATAAATGACACATTCCTCTGGAATACCTCCATATTTCTTATGTTCTTCTAAAGTTTTTCTACCGCCAGTTTTAGCTGAAAATATTTTCTTTTTAACAGTTTCTTCATCATCAGTTAAAAATATTGCTGTCTCTGGCTTTGAAGAACTCATTTTTCCTCCTAATAATCCAGTCATAAATCTATGATATGTTGAGGAGGGGGGAATAAATTTAAATTCTTTGGCTCTGTTGGCTATATCCCTTGTTAATCTAATGTGTGGATCTTGATCAATCCCTACTGGAACAACAACTGGTTTTGGTTCTGGATTTAAATTTTCGTCGAGTTGAGGATGTAGTATATCTGCAACTTGAACTATTGGAGCAATTACATGTCCTATATTTGTCTCTCCTTTAAATCCATAAATTGCACTCATTTCGCTCCAATTTGTTTTTTTAGATAAAATTAAAGTCAAATCTTTAACTTTTTGATATTTTGACTGTAAATATACATTTATTTTTTCTGGTTCCAATCCAAGGGCAATATAGTTGGTTATATATTCATTTAAAGCAAGTTTTTTAGTTTTTTCAAAACTCATGTTTCTTGCCCAGTATGCCTCTAAGTCTGCTATAGGAATATTTATATTGTCAGTGTATTTTTGATAATATTTTAATAAATCAACAACCATCTTATGCCCAAAGTGCATTTTTCCAGAGGGCATCATTCCACTAACTACAGCAAACTCTTTATTATTTTTTATAGATTCCACTATTTTTTCAAAATCTCTATGTCCGAGTATAATATTTCTTCTAAAAAAATGATGTTCATCTTTTAAATCCTTTAAAATATCTTCTATTGGTTTTATTCCAAACTGTTCCATTGTTTTTCTATAATCTATAATTGTCGGTGTTTCCCATGGCGTTAATTCCATACATCTCACCTTTTATTTTCTAACTAATTAACAATTATTAGATTAAAATAAAAATAGTTTAATTAAAATAAGACTTAAAAACTTAAAATGAAATTATATACTAATAAGCAAAAAAATTTAGATGTTATTCTACTTTTTTAATAGTATATAGATATCTTCTCCATGTTTAACATTTTTTAAATACTCGGCATTTTCAACGATTCTTCCAACAATGTTGGTTTTTTCAAAACCTTCACCAGTAGGACCAAATTTATCACTGTCACTAAATCTAACTCCTATCATCCCTTTGTATCTACTAACCATATTAGTTACTCCAATGTAGTATTTTTCAACTTTTTCTTTTGGAGTATTTTCTGGCAATAAACCTTTTGCATAGTCAGGATTACCTTTAAACATAATAACATCTTTGTGTTTGAAATAAACATGTAGTTTTCCTACTCTCTTAGTAGTTAATCCAGTAGTTTTTCTGAAATACCATGAGGATATTGGAGCCTTATCTTCAAATAATTCTATAACTACTATTTTGTTCTTATTTAGCCCAGTGATTTTAACTTTTTTCTTTTTTAATACTTCCAATGTATATTCAGGCTCTTGTTCAACAACAATAGCATTTTCTAAATCTCCCTCTTTTTCTACCTCTATGTTATACTTCTTAAATAACTCCTCTGCCTCATCTATGGTTAAACCAATAGCACATAACCTTTCTGGAACTGTCTTTACTGACAAAATTCCAGAGTCTGAGAAATCTATAAGTTCAATTCCTTCTTTAACTTTTCCAACAACTGTATGAGATAGAGAGGAACTTCTACTTTCTCTATAAATATAAACCTTCCCCTCTCCTACTCCATAATTTCTTACAGTTATTACTCCTCTATCTCTATCTATTAAACTCCCCTCTTCAATTTTTAAGGTTTGTAATCTACAATCTGCGGCATAAGTGTTAGTATTTTCAGAAATTTCAAATATTCCATCTTCCATAAGTGCCAAACAGTGCTCAACTGCTGAGGGAGTTCCATCAAATTCAGCAGTAAAGTAAGTATAAATTTTCCAACCATCTTCCAATTTTGTATTTAAATCTGTTGTTACAAAGTAATCAACTGCCTCTTTTTCCTCTCTAATTGGCTCTATATCAATAATTTCATCTCCAATATTTAGTTTATCAATAACCCACTTACCTCCAACAACAATTCCAATTTTTGGTTCTTTTAAACCATAAACAGCCTCTCCTTTTCTCTTAACAAATACAATATGCCCCTCATCTTTATCCAAACCAGATATACTTAATACAACATCCCATTTTTTAAATTCTTTTGGTTCTGTAGATATGTTTAAATCAATTCTTGTAGAACCAAATGCCACATCTATTCCACTAACCCATCTAAGTTTTTTTACGAAGTTTTTATAATTATTTATGAAAAATTTGGCAGTTTCATTATTTTCAGTTATCGCAATTGTTATATTTCCCTTGGTAGTTTTAATTAAGAACTTTTTGGGAATTTTCTCTGCCTCTTTTTTAACTCCTTTTATTATAACAATATTTGTCTCTTTTTTGTAATACTCATCCTTTATAACATCTTTTAAAGTTTCTCCTACTTTTTCTTTTCCATTAACTATAACCTTAGCCATGCTTTCACCATATAGTTATTTTGTAATTATCACCGTTTTTATATTACTCATTTCTTCCATTGCATATTTAACACCTTCTCTACCTAACCCACTCTTCTTAATTCCCCCAAATGGCATATTATCCTGCCTGAATAGTGAGGAGTCATTTATAATAACTCCACCAAACTTTAAGTTTTCAGCAAAGTATAATGCCTTATTAATATCTTTAGTAAATACTGCTGAATGTAATCCATACTCTGTGCTATTGGCTATATCTATCATCTCCTCCTCCTTAGCTCTAATTATTGGAACTACTGGAGCAAATGTTTCAGTTTTACATAAAATATTATCTTTATCAACCTCTAATATTGTTGGATAAAATACTGCCTTTTCTCTTTTACCTCCTAATAATAGTTTTCCTCCCTCATTTATAGATTTTTTAACAATTTCTTCAACCCACTCTGCGTGCTCTAAACTTATTAATGGTCCTAAATCAGTTTTTTCATCTAATGGATTTCCTACATTAAGCTCTTTAGCCTTATTTACAAACATCTCTATAAATTTGTCAGATATACTTTCATCAACTATAATCATTCCTACTGAAATACAAACTTGTCCAGCGTAGATAAAACTTCCTTTTATTAATGAATTTACTGCCTTTTTTAAATCAGCATCCTTTAAAACAATATTTGGATTAACTCCTCCTAACTCTAATGCAATCTTTTTAAAACCTGCCTTTTTAGTTATTAATTCCCCAACTTTAACACTTCCAGTAAATGAAATCATATTAACCTTTTCATTAACAACTATTTCATCTCCAACAATCTCTCCATTACCAGTAAGTAAATTATAAACCCCTAAGGGAACATTATACTTTTTTAAAGCGTTTTCTATTATCTTTGCCAACTCTATACAAACGAGAGGGGCTTTTGATGATGGATGATGAACAATAACATTTCCCGTGGCAATTGCTGGAGCTATCTTATGTGCTGATAAATTTAAAGGGAAGTTAAATGGAGTTATCGCCCCTACAATTCCTACAGGTTCTCTGAGAGTAAAAATTAACTTATCATCTGAAGGAATTACTTCATTTCTAAACTCCTTAACATAAAAAGCCGCTGATTTAAAGGTTCCTATACTTCTCTCAACCTCAACTCTTGCCTGTTTTATTGGCTTTCCTGCATCAATTGCCAATATTTTAGATAATTCTTCTTTTTTTTCTTTAATTTGTTTAGCAATGTTCATTAAAATGTTGTATCTCTTAGCAATGGAAAGATTTTTCATGACATCCTTATATTTTTCAGCATTATCTATAGTTTCTTTAACTTCTTCTCTACTCAATGCAGGTATCTTTTTAATAACTTCTAAGGTGTAGGGATTTATAACTTCTAAATCCTCTCTATCTATCCACTTTCCATCTATAAACATAAATTTTCACCACTAAGGGTTTAACTAAATCTATTTATATAATAACTGATACTTAAAATTATGTGATTAATTAAAAATTGATGTGGGGGAATTGCAATGGATTATATAAACTTAGAATATGTTCCTACAGAGGATGATTTGTTATCTTGTATGATAATTAAAGGAGATAACCTAAAAAAATTAGCAAATGAAATTGCTGGAGAAAGTTCTATTGGGACTTGGACTAAAGTTCAAACAATGAAAAGCGAAATTTATGAAAAATTAAAACCAAATGTATATGAAATTAAAGAGTTAAAAGAAGAAAATGGATATAAAGTAGGATTAGTAAAAATTGCATATCCATTGTATGATTTTGAAATAAACAACATGCCTGGTGTCTTAGCAGGAATTGCTGGAAATATATTTGGAATGAAGATACTTAAAGGTTTAAGAATATTAGATTATAGATTTCCAAAGAAGTTTGTTAAAGAATATAAAGGGCCAAGGTATGGAATTGAAGGAGTTAGAGAAACTTTAAAGATTAAAGATAGACCATTATTAGGAACTATAGTTAAGCCAAAGGTTGGTTTAAAGACAGAGGAACATGCTAAAGTAGCTTATGATGCATGGATTGGGGGAGTTGATCTCGTTAAAGATGATGAAAATTTAACCTCTCAGGAATTTAATAAGTTTGAAGATAGAGTTTATAAAACCTTAGAGATGAGAGATAAGGCAGAGGAAGAGACTGGAGAAAGGAAGGCATATATGCCAAATATAACTGCTCCATATAGAGAAATGATAAAAAGAGCTGAAATATGTGAAGATGCTGGTAGTGAGTATGTTATGGTAGATGTGGTAGTTACTGGATTTTCAGCAGTTCAGTCATTTAGAGAGGAAGACTTTAACTTTATAATACACGGACATAGGGCAATGCATGCGGCAATTACAAGGAGTAAGGATTTTGGTATTTCAATGCTTGTATTGGCTAAAATATATAGATTGTTAGGAGTTGATCAACTACATATAGGAACAGTTGTTGGAAAAATGGAGGGAGGGGAAAAGGAAGTTAAGGCAATAAGAGATGAAATAATTTATAGTAAAGTTAAAAAAGATGATGAAAATATATTCTTTGATCAAGATTGGGCAAATATAAAATCAATGTTTCCAGTGTCTTCTGGTGGAGTTCATCCAAGATTGGTTCCTAAGATAGTTGAAATTTTAGGTAGAGATTTGATTATTCAGGCAGGGGGAGGGATTCACGGACATCCAGATGGAACAGTTGCAGGGGCTAAGGCTATGAGAGCGGCAATTGAGGCAGTAATGGAAAATAAACCATTGGAAGAGAAGGCTGAGGAGATTCCAGAACTAAAAAAAGCATTGGAATATTGGAAATAAATAATTTTATCCTATATTTTTTAAATTTTTTCAGTTTCTTTTTCTTTTGGTTTTATAGCTACAACTCCCAAAGCCTCTGGAACTCTTTTAACTTTTATAAAACCTACTTTTCTCAATCTATCCATTACTCCCTTTTGTAAATCTTTTCCTCTATATTTTTTTCCTGGATTGCCTACATAATGAAACAATCTACCCCCAGGTTTTAAAACTCTAAAAATTTCTTTGTAAAATTCTTCACTGTATAGATGTCCTGCTAAACTAAATCTTGGAGGGTCGTGGATAACTACATCAAACTCTTCATTATCAAAGGTCTTTATAACATCAAAGGCATCCCCTAATATTATCTTTATATCTCCTTTAAATAACTCCTCACTGTATGGATTAATTTTAGCCAACTCCAAAACATTTGGATTTTTTTCTATCGTTATAACCTTTGCTCCTCTTTTATATGCTTCAATTGCCGTATAACCCAAACCCATACAGGTGTCTAAAACCTTCTCTCCTTTTTTAACTTTTACAGAGTTGATTTTATTTAAAGTATCTTGATATGGATCAACTTCCTTAGTTCTGTGCATTCTTATTCCATTTATTTCAATTGTTGGAGGTATTGTAGGAACTAACTTATAATAGCCATTATTAGAAATTGCCGCTTTAAAGACATTTCCATCTTTTATAAAGTATATATGTCCTTCATCCTTAGCTATTTTCTTTAAAATTTCAAAATTAATATTTCCCTCAGGAAACTTAACTATTTCATTTTTTCTATCAATTATTATTTTTTCTTTTTTATCAGTTTTATTTAAGTCCAAATTTATAAAAATCTCATTAGATTTTGAGTTTAAAATTTCCTTAGCAATTTTTGATGTTAAATAATTCATAATCTTCACCAAAAAGTTGTTCTCATTATAATCATAAAATTTCAATTAAAATCAAATCGATAATTATATATTTATATAGTTTCATAATATTTATCATATATGTCAATGATTTATCATCATTTATAATCATGAAGAGTTTAGGGGATTTTTATGGAACTAACTGTTATTCAAAGAGAGATTTTACAGGAACTTATAAATCTTTATAGAGAAAAAAATAGGCCAATTAAGGGAACTGAAATAGCTCTCAGATTAAATAGAAATCCAGGAACCATTAGAAACCAAATGCAGGCGTTAAGGGCATTAGATTTAGTTGATGGTGTTCCCGGACCAAAAGGGGGATATGTCCCTACAAGTAAAGCGTATAGAGCCTTAGGTTTGGGAGATGAAGGAGAAATTATAGTTCCAATATACAAAGAAGGAAAAAAAGTTGAAGGAGTTAAAGTAATAAAAATAGAATTTGATACTGTTACTCACGAAAAATGTTGTTCCTCTAAGATACACATTGAAGGAGATACGAAATATTTCAACATTGGAGACCTTATAAGGGTTGGACCTACATATCATAATAAAATAATAATAAATGGTAGAATTATAGGAAGAGATGATATTCATAGAATTTTATTAATTGATGTATTGGGAGTTTCAAGTATTCCAAATATTAGAGTTGGAGATGTGGGAATTAAGGAGGTTTATACTGTATCTCCTGAAAATACTTTAAGAGAGACAGCCAAGTTATTTGCAGAAAAAAACATTAGTGGGGCTCCTGTTGTCGATGATGATAAATTAGTAGGAATAATCAGTTTGCACGATATTGCTGAGAATATAGACAATGTAGATAAAAAAGTAGGGGAAGTTATGAACAGAAATGTTATAACAATTCATAAAGATGAAAAGATATATGATGCACTGGTTATTATGAATAAAAACAATGTGGGTAGGTTAGTTATTGTAGATGAAAATGACAAAATCATTGGAATTATCACAAGGACAGATATATTGAAGATTATTAGCGGAAAATTTCCTGAAAATTTCGTAGTTAATAAAATATAGATTTCTCTAAGTAAAGCATAAATATTATTTCGCCCAATATTTATGTCACGATAAAACTTAATATCAATCACTTTTTAGTCTATTCAATTTATCAATTTTTGATATAAATGCCACAAATATTGTTTTCTATTCTATTTTTAAAAATGGATATAACTATAATGAGGGATAAGAATGGTTAAAATAACAGATACTACTTTTAGAGATGCACAACAATCGTTAATAGCCACAAGGATGAGAACTGAAGATATGTTGCCAATTGCCGAAAAGATGGATGAAGTTGGATTCTATTCTATGGAAGTCTGGGGAGGAGCTACTTTTGATGTCTGTATTAGATATTTAAATGAAGATCCTTGGGAGAGGTTGAGAGAGTTAAAAAAGAGGATTCAAAATACTCCACTACAGATGCTTTTAAGGGGGCAGAATTTAGTTGGTTATAGGCATTACCCTGACGATATAGTTGAAAAATTTGTAATTAAAGCATACGAAAATGGAATTGATATATTTAGAATTTTTGACGCTTTGAATGATGTAAGAAATATGATAACTGCTATAAAGACTGCTAAAAGAGTAGGGGCAGAGGTTCAAGGGGCGATATGTTACACAATAAGTCCAGTCCATACAATTGATCAGTATGTAGAATTAGCAAAAAAGTTGGAAGAATTGGGATGTGATACAATATACATTAAAGATATGGCAGGATTATTAACACCTTATGAAGGTTATGAGTTAGTTAAAAGACTTAAAGAAGAAGTTTCAGTACCTGTTGGGGTTCATAGTCACTGTACAAGTGGATTGGCTCCAATGACATACATAAAGGTTATTGAGGCAGGGGCAGATATTGTAGATTGTGCAATATCTCCATTTGCTATGGGAACTTCTCAACCTCCAACAGAGAGTATCGTGGCGGCGTTAAAAGGAACTAAATACGATACAGGATTGGACTTAAAATTATTAAATGAAATTAGAGATTACTTTATGAAGGTTAGAGAAAAATACAAAATGTTAATATCCCCAATATCCCAAATTGTAGATGCAAGAGTATTAATATACCAAGTTCCAGGGGGAATGTTGTCAAACTTAATTTCACAACTTAAAGAGCAAGGTGCCTTAGATAAACTTGAAGATGTCTTAAAAGAAATACCAAGAGTTAGAAAAGATTTAGGTTATCCACCATTGGTTACTCCTACATCTCAAATTGTTGGAACTCAGGCAGTTTTGAATGTCTTAACTGAGGAAAGATATAAAATTATCACTAATGAAGTTGTTAATTATGTAAAAGGATATTATGGAAAGCCACCAGCACCAATAAATCCAGAATTATTAAAGAGAGTTTTAGATGAAGGTGAGAGACCAATTACTTGCAGACCTGCAGACTTGTTAGAGCCAGAATGGGAGAAGGTAAAGAAAGAAGCAGAAGAAAAAGGCATTGTGAAAAAAGAAGAAGATATTTTAACATACGCACTATATCCACAAATAGCAGTTAAATTCTTAAGAGGAGAGTTAAAACCTGAACCAATACCAAAAGAGAAAGATATAGGAAAGATTTTAGAAATTCCAACAGAGTATATTGTAGAAGTTGATGGAGAAAAGTTTGAAGTTAAAATTGAGCCAAAGATAGGAACTGAATTGAAAAGAAAGAAAGAAATTATTACTGCTGAAATTGAAGGAGCAGTAACATCTCCATTTAGAGGAATTGTAACAAAAATTAAAGTTAAAGAAGGAGATAGAGTTAAAAAAGGAGATGTTATTGTAGTATTAGAGGCTATGAAGATGGAACATCCAATAGAAAGCCCTGTTGAAGGAACTGTTGAGAAGATATTAATTGACGAAGGAGATGCCGTAAATGTAGGAGATGTAATTATGATTATAAAATAACCTAAATAATTCAATTAATCTTTTTTATGTTAGGGTGAAAAGTATGTTTAACAAGGTTTTAATTGCAAATAGGGGAGAAATTGCCATTAGAATTATAAGAGCTTGTTGGGAACTTGGAATAAAAACTGTTGCTGTATATTCTAAGGCAGATAAAAAATCTTTACATGTTTCTTTGGCAGATGAAGCATACTGTATAGGGGAACCTCCAGCGGCAAAGAGTTATTTAAATATTGACGCAATCCTCAATGTTGCTGAAAAGGCAAAAGTTGATGCAATTCATCCAGGATATGGATTCTTAGCAGAAAATGCTGAATTTGCAAGGGCTGTAAAAAAGGCTGGTTTTGAGTTTATAGGACCTAATCCTGATGCTATAGAGGCTATGGGTAGTAAAATTAATGCTAAAAAAATTATGAGAAAGGCAGGAGTTCCTTTAATACCCGGAAGTGAAGGGGCTGTTGAAGATATTGATGAGGCAATAGAAATTGCGGAACAGATAGGGTTTCCTGTGGTTGTTAAGGCCTCCGCTGGCGGTGGCGGAATGGGAATGAGTGTTGCCTATAATAAAGAGGAGTTAAAAGAAGTTATTGAGTCAGCAAGAAATATTGCAAAGAGTGCATTTGGAGATCCAACGGTATTCATTGAAAAATACTTAGAGAATCCAAGACATATAGAGATACAGTTATTAGGAGATAAGCATGGAAATATTATTCATTTAGGAGATAGAGAGTGTTCAATTCAAAGAAGACATCAAAAGTTGATAGAGGAGGCTCCGTCTCCAATAATGACTGAAGAGTTAAGAGAAAGGATGGGGGAGGCTGCAATCAAAGCAGGAAAGGCAATAAATTACGATAGTGCAGGGACTGTTGAATTCTTATATGAAAATGGTAACTTTTACTTCTTAGAGATGAATACAAGGATTCAGGTTGAGCATACAGTTACAGAACAAGTTACTGGAATTGATTTAGTTAAGGCTATGATTAGAATAGCGGCAGGAGAGGAGTTAAGTATAAAGCAGGAAGATGTTAAGATAAGAGGACATGCTATTGAGTGTAGAATTAACGCGGAAGATCCTTTAAATGACTTCGTTCCATGCCCTGGAAAAATAAAACTTTATAGATCTCCTGGAGGGCCAGGAGTTAGAATAGATAGTGGAGTCTGCGGAGGGGCGGAGATTCCTCCATATTATGATCCAATGATTGCAAAATTAATAACATATGGAAATAGTAGAGAGGAGGCAATAGCAAGGATGAGAAGGGCTTTAAAAGAATATGTTATTGTTGGTGTTACTACAAACATTCCATTTCATAGAGCTGTTTTAGAGGAGGAAAACTTCTTAAAAGGGAATATATCAACACACTATGTTGAACAAAATATGCCTAAATTAAAGAAATTGATGGTCAAATATGCTTTAGAATCAAGAGATCTATATAGTGTTGTTTCAGAAAAAGTCTTTGAAAAAAACAAAAAGATTGCTGCAGCAATTGGTGGTATATCAATGCATATTAACCTTATAATAAAAGAAAATAATCAAGAATATAAAGGAGAGTAATATTTATATAACATAAAGAAATAGTTATAAAAAACCTCTTTAATGAAATTAGTTAAAGGTGATAAAATGCCAGGAACTAAGCAAGTTAATGTTGGTTCATTGAAAGTAGGACAGTATGTTATGATAGATGGAATCCCATGTGAAATTGTAGATATCAGTGTTTCAAAGCCAGGAAAACACGGAGGAGCTAAGGCAAGAGTAGTGGGAATTGGACTATTTGAAAAAGTTAAAAAAGAATTCGTTGCTCCAACATCAAGTAAAGTAGAAGTACCAATAATTGACAGAAGAAAAGGGCAAGTTTTAGCAATTATGGGAGATATGGTACAAATAATGGACTTACAAACTTATGAAACCTTAGAATTACCAATTCCAGAAGGTATTGAAGGTTTAGAACCAGGATGTGAAGTAGAGTATATAGAGGCAGTTGGTCAGTATAAAATAGCAAGAGTTCTTGGAGGAAATAAATAAATTATTTAAATTTCAAAAACACCATTTACAGTTCTTATATTGACATTATTTATATATTTCTTTGCTATTTTTCCCAATTCTCTTAGTTCTTTTTCTTTTGGAGAGGGTAGTTTTCTAAATTCTTTATCGTAAGCATCTTTTGGTTCAAATTGTTGAATAACATATAAATCACAATTTTTAACAGTTTTTGCTATTTCCTCAATATCACTTTTATCCATAACCTTTGGAACATATGTAGTTCTACATTCAACAAAGACGTTATTTTTTTTACATAAATCAATAATTTTTAATATCTTCTTTTTAATTTCTTCTCCATCCTCCTTACATTTTGTAAATTCTTTATATTTATCAAATCTACATTTTACATCAACTGCAACATAATCAATAAGATTGTGATTTATTAAATATTCAATAACTTCTGGATTAGTTCCATTAGTGTCAATTTTCACTGGAAATCCATTTTTTTTAGAATATCTTGCTATTTCAATTACTGCATCTTTTTGTAGAGTAGGTTCTCCCCCACTTATAACTATTGCCTCAGAGAAGAAAAAATCTATATTTTTAAATAACTCATCCACAGTCATTTCATTTTTATGCTCTAAGATATATTTTAAATTGTGACAGTATGGACATCTCATATTACAACCATACAAAAATATAACAGAAGAGCATTTTTTTGGATAGTCAATTGTTGATAAATCTACAATTCCAGAAACGAGAACTTTCATATTTTCACCATATCAATTTTTATTATTATCAATTTGAAAATGTTAATATAATACTAACTCATCAATTGACATATAGACAAGCATTAACCTAATCATATAGATTGTTAAAGGTAAATATTCATTATAATGATGATAAGGTTGATTTAATATAATCTCGAATATAGCTATTATAATTCCGACTATTAAAAATGTTCCATCTATTTTTAGTAATTTTTTAATTACTGGATTTCCTTCATTAAACCAATAAATCCCAATTAAGATACAGGTTGAAAATAAAAGAGTAGTAAGGACATACAACAAATAACTAATTTCATCAGTACATTTAAATTGTATGATTAGTAGATAGAAACTAACAATAACTGATAAGAATAATATTCCAAACCAAATAATACTACCAATTATAAGCCCCAATCTTTTATTTTTCAGTTTTTTATTTTGCATTTCATTTATATCCATAACTATCACTTAATTTTTGTTAAAGTTTATTTTAATCTATAAATATTTATATATTGTTATTTTGTGTAAAATATTGGAACTACTATAATCAAACCAAATAATAAATAATAAATATTTATTTTGTCTAAATAATATACAATCTTTTCAGAAATAAACCCAATCAATGGAAATCTAAACCATTTTCCACCAGAGGAATAATATGTTCCTAATAAAATTGGTGTTATAACAACTAATAGATACAATATTCCAAAAACAATCTCTAAATTATCAATCATAGGATTTTGAGTGTTTATGGATAAAATAAAAATATATTTACAAATAGATTTAAAGAATGGGATTGATAGGGATATAAATTCCAATAAAATTATGTGAATAAACATTGCCTGAATTGAATGGAATAATATAAATTTATTTTTCCTAAAAATAATAGCAAATATCAAAGGAACTAAAACTGGAAGTATTATGAAGGATATATAAGTTAAAGATGCCAAAACATACTCCATATTTATATTTTTTGTCATAAATGTCCCTCCCTAATTATGAATTATAATCTATTTTTAATTTATTTAAATATTTATAAATTATCTTTATTATTAAACCAATCAATATCCAACCATACATAGATAGAGGAATTACTACAAAAGGACTGTAATAATAACTTCCTCCCATATTTTTAGGAACAAATAATTTAACATAGATAAATAAAGGAAATGATAAAATATTATATGGAAATTTTGGAATGTCAAATTGTAAAAAAGGAATTATTAATCCAAAAACTGCTAAAAATAACAAAAATTTATCTTTTCTTAAAATATACAGTGTAGTTATAATTATACCCATAACCAAAAATAATTCTAATATGTATAAATATGGATTTATACTTAAGAATTGTAAAATTAACACTATAAAACATAATATAGACAGTATTAAGAACGACTTATCCTTTTTAACTAATATATAATATAGATGAGATGATAAATAAAACTCCATATATTAGAACGTTTAAAATACTATTCACCTTTATAATTTTATAAGAATAAATTTTCTTTCAATATATTTAAAATTTTCTATATTAGTGTATAATGAAAGTTTAGTAAAAATATTAATGTAAATAAAAAGTAAGATAATTGAAGAATAAAAAATATAAAATTAATTTAATTTTTCTTCAATAATATATAGCCAAAAATTAAAATTATTGCTATAACAATTCCAAGTAAGTAATAATTTATCAGATTATTTTTAGATTTATCAGTAATTATTTTGTTATTAGAAGACTTTTGAATATTTTCACTTAATTTATTCAAATTAGCAATTTTTTTATACGTTCCATTGTTAAAGATATATAATGATGAATCATTTCCAATTAAAATAAAGTATCTTCCATTATAACCAACATCTATTGAATTTAAATTGTCTATATCTATTTCAACAACTTTATTATTTTTTAAGTTAATTTTTTCAATTCCATAGAGGTAGGTTTTAATATCATAGGTATAATTTTTATTTTCTTCTATATTGCTTTCTAACTTTGGTAAATCTTTAATCTCTACAACCTTTTCTCCAACCTTTACTTCCTTATATTCCGTAATATAAATTTGAGGGGTCTTATTATACTCTCTATATTTCTCTATGATTTCTTTAGTAATATTATTTTTAACTTTAACCTTTTCTATTTTCCAAATTTCAATAACTGCCTTTTTTGGATAAACTAAATAAATATTATCTTTATCTATTGGAAAAATTTTGTATATACTCTTATTTACACTAATAGTTTTTATTAAATTTAAGTCATTATCTAAAAGATATAATTTATTTTCTCCTACACAAATCCAGTAATTTCCATATTTATTATAAACTATTTGACATAATGAATTATTAAAATATTTAAAATCGTAAAATGTGCCGTTGTATTTCACTAAGTATTTTAAATAATTACCTACATACTTTAAACTGGTATCATTTTTCATATAAACGACTGAAAAAATCCCATTACCATAAATAAGCCAATATTTTCCTTTTGAATTGTAATCAAAACAATAATTTATTGGCGTAAATTCATAAAAATAATAATTCTTAGAGTGATTTATATATTTAAACAAATACTTACTCAAATTTAAGTTTAAACCATAAAAATTATCTCCAATCCATATTAGGTTATTTGTAGTTGAGTTATATTTTAATTCAACCAATATTGGCTCTGCTCCCATACCTTCTTTATCATTAAAACTTCCTAAAGCATCATTATTATTACTTTTTAGATTGTAAAATTCTCCTAAATTAAAACTATATAAATATAGTGTTCTATCGTTAATATCCAATTTACCAATACTATAACCATCCCAAGCATTACATACGATAAAAGTTCGATTTCCCAAGATAAAACTATCCTTATAATATAAATATCCAAAATGTCTGTTAATCTCTTCATTAGAGTATGTTTTATGCAAATAGGCAAGGTATATATACTTTGGAGTTATATTTTTCAGAGTTTCATTGTATAAATAAATGTTATTATTATAGATTATAATCCAACTGTTCGATGTTGATTGAATAGAAATCCAAGATATATTCATTTTATTATTTTTAGTATTTTTATAAGTTTCCATTATCATTTTCATTTTTTCATATTTGCCCTCTTCCCATATCATTTTTTGATGTTCTTTACTATTAATGTAGTCTAATTCCTTTTTATATTTTGGATCTTTTAATTTTAATTCATGTCTTTTATTAAGTAGTTTTATTATTTTTTCCTTGTATTGTGATATACTATCGTCCTTTGGATTCTTATTTTCAATTTCTTTTAATTTAGCAGTTAATACCTCTAACTCTTTATTTATTAATTTTATTTTATTGCTCATATCTGAGTATTGAATATTCTGATAACTCACGTTCATAGCACTTACAGAAGCCAAAGTGGAACATATTACTAATAGCCCAAATATTAAAGCAAATATCTTCTTCATTATATTATCCCCTAATATTTATAAAGCTCAGATTCTATATAGAAGATTCATCGCCACTTTATTTTTGTAAAGTTATATTTTCCAATTTTACGATAGAATTATTTTAGTTTTTAAATATTTATACATTACTAAGTTATTTATGATTCTTCCAATAAAATACACTACCTAGCAATGTATAATAGTAAATACTTTAAAAAAGTAAATTAATATTATTATAAATATAAAAAAATAAAATCATTATTTAGCAAAGTATTTTAAAACATCCTTTTCTGTAATAATTCCCTTTATTCTCATATTTTCATCAACCACAGGCAAAGCCCCTATATCATTGGTTACCATAATTTTAGCCACATCTTTCAATTTGTCCCCTTCTTTTGCAGTTATAACATCTCTTATCATTATTTCCTCCATTCTCACATTTGTTATTTCTCTAACATTTCCAGTCTGTAAGTGATTAAATGCCCAATCACTACCTAAAAGTCTAATAAAGTCAGTTGATGTTATAATTCCAACCAATTTCTCTTCACTAACAACTGGTAATCTTCTAAACTTATTTCTAACCATAGTTCTCGCAACATCTTTTAATCTCTCCCCTGGCGTAGCAAAAATAACGTTTCTCGTTATGTAATCATCTATAACTTCATTTTCATCTATTTTATCTAACAACACTTTTATTACATCCCTTTCAGTAATCATTGATATTAGTTGATAATCATCATTGACTATTGGAACTCCACCAACGTTTTTCGTTAAGAAGGTTTCTATTGCGTCATCCAAATCAGCATTTTCTTTAAGTGTAATAACATTTTCTTCCATTATTTCTCTAACAGGCTCATTTATTGCGGCATATAAATTTCTATTATGCTTTTCTCTCGTTAAATTGTATTTTGAGCCCCCTCCCATAAAATCTACAATATCCATACTTGTTAATATTCCAACAAGTTTGTTATTTCCAGGATTTACTATTGGTAATCTTCTGTATTTATTTTCGTTCATTGTCATTAAAGCCTTTCTTATTGTAGTAGTTGGATATATGTAAATTATTTCTTTATTTTGAACAACTTTCATTACTTTCACAATCTCGCCCTCGCAAAACCTTTTTAATGCAAAAATTCAGAAATTAAATTAATATTTATAAAGTATTATTAAAGTATTATAACCAATATATATATATTTATTAAATACCTTATAAAATATTTTGCTATTTTTATCAAATACTATAAATGTGATATTCATGGAAGACAAAAACTTAGATAGAATTATTAAAGGAATAATAAGAGAATTTAAAGTATCATTTAAAAGAAAAAGATTAAAAGATTTATTAAATGAAGAGAAACCGCATATAATAATCAACGGTAAGAGGCATAGAATAAAGAGGAGAGAGCTTGAACTTCTAAGAGAGATAGGTAGTAGTGAGGATTTAAAAATTCCAATAGTTTTAGAAGTAGATCCTTCATTAGGTGGGGCTATAAAAGTTAGTGGTAAAGAAGAGGTTAAAGTAATCTCAAAAATATTAGGGAGAGATATAAATATGTTCTCAGAGGAAGATGTATTATACATATATAAACCAGAGTTGAGGATCGTTAGAAGAGAACTACCAACAACAACTCAAATTATATTTAAATTTTCTTTATACGATTAAATTAGTAAGTGATAATTATGAAAAGAAAAAAATATTATGGAAAAGATCCAATAAAAAGACTTTTATATGAAAAAAGAGAACAAATCTTTAAAGTTTTATTTATTATGAATCTATGGGTTTGGCTATCTGTATTTATTGGAGCAATTATATTTATATTTTTGATGGTAAAATATTATTTTATTTGAAATTAATTATAATGGTGATAAAATGAATTTCATAGTTTGGCTGTTTGCAATTATTGCATTAAGTTTCTCAGCATTGGTAGGTTTAAGATTAGCATTTAAAAAAGGAACAGCCAATGTTTTAATTGGTGAATCTTTATTAACAGCAGTTATTGGAACTTTACTTGTAGTAATTTCTCAAAAATACAATATTGCCTTTGCCAATAATATAGCATTGGCTATATTTATATGTGGTGTTGTTGGTGCATTTGCATTCTGCAAGGTAATAGGTGAAAATAATGGATCAAAGGCAAAACATCCAAATTAATAAAGAAGATATATTTATTGTAATTCCAGCATATAATGAAGAGAAAATGATTTCAACAACTTTAAAAAATTTGAAAAAAGAAGGATATAAAAACATAATTGTTGTTGATGATGGTTCAAAAGATAAAACTTATGAATTGGCAAAAAAAGAGGATGTTATTGTGTGTAGGCATATATTAAATAGGGGATTAGGAGGAGCATTAGGAACTGGAATTAAGTGTGCCTTATTATATAAACCAAAGGTTATTGTTACTTTTGACGCTGATGGACAACATCATCCTAAGGATGTTGAAAAAGTAGTAAAGCCAATATTTGAGGGATATGATTTTATTATAGGTAGTAGGATGATGGACAAAAATGAGTTAAAGAATATGCCATTAGTTAAAAGAATTGGAAACTTTGGATTAAATTTTATAACTTACTTGATGGGTGGTTATTTAGTAACTGACAGCCAAAGTGGTTTAAGGGCATTTTCTTATGAAGCGGCAAAAAAAATTGTTAAGGAGTTAAAGAGTGATAAATACGAAGTTTCGTCAGAATTTATAATTTTAGCAAAAAAATTTAATTTAAAAATTAAGGAAGTGCCAATAAAAACAATATATACTGAATACTCAATGTCAAGAGGAACCAATGTTAAGACAGGATTTAAGATTTTATTTAAGTTGATTATGCAGAAATTAATTTAATTAGTGAGAGTATGTTACTTAAAAACTGCAAAGTAGTTAGAGATAATAAGATTGTTGAATGTGATATTTTAATTGAAAATGGTAGAATTAAAAAAATCTCTAAGAATATAAATATAGATGATGAAAAAGTTAATTTAAAAAATTATATTGTCATTCCAGGAGTTATTGATGCTCATGTCCATTTTAGATGGGGAGAAAGTGAAAAGGAGGATTTTTTAAGTGGTAGTTTGGCAGGGATAAATGGAGGAGTGTGTTTTGCCATAGATATGCCTAACAATAAGCCTCCAATAACTACAAAAGAACTTTTTTATAAAAAACTTGAAGACTGTAAAAAAGAGAGTAAAATAAACATATTTTTAAATTTTGGCGTTACAGAAAAAAATTATCTTGAGAATATAAAGGAAGCTATGGCTTATAAAATATTTATGGTTAAATCTGTGGGGGATTTATATATTGAAGATTATTCTAAGTTGAAGGATATTTTAAATCAAAATAAGCGTTTTTGTATTCACGCGGAGCATAAAGATATAATTAATAAAAATATGAAAATTTATAAGTTAGAGAGGTGGATAGACCACTGTAAAATAAGAGATGAAAAATCAGAGGTTGAGGCTGTTAAAGAAGTTATAAAAACCCTACAATTTATTGATAAAGTTGGGAAATATAAGCCACATATTCATTTTTGTCATATATCTACAAAAAAATCATTAGAGATAATAAAAGATGCAAAACAAAGATTAAAAAATGTTAAGATAACTGTTGAAGTTACTCCCCACCACATTTATTTAAATAAAGATGTGGCTGAGGAATTAAAAGGTTTTGGAAAATTTAATCCACCCTTGAGGAGTAAGGAAGATAACATTGCGTTAATTAAAGGTATTATAAATAAAGATGTTGATATAATCGCCTCTGATCACGCTCCACATTTATTGGAAGAGAAACTTAAAGATGTTAAAAACTGTCCTTCTGGAATTCCGGGGATTGAAACTCTTGTCCCATTAACCTTAAATTTGGTTAATAAAAAATTAATAACACTATTTGACGCTGTAAGGATATTATCAGAGAATCCAGCTAAAATATTTAATATAAATAACAAAATTGAAGAGGGTAATTTGGCAAATTTAACTATTGTTGATTTGAAAAAGGAAGGAAAAATTAATACTGAATTATTCAAATCTAAGGCAAAATTTAGTCCTTTTGATAAATTTTTAGTTAAAGGATTTCCAATTTATACAGTAGTAAATGGGAAATTATATGATGCAATTGGAAAAAATATTTAAATGTGATAATAATAAAAATATAATAGTGCAATTTAGAGGTGATGCCAATGGTAAATTTTGACACAGAAAAAATGTTAAATCCTTCTATTATTGGAGGTATTGTTAATGGTGTTTTGGGGGCTATTTGTTGCTTAGGTTATATTGTTGGGGGAGCAGTTGCTGCTCATCTTTATGTAAATGCTGGTGGTAGTTTAGATTATGAAAATTGCGGTGTTGTTGGGGCAATTAGTGGTGTTATTGGAGGAATTATTGCAACAATATTAAGCTTTTTAATATTAGCCTCAATTATGCCAATGATGGAATTTAAGTCATATGCGTTTTTAGCAGGAACCTCAATAATAATTGGATTAATTAGTGGGATTATATTTGGAGCAATTCTTGGAGCTATTGGTGGAATTTTGTATGTAGTTATAAAAAATAGATAATGATATAATGAAATGGAAATTAATAAAAAATATTTATGCACTAATTACTTTTTCTTTTATAATCTTTTATATAGGAATCTTTTTAGCACCATATACTGCATACTTAGGAGAAAATTCTAAGATTTTTAGATTAATATCTATATATTTATATACTATATATTCTCCAATATGTCATCAACTACCACAAAGAAGCTATTTTATTTTTGGTTATAAGATGGCAGTATGTGCAAGATGTTTTGGTATTTATACTGGATTTTTAGCAGGAATGATAATTTATCCCTTTGTAAAAAAACTAAATGACTTTAAACTCCCACATAAAAAATATTTAATTATATCTCTAATTCCTATGGTAATTGATGGAACTACACAATTAATTGGATTGAGAGAAAGTTTTAACGAATTGAGATTTATAACTGGATTTATTGCTGGTTTTGTAGTAGTCTATTATATATTGCCAATATTTTTAAAAATACTATCAAAAAAATATTTAGAGTAAGGTAAGAGATAATGATTCTGTTTTCCATTACTATAACATATAATAGCATTTATACAACACATATTATACAAACCGATATCTATGGAAATGGGTTGTCATTAACTCATAGCTTCATCGGAAATACCAATCTCTCCCCTGTGAGTTCATTGGACTTCGGGCTGAACGGAAACAGCCCCATAAACCTTTTTATCAAAGGTATATCGACCCGAAGGCAGAGCCATCTCATCGGTTAATTGGTAATATCTACATTAAGTATTTATATATTGTGGTGTGTTACAGAAATTAAGAAACTGTTTCGAACCCTCTAACAATTGATGGGAGGAAAACTAAAACCTCGACAGGGGCAGAGACCGAACCTATAAGAGACGAGGTTGATGATGCCCAAGTCTAAATATGGGTATTTGTCTATATTTGTCCATATTGGACAGACTCTTATTTTCATACTCTATGATATGCTTATGGAAATGAGAAACTGTTTAAATCTGCCTCTTTTATTGCCTCGTATAAAGCGTTGCATAAATATTTAATCTCTTCTTCAGTAATTGATAGAGGAGGACATAAGATAATAACATTACCTATAGGTCTCATATAGATACCTTTTTCAAGCAATTTTTCAGCAACTCTATAGCCAGCTTTATAACCATAAGGATATGGCTCTTTTGTTTCTTTGTTTTTTACAAGCTCTATACCAACCATAAAGCCTTTTCCTCTAATATCTCCAACATGTTCAAGTTCTTTTAATTTTCTAAGCTCTTCGTGGAAAAGCTTTATTTTTGGTTGGATATTTTCTATTACATTCTCTTTTTCAAAAATTTCCAATGTTGCTAAAGCAGCAGAGCATAGAAGTTGATTTCCAGTATATGTGTGTCCATGATATAGTTGTTTGCTCTCTCCAAACTCTCCTAAGAATTGATTGTATATTTCATCAGTTGTTAGAGTTGCAGCTAAAGGTAGATAACCTCCAGTTATTCCTTTACCTAAGCAGAGAATATCTGGCTTTTCTAATTTTTTTAATTTCTCATTATCACAAAAGAACATCTTTCCAGTTCTTCCAAATCCAGTTGCTACTTCATCAAGAATAAAGATTATATCATTCTCCTTACACGCCTTTGCTACTTCCTCAATATATCCATCTGGAAATGGTATCATTCCAGCAGAGCCCATAACTCCTCCTTCAAGTATAACACAAAATACTTCATCAGCATGCTTTTCAATTAACTCAAGCATTTCATTTAAACATTCCATATTACAGCCTTTTTCATTTCTCTCATCAGTATCTTTAAAGTTATAGTATTTGCATCTATAACAGTATGGAGGATTTGCATGATAGCCTTTAAACAAAAGAGGTTTAAATACTCCATGGAATAATTCGCTTCCTCCAACACTCATTGCTCCAAAAGTGTCTCCATGATAACCCTCTTTAACTGAAATGAATTTAGTTCTTCCTTTATCTCCTCTTAAAACATAATATTGATATGCCATTTTAACTGCAATCTCAACAGCCTCTGCCCCATCCTCAGAATAAAACACCTTTATTAAATGCTTTGGAGTAATGTCTATTAATTTTTTTGCCAATAAAATAGAAGGGACGTTTCCACAACCTAAGAGTGTTGAGTGGCAAATCTTTTCAGCCTGATTTTTTATTGCTTCAATAATTTCTCTTCTACTATGTCCAAATAGATTGCACCATATAGATGAAACAGCATCTAAATATTTATTTCCATAAATATCAATTAAATAATTCCCTTCCCCTCTCTCTATAATTAAGTTTTTTGATTCCCTATATTCTTTCATTTGTGTATATGGATGCCAAATATACTCCTTATCCCATTTTTCAAGTAAATTTTTATCAATATCCATTTTATTCACCTGATAATATTTTTTCAAAGTCAATCTCAAAATCTTCTTTATTTTTGACGATTCCAATTATCTCAATATCTCCAACTTTTTCAATAGTTTCAAATGTTTTTTCATAATATAAGACTTTATTTAAATCAGTTATGCAGTTGATAATAACTCCTCTAACATTAATTCCTTTATTCCTCAAATGTTCAATAGTTAATAATGTATGGTTTATCGTCCCTAAATTAGGTCTTGAAACTACAACTGCATCCAAATTCAAAAACTTAATTAAATCACTCATTAAAAAGTTTTCTTTGATAGGGACACAAACTCCTCCAGCTCCTTCAACAATTAAAAAATCGTATTTGTTTTTTAAAACTTCATAAGCATTCATTATTTTCTCTTTTATCTCATCTAAAGTTAATTGAACATTTTCAACTTCAAACGCAATATTTGGAGATAGTGGATTTTTTAGATTAATAGGATTCATCAAATCCAAATTATCATCATTCTTTAATACATTTTTTAAAGTTAAAGTATCTTCCCTCCCTCCGGTCTCAACTGGCTTTAAATATCCAACATTAACTCCCATTTTTTTCAAATTCTCTGCCAAAATAGCTGAAACATAAGTTTTCCCTACACCCGTATCTGTTCCTGTGATGAATATCATGGTATCTACCCTTTGCATAATTTGCTAATATTAAAAAAAGAAGACAAATATAATAAACTAATTTTTTTATCTAATTTAGATTACTCATCTAACAATTTAAATAATTCCTCTTCTGTTCCCCAAAAATCTTTATTTTTAAGTTCTTTATAATATTTATCTATTTCTTCTTCAGAAATTTCTCCAAATCCCTCATCTTTTGGGATTTCTTCTGGCAATATCTCTATTTTTAATTTTAATAACTTCTCTTCAATTTTTGAGATTCGTTTTAATATTGTATCTAAATCCATATTTTCCCAATGCATTAATTGGATTTTCATTATTTTATACTATGCTCATATATACTTTTGTTCGTTATAAAAAAATAAGAGAATTTTAAATAATTCTTTTTTACTTTTTTGATAATGAAAATTAAAGTAATGTTTCAACCATATCGAATAATGTTTTAAATTTGTAATCTTCATTATCTTCATTTTTATTATCTTTATTCTCTTTCTTGTTGTATGTTCTATTTTCTTTTTTAATTATTTCAAAAAATTCATCGGATATTAAATATTTACAAAAATCTATAAGAATTTCGTTGTTTTTGTATTCAAATTGTTCAATATATTTTCTTATATTCGATAGAATATCTTCTTTAATTGTGTTTTTAATTTCGCTATAACTATAACTGTTATAACTGTATATATCAAGTAACCGAGAATCAGGGATTAATACGTCATTCTCTTCTATATGATATAACCCACTTTTATATTCCTTTTTTAATAATGAAGCATCCCATATAGAATAATCAATTTTGTTTTTAATTATTGGTGTAAATACATTGATTAAATTTAGCAGATGTCTGTTAAATATCCAAATATATTTGTCATAATGATCATCTTTTATTAAGCTTGATAAATTCCTATTTATATTAGTAATATTCATTAGTTTTGATGCTATCTTTTGTAAATCTTCTTTAGTTTTGCAATCCTTTAAATTATTTAATTTATCAAATAGTTCTTCATTTAATTTTTTAACATGTGTTTTTTCTAACTCTGATAATAATTCAGACATTTTTTCATTAATTTTTTCAATATCTTTCTTATTATATCCATATAATAATCTCAATAAATACTTACTTAGATTATGAAGGTCACTCTCCTCTAATTCAGACAATAATCTATCCACATCCTCAGGTTTTTCTTTTTTGATATTAATTATAGATGTCAATACTCGGCTTGCGAAATAACCGTCATCTTTAGGATATAGTAGTTTATCTGCTAAACTATCGAAATAATAACCGTTTTTTATTGCATTGACTAAATATGAATCTATTTCATTAAGTCTTATAGATTGAATTTTTTTATAATTTGATTCACGTATATCCTTTAATTTATACAATTTAGGATATAATTTTATATAGTTTTCAATATATTTTATATACACTTCATTTTCTGATAATATTTCTAATAATAAATACTTATTTAGTTCTTTAGGATTGTCAATCTTGGATAATATTTTATAGGATAAATATATTGATTGTAAGTTTAGCAAATCGTAATTTACGTAGTATCTTACCATATTTTTTTTATTTCGTATGTATTCCTCATTTTCTTCTACATCCATATAAAATTCATCATTCCATCCGATATATTTAAAATGATTTACATAATTATTTAATTTATCTTCACAATTTTTTATTTCCAAATATTTTTCAGGATAAAACTCATAGAGAATTATAAAATATAAAACAAAAATTGTGTCAAATAAGTAGTTTTTACTATTACCGCTTTTTAATATTTTTACTATATTTTTAATGAGATTTTGGTTTGGATAATATTTTTTAAGGTAGTATTCTGAAGTAGGAAGCATACATTCTAAATCAATACAAATTATGTCTGGAATTAAATTTTTTAACTTCTCACTGATTTTATCGGATGTTTTAATTTTAACTAAATAATCATATTTGTTCAAAACTTTCTTTAAATGCCTTGGATTTGTAAAATTAATTGCTTCAAAGAATTTTGCAAGTTTTTTAGCAATTTCCTCATCATTAAAAAACTCATATTGCATAATAAATTTTTCCACATTAAATTTTTTAGGCATATTAAATGAAAAGTTAAAAATTTTTTCTAAATATTCCTCTGCTTTTTCCCCATTGTTGTATTTATGTTCAAGTGCCTCTTTTACTGCGTCTTTATCTACCGCACAGATATAATTTATGTTATCCCCACTGGTAAAAAATAATTTAAGAGATGCCAAAAATTTTAAGATATTTTCTCTTTCACATCTATCTAATTCATCAATGAAAACTATAAGCCGTTTATTATTTTCGCTAAGAATTTCAGAAATTTTATTAAGTCCATTTTTTAAATTTTCTACTTCTTTATATTGTTTTTCAATATCGCACCCAAGATTTATATTGAAAATACCCATATTGATGTCAACAGATTTTAAAACTACTGCACCAGATTTTAAAAGATTATTTTTTATACTTCGAATTCCAAATTTAATATCAGCATTTTTTTCTAATTCATTAATAATGTGGCATAATAAAGCGTAAGCTATGTTTTCTTCATTTTCATATTCCCAAGCATCAAATTTAATACATATTATAGATTCATGTTTTTCTTTTGGTGGTTTTAATATATGAATAAAATCTTTAAACGATTCCCATAATCTCTTAATTTCAGTAATTTCATCAAAATTTCGAGATTCATCAAGTCTTTCAATTAATGTTCTAATTATACTACTCTTACCACTACCCCAATTTCCATATAATGCTATAATTTTATGATTCTGTAAGATTTTATTTTTAAATCCTTCTTCAATTGTAATTATTTTATTTAAAGTTCCAAAACAGTCTGTTTTAGGATTTATTTCTATATCTTCATCTTTATAATGGTTGTAATTTTCAATAACATGGTTTTTAAGTAACTTAAAGTAATATTTAGCATTATTTCTTAGTTCATTATACTCTCTTAACAGAAATTGAATAAAACAATTAAATTTTCCAAGCTCATAAATTAAATTATTCCAATAATATGCAATCCCTATAAACAAACCACCAAGATAACAAAAATGTAATAATGTATAAGATGCCGACGAATATTGAAAATATTTTATTGATACGCCTACAATCCCTATAAAAACTAAGATAGATATAATTTTAGAAATTTTAGCATATTTATAAAATTTAAATGTTTGCAAGAATATTAGAAATACCGTTGGTACTATAAAAATGAATAATAACATTATAAAATTGGAAATCGGTAAATTTATTGAACTATATATAAAATATAAAAATATTGATGACATACTAAAAATAAATAATGACTGCATATATTTATATTCTAATTTATCTAATTTATCGCTTATATTTTCAGTAGATTTTATTGTATCCATATTTTTTAGATAAGTTCTAATATTGAACATTATATTAATTGCTTTCAAGTAATAGGTTATAATTGCAATAGTTAAAAAACCAATGCCTAATCTTGATATTTCATCCCAATAATTTAATATACTTTCCACTAATTTATACATTATATTCAATACATTTAACCCATATATTGTCAATATAAATAATAAAACTCCAAATATTCCTAAAAAAATCCTAATATACCCATATCTCTCCACAATATTTTTAACATTAATTTTAACATTAAATACCATACTATCACTTTAACAGAATACTAGAATACTTTCTGTATTCTATTTTTACCTCATTATATTTAAGTTTTTAATGATATATTTTTACACGAACATATAAAAATGATAATCTCAATTATTATAATTATAATTATCATTAAGTGGTTATTATGTTCATCAACAGAGAGGAAGAACTAAAAGCACTAAATGAGAAACTTAACAGTAATAAGTTTGAATTTGTAGTTATTTATGGGAGAAGAAGGATAGGAAAAACAAAATTAGCATTAAAAAGTGTAGAAAATATAGAACATATTTATTATTTAGCAGTTGAGGGGGATAATTTAAAGCATTTTAAAAGATATGCATCAAAGGTAGTTCCAACAATAGAGTATGCCAAAGAAGATTGGGAGGCATATTTTAATTTTTTAATTTTAAATGATAAAATCATAATTATTGATGAATTTCCAAATTTAATTAAAGAAAATCCAAATATTCTATCACTATTCCAAAGAATAGTAGATGTTCATTTAAAGAATACAAAAACAAAACTTATTATTCTTGGCTCTTCACTGTCTATGATGGGAGAGAAAGTTTTAAGTTATAAATCCCCACTTTATGGAAGAAAAACAGGCGTTTTAAAAATCAGACCGTTAAAGTTTAAGCATTTAAAGGAATTTTTCCCTAACGCTACTTGGGAAGAGTTAGTTGAGATTTATGGATTTGCCGATGGTATTCCATATTATCTTGAGAAAATAGAACTTCCATTTTGGAGATATTTAAATGAGGAGATTAAGAGAGTTGATAGTTTTTTGAGATATGAGGTTGATTTTTTGATGAAGTATGAGTTTGAAGAGCCAACAACTTACAAAAAAATACTTGAGGCAATTGCATTTGGTAATCATACACTTGGAGAGATAAAGAATTATTTAGGCATTAAGCATTCAGATTTAACACCGTATTTAAAAAACTTGATTGAAGTTGAATTTGTAGAGAGAGAAATCCCTATAACTGAAAGTCCAAAAACAAAAAAAGGAAGATACTACATTAAGGATAATTTTATTACATTTTATTTTAGATACATTTTTCCAAACCTATCTGCAATTGAAGAGGGAATTTTTGAGATTGATGAAATAAAAGCTGACTATAATCAATATTTAGGCTTTCGGAGCGAAGCGGAGAGCAACGAAATGCGAAGCATTTCGTCTAATGTTTTTGAAAAAGTTGCTAAGGAATTTTTGATTGAGTTAAATAAAATGAACAAATTGCCATTTAAATTTTTAAACATTGGAAGATGGTGGAAAAAAGGAGAAGAAATTGATTTAATTGCTTTAAATAAAAATGAGAAAAAGGCATTATTTGTTGAAGTTAAATGGAAGAACTTGAATAATAAGGAAGTTAAAAAAATACTCAATAATTTAGAAAGAAAATCAGAACTCGTTGGATTGAGTGATTATGAAATATACTATGCCATCATAGGAAAAGAAATTAAAAACAAAGAAAATCTTAAAGATTATTTAGTGTTTGATTTGGAAGATTTTAATAAACTTCTTTAATCTTCTCACACAACAACTTAAAATCCTCCTTTTTATGTCCAACATTTATACTTATCCTTATCCTCTCTGAACCTTTAGGAACTGTGGGATATCTAATTCCAACACAAAAGATGTTATTTTTTATTAAATGCTCTGCTATCTCCATAGTTTTTTCTTTAAAAATGAATGGATAAATTGGAGTTAAATTATCCTTCTTAATAAATCCATTTTTCTTAAAAATCTCATTTGCTATTTTTATGTTTTTTTGAAGTTTTTTAACAACCTCTCCCCTCTCAATAATCTCAAATGCCTTAATGCAACCTTCAACAACATGAGGGGGAAGAGCGGTTGAAAAAATAAAACTCCTCGAAGTGTTTATTAAATACTCTATAACTTCCTCAATTCCACAAACAAATCCTCCCAAACCACCAATTGCCTTTGATAACGTCCCAATTTGTATAATATTATCAGAAGGTTTTAAATTAAAATGTTTTAAACTTCCTTTCCCATTTCCCAAAACTCCTGTCCCATGTGCATCATCAATAATTAAAATGGCATTAAATTCATCCGTTATCTTCTTTAAATCTTTAAGTGGGGCTATATCTCCATCCATACTAAAAACGCCGTCAGTTATGATGAATAAATTATTATATTTTTTCCAATTCTCTTCAATTAAATTGTATAAATGATTTACATCACAATGATTGTAAATCAAAACATCAGCTTTACTCAACCTACAACCATCAATGATAGATGCATGATTAAGTTTATCACTTAAAATTAAATCCTCTTTTTTGCATAATGCAGAGATAACTCCAACATTTGTAGCATATCCAGATGAATAAACCAAAGATCTCTCTGTTTCTTTAAACTCCGCTATTTTATCTTCCAATCTTTGATGGTTTATATTTCCAGATGTTAATCTTGAGCCAGTTGAACCAGCACCATATTTTAGCCCTTCTTTCACAGCTTCAATAACCTCTGGATGTTTTGATAGGCATAGATAATCATTTGAAGAAAAATCTAAAATATTATCTCCTTTTTCTCTCAAAAATCTATACAATCCATTGTTTTTTATGACTTCAATCTCTCTCTTTAATTTTTCTCTAAACATAAAAATCCCTTTTTATTTTATAATAAATGGCTTGTTTTCTAATTTATATATCAAATCATCTATATCAACATCATTTTTAACAAAAAATACTCTTCCTCCATTCTCTCCATATTCTTTTAAATTTGTAATCCTAAAATAGCCCTTTTTAGTTGCAACATAACCAGTTGTGTAACTTTTATTATCTGAGGTGCATAACTCAGCTATAACTCCCAAATGAATAACCTTAGATGCTATTGCAATGGCATCAACAGTCCTTTCTGTTCCTAAATTTTCTTTTAAAATCTTCTCTTTTAGTTCTTTAGTTGTATCAATATTTTTTACTCTAACTCCCCTTTCTTTATCTGGCTCTAACCTCTCCCCTCTTAAATTTAAAATTGCCGCCCCCCTCATTCCTCCCTTATCAATAATCTCAAATGCATAATCTATTAATTCATCTGGAATGCCCTCATTTCTTAATAACTCTCTTGCCTTTTCTCTTGCCTCTTCTTTATTTTTACATTCTATTGTTTTTATTGGCAAGTGGTTGATATAAGTTATATTTTCCTTAATCTCCTCAATTTTTAGATTTATAAAATCAGGTGTTCCATTTTCATGTGTTAAAGCTCTTCTTATTAATTCTTTTGCTACTTCTTCAATCTCTTCCTTATTTACAATTCTTTCAGCCCCAGAAATGTGTTTTCCATCTTTTGATGCCCTCATTTTTATGCTATACATATTCTCCCATTTTAGTTTAATCTCTCATTGTAGCCTTCAATCTTTTTTCCTTTAAAATTAAATCTAAACCGTTATCAATATCTTTAACAACAATGTCAGCATTTAATAGAGTTTTAGTCCAAGCCCCTTCATCTCCCAAAACACATATTCCTAAATCAGCATTTTTTAATAATAATTCATCATTAGCCCCATTTCCAAAGGCTACAATTTTTTCATTTTTATATTTTTCTCTAATCTCCTTCAAAATTTCATTTTTTGCTATTTTTTCACTTTTAAACTTTTCTTTGTCGATTTTTATTCCTTTTACTCCTAACTCTCTTTCTATATATTTCAATGTTCCAAATGTATCAGCAGATAATATAAAAATTTGATAATTTTTACATAATTCTTTTATTTTTTCTTTCGTTGAATCCTTTATAACTCCATCTGTTGCTATTGTTCCATTTAAGTCGAGTATTATAATCACATTATCACCTCCAATTCTAATTATAGTTAAACAAAGATTTAAAAAGTATTTAATTATTATATTCATATAAACTAAAATATAAATTAAAATTTATTTTTATTATTTATATTATAAATCATTCATTAATTTTTATAATTTTTATTATCTAAAATTGTAAAGAGAAAAATATTTATATACTAAAATGGAAACTCTAAAATTGTAAATAGCGTTTTAGGCGCCTATGGGATTTATGGGGTGTAAATTATGAGTAATAAAGTAATAACTGCGTTTTTTATATTATTTATAGGTGTAATAGTTGTTATGAGTGGTTGTGTAAGTGAGTCAGAAGTAAATGAACAATCTACTGAATCTGCATCATCAACCTCAGTGTCTGGGCATGAGGAGCATAACATAAAAAATATAGAGGAATCTACGAAAAATGAAATATCTTCAATATCAGACCTTGAAAATCTCTATAAAAATACTCATTTAGGGTTTATATCAAATGATTATATAAAAGGACTATATTTGTGGGTAGATAATGCCCAATGGAAATCTGATTCTGAAGATCTTCTTTATGATGTATATGATAGAGTATGGTTTTATAAAAATGGTTATTTGTATATGTATGACCGTGCTGGGGATGTGTTATATTCCTACGCTGAGGAAGATGAAAAAAATCCATATCCATGGTTTGTGTTTAGAATACCATACAATAATGTAGTAGATTTTGCTACGGGGGGAGAGTCCATAGCCATTTTAGATAGTAATAGAAATCTTCACTTAGTTCAATATGATAGTGATAATATCATGATGTGGCCTAATGAAAAAGATGAAGAAGATAAAAGTCTTTTAAATAAAAAAATCATATACTTTGGAAAAATTAAAAATGATATTTCGTGGAATGTTGGGGGAAACAACTTAGCCACAGGGACAGATTATGATGATAACTATGCATATTATGTAACATGGGATAAACACAAAGTTTGGATAATAGGGCTAAGTGCTCATGAACTAAATGAACTTTTTGAGAATAATGGAATAAAGCCAGAACCAAAAACATTTACATTTGATTCTGAAATAAAAAATGTAGTTGTTGGAGGGCATGCAATTTATGTTCTAACTGAAAATAAATTATATATTTTTGATATTACCCAAGGGTTTGAGAACATTAAGGAAACCTCAACTACAGAAATCCCTACAAATGCTCGTCTCTATGTAGATCCAGGTTATGATAAAGATACATTATCTATCTATAATGGTAAAAATGGGAAGATTCTATTTATAAAAAATGGTAAAATAGATGAGACAGGGGAATTAAATTTAAAAGGATATGATTTCGTAGGATATGACTCAAAAGAATTTAAACTCTTTGGATTTAAGGATAATAAAATTGATGTATATGATGTGTATGATGTTGATTCTATGACAACAGAATATGAAGGTAGTTTATCATTGCCTGAAAAAGTCAAAATAGGTTATGCCTTTATTGACGTAGGTACAGGTAAAGTATATACATATTTCTGGGGAGTTGATGGTAAATACTATGCATTAGTTGGGGAGATAAATGAAAATACAGAACCCGCTGTAAATGTTGAAACTACTTCAGAAATTGATGAAACCTCAAATTATGTTTATGAAACAAATGAATATGAACAAACCAATACTTATAATGAAGACAAATCTTATGAAGAATCTGAAACACAAACCTATGAAAGTGAACGTTCAGAGCAAAGTTTTGAGACAGAAACAAATTCAAAAAATGAAATTGAAAAAAATCCTATTGAAAGCGAGGTTAAAGAAGTCTTTGATAACTTTGATATAGAAAATACTCAAATTGAAGACCTTTGGGGAGTTAGAGTTCATCTTAAAAAAACTCCTGATTATAAAAATATTCACGATTGGTTACAAACAAGAACGTATGAGCCATGTGGCTTACCAGGACTTTATTTAGCATATGGAAATTGTTTAATAGGAATTAGTGAAGTTGGAGAGAGTTTAAAAGTATTGGGTGAAGATAAGGAACCAATAAATAAGTATGATGTAATAAGCAATATTTATATACTCCCAACTACTCCAAAGGATTTTACTATAGGTTTTTACTCTTCATATAATATATTTATGGCGGGCAAAGATGGAAATCTTTATCTCCTTCCATATGATTATGGGAAAAGCTGTGAATTAGAGTTAAACGATGAAAGTATATATTATACTGAATATCCTAAATATATAACTTGGAATATAGACGCAGATGGTGTAAATTGGATTAGTTCATATAGTGGAGATAACTACTATCTCGTAGCATGGAAAGGAGACAAGTTGTATATATTCACATATACTGCTGATCAACTTGGGGCAGAAAATAACGAGATTCCTAAAGTAGAGCCATCAGTTATTTCGTTACCAGAGAGTATAACTGCAGTCTATAGATTACCTTATGGTAGAATGCTCATAAGAACTGATAGCGGTCTTTATCTCTATGATACAGATGGCTATTATGATTATGGACCTGGAAAATTATATACCTTACTTAAAAATTTCCCAGGAAAAACAGTCATTGAAGAATATAATGGTGTAGATTATAATGGCAATCTTGTAATATACAATGATGATAAGTTCTACTGGATAGAGATATTTAGTAAATATGACGAAAATGACAAAAATGTTCCAATTGCTTTAGTTTATAAGTCAGACAAAACATTTCCAAATGTTGTAGCATTCTCACCAATGTATAACACTTATGATGAGCAACTTATAATAGGATATGACGGAAAAGTAGATATCTATAATGTATCTAAAGTTACATTATATGATGAGAATGGTAATGAAAAACTGTATCTTAATTTAACTTATGACATGACATTTAATGTTCCATTTACTCCAGAATTTGTATATGGAGAAGATGAATGCTATTGTCATGTCCATAAATATGAGCAGTATATATATGCTTGGGCTGGGAATGATTTCTATATTCTCTTTGGTCCAAAACATGGATGGTTTTAAGTCCTATCTTTAATCTTTTTTATATAAAGTAAAGCTTAATTATTATTTTGAAGATTCTAAATTTATATGGGTATTAGTATGAAACTAAAACTCATTAAAATAAAAGCTAAAAAATCTTTCACTCCAACCAAGATTCCAGGAGCAGATTATGTTATAAATCAATATGTTGGTTGTCAGTATAGTTGTATGTATTGCTATGCTAAATTTATGTGTAGATGGTATAAATATGGGAAATGGGGAGAGTGGATTGTTGTTAAAGAAAATCTTCCAGAACTCGTTAAGAAAGAAAATGTAAAAGGAAAAGTCTATATGAGTAGTGTTAGCGATCCATATCAACCAATTGAGAAAAAATTAGAACTTACAAGAGATATTTTAAAGAGTATGAATAAAAACATTAAATTAGGAATTTTAACAAAATCTGATTTAGTTTTAAGAGATATAGATGTTTTTAAAGAGTTTAAAGATATAGAAGTAGGTTTAACAATAAATGGATTTAATAAATATATTAAAAAGAAAATAGAACCCTTCTATCCCACAACTGAAAAAAGGATGGATGCTTTAAAAATACTTCATGAAAATGGTATTAAGAACTATGCTTTTATCTCACCAATAATTCCAAATTTAGTTGATGTTGGAGAATTAATCAAAGAAACGAAAAATTTTACAGATTTTTACTGGTTTGAGTTTTTAAACTTAAGGGCAAGCGGTAAAGAGTTTAGAAAATGGCTAAAACAAAATTATCCAGAAAGCTATGAAGTACTCTCTGATAAAGTTAAAGCTGAGAAGTATATAAAAGATGTTATTGAAATTATAAAAAGTAATAATATCAAAGTTAGAGGTGTTTGTATCAATCATCCAAAAAAATAAATAAAATAAATAACTCATTTTTTTAAGGTTTTACAACTCCACCAACTTAAAAATTAAATCTGATTTATTACAGTATTTTTTTAATCTTTCCCTAACTTCATAAGATTTTCCAAGAACAGGCCAAAGAATAGAATCTATATGTAGTGGAGGAATATTAGTTTCCTTACCAATTTTTTTCCAAAATTTTATTGGTTCTTCGTTAGTGAATTTTTTTGTATATTTTTCAATTCTGCTATCTTTTGGTATTTCTATTTCCATAGGGTATTGGATGAAGTTATTAAACGAGATCCTTGATGCGTATCCAAACATTTTAACTGTAAATACTACTGTCTTAGATTCTTTTTTTGTTTTTAACTGGTTTGCTATATGATTCCTAAAAATATTCATATTTTTGTAATATTTTTTAATATCTTCAATATTTAGATTTTCTAAGAAAGGTTTTATCTTATCAATTCTCTTCATTTTTATATTTAAAAGTCTTCTATTACTTTTACAATTTAATAAAAAATCCTTATATTCTTTAAAAATATCATCTATAATCTCTTTATTCGACCAATAATTTGAAAATTCTTTCCACCAGAGTTCTCCTGTTGACGATAGTTGATAACTAACCAATGCATTGAGAATAACCAATTTAATAAATAATTCATCATCTTTAAGATTTTTTTGGAGATTTTTTAAATACAAATACTGCAAATCAACATTTTCCTCTAATTCTCTTGCAGTATCTATCCCAAGTTCTTTTAATATTGATTTTAGTTTCTCTATTTTTTCACTGTTCATAATAAAACTCACCATTTAGGACTAATTATCAATTAAAAAATATTAATATAATTAAGCCAGATTATGTTGAAAAATCTTAATAAAGATATTTAATCTAAATTCTATATCAAACAATTGGTGATAAGATGAGGTATGATTTTCATACACATACTGTATTTAGCGATGGAGAATTAATTCCTTCTGAATTGGTTAGAAGGGCTATGGTTTTAAAGCATAAGGCAATAGCAATAACTGACCACGCTGATTTTAGCAACTATAAGGAATTAATTGAAAAAACTACTATTACAAAAGAAGAATTAAAAAAATACTGGGATATTATAGTTATTGTTGGTGTAGAGCTAACTCACATTCCTCCAAAATCTATTCCAAAGTTGGCAAAAAAAGCTAAAGATTTGGGGGCTGAGATTGTTGTTGTTCATGGAGAGACAGTAGTTGAGCCGGTTGAAGAAAAAACTAATTATTATGCATCAATATCTGAAGATGTTGATATCTTAGCTCATCCAGGATTTATTGATAAAGAAACTGCTGAAAATTTAAAAGGAAATGATATATTTGTTGAAATTACTTCAAGAAGAGGGCATAATATAACAAATGGTTTTGTTGCCAATATTGCAAGAGAATTTGGATTAAAAACTTTAATAAATACTGATGCACATTCACCAGATGATTTAATTGATGTTGAGTTTGCAAAAAAAGTTGGTTTAGGAGCAGGATTAACACATAAAGAATTGGAAAATACTTTATTACATTATCCAAAAGAGTTATTGAAGAGAATTTAATATAAGCAAAAAAATAAAAAACTCAAAATTAGGTGAAAGAATGAAAATCTCTGATATTGTTGTTGAATTGTTTAAGGAGGCTGTTATATATCTTCCAGATGATGTTAAAAAAGCTATTGAAGATGCCTATAATAAAGAAGAAGGCATATCAAAAAACATTTTAAAAGCAATCATAGAAAACAACAAAATTGCAGAGGAAAAAGAGATTCCACTATGTCAAGATACTGGTGTTCCAATAATATTTTTAAAAATTGGGAAAAACATAAATTCATCAGAAATTATGAAAATTATTGAAGAAATTAAAAAAGGAGTAGAAAGAGCAACAAAGGAAATTCCATTAAGACCTAATGTAGTTCATCCATTGACGAGAGAAAATTTTGGCACTAATGTTGGTTTAAATGCTCCATTTATAAATATTGAGTTTGATAAAAACTTAGATAGGGAGATAGAAATAACTGTTTTCCCAAAAGGTGCTGGTAGCGAAAATATGAGTGCTTTAAAGATGCTTACTCCTTCAGAGGGAATTAAAGGAATAAAGAAATTTGTCCTTGAAACTGTTGCAAATGCTGGAGGAAAGCCATGCCCTCCAATAGTTGTTGGTATAGGTATTGGAGGAACATCTGATGTAGCGTTAAAATTAGCTAAAAAAGCATTGTTAAGAAATATAGGAGAGAGACATAAAGATGAAAATATAGCAAAATTGGAAAAGGAACTTTTAGAAGATATAAATAAATTGGGTATTGGGGCTATGGGTTTGGGAGGCAAAATAACTGCCTTAGATGTATTTATTGAAATATCTGGATGTCATACTGCCTCATTACCAGTAGGAATTTGCATTCAATGCTGGGCGGATAGAAAAGCATATAAAAAAGTAAAAATAGATGAAATAACCATTTAATTAGGTATGGGAACTTATATAAATTATAGCCTCTGATAGATAGTTTTATAAATGCTAATTATCTTAATTTAAATTGTAAGTAAATAGAAAAACATTGGAAAAGACAGTCACATAAGGTGGGATAAATGTTTACAGAGCCAGTAAAGGAAATAATGACAAGAGATGTAGTTACAGTAACTCCTGAAACTCCAATATCAAAAGCAATAGGTATAATGGAAGAGAATGGCTTTCACCATTTAATTGTAGTTGATAAGAAAGATGATAAAGAGGAATACTATTTAATAAGTATAAGAGATTTGTTATTAGCATCATCAGTTCAGGAAGAAGTTAGAACATTAATGTATAAGCCACACTACATACACGAAGATACTCCTGTTTTAGACGCTGTATGTGAAATGCTTGAAAGTGGGCAAAGAGCAGCACCAATAGTAAATGATGAAGGAAAATTAGTAGGGATAATTACTGACTATGACATTATGGCAAGAGCCGCAAGATCAAAGATAATGAAAGATACTAAAATTACAAAGATAATGACGAGAAATGTAATAACAATCAATGAAAATGATTCTATTGGTAAGGCAAGAGCATTAATGAGAGATAATAACATTGGTAGGTTGGTAGTTGTTGATGATGAAGGAAATCCTGTTGGAATGGTTACTGAGGTAGATATTATCAAAAAGATTTACAAACCAAAAAGAAGAATGACTTATGGAGAAGTAAAAGGAGAAAAAGTTCCAAGAATGGGACAGCCAGTTAAGTTAATTATGAATACCCCATTAATAACTGTTGATGTAGATGCAAGTGCAGCAGATGCGGCAAGAGTTATGCAAGAGTATGATATTAGGGGAGTTCCTGTTGTAAAAGGTAAGTCTTTAAAGGGAATTGTTACAAGGTTAGACATTATAAAGTATATAGCTGATTTGAAGAAAGGGGCAATGATTGAAGTAGAAATTCATGGAATGTTAGATCCAGAAGTTAAAGATCTTGCAGAAAGAATTATTGCAACAGAAGTCAAAAAGATGGTTAAACAGGCAGGAAAAATTCACTGGATAAAGATAAATATTAAAAAAGATAGAGATAAGGGAGGAGTTCCATATTATAGAATTACAACATATGTAAAAACTCCAAATAAGTTGTATGTTGGAGAAGGTAGACCAAAAGCTTCATTACCTAATAAATTAGAAGCAGAAGGAGAAGATATCGCATATATTTCAGAGCACGAAAGATGGGAATTTATAGATATATTAAAGGAATCATTAGACTCAGTGTTAAGACAGTTGGAGGCTGATTTTGATAAATATCATCCAAAACATATAGGAAGAGAAATTAAAGAGCAACTATATGAAGAATATGTTCCCGAAGAATATACCAAAGAAAATGAAAATATAGAACAAAATGAAGAAAAATAACACCTTGGTGATCTTTTGAGTGAACTCAAAGTAAAAAAAATTAGAAATGGAACTGTAATTGATCACATAGATGCAGGAAAAGCGTTAATGGTATATAAAATTTTAAACATTCCTAATGAAACCTCTGTAATGATAGCAATAAATGTTCCTTCAAAAAAGAAGGGTAAAAAAGATATTCTAAAAATTGAAGGAATTGAATTAAAAAAGAAGGATGTTGATAAAATATCTTTAATTTCTCCTGATGTAACTATAAATATCATAAGAAATGGAAATGTTGTTAAGAAACTTAAACCACAAATACCTGACAATATAGAGGGAACACTAAAATGTACAAATCCAAACTGTATAACAAATAAAGAAAATATTAAAGGAAAATTTATAATTGAAAATAAAAATCCATTAAAAATTAGATGTTACTATTGTGAAAAAGTTTTAAATAAAATAGTTTTTGAATAAATTAGGGATTTTTATGGAATTAAAAGGTAGAAGTATATCAAAAGGAGTTGTTAAGGGAATTGCAATTGTCTCAAACAAACCCTTCTCTTTTTTGGGAGGAGTTGATAAGGAGGGAAATGTTATAGATAAAGATAGCGACATATATGGACAATCATTGAAAGGAAAAATTTTTGTATTTCCTTATGGGAAAGGAAGCACTGTTGGTTCTTATGTTATATATGGTTTGGCAAAAAGAGGAATTTTAAAAGGGATAGTTAATAAAGAATGTGAGCCTATTGTAGCCACAGGTGCTATTTTAGGAGGAATTCCATTGGTTGATAAAGTAGATATAGAAAAAATAAAAACAGGAGATATAATAATAGTTGATGGAAATAGAGGAGTTGTAAAAATTTTAAACAAAGAGTAATTTATTTTTATTAGGTTTGTTGTTTTAGTTTTTAATGATTTTGATATAATTTATATTAAATTTTTTGAATTTTTAAAATTTTAAACTAAAATGTGGTGAAATCTATGAGTAAAGAAGAAAATCCTTTTAAAAAAATGCCTACTATATTGATGCCTGATGAATTAATGGCTAAGGCATTAAGAAGGGGAGAAAAAGTAGCCAATGAAATGAGAAAAAAAGAATTACCTTGGTTGTTAAAGGCGAGATATGTAGAGGAGCATAAAGTGAGAACTATTGCGTCAGTTGTGGCAGACAATTTACAAAAAGTTATAGATAAAACTCCCCCAGTAAGAAAACTACCTAAATTTTATCAGGAAATGGTTGAAGTTTTAGTAGGAGTAGATGAATTTAAAAAGTCATTGGGTGCATTTAAGTGGGCATCTGAATTAGTTAGAAAATTAGGTAATGAGTATGCTAAAAAGATTAGAAAAGCAAGAACTCCACAACAGGCAGGAAAATTAAGAAAAGAATTCGTTGGGAGAGTAAAGTCAATATTAAATCAAATTCACCCAGAAATGGCTTTTGTGGCAGTTGCAAGAGAAAAATTGAAAAATTTACCGACATTCAAAAATCTTCCAACTGTTGTAATCGCTGGCTATCCAAATGTTGGAAAATCCACATTGTTAAAAAAATTGACAGGGGCGGATGTTGAAATAAACAACTATCCATTTACAACTAAAGGAATAAATATGGGATATATGGAAGATATTCAGATTGTAGATACTCCTGGATTGTTAGATCGTCCATTATATGAAAGAAATGATATAGAGTTGCAGGCAATATTGGCATTAAACTATTTAGCAAATTTAATTTTGTTTATTATAGATGCAAGTGAGTTTTGCGGCTATACAATTGAAGAGCAATTAAATTTATTAAAAGAGATAAAAGAATTATTTAAGGTTCCTATTGTTGTAGCAATAAATAAAATTGATTTAGTTGAGGATGAAGGAAAAATTAAAAATATAGAGGAAAAGTTAAAAGAAATAGGAGTGGAGAAAATATTTAAAATATCTGCTGATAAAGGAATTGGTTTGGAGGAGTTAAAAGAATATTTCTTTAAAAAACTTTTATTTACCAATAGAGAAAATATAAAAGAGTTGGCGAATGAGAATAACAACTAATTTTTTATTTTTTATTCATTTTCAATTTCGTTAATTAAGTTTAATGAATCTGTGTCTCCATATTTGTTAGCAATATTTTTGATTTTTTCGAGAATCTTTGGCTTTTTGTTAGTTAATTTTTTCAACTCCTTACAGTATTTTATAACATCTCTATATCCTATCTCTAACACTTTACTTTTAAATTTTGAAAGTTCATAAGCCAAAAGTCCTCTTAAAACATCATCATTTGAGAATAAAAATACAGGATGTATCCAAATTATTATTTTGTCATCATCATATTTTTCTACAAAGTTCTCTATTTTATTTATATCCATAAACACATCTACATAAACTGATATTTCTTCTTTTATGTTTATATTTTCCAATAAATCTTCAAGTATATTGTTAATTTTAGTATCAAATTCAATAATCTTTTCATCTAATTCTTCATCATTTAACTCCATCCATTTTAACATTCTCTCTTTAAGTTCTATTGTTGTGTTGTTATTTGAAGGATAAACTATTGAGTAATTATTCCCTTCAAATTTGTAGTTTTTACTAACTCTCGAAGATAAATTAATAATCATTAAACCATCGTCTAAGTTTTTTAAATTAATACTTTTTAATTTATACTTTCTCATTTCTACTTCAAAATCTTCCAAGTTTTTAAAATCTTCTAAATTTCTAATATAAACTTTCTCCCCATTTTTTCCTTTTATGTAAAATCCTTTAAATTCAATTTCAGCAAGATCTCCTCTAATTATGTCCTTTGAAAATTCATCTAAATTTTTGTAAATATCATATAAAATTTTTTGAGCTAATTCCTTAGACTTCATTAATTTCACCTAAATTAGTTATATGGTATCTATAAATTATCCTCCTTCTCTTAAATACCATCCTTTATCTTTTATATTTTTAATAATATTATTTTCTAAAAATCCTATACCTAAAACTTCTTTATTTTCATTAAAGACAACTATTCTCCCAGAGCCCTTAACCTCTATAATTGACTCTTTAAATATATCTCTTCCATATAAAAATAATGTTTCACCTCTTTTATTTACAACTGCATAGTTATTTATTATATAGGGAGATATTAATGTAAAGCCCTCTAAAGATAATCTAAATTTTCTTTTAATTTCACCAAATATATTTCCTACTGAAAATATCTCCTCAAACTTATTTAAATTTTTTATTGTTTCTTCATTGGTGTAGCAAACAGTTAACCAATATCCCTCTAAAACAACTAAATTTTCATATTTGAAATTATTAGCGTAACTTTTTTCAGTATAACTACATAACTCCTCTTTTATCAAATCAATTTCTCTTTTTTTTAATTTTCTAAATTTCATAGTTTCACATTTTGCTTAATTTTACATAATTTAATTTATAGAAATATTTATATATACCCATATTTAAAATCTTATAACTATATAATATCTACTATATCAAAAATATCAAAATATAGTCCTTTCAAAGATTCATTGAGATATTACATAAAAGGAGAGTAAAATATTGTAGGACTTAAGCAAATAATCCCAAATAAAAGAGAAAAAGCATGACGCGGGGGCCGGGATTTGAACCCGGGCTGGGCGATGCCCAACGGGATTAGCAGTCCCGCGCCGTACCAGGCTGGGCCACCCCCGCACTAAGAAAGCAAACAGTATTTGGGTATAAGACATATATATATTTTTCGTTTTGAAATCATAATGTGGAATGTAGGAAAAATAATATATAATAATATAACTCAATAGTGTCTTTAAAAATAATTTTAAAATAATTGGACTTAGGTGAAATTATGAAAAAACTACTAACATTGCTATTCTTATTTATATTATTAAATACTACTTTTGCTGTAATTATAAAGGCTCCAGCAGTTTCTTTAACTGATATGGGTCCAGAAGGGGTCCCTATAAGTATACAAATAAATGTGAGTAAAGGAAATGGACATGTTTTTATGGATACTTTACCATTAACACAGTTAGATATGCAAGGTTCAGCAAGAATTGCGGCAAAAGTTGCTGGAGAGATTACTGGAAAGGATATGAATAAATATAATGTCTATATTACTGTAAGAAGTGATGTTCCAGTAGTTGGAGGACCATCAGCAGGAGCAACAATGACTATTGGAATTATCTGTGCATTAATGAATTGGAGCATTAACCACAATGTTATGATGACTGGGACTATAAACCCAGATGGAAGTATTGGTCCAGTAGGAGGAATATTAGAAAAAATAGAAGCCGCTAAAAAGGCAAACTGTACAATTATGTTAATCCCAAAAGGGCAAAGATATGTTACTGAAAATAATATGAAAATAGACGCTGTTAAATTTGGAGAAAAGTTAGGAGTTAAAGTTATAGAGGTTGGAAGTATTTATGAAGCACTTCCATACTTTACAAATAAAAAGATTACTATGAAGAAATATCCTGAAAATCCAATTATTGAAGAAAAATATCAAAAAATAATGAAAGATTTATGTGATAAGATATTAAAAACAGCAAATGAGAAATATGATAATATCTCCAATGAATTAAATAACGAATATTTTGGTTACAATTATCAAAATAAACTATCATCTGAATTAAAAGAAGCTAAAAAATTATTAGATAAGGCAAACGATGAATATATGGATGAAAAATATTATTCTGCAACATGTTCAGCATTTAACGCACTAATTAAATTAGAAACAATCGACCATACAATAAAATATCTTACAGGAGAAGAAGATATTAAAACATATCTTAACAATGTTCAGAATCAAATAGATTATGATAAAAAAGTAGTTTATTCAAAAAATTTAACTTTAAATAACTTTGAAGAAATTTTATCTGGAAGGGTTAGAATATCTGAGGCTGAGAGTTTATTAGATAAGGCATGGAAATCTTACTACTTAGGAAACTATGAAGATGCAATAAAATATGGTAGTTTTGCAAAATTGAGAGGAGAAAGTGCAATTTGGTGGGTTACACTATGTGAAATTAATTGTAATGATAGCAACAATAAAATAATAAATGAATCCTCTCTAAAATCTTTGGCTCAGCAATATTTAGATAATGCTGAGACAATTACAACATATGTTGAGACATTATATCCAAATTTAGTAAGTGACGACGTTTTAGATGATTTAGAATCTGCTAAAAAAGCATACAATGAAGGAGATTATGTATTAACAATTGCTAAAAGTATAGATACATGTGTAGAGGCAGAGATTCCATTGGTTATATTTGAGGATAAAGATTATTTAAATTACTTAGACAGTTTTTCAAAGAATAAAATAAATATGGCTGAAACTATAGGAATAAATCCAATATCAGCCCTTGGTTATTATGAATATGCTAATAGTTTAAATGATAGTTTATTAAAGATTATGTACTATAAATATAGCTCTTACTATGCTCAAATGGATATAGATATAGTAAAAGAGTTGAATAAAGATAATAAAGGAATCAAAGAGAGTTTTGATAATGAAATTAACATAATTAATACAAATGAGAACATTGTTAATGCTGAAGAATCTACAAAAGAAAATAATAATATTGCCATTATCATATCTGCAATAGTTGGAGGATTAATAGGGTTTGTAGGAGGATATATTGCAAAAAAAGTTTCTACTTAATAAGACTCTCACAAAAATTACTATTTTTTAATTTTATAATTAAGAATATAAACTGAAAAAATTTTATTTAACTTTTTCATCATTATTTTATGGTGAGAAATGTGGAAAAACAAAATTTACAAAAGAATACTAAGGAATTATCTAAAAATGTCTATTTGTTAGGATTTACAAGCTTTTTGAATGATATGAGTAGTGAGATGATAATGCCAATTTTACCAATGCTTATTACAAGTTTAGGAGGAGGTAGTTTATCAATTGGCTTAGTTGGAGGATTGAGGGAGCTTATCTCAAATATTTTGATGGTTTTAGTTGGTTATTATTCAGATAAAATAAGAAAAAGAAAGATTTTTGTCATTTTAGGTTACTTAACATCCTCAATATTTAAACTCCTCTTAGGTTTATCAAAAAGCTGGTTAAAGGCAATTATATTTTCATCCCTTGAAAGAATGGGAAAAGGAATAAGAACTGCTCCAAGAGATGCAATAATATCTGAAAGTATGCCTAAAACTTTGGGTAAAGGTTTTGGAATACAGAGAGCTTTTGATACTGCTGGGGCAATATTAGGCTCTACTATTTCGCTATTGTTTATATTGTTTTTTCAATATAAGTTTAATCAGATAATTTTAATAGCAGCAGTTATTGGATTTTTTTCTATTATTCCTTTATATTTTGTTAAAGAAAAAAAGATTGTTTCTAATAATAACAAAATAAGATTTAGAGTTGGAATTAAAAACTTGTCAAAAGAGTTAAAGCTATTTATTCTAATCTCAGCCATATTTACTCTAAGTAATTTTAGCTATATGTTTTATATTTTGAGAGCTCAGGAATTTTTAATGATAGTGGATGAAAAGATGGCTGTTGTAATTCCTATAGCTCTTTATATTTTATATAACATCTTTTATGCCACATTTTCAATTCCATTTGGAATTTTATCAGATAAAATTGGAAGAAAAAGTGTTTTAACCTTAGGATATATACTTTATGGAATTACCTCATTAGGATTTGCTTACTTTATTTCTCAAAAAAGCTTAATATTGTTGTTTGCTTTATATGGAATTGCCTATGCCTCATTTGCTGGAAATCAGAAAGCTTATGTATCTGATTTATCGTCAGAAGATATTAGAGCCACTGCTTTAGGATTGTTTTATACTGTAGTAGGATTAACGAGCTTACCTGCAAGTTTGATAGCTGGCTATCTATGGAAAATAAATCCAGAAATAACATTTTTATATGGAAGTTTCTTAGCAATATTTTCAGGTTTGTTGTTGTTATTTTTAAAAACCTAATTTCTTATACAAAATTTCACCAGTCTTTTTGTTTCTAATCTCTAATATTCTATGTAGTGGAATGTAAGTATCTTCATATATCAAATACAAATAATTTCCTTTAATTTTAACCTCACTTAATGGAATTACTTTTTTATTATCTTTACCTCCTCTATGGATTATAACAATCTCAAAATTATCTATGTTATCCTTATAATTTGGATGCCAAAAGAGTTTATTTAATATTTCCTTGAGCATAATTCCACATCTATAAGTATTATATTAAATCTCTATCTAATAAACCAAGTTCTTCTCCATTTTCATTAACTTTTATTCTTCCAAACCTTATTTCTTTAAGATTTTTAATTTCATCTTCATTAATGGGGGATAGTATCTCTAATGTTTCATTCTCAAAATTTATATTTTTTAATATACCCAATCCAATGCAAAAGCCCTCTTCATCAATTAATCCAACTATTAAGTTGTTAAATCTTTCAGGCTCAATGTAGTATAGAATGTTTTTATCAATCTGTCTTACCATATTTGCCAAATCTCTTTTTACTATTGTATATCTTCCCTCACATTTAACTCCATAGAGTATTTTCCATTTAAAAAGAGATTCTAATAGGTATTTTTCATCCTTCAAAATCTTCTCTCCTTGAAATATCCTACTTCCACTAATAATTACATCATTAAAACCAATATTATAAATTTTTGAAGTTTTAAAGTATTCTTTCCATTTTTCTGCTCTAATTTCTTTCCTCTCTTCCCTACTAAATGATTTTGCATTTTCATAAACTTTTAAGTAAAAAATTCTAATTTTATTTTCAAAAGGCTTTAATATAGATTTAAGTTCATTTCTTTTTTGCAGAGCTATTATAATATCTGGCTTAATCATTTCTATTTTCATCCTCTTTAAATCAGCTCCAGAGCCCGTTATTAATCCAGTGGTATCAACTATAACAACATCTGCCTTATCCTCTGCATAATCACACAGCAACTTAGTTCCTACAACTATATCTCCAAAAAATTGAATTGGAGTAGTTGAACCAACAAAGTAACTTTTATAAGGTTTAAGTTCATACAAATTGCTAAAATTTGTTTTTGGAAATGATAAGCTTATAGTTGCTGGTGGTAAAATACTTTTTTGTCCAATATCACAATCAATTATAGCCACTCTATAATTTAAATTTAAAAGTTCATTAGCTAAAAAAGTAGTTAGAGTAGTTTTACCACTGTTTAATCCTCCAAGTATTAAAATTTTAATAGGCTTTTGACTATCTTTAAGATTATTTAAAACCTCAAATCTATCATCTGGAACTTCTGATGGATAAAGAGATTTATTCATCATAGTATCCACCAGATTAAACTGTAAATTATTAAAAATGTAATTACTGTAAAATCAACTGCCTTAAAAGCCATTAGAGATTTTTCAATGTCTATTTTTCCAGAACCCAATTTATAATATCCTATTTTTTCTAATGTTATATTTAAAGCATTAGCCAATGTAGCCATTGTATAGCCAGAGTTTGGAGAACTTACCTTATTAGATTCCTTTAAAAATCCATATATTGCCTTTCTTATATTTCCTTTGTAAAATGGAGCAGTTATTATTAATAATAGTCCAGATATTCTTGAAGGGATAAAATTTACTATGTCATCCAATCTCGCGGCAATTTTTCCATACCATAGATATTTTTTATTTTTATAACCTATCATAGCATCTAATGTATTTATTGCTCTATAAACAAAAGCCCCAGGCAATCCAAAAATAATTGCATAAAATAAAGCTCCAATTATACTGTCAGTTATGTTTTCAGACAAACTTTCTATAGTGGCAGAGAGAATATGCTCCTTATCTAACTTAGATGCATCCCTACTTACAATATGCTGAACAGCCTCTCTTGCTTTTTCAATGTTGCCCTCTTTAATATACAAAATTGGCTTTTTACAAAAATCGAATAAAGATTTATATCCAATAGTTGTTGATAGTAAAAAAGCATATACTATATAGTTTAAAGGAAAATATAGAGATAAAACAATTTTTTCTACATAGATTGATATAATAGCAACAACAGATATTGTTATTAAAGTAATTATAAAACCAAATAAAAAATCCTTATATCTATTTTTGCTATTTGTAGATTTAAATATTTTTTCTAAGGAATATATTAATTTACCTATCCAAACAGTTGGATGAATTTTTTCAGGAAGTTCTCCAATTATTTTATCAAAAATAACTGCTAAAATTAATATTATTGGATTTAACATTATTTCCCTATTATATTTTTTAAATCATCAAAAATTACCTCACTTTTACAAAAACTTGGCAAATAAACAGATGCCTTTCCAGAGTTTGTAGCAACAACTTTATAACCTAAATCCTCTATTGGAGAGACAACCATACAAGTATCTTTAATTATTTTTCCTCCTGCCTTTTTAATTATCTTTGTATATCCCATTCTATCTGCTATTGCTTTAATATGTAGAGAGCTACAAACCCATAAATCAGATTTTAATTTCTTATCCTTTAACATTTCAGCAATTTTTTTAATTTCCATTAGAGAGCAGTGGGGACAGCCAATACAAATTAAATCAGGCTCTTCGTTTGTTGTATTTAATTTTTCATAACTCTCTTTTATATCATCAATTCCAATAGTTATCTTTTCAACTTTGTCATCAATAACATTTTTAACTTTGCACTCTGCTGTCAAATTTTTAGCGTGATATAATGCTACTCCACCACTCGCCGCCATTGCCGCCCCTAAGGATTTTAAGTCATCATTATTGGGATTTAGTTTGTATAAATTTTCAAAATAAGGAACTCCATTTTTTACAATTTTTCCAACTAAGTAACCTAAGGCACCATAAAAACTCTCTTCTTTGTCAATATTTTTTATTAATTGAATATCTAACTCTATAACATAATTTGCTTTTCTATTTTCATCTAAGTGATAACCATAGTATGGCGTTTTTCCAATAATTGCTGATGCTAATGCTGAAGGTCCTCCTTCTCTATTTGTTCGTGCTCCAATAACTGAATTTGCAAAACTCACAGCTGAACTTTCAGCCCAACTTATATGTTCTCCAAATTTAGGTAGGTTTCCAGTTAAATAAGGAGTGCAAGTGCAACCAATTTCAACACCCATTTTTTTAAACGCCTCTATTATTCTTAACTGTTTTTTAGCAAATTCTTCACTTATGCCTAATTCTCTCCATATATCTAAATCCATTCCAGCCGGGTTTAATGTAGAATGAACCTTAACTTTAACATTTTCTTTAGAAAAATCCTCTAAAAATTCTAATCCAATGTCTCCTATTGTTTTATATGAAACCCCAGAAATTTGAGCAGATTTTATTGGAATTAATCTTTCAGCCCCATATATGTCCCCCAAAGAAACCAACAAATTCATACATTTTCTTAAAATTTCTCCATATTCTCCATCTAAAATTTTTTCCTCCTCTTTTGTAAGATACATTTATTCCACCAAAATCTTTTTTAGGTTAAAATAACCAAACTTTAGAATTAAAATAAAAATAATTTAACCAAAAAAATAAAATAATAAATTACTCCTTTATTTTATTTTTTCAAACAATCTTTCATTAGCAATTTCTAAATATTCCTTTAAAATGTCCTTACTTTTTACAGCGTCTCTTATATTTTTATTTTCAATGGTAATAATTCCATCATACTTAATTTCTTTTAATTTTTCCAATACTTCAATAAAGTTAATATTTCCTTCTCCAAGCTTTAAATGTTCATCTTCATATCCATTATTGTCATGGGCATGAATATGAATTATCCCAATTCCAATGTTTTGAAGTTTTTCAACGAATTCTGATGGATTTCCAACAGTATTTGCATGCCCTATATCAAAAGTTATTCCTAAATTTTTTGAATCAATGTCCTTAACAATTTCTAATAAAGACTCAGGAGTAGTTCCTAAGAGCCCTTTATAATTTGGCATATTTTCCAGGCCAATTTTTATTCCATAATCTTCTGCTATTTCTACGATTTCTGAGAGAGTTGAAAAGTTGTTATCTAAGATGTCATTTACATAGTTACTCCAAAGTTCTGGAATGTATCCAGGATGAACTACGACAACTTCAGAATCTAATTCAAAAGCCCCTTCAATGGCATCTCTTATACAATCAACAGTTAATCTTCTAACTCTTTCATTCATAGATGCTGGATTTAAGTCAGCAAAAGGAGCATGAACTACAATATCAACTTCATATTTGTTTTTTAACTCCATAAGATACTTTATGTTTTTTGGAGATAAATAATGAGTTCCTTCGCAAACAATCTCCCAAGCGTCAAAGTTGTGCTCAGCAATCTTTTCCAATGAGGATGTTAAACTCTCTGGTAAAAAAACCAATGATGAAACTCCAAATCTCATATTTAATCACCAAACTATTTTTTATAGCATTCCAAAAACTTCAAAGTATTTTTTCTGCCTAACCACCATAACTGGGATATTATTTTCTATCAATTTCTCTTTAAGTTCTTTATCATTCGTAGCCACGATAACATTTTTATTTTGTAGGGCATACTTTAAAATAGCTTCGTCTGCATAATTCTCAGAGTTAGTATTAACTATTTTATAATTTTTTATTTTATTAAGAGCCAATCTTATAGCTAATCTTTCTTTACCTTTTAAATTAGGGTTATTTAATAACTTTTCTAACTCTTCCTTTACTGGAGATAATATAACAATTTCAAATTTTGAGTTTATAGCCCTCTCTATTTCATAGTCAAAGTTAATCTTATGTTTAAAAACATAGATTAGAAAGTTTGTGTCTGGAACTATTTTGTATATAATTAATCACCCTCTTTTATTTTTTATTTAGAAATTATCACTCCAAAGGAGACCTACCATATTTTATGAAAACTCTCAACTCTTTATTTTTTCTCTTTAAGTAATTCATTAGGGCATCGAGTTCTATCTTAAAAGTCTGTTGTTCAATCTTTACTCCCTCATGAGCCTTCTGAAGAGGTCTTATATAACCACTATTTTCGTGCCATAGAAGTTTTCCTATTAGTTCATCGTTGATTATGTTATTAGATTGAAGTAAATATATTACTCCCCCCTTCATCGTCCTGATGTATGCTGAGGGAACTCCTTTTTCTATGAACTCCTGAACTGTTGGAAAGTAGTTTCTTAAAACCCTTGGTAAGCAGTGGGATATATTCTTTTTCTCATAATCTCTTTCTGGGTCGTAAATAACATAGTATCCCGGAATTTCTTCACCGTAAATTTTTAATAAATATGCATCAAGGAATGGAACATCAACTGTATTGATGCCAAGTTTTGAAGTAATTTTCCTACTGTAGAAGCTCTTTGCAATGTATATAAGTTCTCTTTGGAGAAGTCTTTCAAGGGAGTAGAGATATTCAAGGTAACTCAAAACTACATGGATAGTGTTTTTAGCATCTTCAATAGTTAGTGTTTTTTCTTCTCCATATTCAGAAAGATAGTGATATATAACATCTTCAATCGTCTCCCCTTTTTCAGCAGATTCCATCAGAGTTTCTAATGAAACTTTCAGTTTTTTAAGATTACTTGGAATTGGAGCGTCTCTATATGAATAACCTTCCATAGCATTATAAAATTCTGAATATTCTTCTACAACATCATCTGCCAATATTACAGAATCATATATTTCTCTTTTTTCTTCAAGATTTTTTTCAAGTTCTTCATAGTGACAATTAAGTCTATTGATAAAATCATCAATAAGTTTTTTTAAACATTTCTCACCTAAAGCATTCATTACGGTAGTTATTCCTCTAACGCTCTCTGGATAAACTGGAGGTCTCGTCAAAGAACCTGTAAGAGTTCCATCCATTAATATAGTATATTCATTATTTCCAACTATAGAGCCAAGCATATTTTCAAGTGTTTCCATCTGCAACCTAATAATTTGGTCGGAAATTCCATGATTGTATGTCATAGCGTTAGTATAAACAAAACGAGCATTTTTTCCATTACCAAAGGCATAAGATGCAACAGTATATATAATAGTTCCACTAAGCCTTGACTTTCCTTGACTACCATCAATGGCATAAACCTTACTTTCTTTCTTTTCTGGTAGAGGTTTCCAATCAATTTTTTCATTTAAAATTTTTTCTACCTCTTTAAGTTCATCGGTGAGCATTTTTAAAATTTTATCAGCGTGATTTTTTGAAATTAGACGATACATTTTTAACACACCTCAACCTCTTCCACTTTCGAGACACCATTCTCAAGTCTAATTCTAACTACTTTATCTGCGGCATCTTTTAATTCCTCATCGTGAGAAACTATTATCACTTGAGGAATTTTTTTAAGGTAGCGCTCCATTATATCAACGAGCCTTCTCCTTCTTTCATCATCAAGATATGGTGTTGGCTCGTCCATTATTAGTAATGGGATTTCTCCAGCAAGGTATAAAGATAGAGCGAGTCTAAATGCTAATCCAAGTGCTATTCTCTCTCCACAACTAAGGAAGGATAAATCTCTCTCTTTTCCATCATAAACAATTCCAAGAACAACTTTATTATCTTTAGCTTTTACAGTTACATTGGAATACTTTTCCTCTGTCAGTTCTTCAAAAATTTCACTTGCATATTCTCCAACTTTTGCCAAGGCATCTTCTTTGAGGATATTTTTAAACTTTCTAACTTTTTCCCTTAATTCTTGAACTTTTTCTTTAACTTTTTTTAAGTTTTCAAGTTCTTTTTTCTTAATTTCAACATTTTTCTTCTCATTTTTCAATTTATCTAAGTTTTTAGTAAGTTCTCCTTTCCTCTTTTCAAGATTTTTAAGTTCAGTTTCTGCCTCTCTAAGGGATTCCCTCTTTTCAATATATTCACTTCTAACTTTTTCATGTTCTTCTTTGCTATAACTATTTTCAAGATTTTCTAACTTTTCTTTTACCTCATTTAATTCATTTTCTACATCAAATTTTTTCTTTTTGAGGGAATTTAATTCATTTATTTCATTTTCAAGTAGATTTTTTTCTTTTATTAATTCTTTAACTGAATCAGAGAGTTTTATATATTTTTCATAAATTGATTTTAATCTCTCAATCTCATCTTTTAAAGTTTCTATATTTTCAAATCCAAGATTTTTAAGTTTAACATCATATTTTTGTAAATTATTTTTAATTTCATAAATTTTTCTCTCTAAATTGGTTTTTCTTTCCTCTAATATATTTTTATTCCTTAATTCATCATGAATACTCTTTAATCTACCTTCGAGTTTGTTTTTCTCAGTTGAAAGATTATTATATTTATTAAATTTTTTTTCAAGTTCTTCAAGATTATATTTAGAAAGTTTCTCTTCGTTTTCTTTTATTTGATTGAGAATCTCTTCATTGGCTATAACAATCTTCTCTTTCTTTAAAATTTTTTCAATTCTTACTTGTTCTGCTCTAAGGTTTTGTTCTCTATTATGTAGATGTTTCAATTCTTTTTCATAATTTTCTATTTCTAAATTGTATTTTTTAATTAACTCTTGTCTATGTTCCTCTGTTAGTTCAGAACCACAAACTGGACATTTACCTTTGGCTTTTCTAAGTTCAAGAATCGCTTTTCTTTTCTCTCTTATAGCATTTTCTAACTCCCCTTTTCTCTTTTCAATTTCTCTAATTTCATTAAGAATCTCTTCTTTTCTTAATTTGGCTTTTTCAATTTCAGATTTGAGTTCTTTTAGATTATCTTCATCTAAACTAAGCCGTTTTCTAAGAGATTCAATAGTATTTTTAATTCTTAAATATTCCTCATACTGTTTAACATATTCTTCCAGTTCTTTAATCTCTTTATCAATTTCTGATATTTTCTCTTGTAATTCTTTAAGTTCATTAGCCTTTCTCTCCAACTCATTAAGTCGTTCTTTAATTTGAGATATTTGTCCCTCATAACCTCTAATCTCTTTATCTGCCTTAGATTTTATTTCACTGTATTCTTTATAAAATTTTTCAAGTTCTATATACTTTTCTGCATCATCCTTAATTTTCTCAAGTTCTTTAACTTTTTCTTCAAGGTCTTTAACTTTTGACTCTCTCTCAGCTATGGAAGTAGTGAGGGATTTTATCCTTGTATCTATTCTTTCAAGTGTTTTCTCAATTTCAGATTTCTTTTCTTTTAAGTTTTCAATATCTTTGGCAATTTTATCAAGTTTTTCTAATTTTTTTCTAAGGGCATCAATTTCATTTCTAATTTTTGGAATTTGAGGGGAAATTTCTTCTATCTCTTTAATAACATTATTTAAATTATTTTTATACTCTTTAATCATATCATCTATGTTTTTCATAGCATTTAAATATTCTTCAATTCCTTTAATTTTTGATTCAATCACTTTTCTTACTTCAAGGAGATTTTTATATGCATTTTCATATTTATCAAGCCCTAACACCTTTCTCACAACTTTTTCTCTACTTTCATCACTTTCAAGAATTGCATCAATTTCTCCCTGCCTTATATAAATAGCATTGACAAAAATGTCATAAGGAATTAGTTTCTCTACCCAATTTTTAACAGAAATGTGATTTGCCTCAGTTAGATGGTGCCAAGTGCCATTATCATAGTATTTAGCAAAGGCGATATTCCTTGTTATGTTTCTATGAACTTGATACTTTACTCCATCTTTTTCGAAGAATATCGTTATTTCTGTACTCTTCCCATTAACTCGGAGGAAGTTATCTTTTTTAAGGTCTTTAGGTCTTGTGGGCCAGTATAATCCAACAAGAATAGCGTCAAGTAGAGAACTTTTTCCAGAACCATTTTGTCCAATTATAAGATTTATTCCAGATGTAAAAGTTACCTTAGTAAATTCATGGGAACGAAAGTCCCTCACAATGATTTTTTCTATTTTCATTTCTTCTCACCATATTTAAATTATTTCAACCAATCTAAAAGCGTATATTTTTTATTTGGAGTAATTTTTTTAATATTTTCCTCAGTTTTTTGAACTTTTATATTTTCTTCCAATTTTAATTCAGTTTTTTGAAGATTTTCATTTTTTTCAGTTTTTTCTTCCTCTTTTTCAATATTAATTGGTTTATTTAACTCCTCTAAAATAAGATTTATTATATCATCGAATTCTTCAAAGTCCTTCTCTCCAACTCTTTCAATTATTTTAAGTTCTATAGGAGTAAAGAACTCACTCTCAGTAGTTCCTTTTGTAGATATTGTTCTTTGTTTACCAAACTTTGTCTTTATGTGTAGATGTTTAACCTTAAAAATATCATGAAGGAAAGAGACATCAAAAGGTTTTTCCCATTCGACATTAATTCTTAAAAATGCTTCACTTGGAATATAATTTACTAACCTCTTTAATTCACTTTTAACAACATTTTCATCTGCCTTTATCTTAACATCATAGAAAGGTCTTACATTTAATTTTATAAATTTAGGCTTAAAGTCTTCAACTATAAAAAAGCCCTTATCACATCCAGATTGTTGCAGAAATCTATTTCCATCCCATCTATATCTTATCTCATAATCTCCAAAATCCCATCTTTGCAATGAACCGGGATATGCAACAATTCCATATCCTTTATTTGTTTGCCACATCTTGTGTATATGTCCCATTGCATAATAGAGAAATTCATCTGGTAAATCTTTAAGGCTTATTTCAAAGTAATCTCTCTGAGTTTCAAGATATAAATTGTCCATAATTTCCTTTATTCCTTGATGTAGCATTAATATTGCATCTCCATTTGGTTTGAAGTAATCACTTAAATTATTTCTCTCAAACCACGCGGCACTCATATATTTCATTCCGTAAATTTCAATACTATTATTACCCTTCTCAAAAATGCCTTTAACAATTAATTTTCCATTAACATTTTCTGTAATTTGATATTCATTTTCCTTTTTTTCCTCACTGAATCCTATAAGATATATTAATCCCAAAGATTCAAGGAGATGATAAACAGAAATCTTCTTCTGAGTTCTGTCGTGATTTCCTTCTATAGCAAAAACTGGAATATCATTTTCTTTAGGTATTGATAATATATCTATAGCCTCTTTAATTGTTTGAGGACTTGGATTACTCCTGTGGAATAAATCCCCAGATATTAAGATAAAATCAACTTTTTTATCAACAGCCTTTTTTATAGCCGTTTCAAAGGCATTTTTAAATTCTTCAGATCTATAAGGTAATCTATATTGCTCAAATCCAAGATGAACATCTGCAATATGAGCAAATTTAAAAGTCATAACTTATCCCCTCATCTTCATAAATTTTTTGAATTTCCTTCTCTTTTTTTTCTTCAACCTCTCTATTGAGCCATCTTGAAACAACTCCTATATCTTCACCACCGTAATCCCCACCCATAGATTTAAAGTTGTGTATTTTAACCAACGCTGGAAGAGAAATTGCTTGACCAACTATTACAGCCTCACCCTTACCAAGAGAGGCGATATCTGAGAGTAAATCAGAACTCAGTTGCTCACTCGCTTTGAGAACATAATCCTGATCTTTTGGATTTACAATTCTTAAAATTATCTTCGTGTTTGTTTGACTTAAAACATCTTCATTCAGTTTATTTGGTCTTTGTGAAACTATTCCCAATCCTACTCCAAATTTTCTACCTTCTCTTGCAATTCTACTTAAAATTCTTACAGCATCGTTATTTTCTCCTTGTGGAGCAAAGATATGTGCCTCTTCTACAATAAGAAGGATTGGCTCAGCAAGGGCTTTACTCTTACTTTTAATATCCTTCATAGTTTTTTCAAGTTCTTTTATTTCATTTTCAAGTTTTGAAGTTCTAACTACTCTACTTTCTCTCAATTCTTCTTTTATTCGTTCAAGTTTCTTTCTTGCTTTTTCATAATCTACCCTTGCCTCAAATATGGCATACAAAAGCTTACCAACAACAACCTTCATTTGGCTCTCATCTAAATGACCTAAATCAATGACATTGGCTTTACCCGGCTCAATCTGAGAGATTAAATCTTCACTTGTCAATAAAGATCCATAGTTTCTTAGAAATCTTCTAATTCTTAGAACTACGCCTCTTAAAGTTTCAACTCTCTCTGCTTTGAGTTCCTCAGTAAAGTAATTCTTCTTTCCCTCATCCCAATATTCTGCTATTTTATTCCTTATCCAATCGTTTATTTTTTCCATGAGTTTTTCAATAATCTCTCTTCCCCCAACATTTGGATTTTCATGTTTAACAGTTTCCCATGCCTTGGCTAAAAACTCTCTCTGAATTGTTGCATTTTTGGCAATTTCAATTAAATCAGCTAATTCTTCACTATCCATTTCTTCTGGTTTTATTTTGGCTTCAATTATTTTCACATATTCTTTTCCGGTATTTGGAAGTCTTAACTTAATATAATCTCCATGAGGGTCAAGAACTACAACAGTCCCTCTAAGTTTTTCAACAATTTGACTAATCATCACAGATACGGTATTAGATTTTCCAGCCCCAGTAACAGCTAAAACTGCAAAATGTCTTGAAACGAGTTCATCAGCATTTAAATAAATTGGAACACTTTCTCTCAAAAGGAGATTTCCTATTTCTATATATCCAATTCCGGGATTGAATATTGCCTTTAAAATATCATCACTTAAACGATAAACCTTTCTACCATTAGGAATAGGCACTCTATTTGGCAAAACCTCAACTCTTTCTCCATTAATTTTAATTTTTCCAAGAATTCTTACAGTAGCTATAATTTCTTCATTGGATTCAATACTATCTCCATATTGTTCTAAATCTATTTGAAGAGCATAATATGTGCTTTTTCCTCCACTGAGAAGCCAGTTTATATTTTCAAGTTTTCTAATATTGCCAATAACCCATTCATCCTCTCTATTTTGAGCTACAACAAATTCTCCAAATCGTAATTCAGCGTCTGGATGAGCAGAAAATTTAAAATTTGTAACTGTTGCCTCTCCTTTGACTATACCAACAACATCCTCAATAATATTCATAAATATCACCTTTAATATAGTTACTCTAATATATATATAAATCTTTATCAAATAATAGATGAAAAGATTATAGCAAAATCAATTATAAGGGTGAAATTATGAGAGTAATTGGAATTATTGGATATAAAAATTCTGGAAAAACTTCATTGATTGAAGATATTTTAAAACATTCCAATGAAAAAATTGGAGTTATTAAACATACTGATAAGGATGTAGAGATTGATATGATAGGTAAAGATACATATAGATTTTTCACATCTGGAGCTAAAATAGCAGTTCTATCTACTCAAAATAAGACAGTTTTTTTTACTAAAAATATGAGTTTAGAAGACATTTTATCAAAGTTAGTAGGTTATGGTTTAGATTTTGTTATTATTGAAGGTTTTAAAGAAGAGTTAAAAAGATTAAATATTCCAAAAATCGTTATGATAAAAGATAAAGAAGGTTCAGAGTTAATAGACGACCACACAGTAAAAGTTATTGAAGATTATAACTATAACATTGAGGAGATTCTAAAAATTATTAAAGAAAAATCTATTATTCCCACAATGAACTTAAACTGTGGATATTGTGGATACAACTGTAAAACATTTGTTAAAGCTCTGGCAAAAGGAGAGGCAAAGTGGGATGACTGTATATTAAGTAATGGAGTAAGAATAATAGTTGATGATAAAATAATTCCAACTGTGCCTTTTGTTTCTAAGATTATAGGTAAAACAATTAAAGCAATGGTTGAATCGTTAAAGGGTGTAGAAAACCCAAAAAATATTAAGATTATTATTGACCCCTCCAAGATAAAATAGATACCGAAATATTTAAATACTATCAATGTATTATAGTAAAGTTAGATTACAACTAAACATCGATATAAAAAAATATGAATTTGACAATATTAATAAAGATATTAATATTTCTAATTCCAAAATTACAAAAATATAATATAATTTAAAATAAAGGTGAAAAAATGGAAGAAAAATATGAAAGAGCGGCAGAAATATTTAAAGCATTTGGAGACCCAACAAGGTTAATGATTTTAAAGTTGTTGGCAGACAATGGAAGCATGTGTGTCTGCAACATAATTAATGAGTTGAAAAAGCCACAGCCAACAATCTCCCACCACTTAAATATTTTAAAGAAGGCTGGGATAGTTAAAGCAAGAAAAGAAGGGACTTGGAACTTCTACTACATAGTAAATGATAGAGTTAAAGAGATAATTAAATTGGTAGATGAATTATAAATTTCTTTTAATTTTATTTTTATCTCTTTTTTGTTAAAATCTTAAATTTAAAATACTATAATACTCAATGATTTAATGTAACTCATAAAAACTATTTATTCCAATTTTTAATTCTTTAAAAATTTGTTAGATAATTTTTTAATTAAAATTTCTATTGTTAAATATTATTAGTTAATATTTCTATTTTTTGGTGAGAGTATGGGAATTGAAGAAGAAATTAAAAGAATAGAAGAGGAGTTAAAAAGAACTCCTTATAATAAAGCGACACAAAAACACATTGGCAGATTAAAGGCAAAATTGGCAAAATTAAGGGAGATGGCTCAAAGTAGAGGGGGAGGTGGAGGAGGGAAAGGATATGCTGTAAAAAAGAGTGGTGATGCTACTGCCGCATTTGTGGGATTTCCTTCAGTTGGAAAATCCACACTATTAAATAAATTAACTAATGCTAAATCTGAAGTTGGAGCCTATGCATTTACAACATTAACTATTGTTCCGGGTGTCTTAGAGTATAAAGGGGCTAAAATTCAACTTTTAGATGCTCCTGGTATTATTGTTGGAGCCTCATCAGGAAAAGGTAGAGGGTCTGAGGTTTTATCTGCTGTTAGAAGTGCTGACTTAATATTATTGACTGTTGATATTTATACATTGGATCATCTTCCAGTTATTGAAAAAGAGCTTTACAATGTAGGGATTAGATTGGATCAAAAACCTCCAGATGTTAAAATTAAAGTTAAAGATAGAGGAGGAATTAATGTAAGTTCTACTGTTCCATTAACTCATATAGATGAAGACACTATAGAGGCAATATTAAATGAGTATAAAATACACAACGCAGATGTAGTTATAAGAGAGGATATAACATTAGAGCAGTTCATAGATGTTGTTGCAGGAAATAGAGTATATATTCCCTCATTAGTAGTTGTCAATAAGATAGATTTAGCAGATGAGGAATATTTAAAATACATAAAACAGAAATTGGAAGAGTTTGGAAAGGATTATGTTTTAGTTTCTGGAAATAAAAATATTAATTTAGATTTATTGAAAGAAAAAATTTATGAAAAGTTAGGATTTATAAAGATTTACTTAAAGCCACAAGGAAAAAAACCTGACTTTGACGAACCTTTAATTATGAGAAGAGGGGCTACTGTAAGAGATGTTTGTGAAAAACTACATAAGGATTTTGTTAGAAATTTCAGATATGCTCAAGTTTGGGGTAAGTCAGCAAAGCATCCTGGGCAGAGAGTGGGATTAGATCACAAATTAGAAGATGAAGATATTTTAACAATTGTTATAAAGAGATAATTTAAAAATTAAAGAGATGAAATTATGGAAATTGAAGGTTATGAAAAAATTATAAAAGCTGGAGAGATTGCTTCAAAAGTAAGAGATGAAGCAGTAAAATTAATAAAACCTGGCGTTAAGTTATTAGAGGTTGCAGAATTCGTTGAAAATAGAACTAAAGAATTGGGAGGAGAGCCAGCATTTCCATGTAATATATCAATTAATGATATAGCCGCACATTATACTCCAAAATTAAATGATTCTTTGGAGTTTAAAGATGAAGATGTTGTTAAGTTGGACTTAGGAGTTCATGTTGATGGATATATTGCAGATACAGCCATAACAGTAGATTTATCAAACTCATATAGAGATTTAGTAAAGGCTTCTGAAGATGCTTTATATACTGTTATTAAGGAGATAAATCCACCTATGAACATTGGAGAGATGGGAAAGATAATACAGGAAGTTATTGAGAGTTATGGATTTAAACCAATATCCAACCTATCTGGACATGTTATGTATAGATATGAATTACATACTGGAATTAGTATTCCAAATGTTTATGAAAGAACAAATAAAGTTATTGATGTTGGAGATTTAGTGGCAATAGAGCCATTTGCTACTAATGGCTTTGGTATGGTTAAAGATGGAGAGCCAGGGAATATATATAAATTTTTAGCTAAAAGACCTATTAGATTACCTCAAGCAAGGAAACTCTTAGAAGTTATAGCAAAAAACTATGCTTATTTACCATTTGCTGAAAGATGGGTTATAAAAAATGAGAGTGAAAGATTGGCGTTAAATTCATTAGTAAGATCTTCTTGCCTATATAGTTATCCAATATTAAAAGAAAGAAAAAATGGCATAGTTAGTCAAGCGGAGCATACAATATTAATAACTGAAAATGATGTAATTATAACAACAAGATAGGTTCATCTTATATATTAAAAAATTATATACTGTTCTAAATACAGGAGTAAATTGAAGTCCGAAGTGGATAGTTATTATCGAACTTTAACAAAATAAAGAATAAAAATTACTGCATATCAATAAAGTAATATTTCTTTCCATCAATTTCTATGCATTTTAAATTTTTACTATTTTTTAATGCATATAGATATTTTCCAACCTCTGAAATATGCAATCCCAAAGCGTTTGATAAATCTTCAACTGTGCATGGTCTTATTTTTAATATTGATGAAATTCTTTCGAGAATATTAGAATTCAACGATTCATTATACTTCTTTTTACTTTTTTCTCCTATTATAAATGCTTTTTCCCCGAGAATTTCTCTAATTTCTTTTAACCTCTCATACTTTACTTTTTTTGCATACTTTTCGCATGGAGGTCTTATTGGAGTGTTTATCTCAATATTGTTTGGGTTTATTTTATCAAATATCTCTTTGAGTTTGTATATTGTTTCATCATCGTCATTTATCCCTTTCAAAACCATTAACTCTATATTTAAGATAGTTTCATCTGCCTCTCTTCTAAATTTAATCAATCCTTCAATAACATCTTTAAGTTTTATCTTAGTCCTATGAATTTTTTCAAACATTTCTTGATTTGTTGATGTTAAAGTTGCAGAAACTAAATCAGCATTTTTTAAAGCCTCTATAACAGATTTATAGTTCATCAATGATGAGTTAGTTATAACACAAATTGGTATATTGAATTCTCTCAATCTTTCAATAGATTCTTTTAAATAAGGAGATAATGTTGGCTCACCACTTCCTGCAAAAGTTAAGTAATCAATATTTGGATTTTCAGAGACAATCTTTTTGACTTCTTTATATATGTCTTCATCAGTTGGAAACTTTTCTAAAACTTCCTTTGGAATTTCTTTTGGAGAACTTACTAAATATCTCGTCCTTCCAAGTTGGCAGTATATACAGTCAAATGTGCAAGTGTAATAAACTGGGTCTATTCCTAAGGATAAACCTAACCTTCTCGAAGGGATTGGACCATAGACGAACATTTTTTATCACTTAACTTTATTTATTATTTTGATTATTATGTTTATTTTCTCTTTTTGATAGAAGGAAATAAATTATTGCCCCTATGATTCCTAAAAACCAAACAACTAAAAGCCATAAAATTTTTTCAAGAGTTTTTAAATCATCTCTTTTTATAATGTCCAATACAACTATTATAAAAACAACTATTTTTATTATCCACCATATAAATCCAAAAAATGCAAAATTAAAGAATGGAAATTCATAAAAGCCATAATTATAGCCCCAAGGAGGACACATTGGAGGATACCACATTTTTATGTCACCTTATTTAATAATTATATTTTTTTCAACTTCACATTTTAATGAATTATTAATAAGACATTTTTTTGAGCCATTTAGGACTAACTCTTTTAATTCCTCTTCATTTATATTATCTTTATTATCAACATTAACAATAATATCTAAGGATATTTTTTCAATACATCCTTTTTCAAAACTCTTTTCAATAGATGATACTTTAACGGTTACATCAGCAGCATCTATATTATTTTCAGATAAAGTTCTTCCAACAGCAATGGCGATACATCCACAAAGTCCAGATAAGAATAGATCCATAGGAGATATTACATCTTTTGTAGCCCCTCTACCCCCTTTTGAATTTAATTTTAGCCCTTTAACGCTTATAGATGCATTAAAATCTCCTTTATATTTTGAATATATTTCATAGTCATTATTTTTTGAAACGATTATATCAACAATATTCTTTATAAATTCCTCTCTTTTATCCTCTGGAATTTCTAATAAGAATTTGTCTAAAGCCTTTGGCATCATTTCTGGCATCATCTTTGGAGCCATCTCTTTGCACATTTCAGAGTTCATCATTTTTTCAATCATTTCTTTCATATTACCCATCATCATTGGATTCATAATATCGTCTCAAGTTTATGTAGTTTTTTGAATTTTCAAATATTTAGTATTCTCATTAATAATTTTATTTTTTTATACTATATTAACTTAATCTTTTTAGTGTCCTTTAAACGGATATCCATGATATGTGGCTATTGCGGTTTTTATAAAGGTTATAGCCCATAAACCAAACAACAGCCAGTATAATGCAAATCCAATGTAATCTATTATACTGTATTGGAATATTCCATAAACCATATGAGATGATGCAACATATGCCCCAAGGGGGAAGATAAACGCCCACCAGGGCATACCATAAGGCAATTTTAGTTTTTTAACATAGTGTATCGTCATTATTATTGCCATCAAAGCCCACCACACACCAAAGCCCCAAAACAGCAATGAAAATATATAAAACGGCTCTTTTACTGAAATAAATGGAGAATGATTTACTAAATTAATCAATGCTATAATTCCTGCTCCGATTGGACCTAAATTAATCCAAATTGTTGGAGCTAATGCTGAAGGTAGAGGATGATGGAGGATGAATCTATATATAACTATTGCAAGTAAAGCCAAATATAAGAAAAATCCTGACCCCCAACCATAGTAATTGATAAATACTGCCAATTCATGCCATATTCCAGTTAAGTGGGGAATTATTAAACTTCCAGCAATTGGAACAACTAATAAACCTACTGGTGGAATATACCAACCCGGATTAACATGATCTAACTTTATACTGTCTGATTTAAACATATAGTAAGGAACTATTAAATTAAACAGTAGCATACCAACAGCTCCAAAAGCCCAAAAGTATTTTGCAATATCTATATTATGCCCGATGATTATAAAATCCGAAGCCAATACAAGCATTGCTACTGCAACTGTTGGATAGAAGGAACTTAAAACTGGATGTTCTAAATCTGCCAATGCATCTTTTGGGAATAGTATCCATCTCAAAGTCCAAGGAATTAAAAATGCAAAGAACATTATAATATTTAAGTAAAACAAACCAACAGCAACATATTTTAATACTGGAATATATACTGAATACATCCAACTTGATATTGCTAAAATCCCTGTTCCCATTACTGCCGCAAACCATGAAGGTATAAAATTTTTAACAATGTCCCATTTTGATTCACATGCTTCTAACATTCTCTCACGCACTATTTTTTATCTCATATGTGGTAATTTAATACTCGTTATTAATACTTGATACACTTATATTTAAACTTTTCGATATATCGATTAATTCTAATATTTTAAAAATAAATTTGATTATATAGATATAGGATAAAACATAACTAAATAAAATATAATGTAAAAAAATTTTTAAAATTAATCTTTAGTTATCATAGTTCCTATACCTTCCTCGGTAAATATTTCTAACAACAAAGCATGAGGAATTTTTCCATTTATTATATGAACACTCTTAACTCCATGATTTAAGGCATACAAAGCACTTTCTGCCTTAGGAATCATTCCACCCTTTATTCTTCCATCTTCAATCATTTCCATTAACTCTGAGGCAGTTAATATTCTATGCAATGTATTTGGATCATTTACATCATCCATTATCCCATCTACATCAGTTATTAAAATAAGTTTCTCTGCCTTTAAAGCCCCTGCTATGTCTCCAGCGACTGTATCTGCATTTAAATTATATGCCTCTCCTTTTTCATCTAAACCTATTGGAGAGATTACAGGAATGTATCCATTTCTTATTAATATCTCTAAGAGTTCAGTATTAACTTCAACTGTCTCACCAACTTTACCTAAATCAACTGCTATTTTTTCTCCTTTCTCATTTTTAATGTATTTTATTTTTTTCTTTGCAATTATAATTCTTCCTGACTTTCCTGATAATCCAACAGCCTTTCCTCCAAATTTTGATAATTTAGATACTATATCTCCATTTATTTTCCCAGCCAACACCATCTCAACAATATCTAAGGTTTCCTCATCAGTTACCCTTAAACCATGAATAAATTTTGGTTTTTTACCCATTTTTTCCATTGCTTTATTAATCTCTGGTCCTCCTCCATGAACAACTACAGGATGGATTCCAACATATTTAAGTAAAACAACATCCTGAGCAGTCCAATTTTTCGCTTTTTCATCAATCATCGCATGCCCTCCATACTTTATAACAAATGTCTTTCCATGGAACTTCTGAATATATGGTAACGCCTCCAATAAAACCTCTGCCTTTTTTACCATAACAATCCCCAAAATTTTTATTTTATTCTGTTAGATGAAATATCTCTATTTAAACTTTATCAAACGATAAGTTATAAATAATAGCAAAGTTGTATATGTAAAGTTAAAGGAAATTGATAAAAAAATATAGGGAGTGTTTTAGTTGTTGGTGAGAAACAATGCCGAATTATCATGTAACATTACAAGCGGCTTACATCGTGAGAAATGTAGATGATGTCGAAGACGCTATAAGCGTTACAATATCTCAGATAGGTAAAATGTTAAATAAAGAAGGATTAAATTATGTTGATATAGACATTGGATTGACAATATGTCCAAAGTGTGGTGAGTTAGTAGATTGTGTTTTAGTTGTAGCAAGAACAGCCTTAGTAGGCGTTTTACTCTCCATGAAGGTGTTTAATGCAGAAAGTCCTGAACATGCTATAAGAATAGCAAAGGCAACAATTGGAAAAGTTCTAAAAAATATACCATTAGAGCCAGTTGATGTTGTAGAGTTAGAAAAATAAAATGATAAATTTTAATAAATTTTCAATAAATAATGATACCAAACTTTTAATTTTTTAAATTTTTAAAATTATTTATTTTTTATTACGAATTTTTAAATTTATTTTGTATAATTTATTTTAACTTTAATATATTAACCAAAATTAAGGATGATAAGATGAGATTTGACACAAAAAAGATTTTAGAATTAGCGGAAAAAGATTTTGAAAAGGCTTGGAGAGAGACAAAGGCATTAATTAAAGACAAACATATAGATTATAGATATCCAAGAATTAAGCCAATTTATGGAAAACCACATCCAGTAATGGAAACTATTGAGAGATTAAGACAGGCATATTTAAGAATGGGATTTGAAGAAGTAATTAATCCAATTATCGTTGATGAAATTGAAATATATAAGCAGTTTGGACCAGAGGCTATGGCTGTTTTAGATAGATGTTTCTACTTAGCTGGATTGCCAAGACCTGATGTTGGTTTAGGAAATGATAAAGTTGAGATTATAGAAAATTTGGGAATAAAGTTAGATGAAAAGAAAAAAGAAAAATTGAGAGAAGTTCTCCATTCATATAAAAAAGGTAGTATAGATGGAGATGATTTAGTCTTTGAAATAGCAAAGGCTTTAAATGTAAGTAATGAAATGGGTTTAAAGGTTTTAGAAACTGCATTTCCTGAATTTAAAGATTTAAAACCAGAGGCATCTACATTAACTTTAAGAAGCCATATGACTTCAGGATGGTTTATAACTCTAAGTTATTTGATAAAAAAGAGAAAATTACCTTTAAAACTCTTCTCAATTGATAGATGCTTTAGAAGAGAGCAGAGAGAGGATAGAAGTCATTTAATGAGTTATCACTCTGCATCTTGTGTAGTAGTTGGTGAAGATGTCAGTGTTGATGACGGTAAAGTTGTTGCCGAAGGTTTATTGGAGCAGTTTGGATTTACTAAATTTAAATTTAAGCCTGATGAAAAAAAGAGTAAGTATTATACTCCAGAGACACAAACAGAGGTTTATGCTTTCCACCCAAAACTAAATGAGTGGATTGAAGTTGCCACATTTGGTGTTTATTCCCCAATAGCATTGGCTAAGTATGACATTGATGTTCCAGTGATGAATCTTGGATTGGGAGTTGAGAGATTGGCAATGATAATTTACGGATATGAAGATGTTAGATATATGGTATATCCTCAATTTTATGAATATAATTTAAGTGATAGAGAAATAGCTGAAATGATAAGAGTTGATAAACTTCCAATATTGGATGAATTATACAATTTTGCAAATGAACTTATTGATATATGTATAAAGAATAAAGATAAAGAAAGCCCTTGCTCAATTGAAGTTAAAAAAGAATTTGATTTCAATGGAGAGAAGAAAGTTGTTAAGGTAGAGATATTTGAAAATGAGGTAAATAAAAGATTGTTAGGGCCGTCAGTATTAAATGAAGTTTATGTCTATGATAGTAACATATATGGAATTCCACCAACATTTGAGAGTATTAAAGAGGAATATATTCCTATTTTAAAGAAAGCTAAGGAAGAAGGAGTTTCTACTGGAATAAGATATATAGATGGAATTATATACAAATTAGTTGCTAAGATTGAGGAATCTTTAGTATCTAATATAGATGAGTTTAAATTTAGAGTTCCAATAGTTAGAAGTTTGAGTGACATAAACTTAAAAATAGACGATTTAGCTTTAAAACAAATAATGGGTAAAAACAAAGTTATAGATGTTAGAGGGCCAGTATTCTTAAGTGCTAAAGTGGAAATAAAATGAGAAAATAAAATAACAATTTATGCAAGAGTTTCTGGTAGAGACCAAAAAAATGATTTAGAAAGGCAAGTAGAATATTTAAAAAATTACTGTAAAGAGAAAAATTATGTTATTGAAGAAATAATTACCGACATTGATAGTGGTTTAAACGAGAATAGGAAAGAATTAAGAAAATTATTCAAATTAGTAAAGAATTAGTTGATGATTTGTCTATTGCCTTATATTTTGGATTAAAAAATAGTACAAAAATTTCTAAAATTAAAACATAAATTATAATATTTATTTCAACTAAAAAATTTTAGAAATCCTTAAAAATACGTCCTTAGAATTCGGTGTTAAAGTTGTTGATGTATATCCTTCCTACACCTCTATATTATGCCCAAACTGTGGAAATAGATTATTCTCAACTATATAAATTATCCGATGAGGAGGCTCTGCCTATACATAATAGGTTAGATTTTTAATATTTTATTGCTTGTAGCTTGTAATAAGTGATAATATGAATTATGATATTAAAATTATTGAAAGAGGTAGAGAATATTATAGAAATGGGTTAGTTAAGTATTGTATAAAATTTGGAGATTTTATATATGGAGAAGTTGTGGGTAGTGATATTTATAAAGTTAAGGTTGATTTAAAGGATTATTTTGGATATTGCTCCTGTCCATATAAATACAACTGCAAACATGCTTATGCATTAATTGAAGCATATAAAAACAATAACTACATAGATGCTGAAGAAATATTTAAAAATTTAGAGAATAAAAGTAAAGAAGAACTTTTAGAAATTATAAAAAATTTAGTTGTAAAAAATTATCTTTGGGAAGAATTCCTAAATAAAGACAGTTTATTTAACAAAGGTATTGGATTACTTAAATTAATCCCCTTAGAAAGAAAAAACATTTATACATTTAAATCATTTTTAAGAAATCAGTTTGTTAAAAAAGCAAAAGATGATGAACTATTAAAAATAATTTATGAGATGATAAATGCAGATTTAGACTTTAACAATTCTGATGTAGTTGAATCTTTAAATATAATATTAGATGAAATCTTTAAAAGAAATAACAAAGATGTCATAAAAAAGATTATAAATCTATATAGAAAACATAAAAAAGATCTTTGGATTGTTGAGGATTATTTAATCACACACTATGACAACTATTTTGAATTTGAAGATTAGATTGAAGATTAGAGATATAGATGCTGTGGTACCTCTCTTCTATTACTTAAAATCTTCTTTAAAGCCCAATCTAAATCTTCCTTACTAACATAATCTCTATCCTCTAATATAGCCTTGTGCAAAGCAGGTTTTAAGAATTTCTCTTTAATATCTCTTCCGCTAAATCCTTTAGTTTTTTCTACATATTCTTTTAGGTTTGCTTTAATTGGTAGTGGCATTTTTTTAGCATATAATTCCATAATTTTTAATCTTTCCTCATCGTTAGGTAGTTTAAATTCAATTTCTTCTTCAAATCTACTTCTAATCGCTGGATCCAACATTGCTGGATTGTTTGTTGCAGCTATAGTAACTACTCCTTCATTTTCTTTAATTCCGTCTAATTCGGTTAATAGAGCATTAACTACTTCAGAAACATCACCCCTCAATGACTGATACTCTCTACTTAAACCTATGGCATCTAATTCGTCGATAAATACAATACATGGAGCATTTTCTGATGCTTTTTGATACAGTTCTCTAATCATTTTTGAAGAGTCCCCTACATGCTCACCAATAAGCTCTGGAGCTTTCACTAATATGAATGATGAATTTGTCTCTGTTGCCAATGCTCTCGCCATAAGGGTCTTACCAGTTCCTGGTGGTCCATAGAATAATATATTCTTTGGAGCCCACTCACCAAAGAGTTTTGGATTTTCTAAATATTTCATAATAATTTTACATTTCTTTTTTGCCTCTTCTTGTCCAATAATCTCACTAAATCTTGCTTTTTTAAACTGAGTCCTAATAACTTTTTTAGGAATTTGTAATTTAAATATAGTCTCGCTTGTAATCATACCTCCCTCTTTTGGATATGTTGAAATAACCTTAAAGGCATAATCAGGAAGAATTGAATTGTCAAATAAATAATCACCTTCTTTAACTATCTCGCCAATCCACTGGTCTCTCGCATAGATATTGAAGAGTTTTGGATCATCAGAAGTAATTTTAACATTCTCGCTACCAACTCTAATAGGGAATCCAGCAGGTTCTAATATGACATACTTTAATGATGGTAAAGTATCATCGTAAGTTTTAATCTTTGAAAAGGTCTTTATTTTTATTGGATTAAATCCTATTTTGCTCATAATCTCTCACCAATTTAAGTAATAATTTTACATAATTATAACAGTGAGAATATTATGGTTATAAGGTAGTATATAAAGTTAGGCCAATGTATATTTATACATAATTGGTATATTAATAATTTACCTTAACTAAAAATATTAGGGGGATGAAATGACATCTATGGACTTATTTTTCTTCTTTTTCATTTTTCTACTTTTTATTTATCCAGAGATGATGATGAAGTATAGAATAATGAGAAGGTTAAGGTGTATAAGGGAGATAGAAAAAGAGAGGAAGAGTAGAGTTATTGCTATGATACATAGGCAAGAGGCTTTAACATTTTTAGGAATCCCAATATATAAATTTATAACAATAGAGGATAGTGAAGAAATTTTAAGGGCTATAAGATTGACTCCAGAAGATATGCCAATAGATTTAATTATTCATACACCAGGTGGCTTAGCGTTGGCGAGTGAACAAATAGCTTTAGCTTTAAAAGAGCATAAAGCAAAAACTACTGTAATAATTCCGCACTATGCGATGAGTGGAGGTAGTTTAATTGCATTAGCCGCTGATGAAATAATTATGGATAAAAACGCAGTTATGGGTCCAGTAGATCCTCAAATTGGACAGTATCCTGCGGCATCTATATTGGAGGCATACTACAGAAAAGGAGAGAAGGTAGATGATGAAACATTAATATTGGTTGATATATCAAAAAAAGCTATTAAACAAATGGAAGAATTCGTTTATGAATTATTAAAGGATAAATATGGAGAGGAAAAGGCAAAAAATATTGCTAAAGAACTAACTTCGGGAAAATGGACTCACGATTATCCACTAACAGTTAATAAATTAAAGGAGTTAGGGATTGAAGTTAATACAAATGTTCCAAAAAAAGTTTATGAACTATTGGAATTATATCCTCAGCCAATGGGTGCAAAGCCATCAGTTTATTATATTCCAGTTCCATACAATAAAAAAGAGCGGGAAAAGAATGAAAAATAAAATTAAAAAAGTTAGAATAGGTAACTTAGAGTTTGATGTTGTATTAGCAGATAATTTTATTAAGAGGGCTTTTGGCTTAATGTTTAGAGATATTGGAGATAGGGCAATGCTTTTTCTATATAGAAGAAGAAAAATATCTATTCATACATTTTTTATGTTATATCCTATTGATGTTATTTTCATTGATAAAGATAGAGTTGTGGAAACAGTTAGATTAAAGCCTTGGAAAACATACAGTTGTAAAAATTATTCAACATCAATGCTTGAATTTAAATGTAGAAATATTGATTTAAATGAACTTATAGGAACAAAGGTAGAATTTATGAGATGATATTTATGGACTATCTACAAATTCTTGAAGATTTAATAAAAATAAAAACTGACAACAAAATTGGAGTTAGAAAAGCATTTAAATATTTATCAAATTTTTTTAATAACTTAGGGATAAATAATAAAGTTGTTGAGGGTTGCTTTGTAGCTTATAAAGATAATGTAGAAAACTTTGATGTAATATTAAATTCACATATAGACACTGTAAAAGTTCAATTAGATTTTAAAAAAGATGATAAATATTTTTATGGAACTGGAGTTATAGATGCTAAGGCAAATGTTATTTTAATGATTCACGCTTTTTTAAATAGCGATAAATCATTATTAGTTATCTCCCCCGACGAAGAAACAGAATCTAATGGAATTTATAATTTTTGTCAATATTTAAAAAGAAAAATTAAAAATAAAAAAATTATAGGAATTGTTAGTGAGCCAACAGACTTAAAAGTTTGTATTGGACACAAAGGGAGGTTTGAGTATGTTGTTGAAAGTTTTGGTAAATCTATGCATGCATCATCAGTTAATAATTGTATAAATCCCATAGAAATTTTAAGTAAGATTATCTTGGACTTAAAAAATATTCCTCTAAAAAAAATTAAAGTTGATAAAATATATAGTTCCACAATAACTCCTACTATGATAAAGGGAGGAATTCAAAGTAATATAGTTCCTGACTACGCCTATGTTTTATTTGATGTTAGAAGTGTAGAAGAAGATATAATAAATAAAATTTCCAATTTTTTAGATAACAAAGAATACTCAAAGTATATAAAAAATAGATTAAATTTAGGGAGACATTATGCAGATTTTTACATGCTAAAAAATAAAGAACTAATAGATAAATTATCCAAATATTATGAAATATCCTTTTTTAATGCGACTTGTGAAGCATACTACATAAATAAATTTTTAAATGCAGATGTTGTGATTTATGGAGTTGGTAAATTAGAGTATGCTCATTCTAAAAATGAGTTTTTAAATTTAAATGATTTTGATAAAGGAATAAAAAATATAGAAAAACTTGTAGAATTAATTAAAGAATAATGGGGAGCAAAAATGGATGTAAATAAAATTTACTGTATGGATTGTTTAGAGGGAATGAAAGAATTAAAAGATAAGTCTGTTGATGTAGTTGTTACCTCTCCACCCTATAATATTGGAATTAAATATAACAAATATTCTGATAATTTAAGTAGAGAAGATTATCTGAATTGGATTGAAGAGGTTGTTAAAGAGATAAAAAGAGTATTAAAGGATGATGGCTCATTCTTTATAAATATTGGTTATACTGCAAAAGACCCATGGATTGCCTTTGATGTAGCTAATGTAATAAGAAAGCACTTTAAACTACAAAATACAATACATTGGATAAAATCTATAGCAATACAAAAAGAAGATGTTGGTAATTATCCAAATATTATTGGAGACATTGTCGTTGGACACTATAAACCAATAAACAGTGATAGATATTTAAGTATAATGCATGAATATATCTTCCACTTTACAAAAAATGGTGATGTTAAGTTGGATAAATTGTCAATAGGTGTTCCTTATCAAGATAAAAGTAATATAAAGCGATTTGGAAAGAATAAGGATTTGAGGGATAGAGGAAATACATGGTTTATCCCCTATGAAACAATACAGTATAGAGATAAAGATAGACCACATCCAGCAACATTCCGTTTCCCATTTCCATAGCATATCATAGCATTTAACAACTTAATTTATACAAACCGATAGCTATGGAAATGGGTTGTCCTCAACCCACAGCTTCATCGAGATTACCAATCTCTCCCCTGTGAGTTCATTGGACTTCGGGCTGAACGGAAACAGCCCCATAAACCTTTTTATCAAAGTTATGATGACCTCGAAGGCAGAGCCCTCTCATCGGATAATTAATAATATAGCTACATTAAGTATTTATATATTGCGGTGTGTTACAGAAATTAAGAAACTGTTTCGAACTCTTCCTCATCTTTTGACGGAGAAGCATAAAAAGTTCTTTGAGTAGAGTTAATATTTTTCTCATTAAATGTTTTAATTTCAATACAATTCTTCCTTCACCTTCTTCCTTTCCTTTATACCAAAATTCAATATCAGGATAACCTGTTGATTTTTTACTTCCAGATTGAGTTTTTGGAGTATCTGCATATCCATATTTGTTTAACACATCCTTAACATAATTTTCAATATAATTACCTACTTCATTGGGTCTATTTGGTGTTTTACCCTCTTTATCTTTTATACCATTAGTCTTTTTAATTTCTTCAATAACTTCTTCACAAACTTTAATTAAATCTTCAATCAAATCTTTATCTTCTTTCTTAGATAAGTTTATGGGAATAATTTTATAACCACTAACAACCCTAACAAAGGTTGAAAATGAAATCTTTTCAATTGGCTGTAATATTTGTCTTAAGATTTGCTCTATTTCTTCATAATAATCTTTATCGTCCATATAATCACCATAAAATTTAAAATAAATAAAATTTTATATTTAAATCTCCAAATTGGTTATTCTAATTCCAGTCCCTTTTGACTTGTATTTTATATTTAATCCGATTAATAATGGAGTTATAGCCTCAATTATCCTAGACTTTTCTAAATTTCCACAATCTATTGCCCTAACACCATCAATTTGGTTTGCTAAATTAATAACTACTTTTTTAGCTTCTTCATCATTTCCACAAACTAAAATATCACAATCTACTGGATTGTCTAAATCTTCTAAAACTGCATGGCAAACATTTTGGAATGCACTAACTACTTTACTTTCTTTTAATACATTCTGAACCATTTCAGCCACAGAACCGTCTGGTGGAAACAGTAATCTTGTTGGTTTATCACCAATAGCTGTGGCTAATGGAACTCCTATAGAAACAACAATTTTCCCTTTAAGTTCTTCTTTTAATTGTTTTATTGTAGATAATGTATATTCATAAGGTATTGATAAAATAACAACATCACCCTCTTTTGCAGCATCTTTATTTTCTAATCCAACGATATCTGCCTCAATTTCTCTCTGCTTTAATATCTCTTTAGCTCTTTTAGCTGCTTCTTCTGCTTTTTCTTTTTTTCTTGAACCAATTATTATCTTATTGTTTTTAGCCAACCTCAAAGCTAAACCAAATCCTTGGTCTCCAGTTCCTCCCAATATTGATATTTTCATTTTTTCACCTCAATAAATCTTTTACATCATAACAATCTAAATCTTTGCTAATAATAATTTCAAAGTTCTCATTATACTGTTTAACATTTTTTTTATATTGGTTAAAGAATTCTTCCTTATCATACCTTGCTGAAATGTGAGTCAATATTAACGCCTTAACATTTGCCAATTTGGCAATGTTAACAGCATCTCCAACAGTAGAGTGCATATTTTCTTTAGCAGTTTCTTTTTCAGAATCATCAAATGTAGCTTCATGAATTAATACATCACATCCTATCTCTTTTAAATATATCCCAAAATCTTCTAATGGAAGTGTATCTCCACTATAAGCTAAGCAAAAACCTTTTTTTGGAGGAAGTAAAACTTCTTCAGGATATACAATTTTTCCCTCAATGTTTTTAACTGGCTCTCCATTTTTTAGTTTTTTTAAGTCAGGTCCTATTTTTATTTTAAGTTTTTTAACTTTTTCCATATTTAGGCGAGGTTTTTTAATCTCTCTAAATATATATGCATAAGAAGGGACACTATGCTTAGTAGGATAGGCAATTATCTCATAATCTTCACATTGGAGAATTTTTAATGGCTCTTTTGCTGAAATCTCATATACTTTTATTGGATATTCAATAATATGATAACCCAACTTTAAAGAACTCTCAATAACTTCTCTTAAACCTACTGGTCCATAAATATTGATTTCCTTATCTCTTCCAAAAAAACCTAAACTCTGTAATAGCCCGGGAAGTCCTAATATGTGATCTCCATGTAAATGAGTTATAAATATATGGCTAATCTTCATTGGAGAAACTTCGGTAAATAGCATCTGCCTCTGTATATTTTCCCCACAATCAAATAAAAACACTTCACTCTTAAACTTAAATGCTATGCCAATATGATTTCTATTTTTAGATGGAACTGCCGCTCCAGTTCCTAAAAATATTATCTTCATAATCTCTACCAAAAACTTATTAATTATTTCATTATCACAATGGAAACAAAAAACAAATAAAAATTAATAAAAAAGTTAAAAATTTATTATTACTCTTCAAAATACTCCTCAATCACATCTTCAAATTTTAATTCATCAATCCATTTTTCCATATTGTTACACCACTCTTTTATGGTCTTCTTTATGATTTTTTTAGCTTCTTCAAAAGGAATTGCTTCATAAATAAAATAGTAACCTCCTTCTTTTATATTCACCTGCTTTCTTTTAACTAAACCTGCATTCATTAGATTTTGAACAGCTCTCTGAACAGTACTCCTATTTCTATTAATTCTTTCAGCAATTTCATTTATCTTTGAGGGTCCGTTTTTTAAAATATCAAAATATACCTTAACATCAGAGACCTTTATTCCAAATACACATGCCATTAAATTATCAAAGGTCCAAGTTGTGCATGGAGTTTTTAATAATAACTTACCCATAATACCACCTTAATGATTGTGACATAATTATTAACTATATTATAAATTTTACTATTTATTTATTTATTTTTGTCAATTAAAATCTTTACAATTTTTTCACCACTTTTTCCATCTCCGAATGGATTTTCCCAATTTCTATTTTTATTGAGCATAATATTAACTGCGTTAATTAATTTTTCTTTATCATCTCCTACTAAAATATTTGCTCCAACACTTAAAGTTTCTGGTCTTTCAGTGTTATCTCTTAAAGTTATACATGGGGTTTTTAAGATACATGCCTCTTCTTGAATCCCTCCACTATCTGTTAAAATCAATTTAGCATTTTTCTCCAACATTAAGAATTCTAAGTATCCTACAGGCTCAATAATATTAATTTTCTCATTATTTTTTAATTTGTTTAGTAAATTAAACTCTTCCAACCTTTTTTTAGTTCTTGGATGTATAGGAAAAATTATATGTTCGTCATAAATCTTTGTTAAATATAATATACCCTCTATAATATTTTTTAATCTTTTCTTATTATCAACATTTTCAGATCTATGTAAAGTTAGTAAAAAATAATCACCATTATTCTTAAGTGTGTTAAAAAATTTTTTAACATTTTCATTTTTTTCAGCAATCTTCAAATTTTGCAAGGTAGCATCAACAATAGTATTTCCTACAACAAAAATTTTGTTTTCTTTAATACCTTCCCTCAATAAGTTATTTTTAGCTATATCAGTTGGTGCAAATAGATAATCGCTAATGTGATCAGTTAAAACTCTATTTATCTCCTCAGGCATATTTCTATCAAAACTTCTTAATCCTGCCTCAACATGAGCAATTTTTATTTTTAATTTTGAAGCAGCTAATGCTCCAGATAAAACTGTATTAGTATCTCCTTGAACTATAACAACATTAGGTTTTTCTTTTAAAAGAACTCTTTCAACTTTAATTAACATTTTCCCTGTCTGCTCTCCGTGAGTTCCTGAACCTATACCTAAATTATATTTTGGTTTTGGTAAATTTAACTCATCAAAAAATATTTTATCCATATTTTCAGAATAATGCTGATTAGTATGTATTATATTCCAATCTATGTTAGTTTTTTCTAAAACTCTAATTATTGGTGAGAGCTTTATAATCTCTGGCCTTGTCCCTAATACTATCGTGAATTTCATATTATCATCCAAATAATATAGTTTAAGTTAATTATCTACAATTTACAGAGTATATACAAACTTTCTATTTTTATTTTTTTACACATACAGATATATTTTTATTTGTTAATATATTTTAAAAAATTAACACTAAGTAATAATATTTTAAAAAAATCGTAAAATTTATATATAATTTTAAATGTAATATAAGGCATAAGTAATATAATATTTATAATAATCATATAAATTAATAATATATAAACTAATCTTTAATACCCGATGATGGTCTCCCGTAATGGGACACTCGAGGGAAAAGTAGAGGTGAGAAGATGGTAGATTGGTTGAAGAGTAAAAAAGCTATGTCTCCAATATTAGCTTTATTAATCGTGTTAGGAGTTACAATAGTTGTCGGAGCTGTATTTTACGCATGGGGTAGCGGAATGTTTGAAAGTTCTCAAGAAAAAACTAAATCGGCATTAGAAGGACAGGCAGCAACAATGTCAAATGATGTTATTCCATACTATGTTAGAGTTGGAGTCGTAGGACATGATGAAAGTCCAGCAACATTTGAGTATGTTTCAACTGGTGTTGATGCAGATAATGATAAAACAATAAAATATGGAGAACCATATAAGCCAGACAAATATACCAAATGTCTAAAAGATGAAAGAGTTATATTTGAAATTCCAATTTATATTAGGAATAATGCACAAGATAAAACATTAAAAGGAGTTACTGCAAAAGTCCTTGGACTTTCAGGGCATTTATGGTGGGCACTCCATTTGAAATATGATGAAGTAAATGACCAATATGTATTATTAAAAGGAGACGATTCAACATTCACAGGATATATTGGTTATGCATCTGCAGATGAGAATAATGCAGGATTTACTTACGTATTTACAACTAGCTCCTATGCTGTAAATATATCAAGCTCTGCAAGTGGATATAAGTGGAATGGAACTGATTTAATACCAACAACTGGAGAAGATATAGAGTATTCTACAATAAAAGCAAAGAGTTCATTTGCAGATTATACTTCAAGCCCATTAAAATTAATAAGTGCTGATGGTACTAATTACTACTTAGTTGCTATAAATTCAACTGGGGATAAGTGGTATATGGCTACAAGCCAGGCATTCTTTAGAGGAACAGAAGGATATAATGATTGTAAGTTATTGTTCAACAATCCAACATACAACATTGGAGATGTTCCTCCAAACAGTGTAAAAGTAGCAAACACATACATAGCATTTGGTTACATAACCTCAGAATATTTACCAGATATTGATGAAATAAGCATTAGAATCCAGGACAGCGAAGGGACATTAACTAAGACAATTCCATTGAAATTCCACATTGAAGACCCAGAGTGGTCATAAATTCTTTCTTTTTTTATTTTTTATTCACTACATATACCCACATATTTAAATTCTAAAATAATAATTTCTTTTATTTTTTTCAAAAATAAAATTTATGAGAAATATTTAATTTATTCATAAAAATTCATATTCTAAATTTTATTTTCATATTTAAAGTTTTCTAAATAACTCATAAAGAAAACTTTATATAGTATAATATGAATTATACATAATAATTCACAATTAAAGAAAATTTAATAATATATAAACTAATCTTTAATATTCGATGACGGTCTCCCGTAATGGGACACCCGAGGGAAAAGGTAGAGGTGAGAAGATGGTAGATTGGTTGAAGAGTAAAAAAGCTATGTCTCCAATATTAGCTTTATTAATCGTGTTAGGAGTTACAATAGTTGTCGGAGCTGTATTTTACGCATGGGGTAGCGGAATGTTTGAAAGTTCTCAAGAAAAAACTAAATCGGCATTAGAAGGAACAACATCTACAATTGCCTACGATGCTGGAGCAATAGGAGTATCTGTTCCAAAAGAGATAGATGTTGAGGGGGACTTAGATTTAGGTGATACATTACAAAGTTCATGGGGTGATTATCCTGGTGCTTCCAAATATGTATTAAACGCTTTAGCGAAAGATAGTAATTGGGGGACACTATATGATGAAAGAATTATAGTCCCAGTACCAATAACAATTGAAAATTACTACGATTCAGCACTAACAAATGTTAAAATACAAACCGAAGGCGCTAAGGAAATTGCTGCATTACAATTAAAGAAGACCACAATAACAGATGCAGCAGGAAATAGTTATGATGCTTATGTATTATGCGATAAAGATGGAAATGAATTTACTGGAATTATAAATAGAACTGGAATATATCCTGGAGCTACTTGGGTTGGTGATGATGGTAAAAACTACAGTAGTATAAAATATATATTTGCTTTGCCATCAGTTACAAAAATCAATGCAATAATTGATAGTAAAGATTTATCTGTAACTGATGCAAAGGAATGGGGAGATTCAACACACAGACAATCTATGAGATTATACGCAGGAGGATTTAACAACTTCTACTATGCATGTGCTGTAAATGGAACAAAATTCATAGGTTGGAATACAGGATGGGCTTTTAATAAATACAATAACCCAACAGATGCATACTTCTTTACAAACGAATACAATGTAGGAACATTACAACCAGGACAAAAAGTAACTAAAGAAATATTCTTCCTATTTGGAGCATCAATGGGCTTTAAGATTGGAGAGGATATGGAAGAAACTGTTAATATCCCAGTAAAAGTTGTCTCTGATGAAGGTGTCTATAAGCAGGTAGATGTTAAGATAACACTCCACGATAGATAAATCCCCTAATTTTTCTTTTTTCCTTTTATCTTAAACTTTTAAAAATGTGATTTAACGATTAATTCTATTATTTTAAGGATTACTGGAAACGGATATATTATATACAGAACATAAGAAAGGAAAATAAAAACCAAAAAAGGGAGTTGTGGGGTAACCCAAACTTTTCCTTTGTATTTATTTTTGCCATTTTCTATTTCTTCATTTATTTTAGGAATTAATGAAAGATTTTCATCATCTCCCATAATGCTTTCAAATTTTCTAACATCTTTAACATCTTTTTTTAAAGCTATCAACAACAATGGCAAATTTTTTAATTTCATCCCTTTGTAGTTTTTATTTTTTATGTTTATTAATAATATAATTATACAATAAGGAATAACAAACAGTATTGCATTTAAAAAAATAATAAATGTAAAAAACATCCCTTTTAAATAACTCAACCCTATTAAAAATTTACAATCCCCTCCCCCCATAAAATTAGTGTAATATAAAAAAACCCCAACTAAATAAAATAATAAAAAAGATAATGCAAAATACGATTTAAACAAAATAAATGATAACAAAAATAATAATATCCCCATATAAAAAAATCTATTAAGTTCTTCATATTTAACTGATAAGGTAATAAATGAAATAGCAAAAACCTCAATAAAAAAGAGTAATAAATTTTTACTATATATAGCATGGACAATAACCCCTATCCAAAGTAAAGATAGCCATAAAAAATCACTAACTTCTCTTTTTTTCCAATCCTCTATTGCTCCATACATTGAACAAATTAACCCATATAAATAACCTAAATCCATTATCTCACCAAATTTTAATTAATATTCCAACTTTGATATTCAAACAAATTGTTTAAAGATGAATAGAACATTGTAGGATTTATAATATAGATATCTGCTAAAACTAATCCTTTTGAAGAACTACCTTTTTGTGGACTAAAAATTGATATATTGTGATTAAAGTCCTCATCATGTAAAGAAACATAAATCATTGATGAATTACCATATAAAGCATTAAAATAATTATTTGTACAAGATTCATTGATGATAATATAAGAGTTATCAGTAAAGTTTGTTATACTTTCATTTAAACGATAAATAAAAATCACATCTGAATAGTTATTTAGAAGCTCAATATAAATAGGTGAAATAGTGTCATTAAAGACATAATTATTGCTCTCATTAACTATAGTAGTATAATTTTTATAGGAACTTTTAACATACAAATATCCAAAGAAGCTTCCATTTATTGATATGTTTATATATGTTTTATTTTCATAAACATTGTAGTATCCGCTTGTATTAATAAAAGAGACATTTTCCATTAATGAGTTATTAAAAATATCTTTTGCTAAAATGAATGTGATAAAATTTCCTTCTTTTGATATGTTTGTTGTATAATAATATAAGGTTATTTTATAGGAAGAATTATTGTATATTGTTTTATTAATCAACAGATTCCCAAATTTATCATAAACAAATACTTCAACATAATTACCACTACTAACATTAATACTATCAGCAATTGAGCTATTTTCATTAACAATCAATGAAATATTTTCGTTAAATGCAACGTTTGAGATATTTAGAGTTCCGTTAAATATTCCTCCAAATCCATGATTTGATATGTTGTAGGAGAATATATTATTATATAAAGAAAAATTAAATGTTAAATTTTTTGCTTCATATTGTATATTTGAAAATTCAATTTTTTTATAATCAATTTCGATACCTTCATCTTTATAACTATTTTTTAATATATTCAAATTGTTGTTTAAATCTGAATTTGAAATTAAAGAATTTATTAAACATTCTTCAATAGAATTCTTAACATCTATCATTTTAAATACTGATAAATAATAGTTATCAGAAGTATTTACATTAAAACCGAGTAAGAAAAATAATATTAATCCAATAGCCAAAATAACCCCTCCTATAATAAAAAACTGCCCTTTTTTATTCATCTCCACCATAGTATCAACCTTAGTTTATAAAAATTTACTGAAGAGTTATTTTCAAATATAAAATTTCTTTCAACAACAACTCCACTCTTAGCATCAGAGTAAATTAGATTCCCATTCTTATAAATTTCAAATCCACAACCTACATTACTTGGTAGTTTTATCTTCTCATAGAGAGAAGATATGTTTTCAAAATCGCTCTCTTCAATATGTGTAGAGAATAATGAATTATAGCCAATAAACTCTAAGGATAAATTATAATTGAAATTTTGGGAAGCTACCAAATAAGAAAAAATTAATATTATTATAACACTTGCAAATACTGCCTCTAAAATCCTAATAAACCCTTTATTGTTAAATATCATCTTCCCACTTCTAAGATTCCATAATACTTTAGAGTTATATTTTCATTTTTATCAACTACACAAAATGGAATTTCAAACAATTTGTTAAAATTAATCATTGGAAATTTTCTATATTTAATAGAATAGTTTTTTGGATATATTATTTCAATATCTTTATAATCATCTTTTTTATAAATTGTAGAAACATTGTAATGTCCTATTATTTTTAAAAATTCATCATTTTTTGTTACAATAAATACATCCTTAGATTGAGAATATGCAATAATGTATGAGCCGTTTAAATTTTCAAGATATTCTACTAATTCCCTACTTTCAGAAGTGTTTTTAAATACAAATCCTTCAATACTATATATTGTTTTATTTACTATAAAATTAAAAATTAAATTACCTTTTGAAATTGAGTAATTATATTTTAAATCATTATAATACATTATAAATTCTTTCCTTGCGTCTTCAATATCATAAACATTATATAAATTTACAGTTTCGGTGATAATATAGGCACATAAAATTAAAAATATAGCTGTTGCAAGCAAATAGTCCAATTCCATTCTTATCCCCCAATATATAGCTTAAACAATAAGTATCCAACAATTAACATTAACAAAATATGTTTTATTCCAGCAATAACCGACCTTTCAGTTAATATCCCTAAAGATGCCCCAGAGAATATTGAGTATATTAAAATTCCTTGAAATAGGTAATTTTTGTAAAAATCAACACTTAATCCCTGAATATTTTTTAATAACGTTGGTAAAAGTGAATGAACCATGATATATGAAGTTCCAATATATAATAAAAATGAAAGATAAATAACTACAACATATATAAACTGTCTGGTACTTATTTCTCTCTTCATTTCACTCAATCTATATGCATGAACAGTTACTGAAGTTAAAATATCTTTTATATCACCACCAGAAACTGCACACTCTTTTAGTATTGATGCAATTCTTTTTGCAATTAAAGATTTTTCAGATCTTTCTAAATCTGCAAATACTTCATTTACAGGTCTTCCCCATGACATCTGAATAGCCATTTTTTTAACAATTTTTGTTAAAGGACCATAATTCGTTCTTGCACAAATTTGCATCGCTCTAATTATGTCCAACCCACTTCTTACAGCCATGGTTAAATCATTTAAAAAGATTGGATAGTATCTTTCTTTCTGACTTTCAATAATAAAATGCCAATAACTCGTTAGAATAAAAGGAAGTATAAATAATAAAATTCCAAACAGTAAAAAATCACTTCCATGAAACATAAAAACAGATTTTTTAATAAAAAACAGTGCAAAAGAAATTACAGAAAGTATCCAGAAGAATAAAGTAATAAAATGAATAGGTTTCCATTTGAATTTCATTTTTATTCCTTCTATCTCTGGCTCATCAAACTCTTTTAAAACTTCTAATAGAGAAACATTTAATTTGAAATCTTTTGGTAATATTGCATAAACTAATCCCATAAATATTATTGATGCTATTGGAACCCATAAATAAAAGGTTAGCGGAAGTAACTTGGGATTTCCAAAGAATGAGGCAGTTTGTAATATTGCACTAATTGACGATGCTACTGGAACGGTCATTACTACAAAAAGAGGAATCATTCCACAGGCAATTACATAAAATTCAGATAGTATTTCCACTTTTTCTATGGCCCCTAATAATTCTAACTTTCTATCTTCCATTAATCGTTCATATATTTCATGGAAAATGTTTTTCATCTCAGCTCCTACAATTAGAGAAGCAACAATATTGTAATAAACTGCCGACAATTTTTTACTTGGTGTCAATCTTGCTCTCCTTAAAAAAGTTGTTATAATGTCATAATTAAATATTTTAGTATCTTTAACAATTTCTTTAGCTTCATTACTCATTCCACCATAAATGTTTTCTTTTGATAAAGAACTAAATATCTCTACCACTGGAATGTTTGCTGAAGATAGGGCAGATATAAAGGCAAATGCATATGGCAGATTTTCATCAATACTTTTAGCTTTTTCTTCCATTATAATATAAGGATATAAAATTCCCAGTGAAATAATAACAAAAACTGCTACAAGGAATCCTAAAATTGCATAAAATATGTTAAACACTATTAAAAAAATGACAAAAATTATAAAACTCACAATAATTGAGGTTAAAAATATAATTGGTAAATATGTCGAAGAAACAGCATGTATTCCTGCTTTTAATAAAATCTCATCAAATTTTTCATCATCTACTTTAAAAACTTTTATAGCTAATTTGTAATACTTATTTTTTAAATTCTCAAAAAAGTCCAATTTAATCACCTTTATAATCCTCCCTATACTTACATATATTCTTGACAAATTCTTCAAAACTAAGCTTTGTTTTACTTAAGTTTTTCAAAAATTCAGCTCTTTTATAAAGTTCATCAATAATGTCTTTTTCTGAACTACCAACAAATTCTGCTATTCTTTTTAATAAATAACTCTTTCCAGAAAATTCAAAAGTATCCTCTTTAGGATTCCACCAAAAAACATCATGCAAAATAACATCATCAATTTTTGGGTTGTATTCTACAATCTCAGTTATACTTTTAGTTTTTCTAACAAACTTTCCTTTATAAATTAATCTAACCTGCATACATATTGCATTTAATTGTTCAAGCATAATTTTTGGGATATTCATCGGTTCTGCATTCAATCTTCTTATAACAGCTTCTGGAGATTTAGCATGTATTGTTGATAATGCCAAATGTCCTGTAGTTATTGCCTGGAACAAAATCTTTGCTTCTTCTCCCCTAACCTCTCCAACAATTAAGTAATCTGGTCTTTGCCTTAAAGCTGCTTTTAGTAAATCCATCATAGTTATTTCATATTCTTTTCCACCAAAACCCCCTCTTGTAGTTCCAGCAATCCAATTTTCATGAAACAATTTAATTTCTGGAGTATCTTCGATAGATACAATTTTCATTTCTGGTGGGATGAAGAGAGAGAAAGCATTTAGTAATGTAGTTTTTCCTGTAGCAACTTCTCCAGCAACCATAATAGAATTTTTATATTCAATGAGCAACCAAAGATATGCAAGCATATCTGGAGAGATGCTACCATATCTTATTAAATCTGTTGGTAAAATAGGAGAATGTGTAAATTTCCTTATTGTAAATGTTGAACCATATCTGGAAATATCTTTTCCGAGAGTTACGTTTAATCTGCTACCATCAGGTAAAGAACCATCAACTATTGGATTAGCTAATGTTAAAGATTTACCACATCTTTGGGCTAAAGATATACAAAATGAATCTAACTCTTCCTCAGTTTCAAATTTTATATTTGTTTTTAAGTGTCTATATTTTCTGTGGAATACATAAACTGGTTTTCCAACTCCAGTACAACTAATATCCTCTAAATTCTCATCTTTCATAAGAACATCTATTTTTCCATAACCAGTGAGATATTTAATTAAATAGTAAATTATCTTATGTTTTGTTATATTGTCCAAAGTCAATTTTAAATCATTAAAAATTTCAAGAATTCTTTCTCTTAAATATTCTTCTAATTTCTCTTTTTCTATTTCTTCTATTGGAATATCTAATAATATTTGCACAGCTTTTTTCAGTTTTAAAAATAGTTCTTCTTCATCTTTTGTTAAAATTGGCTCAATAACTATATATTTTCCCATTTTTTCTATCTTGTCATAACCAATTATAACATTTGTCATGTCAATTGTCATTTTTTCATATATTTCGAGATTTTTAATTTCTTCATAAACTTCCTTTAATGTATCTTCATGCAATATATTATCTTTTGTATCTTTTTTTAATGATTTATTGAAGAATTTTAAAACTTTTTTTAAATTGTCGATAATTCTTTTATTTTTATCTTTTGAATCCTCACTGGTCAACTTTAAACCATATTTTTTCATTGATATCACTTTACTTCAATTATATATCTATCATTAATTTTTCTACATGAAATTTTAGATATCTCAGAAAGTTTGTTGGGCAAAAACTGGATGTTGTTGAATTTATGAATATAAGTGTTATTTTGAAAAATTATAACAAAAGAATTATTTTTAAATTCGATTTCACAGCCAAGTTTCTTTTTCTTATAGACCGTTATATTTCCTTCATTTGCTAAAATTATAGAATTCATTATTTCAGAGGTTATTTCCTTGTCAATTTTGTTTATGTATCTATATTTTCCAATCTCAATTAGTTCATAATAAACAGTTGATGTAAACAAAATAATCAAAGATGACACTAACATTAATAGGATTGATTTTATAATAATATTCATATTATCCCTTATCCTATTAATATGTCATAAATATATACTTTTGAGTGATTAACATAATAGTATCTTACATTATTGGAGTAGTTTATTGTTATATTCCCTCCAAATTCGTAAACTGATGAACCTAAGTATTTTATATAGTCAACATCTTGATATGGGGCTGAAATGTTGTAAATAAATATATATAATGTTCCTCTTTCAAGATAAACATCATAGCTGATTCCATCAATAGTTGTAATATTGAATAATAGGCTATTTGTTCCATTGGAGATTTCAACACTTTGTTTTTTTAAAACAACTTTAACTTCCTTATTAATTATTCTCTCTGAGTTTATTCCACTACAAATTACATCACTTATGAGATTTTTTAAAATTTTTATATTATTTTTTTCATTTTCTTTTGAAATTTGCGTTAAAGTATTGTCTATTACCTTATTTCCCCACTCATAGGCGAGAATAGAAAATATAAAAATTGTTATCATGACAAAAATCGTGGATATATAGATGTTCATTTTCTTCCCCTTCTATCTAAATAAATTGTCAATCCTATTATTCCAATACCTACAATAATCCCAATAATGCATAATAAATAATTTGTTAGATTTCTATTTTCGGAATTTATTTTATTTTCTAAAACTATCACATCATCGAGTGTTGAATCGTATAGCTTTACATATAAATACGGTTCTTTTAAGTATGCCGTTTTATTTGAAACAAAAACATTGTATTTTTTATCAAATGTAAAAGTTCCTTTTGGATTTTTGATTATATATGAGGTTTTATTTTCATCAATAGATGTAATATTCTTAACAGCATACCCATAAAATTTTGAGCTATTGAAGAACTTTGGATAGTAAATGCTACAGATTGATGAGATATTATCTAAATAAATTAAACTTACTACTTTTTTGTTTGCCTTATTATATTCTAAAATATATCTCCCATTTGTTTCAGCCAATTTATTTTCTACAAATATTACTATTTTTACATCATTTGGTGGAATTCTCATTCTAATTGGTCCTCCAAAGGAGCCAATATAGTCTTCAATCGATGGAATCGTTATGTTTATTGTATTATTGAGCTTATTAACACTAAAGTTATAGTAAAATACAACAGAATTCGAAGAATTTCTATAAAATAAGTTTGAGTAATTATAACTATAAATTTTTTCATAGAGAATAATTCCCGAAGATTTTACATAATAAGGATTGTTTGTTCCATTTATTATATCTTTAACATAAGCAGTATCATTTTTTATGGTAATATATAAAATTTCATTGTAATTTATATTTTCATAAAAGATGTTAGAATTCGTAGTATTGGTAGTTATATTTAAAGGTTCTGAATTATTTTCTGCAAAAATAACAGTAATGTTAAGAGAACATAAAATTAATAAACTTAATAAATAAGCTATTTTTTTCATGCATCTCCCTCCATCTTAACTTATTTCAAACGTTATTTTTTTCTCTACATTTCCATATTTTGTTGAAGCAACAATCTTAAATATTATTGTATTTGGGATTTTTGTATGGTTTATTAAGATGTAGTAGTTAACACTTTTCTCAGATTTTCCTTTCAATAAAAAACTCTTTGTAGGACAATCTATACGAATTAAATCAATTAAATTTGATGTATTTATGGCAATTCCATTAGATGTAGCAGCATAATATAATTTCCCATCTTCATCATAAAATCTCATTGAGGAATAGTAATCAGTCCCATTAAAATAGACAAAATATCCACTATAATTGTAAGGATTTCCATCTCTATCTAACAATAGATTGTTATTGCTTTCATCTATATTTACGGAACACCACGAAACGTTTGAAGTTAAACAATAAATTCTTGTATTTATATTCAAATCCTCATCAATGTTATTTATAAATTCTAATTTTACTGTTTGTATAAATCTTTCTTCAGGATTATTCGTTATTTGTGAATCACCATTTAAATCAAGGTTTGTAAAATAAAATGTCTCAATTGAAGAAATTTCAATAGGTTTTATAATATTACCTATTGACGATTTTATTGTCGGAGTTATTTTTTCTGTAGCATCGCTAAATACATCGTTACTCCAAGAATAATAAGCAACACCTATAACAATTGCAGCTCCAATTAACAATAACATTGTAATTATTAAAGACATTCCACAATTGTTCATCACATCACCATTAAGTTTATGTAGATGATTATGAATATTCATAACAATAATGGAGTAAAATAAATTTTATTATATTTAAGATTATCCTTATAAATAAAAATATTTTTACAAAATTTATGAATTATGGTGACCTTTTGTATGATATTAATGCAATAGTTATTAATAATATTTATACTTTTATTATAAGGGAATATCATATTAAAAGTTAAGGTGTAAATATTATGAGATTTAAATTTATAGTATTATTAATGTTTATAGGGTTAGTGGTATTTACAGTAAATGGTTTAGAAATAAAAGATGTTGAATATTATGACAACTCCCAATATCTTATTATAACTATAAACAATCCAAATAACAACATTAATGCTAATATATCAATAGTTGGATACATAAATAATAAAATAGATACAAAAGTTGAGATGTATAATTATACTATCCCAAAAAATTCTCTATTATTTATTAGAAAAAAATTGGTATTCAAAGAAAAAGGAGAACATAATATATCTATAATAATTAAAAGTAATAACACTATATACACTTTTTTAAAAAAAATAAATATTACTTATGCATATGATAGTAGAGTCCCAATTTATAAAGAAATGATTACAAAAAATATTGAAATAGAAGGATTATATTTTGAAAAAGATCCTGCTTATCCATGGCCATTTTATGACTTTATTTATGTAATTGTAAAAAACAATGATATTATACCTCATTACGTAAATATCTCATTAACATCTTCATTAAATGGAAACTATTATACAGTAGACAATGATAAAATAATAAAATCTAATCCACCGAATAGTTTAGTAATAAAATCTTGGACACCATCTGTTTATATTCCTCCAAAATCTCAAAAAATAATCCCAATAAAAGTAAATTTCTATTATGCTGGAGATTACAAAATATCTATAAATGTTATTGATGACGAAGGACATAGTGATAAGGAAGTATATAACAAAATATCTATAGAGTGTCCATTGTATATTTATAATGTCACCTGTGAGGAAGAATACAATAATTTTGCTTATTCCAACTGGTTCGATATTGAAGTAAATAATACTGCTGATTACGACATTTATGGAACATTATATGTGTTTTTATGTAAAAAAGAGGGCAATAATTATATTATTATAGACAATAAAACTATAAATAGTTATTTTTTAGCAAAAGGTTTTTGTGAGGGATACTCTATCCCAATTAAGCTTAACACCTCAGTATTAAATCCTTACGATAAAGATTTTGTAATATTTGTGATATATAAAACTGGAACGATATGTAACTCATATCAAAAAACTTTCAAAAAACCTATAACAATTAATAATTTAGAAGTAAAAAACTATCCAAAAAATTACTATTTTGTTGATGAGAACATATTTTATGATGTCTATATAAACATAACCAATAATTTAAATAAATATATAAATGCAAATATTTCAATTACAGATATTTATAACAGAACATACTCAAAAGAAGTAAAACTAACTCCAAAAAAATATAAAAACTATAATATAATCAAATTTGATGGACTAAAAATTAATGCAAAAGATTTATCCCACGATGGAAAAATTAAATTAAAATTTACAATCACAGCTATTACACCTCCTTATGAAAAATATTACATTATCAAAAGGAATGAGACTACTGAACTATCTTTAATTCCTACTCCACCTGTTTATATTCAAGATTCTCTAAATGACGAAATTTTTGTTGGATATTATCAAAATCTATCGTTTATTCTTAAAAAAGTCGTTGGAAAAACAGTTTATGCAAGATTATATATAACTGTCCCAGATGAAATTAATAATTCAGCGTTTTTTGAAGAAAAATACTTAAAAATTAGGACAATGGAAGAAATTCCTGTAAATATCAAAGCCATGTTTTTAAAAGAATATAATGGTCCTATATACATCCATGTTGATACAAATATGGGCGTTAGAGAATGTGTTGTAACGAGAATTATTGAAGCAAAGCCAATAATTTCATGTGAAGATGTGTATTTTAATAATTATACAGTATTTATAAAAATAAGAAATAGAACACAAGGTTTCGTTATGAATCAACCTATCGTTGGATATCCTACTAATGTTACTATATCTTTAGAGAGTTATGTTCCAAATTTAAAAGATATAGAAATCTGGGCCTCTGCAATGGATGAAAATGGAAGATTAATCAACTGCAGTAAGAAGAAAAAGATTAATATCTATGGAAATCATAAAAAAATTAATCTTGAAATCTTATTTAATGATTCATTAGAAGGCTATTTAATAATATATGCCAAAACTGGAAAAGCCACTATTCCTATATATTATAAACCAATTATGGTTACTTATCCAATAAAATTCGAGTTAAAATATAATTCATCAAATTCTTGGGCAGATTTAATTCTATCTCATAATTATCAAGTTCCATTAAAAGTTGTAGCTACAGTAAATAGGTATTCTAAAGAGATAACTATTTATCCATATAAAGAGACTATAGTTCCATTCTATGTTGGAGAAAATAGAAGTAATATATCAGTAACTATTGAGCTATTAGACAACATCTCATCAATAAAAAAATTCAAAAAGACATTTTATTTTAACAAACTAAAAATGAATAGATACAATAATATTAGTAATTCATTAATTAATACCACAATTAATACCAAATATAATGAAAATACTACTAATAATTCGTTAATTAACATCACTAAATCTACCAGAAAAACAAGTAATAGTACTTTACCTCCAAATATTGAACTTAATTCGAATAATACTACTAAAATTCATAATATTTCTAAAGAAAAGTTGGAATTATTCTATAATCTAACAGGACTTAATACTCTTAAAAAATCTTTATTTACCCTTAAAGGATTGTTATACTTAGTAGTTATAGGAATTGTTATTCTATTAATAGTCCTTTTAATGAATAAACATTTAGAAATATCATCTATAATTTTATATGTTCTCTATAAGATAAGATTTACTCATAAAAAATCCAAAAAAGAAATATGTGAAGAGTTATTAAATCCACCAAAAGTTTATATGTCGAATATAGTCTATTCACTGGGAGATACTGCAAGAATGGAAATATTATCTGAGGTTGATGTTAGTAATAGATTATATGTACTCTCTCCAACAAATAAAAAGTATAAAATAGAGTTAATAAAAGTTGAAAGAAATAAGTATGTCGGGCTATTTAAAATACCTGAAGATGAAATTCCTGGCCAATATTTTATTATATATGATCCTAAGAATTTATCAATTGCAGGATTTTTAGTTATTGATATTAAAAAATAAGAAATTTAAATTTAAATAAGAAAAAGTAACTTTTATTTATTGTGCAGTATATGGCTCTGCCGTATTGTTATCTGGATAGTACCTTAAAAAGTAATGGGTTGTTCTTCCTTTGAATAGTTCTGGATGAATAATTGTTGCTAAATCTTCTAATACTTGATCAGTATTTATCAATCCAAGTTGATAGTAATCATCACTTTCACAGAACAATCTTCCATTCTTCACGGCTTTGAAGCTCTTATATCCTGGATGATCTTCTTTGAAGGTTGATAACCATGCTGTGCTTGAAGGTACTACCCAAATATCTGCATTTTTTGCTCTCTCTGCAAAGGTTTCATAATCTATACATGCACTGCCAGTTCCTGGAAGATCCTTAAAGATGTAATCTCCTCCACAGAACTCTATTCCCTTAGCGACATATGATTGTGCTTTTGGTACATAGGTCCCTCCAAATGATGGATAGTTTCTACCCCATGCTACTAATGGTCTGTTTTTACTTTTACTTAAAACTCTCTTAACATTTAATGCGTTCTTTTCTATTCTTGTAAAGTATTTACTTGCAACATCTTCTTTATTGTAAAATGCTGCAAACATCTTTACCCATTCACATCTTGCAAGATAAGAATTTTCTAAGTATTCTGCATCAGCAACATAAGTTAAGTTTAATTTATTACATTTCTCAATTATTTTATCTCCATCATATCCTGGATAAACAAACACAACTTGTGGTGAAATATTAATAATTAAATTCCAATTAGGATTATATGTTGAACCTACATCGATTATTGAACCATTTTCTAAACCTTTCTTGATATTATCAAAGTACCATTTATATTTACCGCCCCACATTATTCCCTTCACTGATGCAATCACTGAGCCATCATCATTTAGTGGCTCCATTAAAGCTATATGTGTAGAGCTCATTACAACAACTCTTTTTAATGGAACATTGATCACTTTGTCATATTTTCCTTCAGCCCATTTTGGAATTGGTTGACTTTCATTTTTTAATAGTAATCTCTGCCCAGTGGCGTCTTCAACTATTTTGTATGAATAAGATTCTCCATTGTATGGATTTACTTCATTTCCATATTTATCATAGTATATTATTTTTAGATTTTGGGCGTAATGTATTGGAAGGCATAATTGTTTTAGATGTGTAAATAAATATACCACATCAGTAAAATTTACATTATTATCCGCATTTAAATCACCATCATATTTTGAAATATTATTCATATGTTTAGATAAATACACAACATCCGCAATATTTACTGAGCCATCTCTATTAATATCACCTAATCTATGGTTATAATCTATTGCATGTACTATATTTAAAGATATAGATAGTAATATTATAGCAAATATTATATAATATAATATACTAATTTTCATTTTCATATTATCACCATTTAATATTTAATTTTATAATCATTAAGTAATTTAAAATGTCTTTAATTATATTTAAGTTTATCATAATCATATTTAAATGATAACCCATATATACGTTCACAATAATATTTTAAAATTAATAAAATAAAATTAAATTGGTGATATTATGAAAATGAAAAAATTTTTATTATTCATTTTCTTTATTTTACCAGTTTGTGTGGCAATAGATATTTCAACAAACATACCTTCTGACGTTAAAGAAGGAGAGATTTTTAATTTAGAGGTTTATGCTAAAAATGTATCTAATTGTGGAGGTTTAGAGTGTGATATTTACCTTTCAGATAACCTCTTAGTTAGTAATGTAACCAGTTATAATGTTGGATCTGATTTAAATTTAACACTAAAAAAGAACAGAAGTGCTACAATACAGTATGCTTTTTTGAATAACCCAAAAAATGAAGATTTTAAAGTTGGTGAATTTAAAATAAAAGCTTTAAAATGTGGAAACGCAACGATAACAATAAAGGCTATCGCGTCAGATAGTGAAGGAAATGCTATTAAAATCCCTCAAAAAACTGTAAATATAAAAATAACCTTTGGAGAGTCTCAAAATGTAGAAAAAAATGTACCATCCTCATTTAATCCAATAATAGTTATATTTGCCGTACTTTTAGTAGGATTGATAGCTTATATTATAATAAAAAATAGTAATGTAAAAATATAAAATAATATTAATTATTAACAATATTTTTTAGGTTTTGTAACTCTTATTTCTATTTTGTCTAATCTTACAATCTAATACCTAAAAATGTTGTTCCAAATGAAGAGATTACTAAATTTAACTTTAATATAGACTACAGAAAATCTCTTAAAAAAATTGGAAATCTTTATTATATGTGAAAATGTAAGTATAGGGGAGTGAAATATTTACATTACTCTCTTGAATAAACCAACCTATTTTTTAGAATTAGTGTTTTTATAGATATTTTTTGACTTTATTCTATCAAGATTTAAATAGGAGAGAATAATAAGATCAAAATTTTTAATATTTAAAATTGTATGATTTTAAAAGTATTATATATTTAAATATTTTGTTTATATTATTTATAATTTATGGGTGATTATGATATGTTAAAAACAGAAAATCTTGCCGTTGGTTATCATAAGAGGATTGTTGTAGATAATGTAGATTTAGAAGTTAAGGAGGGTGAAATTTTAGCAATAATTGGTCCAAACGGTGTAGGAAAATCAACACTATTGAAGTGTATAGCAACATATTTAAAACCGATAAAGGGGGTTGTTTATTTAGATTCAAAAATCATACATAAACTAAAACCATCTGAGTTAGCTAAAAAAATGGCAGTAGTTTTAACAGAAAGAGTTAATCCAGGAAATTTAACAGGATTTGATATAATTGCAATAGGAAGGCATCCATATACTGATTTATTTGGAAGATTATCTGAGAAGGATAAAGAAATCATTATAAATTCTGCGAAGGCAGTTAATGCTCTTCACTTATTAGAAAAAAACTTCCTTGAAATGAGTGATGGGGAAAGACAGAAGATAATGATAGCAAGGGCGTTAGCACAAGAGCCAAAGGTTTTAATTTTAGATGAACCTACATCCTTCTTAGATGCAAGGCACAAGATAGAACTTACTTTGTTGTTGAGAAAATTGGCAACTGAAAATAATTTAGCTATAGTTGTGACTATCCATGATATAGAATTAGCTTTAAGAATTGCCGATAAAATAGCACTAATCAAAGATGGTAAGGTAATTGCTTATGGACATCCAGAAGATGTTATGGACAAAAAAACAGTAAATAATTTATATGACTTAAAGAATGCAAATTTCTCCAAAGAAATTGGTTATTTTGAATTAAAAAATGAAAATATAACAAAGAAAAAAGTTTTTGTTGTTTGTGGTGGAGGTAGTGGGGCAAATGTTTTGAGATATTTAGTTAAGAATGGGTATAAGGTTTATTGTGGGGTCTTACATGAGAATGATATTGATTATATAATAGCTAAAGCAATGGAAGTTGAGATTATTGAAGAGAAAGCATATCAACCAATTTCTGAAGATAATTACAATAAGGCATTAAAATACTTAAAAATGTGTGATGTTGTGATAGATACAAACTTTCCAGTAGGAGAGATGAATAAATTAAACTTAAAACTTATAGAGAATGCCAAAAAAGTTATTAAATTCAATGGAAGCATTAAAGATTTAGAGGCTCAACTATTAAAACATTATCAAAATTTATCTAAAAATTAAAAACTTTATTTATCAAATTTTATAATCTCTTTAACTTTTTTATGTCTTCTAAAATCTAATGAGGTAGTTACATTACTTAAATATTTTTTTGCAATTTCTTTTGCCTTTAAAATCTCTTCGTTTGTTGGTTTTCGTGCATTTAGATTATTGTTAAATGGTGTATATCCAATAATCCTATATTTAACATCCCATCTGCTTAAAAATTTTGCAATATTCTCAATCTCATCGATATCAACAATATTTGGGATTAAAACAGTATCTACCTCAAAATTAAGTTTTTTCTTTGCTAAATATTCTATACATTTTAGGACATTTTTATTTGATTTTCCAGTTAAATATTTGTGTTTTTCATCATCAAATGCCTTCAAATCAACATGTATTTCATCAACAAATAAATCATCAACAATATTTTTTAAATAATATCCGTTTGTTGTTAAAATAACTTTTCTATCTTTACTCTTTAACAATCTTGTAAATTCAGGCAAATCTTTCTGGAGAGTAGGCTCACCACCAGCAATTAAGATAGTATTTACTTTCTTTTTATTACATAGATTATCAATTATTTTGCATAGTTTGTTTGGAGGGATTTCTTTATAACTGTCCATTTTAACAAAACAATTTTTGCATTTAAAATTACATCCGTAACACATAACTGTTATTTTGTCACTAATACTCAAATAACCAATTTTCATAATCTATCACTTATAATTTTTCTATTTTATTCTCTGGAAAAATTATTGCATTGTTTTCACAGCACATATATGAACAGGCGTTGCAGTTAATTATACAGTTGTAGGGATATTTAACAACAACTCTACCATCTTCTATATCATAGACACCTTTAGGGCAAAATTCAACACATTTCTTACAATTTTTGCATTTTTCATAGTCAATCTTTGGAAACCATGGAATTTCTTTTCTTTTCTTTCCACCAAATTCCTCATATTCTATTTCCATTGCCGCATCATAAAGCATTTTATATAATCTTTTATTTGGTTCTCTAACGAGTTTCGTAACTTCTTCATAAGTATCATGTATCTCATTAATTCCTAATTCTTTTGATAATTTTTTAATCTCTAAATTTAAAATCATAAACTCTCTGATTTTCTTTAAAAGTTCTTTTTTCTTCTCCATGTTTTCACCTATTTAAAATTATTTTACTATATTCCAAAAAATTTTTAACATGCATTAATATATAATTTATCAAAATTACTTAATAATTATTTAAAGTAATCTGAATGGTGAAAATTATGATAAAGATAGGGTTTGTTTCAACTGTTGATAGTGATGATTTGGTTTTTGAAGAGGCATATAAGGAGGTAAAAAAGTATGGGGTTGAATTTAAAATATTAGATTATAAATGTAGTGAGAAAGAATTTAGAGATTTCTTGGAATTTATTAAAGATGCCAACATTGTATTTACAAAACTCATGGGAGGAAAAAGTGCCTTTAAATATTTTGATGAATTAAAGGCATTTGTTGATAAACATAACATTCCCTTCCTTCCTCTACCCACTCTAAATGAGGTTCATCCTGACTTGGATGAGGCAACAACTGTAAGTGAGGAAGTTAAGTTAAAGGTTATCAAATATTTGGGTTACGAAGGTGTTGAAAATTACAAAAACCTCTTATTATACTTAGCTAATAAGTTTGGAGATAAAAACATCCCCTATGAGGAACCAAAACCCATGCCATGGCAAGGAATTTATTACAAAAACAAATACTTTGAAACTTTAGATGATTATTTGAATTATTTAAAAGAAATTGGAAAAGATATAAATGGCAAACCAATAATTGGAGTTTTATTTTATAGAAATTGGTTTATTGCAAATAATATCGATTATCTCAACGATTTAATTCAAATTATTGAAAATAAAGGAGCTATTCCTTTAACTGTATTTACATCCCATTTAAAAAATGAATTAGGGGCTATTGGGACATTGGAAGTCTTTAAAAAATTTTTCTATAAAGATGGGAAGCCATTCATTCATGTCTTAATAAACACAACCATGTTTACCTTATCTATGGGAGTAAAAGCAGATATCTTAAAAGATGAACCAGAATTTTTAAAAAAATTAAATGTTCCAATTTTGCAGGGAATTGTAAGTACAGGATTTATTGAAGATTGGGAAAAATCAATATCTGGAATTAATCCTATTGACTTAGTTATTGGAATGGCTATGCCTGAATTTGATGGGGCAATAATACATTTCCCAATAGGTGGAAAGAAAAAGGTTAAGGATGGAGATGTTGGAGTTCCAATTATAAAATACAAATCAATAAATGATAGAGCTGAGAAGATTATTGATTTAGCTATAAGATATGCAAATTTAAAGTTAAAACCAAACAATGAAAAAAGGATAGCAATAATTTTCCACAACTACCCACCAAGAAATGATAAAATTGCAAGTGCCTTTGGATTGGATAGCCCAGAAAGTGTTTTAAATATATTAAAAGAGTTAAAGAAGAGGGGTTTTGTCGTTGATGAGTTATATGAAAATGGAACTGAATTAATTAAAAAAATGCTAAATTATGCAACAAATGATAAGAGATTTTTGACAGAAGAGGTTATAAAAAAGGCTGTAGGGAAAGTTAAAAAGGAGGATTATGAAAAATGGTTCAACTCATTATCTGAGAAAGTAAAGAAAGAATTAATAAAAAATTGGGGGGCAATTCCTGGGGAAGTTATGAACTTTGATGGAGAATTAATAATTCCAGGAATAATAAATGGAAATATCTTCATCTCTGTTCAACCTCCAAGAGGCTTCGGAGAAAATCCCTCTGCAATTTATCATTCTCCAGATATGCCACCAACACACTACTATATTGCCTTTTATAAATGGATTAAGGATGTTTTTAAAGCAGATGCAGTAATGCATATAGGGAAACATGGGAGTTTAGAATGGCTTCCAGGAAAGGGAGCAGGTTTATCAAGAGATTGCTATCCAGATATTTGTATGGAACTTCCTAATGTATATCCATTTATTGTAAATAATCCAGGAGAGGGAACGCAGGCAAAGAGGAGGAGTTATGCAACAATAATAAGCCACTTAATTCCTCCAATGACGACATCTGATTTGTATGGGGAGTTGGCTGAGTTAGAAAGAGAGATAGATGAATATTATGAAGCAGATAATAAAGAAAAGAAGAACTTTTTAAAGAAAAATATTATAAATAAAATTAAAGAATTGAAGTTGGATGAAGATTTAATGGATGGAAAAGTTACAAATGAGAATATTAATGAGGAGAATTTTGAAAATCTTTTAAATAAAATTCACGATTACTTAGAGGAGTTAAAGAATAGGCAAATAAATGAAGGATTGCATATAATGGGAGTTCCTTTAGATGGGGATAAATTAGTTAATATGCTCTTTATGATTATTAGATACCAGTTCAATTATTTAGAAAAATTAGCAGAGATTTTGGAATATGATTGGAATAAATTAAATGAGGAGAAAGGGAAGAATCACAAAATTATTGATAAAATAAACGAAATTGGATTAAAGTTATTGAAGGAGTATATGGAATACAACTTTGATGAGAACAAAATTAATGAGTTAAAAACAATAAAAATTAATTCTGAATTAATGGAGATTTTAAAAACCGTTTCAAAAATATATAGAAATTTAATGAGAGTAAATGAAGAGATTGAAAATGCTGTAAATGCCTTAGAAGGAAAATATATCCCTCCAAGATTAGCAGGGGCTCCAACAAAGGATATAAACTGTCTTCCTACAGGAAGGAACTTTTATTCATGCAATCCTCAGGAGATTCCTACAAAATCTGCCTATGAGATGGGAAAGAGATTGGCTGATGATTTACTTAAAAAATATTTAGAAGAAGAAGGCAAATATCCAGAATATGTGGGAATTATCGTTTGGGGTTCCCCCACAATGAGGACAAAAGGAGATGATATTGGAGAAATTCTATATTTATTAGGAGTTAAACCAGTTTGGAATACGATGGGTAGAGTTGTTGGTATAGAAGTTATACCATTAGAAGAATTAGGAAGACCAAGAATTGATGTAACTCTAAGGATTAGTGGCTTGTTTAGAGATACTTTTCCACAAGTTATTGACTTAATCGATGAGGCAATAAGGACTGTTGCTAATTTAGATGAGCCAGATGAGATGAATTATGTAAAAAAACACTATAAACAGGAGGTTGAAGAAAAGATAAAGAGAGGTATGGATGAAAAAACAGCAAAGGAAACTTCCCTATATAGAATATTTGGATGCAAGCCAGGAACTTATGGAGCTGGAGTTGCTGATTTATTGACAGAGAAAAATTGGAAATCTTTGGAAGATTTGGCAAAGGTTTATGTTGAATGGGGAGGTTATGTTTATGGAAAAGGTATTTATGGTGTTGAAGCAAAGGAAGAATTTATTAATAGGCTTTCAAAGATTGAATTAACAGTTAAAAATGAAGATAGCCAAGAATGGGACATTTTTGAGGGAGATGACTTCAACAGTTATCACGGAGGAATGATTGCAGCAGTAACTTATTATTCTGGCAAGCAACCAAAGAGCTATATTGGAGATACATCAAATCCAAATAAAATTAAGACAAAACATTTGAAAGAGGAAGGAAAACAAATATTTAGAACAAAAATTATGAATCCAAAGTGGATTGAAGGTATGAAGAAACATGGATATAAAGGGGCGAGTGATTTCTCAAAGTATATTGACCATATGTTCCAATGGGATGCAACATCAAACATAATAGATGACTGGATGTATCAGAAAATTGCTGAGAAGTATGTTTTTGATAAGGAAATGGAAGAGTTCTTTAAAGAAAATAATCCTTATGCCTTATTGAATATAACTGAAAGGTTATTGGAAGCGATAGAAAGAAGATTGTGGAAAGCAGATGAAGAGACAAAAGAAAAGTTAAGAAAGAAATACTTAGAAATTGAGGGAATGATTGAAGAGAGACTTTAATTTTAATTTTTTGAGAATTTTATAACTGTTTAGTAATACTAATTTATATTTTTATATTACTTTTAGTAACATTTATAAAGATAAATCATAAATTATATACAATAATTTTTATTATATTATTACACAACTATGTTAGTAATGAGGTTGAAAGTAATGGTTAAAAAAATATTATTAACCTTTATGATACTATTAACGCCAGCAGTATTTGGAGAAAATGTTGGAGATATAAATGGTGATGGTTCAATAAATATCGCAGATGTTGTATATTTGTTTAAGCATTTAAGAGATGTAGGAATAGAAAAAGGAGATTTAAACTGTGATGACTCCGTAGATATCGCAGATGTCGTATATTTATTTAACAATATTCAACAATGGAGTCAACCTGTAGTCTTTGCTAAAAACTTTGAAATAGAATACTATGATGCTAATGGAAATCCTGTAGGTTATAATGACAATTGGGCGTATAAAATTGTAACAACAAAATATGGAAATGCTGTTTATAATAAATACTGTATTCTAAGGAAAGGAGATAAACCATCAAGTAATTTACCTTCCGATGTAAAAGTTATACATACTCCTGTAAAAAAAGTAGCTACATTAAGTGCGATCCAAGTAGCAATGCTCGAGGCTTTAAACGATGATAATGTAAAAAAATCCATAAGAGGAGTATCTAAATCCATATACAAAAAAATAAAAGATTACGGTGTATTTCCTGATTTAAGGCCATATATCGATAATGGAAATATTGTTTCAATAGGAACATGGAGTTCAATTGATAAAGATGTTTTATTAAGTATAAGTCCAGATATTGTTTTTATCCCATGGACACATGGTTATTTAGTTGAGGATATTAATACAGTAAGTGATTTAGGCTTAAATTACCTCGTAACCGTTGAATCAAATGAACCAACATTCCTTGGAAAAGCAGAATGGGCAAAAGTATATGCGGCATTTTATAACTTAGATGATAAAGGAAATGATTTCTTACAGAAAGTTTGGAAAAAGAGAAATGATCTTATAAGAATAACAAGAAACGCTGACTATAGACCAAAAGTAGCAATGCTCTACTGGTCACCATACTCTGGACCTTGGGTATATTGTGCCCAAAACTGCTATGCAAAATTGGTTACAGAGTTTAAAGGAGATTATATGTTTAAAGATATTCCAGGAACATCTTATGTTAATCTTGACAAAGAAACAACATTAGAACATTTACAGGGTTGTGAAGTATTCATCTATATGAACTGGAACTCATTAAAAGAGCCAATGGACACACTTGAGGAATTAAAGGAAAAAAGACCTGACTTAGCTCCTATATTAGATCATGCAAAGAGAGTGTATGTATCTAAATATAACTACGCATATGATGGATATGTAAATATGGACTTACTAATGGAAGATTTTGCAAGAATGATTCATCCAGAATGCTTTGATGGAGGAGATAGCGAATTACACTACTTCAAGAAGTTGAAATAATAAAAATAAAAAATTTTTTAATGGAACTTTGGCTGTAATGAACATCTTATTGGTAATGGTAATGGTCTATATGGGTATCCAGTAGTTTCTTTTTTGATTCTTTCAATCAACTCATCTAATGTCATCTTCTCTTTATAAGGCTTTTTTAAAGTAGATTTTTCTCTAATTGTTACTGTTAATTTGCCAGATTCCATTTCTTCATCTCCAATAACCACAACGTAAGGAATCCATTCTCTTCCTGCATTTCTAATCTTTTTGTTTACCCTATCTTCTCTATCATCAAAATCTGCTCTAATATTATTTTCTCTCAGCTTTTCAGCAACTTTTAAAGCATAGTCATAATGTCTATCAGCTACTGGAATAACTCTAACTTGTATAGGGGAGAGCCATATAGGAAGAGTTGGAGCTTTTCCTTCTTTAGCTTCTATAGCTGCTTTTTCTAACAAACCACATAAAACTCTCTCAATTGAGCCAGTAGGAGAGCAGTGCAATATTATTGGATAAATTTCTCCTTCATTTGTATGCACTTTTATGTCAAATCTTTTAGCACTTTCAACATCTATTTGGACAGTTGGATTTTCAATAGGTCTTCCTAAGCTATCTATTACAGCAATATCTACCTTACCAACCCAATAGTGTTTTCTCTTAGGAAGAATTTCTAAGATAACATCTTTCCCATATTTATTTTTGTATTCTTTAGCTATCTTAAAGAACCAATCTCTATGCTCATCAAAGAAATCTTTTGTGAATCTAAAGATTACTGAATAACTTAGCTTTAAATCATCTCCTGTCTTTAAACACTCCCAAAATTGTTTTTCAAACTCTTCCATAGCCTGTTTTAAATCTAAGCAAACAGTGTGCATATCTGGCATTGTAAATGCTCTCAACCTCTTTAAACCTACTAATTCTCCTCTTTGTTCATATCTAAAGCTGTATGTTGATAGCTCATAAAGTTTTAAAGGCAAATATCTTGGCAACAAATACATGTCTTTTTTCATCATAAACTGCCCAAAACATGCCGCAAATCTTAACATTAACTCCCTATTTCCTTGTCTAAACCTATACTGCCTCTCACCAAATTTATCAGCGTGTTCTCTAATAGCAGGATTTCCTAAATCATACATAATTGGTGTTTCTACTGGCATAGCTCCTAATCTAACTACCATGTTATAGACATAATCTGCTAATAAATCTCTAATCAACTTACCTTTTGGATACCATCTAAAGTGTCCAGGGTCTGATGCCTCTTCATAACTGCAGATATCCTTTTCTTTTATAAACTTTACATGTGGTGGTTCTTCTCTTTCTTTATTTTCTTTAATTCCCAATTCATGTTTAGCTAAGGCTAAAAGCTCTTCATCTTTGATTATATTAATATTTTCTTCATTTAACTCAACAGCTTCTTCTGTTTCTGGATTTAATAAATAAAACTTAGATTCTTCTCCTTTCTCTTTCTTCTCTTCCTTAGCTACAATCTTTCTTGATAACTCACTTAATGGATGTCCTTTACAACTAATTTTAAATGCTTTATACCATCCAAATGGTGCCCTTAACACATTATAGCCCTTTTCTTTCAAAATATTTTCAATATCTTTCAAAACCTTTATAGCTGTTTCAGGTGAAGATAATTCACTTGATAAATGGGCATATGGATAGACAACAATATTATTAACTTTTAACTGATTAGCAACTTTCTCAATCTCTTCTACAGCCCCTATAGCAGTTCCTTTTGGGTTATTTTCATCCTCTCTCTCCACTGCAATAAAGCACGCTAAACACTCATCTAATTTACCTTTTAAATTCTCAGTTTCTTCTGCAATTTTAGTTTTTTGTTTTGCCTCAAACTCTAAATAATCAGAGTGGATTAATAGCATCTTCATCTTATCCCTCAATTAACTTTTAAATAAAGATAATTATAAAAGAATGTATTAAATATTTTTGCTAGGTTATACATTAAATATTTATTAACAATAATTGGTGTTAGTTATGGGGCATTTAACTCTTAAAGATGCTGTATTTTTAACAATAACTTCTATTGTTGGTGGAGGGATTTTTGTTTTATCTCCTTTGACATATATGATGTTTGGGAAATCTATAGTATGGGGTTGGATTTTCCTAATATTTGTATCTTTAATTATGGCTTCTCCTTTTGCTTATGCTTCAACAAAGATAAGTGAGAGTGGAGGAGTTTATAAGTTTATAATAAAAATTTTAGGGAGGAAGATTGGAGTTTTTTCAGCATATATACTGTGGCTCTCTGGAGTTTTTGCCTTATCTGGAGTTGTATCATTCTTTGAGATAATTTTTAATACTGTGTTTAATGTTCATTATGTTGGATTGCTCTTAATTATTGTTTTAACAGCTTTAATATTGGGTGGATTAAAAATTGTAGGAAACTTTGTTAGAATCTTTGGGATTTTAACGATAACGATTATTTTATATATAGTATTTTCAAACGGCATAAAAATTGATAACTTTGGAGAGTTCAATTTAAAAAATGCCATTCTAACAATTTATTTTGGATTATGGACAGCTACTGGCTGGGAAGGCATAACAATGCCATTATCTGCATTTAAAAATCAAAAAGCTATAGCTTATGGGCTTTTAATAGGAACTTTTATTATTGGAATTCTTTATTTATTGTTTTCCTTAACTGTAATATCTTTAAATGTAAAAACAAACAACTTGAATGAGATATTAAAGTTATTAATTGGGGATAACTTATTTTTATTGGTTGGGGTATTGATAATTATATCAAGCTGTGCATTTAGCGTTTTATTTACATTATCTTATATGCCTTACGGAATGGGAAAGGATAAAATATTTCCTCAAATATTTACAAAATTGAGAAGAGATATTCCATATTATGGAGTTATCTTAAATACACTATTGGTTATAATTCTATTAATTTTTGATGCAAAAACATTGGTAGATATGAGCATGTTTTTTACATTAATAGCTTATTTTTTGCTTTATTTATCTGTATTTAAAGAATCTTCAGGAAAAATAAAAATCATCTCATTACTTTCTCTATTAATATCTGGGATGCTAATATCGTTTAGAGTTTATGACATTATATTAGTGTTATTATAAAATGAACTAATTGTGTTAAAAATGAATTTATGTATTCAATACATCTTTTAAGATTTTAATTTTATCGTATAGTTCTCTTGAATTTCTAATATCATCGGTAGTAGATACGATTAATAATTTGTCATTTTCCTCAAATACCTTCTTAAAATTCTCAGTATCAATATCTCTAATTTTTATTATATAAAAACCATTATTTTCATATACTTTTAGTTTTTCTTCAGCATTTTTCTTATATTCTTCATTATCCATCATTCCTAAATGTTCCCAGAGTATTATTTTATCTTCTTTATTATTTATCATAAAATCAGGTATAAGGTTCTCATAAGGAATCTCATATTTATAGTCAATGCCTTCGTAATATAATAAATTAGCAATTAAACATTCTTGCCAACTTCTAACAATATCTCCTTTTAACGTTATAATCCTCAAATCTTCTGGATAATGTCTTGGGTCTATTGGAGAATTGAATAGTATTGAATATCTTCCAATAACTTCAGAATATTTTCCAGCATTAAATAAAGAGTCTAAACTATCTGTAATTATATATAATTTCTTTTTAGCTCTCGTTATAGCAGTATATATAAGTTCTTTTGAGATGTTGCTATATTTTGGTAGGACAAATATAACATTCTCAAACTCACTTCCCTGTGATTTATGGGTTGTTATTGCATAAGCATATTCAAGTTTTTCAGTATTCAGTAAAAATTTATTTTTTAAATTTTTCATTAGTTCTTCTTTATTTTTATATCTAAGTGATTTATAGTTTCTCTTTAAATAGTTTATTAATTTCTCTTTAGTATTTTTGCTTATTCCTATATAGGCTTGGACTGTTGGAAAATAAAACTTCACGACTCTATCCTTATATCTTGTAAAACTTACATATCCCATCATTCCATTAAAAACTCCATGGTTAGAAATAGACATTTGTCTCTTATAATCCCAAACATCTAAATTCCAAATATTTTCTGTTTGTATTACCTTATCAGCATAGCCCCAACCACAAGTAAATTGATACCTTATAAAATAATTCCTAATAGATTCATTTATATATTTTGAGTCATCTCTAATCCACTGATTAATCCAATAAGAACTCAAGAAACCTCTATTTTTTGTATAGGTTAAAATTTGGGCTTTATCATAATATACAAAACATTTAAAGAAATCTCTATAATTATCAGGATTTCCTCCATAGTCTCTTATTATTTCATCAATGGCATATTCTAAAGCTTTAGCTTTTTGTGAATTATCTTTCCAAATTAAGACAGTTATTCTTTCTATACCTTTCTCATCTTTAAGGGAATATTTTGTAAATCCATTCATTACCTCTTCCGATAATTTCAATTCCTTAATAATTTTGTATTTACTCTCTTTATTAATGTTTAAGAATAATTCAGAGAATTCAACAATTTTCCTTGACTCTGCTCTTAAACATATTTTAAGTTCAGCAATGTATTGTTTATCTTTATTTTCTTTCCTTTTTAAGTATTGATATAAATCAAAGAATGGTTTTCCAGCTTCTACAGGTGGAAGTTGATTTACATCCCCTATAAATATAATTCTTTTTAATTTTCCTAAATCTATACATTGTAATAGCTTATAGAGAAGTTCTGTTCCTACCATTGAAGCCTCATCTATTATTAAGATATCTACATCTTTTTTAGTTGTTATTTCAAACTCTTTATATTCCCAATCAAATCTACTACAATCTTTTATAAATTTATGGATTGTTGTTGGGCTTTTTATACATTTATATTTATTTATAATATCTTCAAGAGCATCTTTAACTCTAACTCCTGCTTTTCCTGTTGGAGTTAGAATAACAATATCTTTAGGATTTTCTTTCTCACAGATAATATCTAACAATACTTTAATTACTGTTGTTTTTCCTGTGCCTGCAGGACCTGTTAATATAGAGCATCCATTTTCTAACAATGTTTTTATAGCCTTTGATTGGTCTTTAATCGCTTCTTTATATAACTCTTTGGGTATATTAATAGATTTTTTTTCCTTTAATTTTTTTAGTTTTTCTTTTATCTCTTCTTCACAGATTTCAACATTCCAATATTTTCCTAACATTTTATTAATTTTCTCCTCAATATACACTTCCATTTTTCTAATATCTTTTAATGCAAATAATTTTATGTTATAGGTTCTATCAAGTTCATCTTTAAAGGTTGTCTTATCTATCCAAATTTTCTCTTTAATGTAATCTTCATGCTTATCAATCAACTCTAAAAATCTATCAAAATCTAATCTAACTTTTTCAGAAATATATTTGTTTATTTCATTATAATAATATTTTAAGTCCTTTTTAACGGAAGGTAAATCTTTTGGAGCTAAAGGTAAGACGGTATGACCATCTAATAAAGCTTTTTTTAATATAGCAATAAGTAAAGCTCTTATTCTATGCTTATTTATAATATCAAAATTATCCTCACCTAATCTTCTTCTTTCCCAACTATCAAGTTCCCAAAAACTTATATCTAAAAACAATTGTTCTTTTGGTTTTAACTCTTCATAAAGTAAATATGGATTGTCTAAAACTTTTTCTATATTGATAAATCCTTTATCATGTTGTTTAAAAATTTCTTCAATTTGTGATTTAGTTAATGAATAGTATGGGATGTAGTTTAATAAAAAATCATGTTTTGAGTTTGATAGTTTATTAAAATTATTTAAAACCATTCTATCAATTTTCCAGTTAGGATTAGGTTTATTTTCTTTCAAATATTCTTTAACTTCGTTATACATTTCATCTTCTTTTCCATTTTTAACAGCATCGATATACATAGAAATGGCTTCTTCTACTCCACAAAATCTCAAAACTGAAGGTAATGATGGATACTTAATTTTTAATTTTTTTAATTCATCTAATTGCTTTTTAATTCTTTCTTCATATTTTTCAATTTCTATATTCCTAAACTCTTTTAACTTCTTTTTTAATTTTTCATGTTCTTCCATTAAATTTTTGATATTTTTTATAATTTCTAACGCTTTTTCTAAGATAATACATGAGAATTCATTTGGTAGGAAATTTGTAGTATATAAAAATGATTTTTTCAATTCGTTTGGAATATCTAATATTAATTCTTCAGGAATATTCTCATATCCAAAGTATTCTCCTAATTCCTGATAAGGAATTATAAAGATTATATCCTCAGGGTCAAACTCAATAGAAATATATGGATATATCTTTCTATAATCCTTATCTTTAAAATCTTTAAAGAGTGATTTATAAAACTCTTCATTATTTAGTTTGTTAAAATTTTGCTCTTCAATTTCTTTAGATATAACTTTTTTATTTTTATTAAGGTTACATTCAACAACCAATTTTTTTACTTTTGGTTTAACACATGCTACTAATAATTTATCATCAATAACAGGATTTTCTCTACAATATAAAAAGCATAATGCGTCATTGTTGTAGTAAAAATTAAACCAGTAATCTAAAAAAATATCTTTTAATACATCAATTTTCTTATTCACAGTCCATCCATAAACCATACTGTTAAATTTGTATTGATAGAATAAATTTATTTCATTACCACATGCGTCCCATTTTTTACCATTATATTCAACTTCATTTGCTATTTTTCCAGCATTATTTTCACATTTAATTTTTTCAATAGGTTTGTTTCCATATTGTAATCCAAATTTACCTTTTTTAATATATCTAAAACTCTCACAGTATTTGTTTGCTTTAGGATTTCTACAGATTTTACCATTCCAACCACTATCATGCCATGCTATTAATGTGGTGAGATGCATAAAATCCCTCCACTCTGTTTGCGATATTTATGATTTATTTTATTTATTTTGCTATTTTATTGTAGAAATATTTAGTTTTATATATTTTGTGGTTATTAATATCTGGGATGCTAATATCGTTTAGAGTTTATAACTTCATAGAAAAAATTTTTCTATAAAAATTTTTATAATATCTCATTAAATAGGTAATTAATAAATTAAAGTTTTTGGTGGGATTATGATAATTTATAAAGAAGAGAATGAAATTATCAAAAAGGCTCTTGAAAACTTAGACATTCCAGATAGAGTCTATATTTTTGATACAACACTTAGAGATGGTGAGCAAACTCCAGGAGTTTCACTAACTCCAGAAGAAAAGATAGAAATTGCTATAAAATTAGATGATTTAGGTGTTGATGTTATTGAAGCTGGTTTCCCTGTTTCTTCCTTAGGTGAGCAAGAGGCAATTAAAAAAATCTGCTCATTAAATTTAAATGCTGAGATTTGTGGATTAGCAAGAGCTGTTAAAAAAGATATTGATGTAGCTATCGACTGTGGTGTAGATAGAATACACACATTTATAGCAACTTCTCCATTGCATAGAAAATACAAATTAAAGAAATCTAAGGAAGAGATTATTGAGATAGCCGTTGAAGCAATAGAGTATATAAAAGAACATGGAATTAAAGTAGAGTTTTCAGCAGAAGATGCTACAAGAACTGAGCTTGATTATTTAATAGAGGTTTATAAAAAGGCAGTTGAGGCTGGGGCAGATATTATTAATGTCCCAGATACAGTTGGTGTTATGATTCCAAGGGCAATGTATTACTTAATAAATGAGATAAAAAAAGAAATAAAAGTTCCAATATCAGTTCATTGCCATAATGATTTTGGATTAGCAGTAGCTAATTCATTAGCTGCAGTAGAGGCTGGAGCAGAGCAAGTGCATTGTACAATAAATGGTTTAGGGGAAAGAGGTGGGAATGCGGCATTAGAAGAGGTTGTTATGAGCTTAATGTCAATTTATGGTATAAAAACTGAAATTAAAACTGAAAAACTCTATAATATTTCTCAACTTGTATCAAAATACACTGAAATTAAAGTTCAACCAAATAAGGCAATTGTTGGAGAAAATGCCTTTGCTCATGAAAGTGGAATACATGCCCATGGAGTTTTAGCTCATGCATTAACCTATGAGCCAATACCACCAGAATTAGTTGGACAGAAGAGAAAAATAATATTAGGTAAGCATACAGGAACTCATGCAATTGAAGCTAAATTAAAAGAGCTTGGCATTGAGATTGGTAAAGACATAAATAAAGAGCAATTTGATGAGATAGTTAAGAGAATTAAAGCCCTTGGAGACAAAGGAAAGAGAGTTACTGATAGAGATGTTGAAGCAATAGTTGAAGATGTTGTTGGTAAGTTAGCTAAAGAAGATAGAGTTGTTGAATTAGAGCAAATAGCAGTTATGACTGGAAATAGAGTTATTCCAACGGCTTCAGTTGCTTTAAAGATTGAGGAAAATCTTAAAAAAAGTTCAGCTATTGGTGTTGGGCCAGTGGATGCAGCCGTTAAAGCTATACAAAAAGCTATAGGAGAGAAAATTAAACTTAAAGAGTATCATATAAACGCCATAACTGGAGGAACTGATGCATTGGCAGAGGTTATTGTAACATTGGAAGGATATGGAAAAGAAATTACTACAAAAGCAGCAAGTGAAGACATAGTTAGAGCTTCAGTAGAGGCAGTTATAGATGGAATTAATAAAATTTTGGCAAAAAAAGAAAAATCATAAAGTTATCATTATAATTTTTTATTTTATAAAATTTAATTTATAAATTTAAATTAATAAATTTAAGTGTCTAAAATAATAAAATGTTGGAGGGTCCCTTACGGGTTCCCCTCCAACATACGACGTGTAACGCAGGATGTAGGATACCCAAAGATGGTTAGCGTTGCACGCCCACCCCGATATTCCATTAAGTATAAATTCAATATTTATATTTTTCTTATTAAATTTTTTAGAGCATCTCTTTAACTTTCTTAATGAGCCTCTTCAATATTTCTTTATCTGGTAAAACGCCTTCTGGAGGATCAATAACTTTTCTTAATTTAATTGGAACACCATCCATTCTATATGCTGTTCCTTCAACTTCAACTCCAGCAATTGCTGGGGGGATTATAATATTCGCTAATTGAGTTGTTGGAGTTTCATGAGGTTCTATACATACTAATGGTATTTTTGCCATGTGTTTTACAGCTTTTTGTGGGAAGTGAGCCCCTGGGTCTGAAGCAATATTTAACATCATGTCAGTTTCTCCTCTTTGTAATAAATCGTTAGCTGTAGTCTCTCCAGGATTGTATCTTGGGTAACCTCTTGAGAAATCAATGCCAAATGGATAACCTGTAACCCAAGTTAAGACCTGGTTGAATCCATTTACGTTGTAGTGACCTCTCATTGGCATTAATCCGAATTTTGTATATGCATTTAAATCAATTACTAATTGAATAGCATTATCAATGTTTCTATGCTTACCTCTTGTCATTGTTACTCCCATTGCGAAAAACAACTCTCCAAACTGAGCATTTTTACAAATTTCAACTGCCTCATAGATTAAATCAGCTGGAACTCCAGCGACTCTATCAACTTGTAATTCAAATCCTTTTAACACTGCTCTCATTGCACTAACTAATTCATAATCTTTATGCTGTTCAACCTGTAAGTGTATATCAGCCAATTTCGCAGTATCTGTCTCTCTTGGGTCTACAACAATCATAGTTCTGTCTTCTCTTCCTCTTTCTCTGAAAAATCCTCTTGCGAATATTGAATATCTACTCATGTGTCTTGGGTGGGCGTGCATTGGATTACTTCCCCAAAATATAACTACATCAGCTCTGTTTTTAACTTCTCCTAATGTACAAACTGGGTATCCTACATCCTGCAATGCCATAACTGAAGGTCCGTGTCAAACACTTGCTGTATTGTCAATAACTGCCCCGACTAATTCAGCTAACTCAACTCCATACATTTGTGAATGACATTCAGTTGCACTCCATCCATAAATTAAAGGTAAGGATGATTCAACTAATAATCTTGCAGTCTCTTCAATTGCTGTATCATAATCAACTTTTTTGAAATCATCTTTTTTGTTCTCTCTCATTAAAGGTTCAGTATATCTAACAGCCCCCTCGAAGTGCATAAACTTTGCATTTCCAATTCTACAAGCATGTCTTGTCCCTACTATGTGGTTATCTTCAACTAATATCTCTAAATCATCACATAATGTCGCACAAAATGGGCATACTACATTTCTAACGACTTTTACCATATTTACTCACCTAAATTATATATTATTCTATTTACTTAAGTGTTAAAACATTCTTTTTTTCAGCCTCAGCGCAGGAGAGGCAGAGGAGGCACATTACGCAGTAACCTTTTAATGGAAGTTTTTTACTCTTAGTGAGTCTTAGTGTCTTCATTGGGCAGACTTCGACACATTTTCCACATTTATCACATAGGTAAGGGCTGAATTCGATTCTGTTGTATTCCTTACCATTATGTTCTATTTTACCCAACTTTAAAGCACCAGTTGGGCAAGCTACAGTACATGCTCCACAAACGATACACATTCTAACTTCTTTCTTCTCTTCATCTACGACTATTGCCTCAGTAGGACAGACAGAAGCACATTTCTTCAATACATCGAAATCCTCTTCTACAATAACTAAACCTTCATCAGTTATCGGATGTGGAGAGGCTAATTTAACATCCAACTCTAAAGCATCGACTGGACAGATATTTACACACAGCTTACAAGCGGGACATGATTTTGGTGGAACAACAACCATATTTTCCTCATCAACCTTAATCATATCTCCTGGACAGATTTCAACACACTTTAGACAGTAAATACATTTTTCTGCATCAACATCAAATTTCTTAACTTCTTTTCTTCTCTTCTTAGGTATCTTACCCGCTACAAATATCGCATTCCATGGACATGTTTGGGCACAAATACTGCAGTAAATACACTTGCTTTTATCAATAACTGCCTTGTTATCTTTTAGTGTTATTGCATCTACAGGACACTCTGGAACACAGATTCCACAGCCAACACAAGCGTCTGTAACCGCTATAGGTTCTTTTGGAGCTTTAACTTCTTTTTTAGGTTTGTCTATAATCCCTGGTAAGGAGATTATTTCAATTGGACAAACTTCTATACATTTTTGACATAAAACGCAATGTCCTTTTGAATATGGAAATTTATCATCAACCTTCTTAATCCCTACAGGACATACCTCCGCACATTGCCCACACTTCTCACACTTATGAGCTAAGTAATTAACTCTCTTCGCGGTTTTTCCTTCAATCTCTATCTCTTCCTCTACTAACGCCCCTGTCGGGCATACATTGACACACTGCATACATAAATTACACACTTTAAAACTGTCTATATCTATCGCCTTTGTCGGACATTCTGCTTGGCATGCATAGCACACTAAACATGCTTCTTTTTGTATGGTTATGCTCATAATTATCACATCCTCCTCAAAAGATTTTGAGCTAAAACCCCTAAAAGGATTTTAGCATAATCCCCATGCGTAAGGGGATAATAGCTCACAACCTCCCAAAAGGGTTCGGTTGTGAGCTTATTCTTTTATAACTTCAATAATTTTTTCTCCTTTCTTATCTTTTACTATTATGTGTGCCGCACATGAATATCAAGGATCATATGCTCTTAAAACGATCTCTATTAAGTTTAATTTAGCCTCATCAACTTTTACTGTGCTTTTTTCAGCCATACTCATCACCACAATTATTATACTATATTAAAATGGTAATAAGATAAATAGGATGAGCGTAATTCTAAATTTTCCAAAAAGTTTTATTTAAATATTTCTTTAGCTGCCTGTTGAATTGCTTTTTCCATTGTAGGAACATTATGCGTTGATGCTACTATCATGTTTGCCTTAACAACAATTCCATTCTCATCAGTTTCATAATTGTGTATTAAAACCCCTCTTGGGGCATATACTACCCCTACACCGTTTCCTGCTTTAGGTTCTACCTCTGCTTTTATATCATCAGACGTTATGTCATTATCTTCTAACAATATCTTTGCTTTTTCACACGCCTTAACAAGTTCTATTAATCTTGCATGATGATATGCTAATGATTGATTTGCTGGAAATCCAAAAATATCAAAGAATTCTTTTCTATATTCTTCAGCTAAATCAGTTTCCATTGAATTACAGACATTTAACATTGATAATGGGCCTACTCTATAAATTCCTTCAGGATATCCAACTTTTTTATAAAATGGATGCTTAACATAGTTGTATGAAACTACATGTTCCCCAATATAATCTAAATATTCATTAGGTTTAAATTCTACTTTCTCTTTTCCATCAGGAGATAAGAATCTTAAAGTTCCATCATAAACATTATGTTTTCCATCTTTAACTAAACCCAAATACCATGTGTCTATAACTCCTAATGTTTTTATTAAGTCCATATACTGTTCGTTTAATTTCTTTATTAATTCTACTCCATTTTTGGCATATTCTATCATTCTATCTATATCTTTTAGTAGCTCATCTCTCTCTTCCTCAGTTAATCTTTTTGCTTGCCCTCCTGGAATTCCAGTAACTGGATGAATTGCTTTTCCTCCAATCATTTCAACAATTTTCTGTCCAAATTTTCTCAATTCAATTGCCTGCTTAGCAACTTCAGGAGCTTTGTCTATAACTCCTATTACATTTCTTATCTTAGGATCAGCATCTACTCCAAGTACAAAGTCAGGAGCTGCTAAAAAGTAGAAGTGCAAAGCATGACTATGAATTATATTACCAATGTTCATTAATTCTCTTAATTTTTTTGCTGGCTCAGGAATTTCTACATCCCAAGCGTTATCAACAGCCTTAACACTTGCTAAATGGTGAGGAGTTTGACAAATTCCACAGATCCTTGGAACGATTCTTGGCACTTCCTCAGCTGGTCTTCCTACAACAAATTGCTCAAAACCTCTTAATGCAGTTATATGTAATTTAACATCCTTAGGATTACCATTTTCATCTAAAGTTATAGTTACTTTTCCGTGACCTTCCAACCTTGATAGGGGTTCAATTACTATTTTCCCCATAAATTCACCCTTGTTTAGTTTATTTAAATTATTTTACCTTTCTATTAATTAACGCAGATGCTAATGTAAATCTATTTAATAGAGCTACTTTATCAGATATTTCTAAAGCGGCTTCTCCAGCGTTAGCCAAAACATTTGCCGCATTTGCACCTAAATCTAAGGATTTATCTGTCTTTCCATAACATCCTCTACAAGGAACTCCTGCCTTAGGACACTTTGCCCCACAACCAGCTCTTGTAGCGAATCCTAAACATGTGTAACCTTGCTCAAAAAGACATTTTTCTGGATCTGGCTTTCCTTCAAATGTCCTCTTAAACTTCTCTGGGAATACATTTTCTTTCTTTCTTGGACATTCATCACATACAATTTTTGTTGGTAATTTAGGCTCTTCTCCATTCAATAAAGCTATAATGGCATCAGCGATCATTTTTGGTGTTGGTGGGCATCCTGGAATTACATAATCGACTTTTATGTAATCACTTATTGGCTTAACATATTCTGTTAAAGGAGGAATTTCTTCAGAAGGAATTTCTCCTTTATTTTCAGTTGAATCAGTTGAATATACCGTATTTAATAATTCTTCTTTTGTGTATAAGTTAGCCAATCCTGGAATACCTCCATAAGCGGCACATGTCCCCCAAGCAATAACAATTTTTGATTTTTCTCTTATTTCATGAAGTAGATGTTCATCATGCTCATTCCTAACTCCACCCTCAACTAAAAATACATCTATTCCTTCAGGAATTTCTTTTGGATCTGCAATTATTGGGGCATAGACAATCTCTAAATTTGGCAATACTTCTAATAACTTTTCATGTAAGTCTAACAATGATATGTGGCATCCTGAACATCCACATAACTGTATCATTCCAACTTTAACTGCCAAGGTAATCACCCTAAAAACTTTAAAAAATTTTATTTAAATTGCCGGAGAACCCCTCACATAGGGGCGGTTGTTCTCTCGGTCCCTTTCGGGTTCCCGAGAGAACTCATCCCTTTAATCTCCGGCTTTACTGAGCTTTGAGAGGGTTAGGTCCTAACTTTTTAACTCTTTCAGTCATTTCATTAGCTGCAGCTACAAATTTGTCTGCTTCAGCTGCTGTCATGAAAAACATTTCAATTCTCTCTCCACAAATTCCTAATTCGTCTAACAATTGTTTAGCGAACCTAACCCTCTCTTCAGCTTTAAAGTTCCCTGTTTCGTAGGCACACTCTCCTTTCTTTCATCCTACAACCATAACGGCATCGGCTCCCTTTTGGAAGGCCCTTAATGCATAAGTAATGTCAAACTTACCTGTGCAAGGGAGCCTAACGATTCTTACGGTTGCAGGGTATTGCATTTTACTGGTTCCCGCTAAATCTGCAGCCCCATATCCTCATTGATAGCAACAGAATGCAATTATTATTGGATCACTCATACACATCCCCTTATAATTTGAATTTTATTAGTTTTAAATAGTGATCTATTAAATTAGTAAAGAGAAATTAGAAAGAGATAATTACGGGCACATGCCCTCCCATCAGCACCATCCTGGCAAAAAGCCTTCGGATGGTGCCTCATTTGGTATTTATCTACCCCCAATGTTGAGCTCATAACCTATGCCATATTTATATGGATAGATGTGGAGCCTGTGCCTTTTTAACTCTCTAATTTTTGGTGAGCCTCTAATACTCCATCAATAAATGAAATTATTTGCTCATCTCTGTAATATCTCAACTGCATAGCACCACTTGGACATGCTCCAGCACATGCTCCACAACCTTTACAGGCAACATCATTAACTTGAGCTACTTTATGTCCATCTTTTTCTACATAAGTTATAGCATTATATGGACACATTTTAGCACAAACTTCACATCCTCCACAAATATCTTCATCAACAACTGCTCTAATCATCTCAATCTTAAACTCTCCCTGAGCCATTGGTATTGACACTGCACTTGCAGCCCCTTTCGCTTGAGCAACTGTATCTGGAATGTCTTTTGGTCCTTGAGCAACTCCTGCAATTGCTACACCATCAACTTTTGTATTTACTGGAGCTAACTTTGGATGTAATTCTTTGAAGAATCCATCTGGACTTAATTCTATACCAAGCATTTTTGCTAATTTTGGATTGTCTGGTCTTGGTGATAATCCTGCTGACAATACAACTAAATCAGCTTCAATTTCTACAATTTCTCCTAACAATGTATCTTCTACTCTAACAATTAAGTTCTTTGTTTCTGGATCTTCCATTATGCATGCTGGTCTTCCTCTAATGAACTTAACTCCAAACTGTTCCTGAGCTCTTCTATAGTATTCTTCATATCCTTTACCGAAAGCCCTGATATCCATATAGCAGATATAAACTTCAGTATTAGGGTCATGCTGTTTAAGTAACTGAGCGTTCTTTAAGGCAAACATACAGCAAATTCTTGAACAGTATGGTTTTCCAACTTTAGCATCTCTTGAACCTACACACTGTATAAATACTACTCTATGAGGATGCTTTCCATCACTTGGTCTTATTTCATGCCCACCAGTAGGACCTGCGGGGTTAATCATCCTCTCTAATTCTAATGTTGTTATGACATTATCATAAACTCCATATCCATACTCTTCTTTTAATGTTGCATCAAATTCATCATAACCTACTGCACAGATTATTGTTCCTACTTTCAATTTAATCTCTTCTGGTTTTTGATCGTATCTTATAGCTCCAGGGCCACAAGCTTTTTCACAGAGTCCACATCTTATACAGTGTTCCATATCTATTGTATATACCAATGGAACTGCCTGAGCAAATGGAACATAAATTGCTTTTCTTGTACCTAATCCTAAATCAAACTCATTTGGAACTTCAATTGGACAAACTGCGGCACAGGCTCCACATCCAGTACAAATATTTTCATCAACATATCTTGGCTTTTTTTCAATTGTAACTTCAAAGTTTCCGATGTATCCTTCGATATTTTTAACTTCGGCATAGGTTATGAGCTCAACATTGGGGTGGTTTGCAACGCTAACCATCTTTGGAGCCAAAATTCACATAGCACAGTCATCAGTTGGGAATGTCTTAGCAAGTTGAGCCATCCTTCCTCCAATTGATGGCTCTTTCTCTACTAAATATACTTTATAACCTTGATCTCCCAAGTCAAGAGCTGCCTGGATTCCTGCAATACCTCCTCCAATTATAAGGCAAGATTTATCTACATTAACAACTTTTTGAGGAACATCTTCTAATTTCTTAGCTCTTTCTACACCTCCTGCAACTAACTCCATTGCCTTTTTAGTAGCTTTTTCTGGATCATTCATATGTACAAATGCACACTGTTCTCTAATATTTACGAACTCCAAGTAATATGGAGATAACCCTGCTTCTTTTATACAATTTCTAAAAGTAGGCTCGTGGATCTTTGGAGTACATGCAGCTACAACGATCCTATCTAAGTTATATTCCTTTATACATTCTTTAATCAAGTTTTGACCTGGATCAGCACACATAAAAGGATATGTTTTAGCAACAACAACTCCATCTAATTTTTCTGCAAAATCTCTAACTGCCTCACAATCTACAACACCATTAATGTTAGATCCACAATAACAGACAAATACCCCAACTCTTGGGGACATAGATTCACCTCCAAGAATAGAAATCACAAATAGTTAATTATACGGCACCCTATAAAAATGTATATTCTTAAAATGCCTAATGGAAGATATTAAATTGTTTAATAAATTTACTAATTAAGCTTTTTTAAATCTAACTTAACCAAAACTCGTAATAATATTAAAATATTTTTTACCTATGTTTAAATGTTTTTAATAGAAAACTTTATATATGGGAAATATTAATTACTATGTTCGGCGCTGGTGGGATAGTGATGGGCTCCCCCACCCCATCGCTGATAACCAGCGCCTTTTTAGAATGATTAAACACAATTTACAGAATACACACCCCTCCCCCACATAATTTTTTATACAAATCTTCATTTATTTATTTAAATATATTGATTAATATAGTGAAAATAGTAAATGATAAATATTTGAAAATATTTAAAAATTATTATTTAAATTATAAACTCATTTTAAAATTTTGGGGGGTTGAAATGAGAAAGATAGATGAATATATATCCGAAGCATTTAAGTATGCTTTTTCTGATATAAAAAAAGGATTGGTTGGGGGATTTTTATATGCAATCTCTGGGACTTTAGGTGTTTTAATTTCTGTAGTATTTGCACGATTAATAAATCCTATGTCTATGAGTTATCATAATTTTGGAGGAAAATTAACGATGTTCTTTGGAATCACTTTAATAATATTTTTAATTGGTTTAATAGTTGGATTTTTAGTAGATGGTTATTATGTTAGAGTTATGAGAACAACCGTTGAGGGTTCTAATGAATTACCAGAGTGGAGTAATATTACTGATTTACTTATAAGAGGATTTCTATATGCTGTTGGAGTTTTTATATTATTGGTTATATTCTTACTACCGTTGATTATACTTCTAATAATTGGGGCATATTATATAATTACACAGCATAATATAGGAAATGGATTAATTCTATTGTTTGCTTCATTAGTTATAAGTATCCCATTCTTTATTGTTTATGTATTCTACACCCCCCTCGCAGAGGTTAATTACTCAGTTAAGGGCTTTTTAGGATTTTTTGAGTTTAAAAGGATATTTAGATTAATGTCAATAAAGTATATTATCTTAGTAATTCTTATTATGGTAATAACTTTCATAATTAATGCAGTAATATATTCATTTTTTGCCTTTGTAAAGTATATGTTTTTATTTTCTTCGATAAAATACTCACCATATAATTTAACATCCACTTTATCGATGCCAATGCTTATAGTTGATTTAATTTCTTATGCAGTTACAGGATTCGTAGGATTCTTTATGTCCCTTTTTTCAAAAAGAGCTTATTCTTTATACTACAAAGACAAAGTTGAAGAAAATATTTCATAAATTTTTACTTTTTAATTTTAATTAAAAAATTTGGAGGATGAATTATGAGAAAATTAGAGGACTATATTTCAGATGCATTTAGATATGCTTTCTCAGATATAAAAAAAGGATTAGTTGGAGGTTTATTATACGCTATATCTGGGGCGTTGAGTGTCTTTGTATCAATAGTTATTGAACCAGGAATGATGGAAGGTGTTTATTTAGAAAAATTTACGACTCTTTTGATATTATCGTCAATTGGGTTTTTGATTGGTTTAATAGTTGGATTTTTAGTAGATGGTTATTATATTAGAGTTATGAAAACAACAGTTGAAGGTTCCAATACTTTGCCAGAATGGAATAATATATCTGATTTACTCGTAAAAGGATTTTTATATACAATAGGAACGCTTATTTTAGTAATTATTTTTATGTTACCATTGATTATTTTGTTTATTATTGGAATATTCGCTATGGCTATAGATAGTAGTGGAATTATAGGATTACCATTACTGTTAATTTCGTTACTGTTAATGATACTATTAATTATTCTCTTTATATTATATTCATATCTCGCAGAGGTTAATTTTTCTGTTAAAGGATTCTTTGGATTTTTTGAGTTTAAGAAAATATTTAAGTTAATGTCTTTAAAATATGTTGTTTTATTAATTCTTGTAGTAATTATAACAGTAATTGTATTACTTATTGTGTCATCTCCGTTCATTATAGTTTATATGCTCTATGCGGCACAGACACCTTCATTCTATTATGAATATATCCCCTCAACGCCAATGATTATTATTAAATTAATTTCAACAATTGTTTCCAGTTTTGTTGGATTTTTTATGGAGGTATTCTCAAAGAGAGCAATTGCTTTATATTATAAAGACAAAATTGAAGAATTAGAATAAAAATAATCATAAAAATAATCAATATAAAATAATAAAAAACAACTTTTAACCAAATTTAAGATTATATAAATATTTAGCCAAATTAAAAATAAATTCTTTATTTTTTAAATTATCTATCCATTTTTTTGGAATATTTTTAAAACCAAAGTATGCTCCAGATATTGCTCCATACATAGAGGCTAAACTGTCAGTATCTCCTCCAGCATTTATGCATTTAATCATTCCCTCTTTAAAATTATCTGTCAGTAGATATGTCCCTATAGCTGAGGGAACTACTTCTCTCGTTAAAACACCAGTTCCAAAGTAGTTATAAAGTGAATCAATATCATTAAATTCTTTAATCTTTAATAATCTTTTAGCAAAATTTTCATCAACCTCTTTTATAAAATTATAGCATTCCTCCAACAAATTAAAATCTTTTTTATCTTTTAAAGCACTACTTACAAAAAACGCAATTGCCAAAGAGCCAGCAATTGCCTCCTTATTATTGTGGGTTATCTTTGAAACCTTTATAATTTCTTCTTTTAATTTCTCTAAATTGTCATAATATAAAATAGCGATTGGATAAACCCTCATTGCCGCTCCACATGTTGGGCTATCTATTCCAGAAAAATCATTGTTTTTTAATTTTTTAATTGCCTTTAAAGATGTTAATCCAATGTGAGGAGGATTTTTATTACCCCACTTTATTAAATATTCTGCAAATTTTTTTATATCAACACCATTTTTATTTAAACTTTTGATAATAAAAATAGCCTGCTCTGTATCATCAGTCCATTCTCCTTTTTCACATTTTCCTGCTAAATAATTTTTTGGCTCAACATAATCATCTACAATTCCATAAATCTTTTTTATCTCCTCTTTTTTTAATCCTTCAGTAGCCATTCCTAAGGCATCTCCAATAACAGCCCCAAAAACGCAACCAAATACTTTATCTTTCATCTTATCCATATTCTCAACCATACATTATTATACATTTATCCACCATATTGTATTATTATAATTAAAAATATTTTAGGTGGGCAATATGAAAATTGGTGTATCAACTTTATTTTTTTGGGAATATCCTATGGTTGAGATATTTGATATATTTAAAGAAATTGGAGTAAAATGTATGGAATTTTTTCCAGAAAATCCTGATTTTTGGGACAATAGATTTGATTTAGATTATATAACTGAACTTAGAAGAGAGTTTCTTAAATTTGATGTAGCATTACATAATCCACACATTGAATTAAATCCATCCTCTTTAAATCCCTACGTTAGAGAAGCAGTTATAAAAGAGACACTTTGGAGTATTGAATTGGCTAAATTTTATAAGTGTAAGTTAATAACTCTACACCCCGGAAAGAGACCAACTAACAGACCTCCAACAGATGAAGAATTTGAAGCATTTTTTAAATATTTAGATAAATCATTAGAAGTGGCAATTGATAAAAACATAATATTATGTTTAGAAAATATGCCCAAAAGAATTAATAGAATTGGATGGAATCCAGAAGAAGTTGAGTGGATTTTAAAAAAATATGACAATTTATTGTATATGACCTTAGATTTTGCACACGCTAAAGAATACATCGAAGACTTTTTTGAGAGAGTTATTGATTATATTGTCCATACTCACATTTCTGGAGTGGTAAATAGAAAAGACCACTTTCCATTAATAAAATCTGAAATTGACTTTACTCCATATATAAAGCAACTTATAGATTATGGCTATAAAGGAATGTTTAACTTAGAAATTGATGATAGAAGGTTAGAAAAAAATCAACTAACAAAAGAAGAAAAAATAGATGTAATTATTAAAGATATAGAATTTTTAGAGAGTATTATTTAGTTTTTAGTTATAAATTAATTTTCTATTTTAACTAAACCTTTCAATTCCTCTGGAACCTTACCTTTAGCAATTGCTGGTGTTATTGCTGGCTGTCCATTCTTTTCTAAAACTTCTGGATGTTCTAAGATAAACTTAACAAACTCTATTCCCATTTCTTTATGTGGAGCATTCTTTGGAACTGTCATACCATAAACTATTGGTTTTCCTACTATTGTCTTGTTTTTACTTAATATATCTACCCTAACTTTTTTGTAAGTGTCTGCATATTCATAATACCCAAGATTTATTTCTTTTGGAAGTACAACATATGATAAATTATGCTGGTTTGCAACACTTTTGTAAATGAATAGATAATCAAACGCTCCAGCTTCTAAAGGAGCCAATAAGTCTGTCTCTTTACTTCTAATTAATATCCTGTTAGTGTTGTAATCAACATCTGGAGGAACTAATATTATATATGTCCCATTTTCTTCCTTAAATTTAATATTAGTATTTTTTAGAATTAAATTCTCATAAATCTTTGGATTCTTGTAATAAATTGAGGCTAACATTAAAACCATCTGACTTCTATAACCACATGGGTCATCGTTAGGATTTGAGAATCCAAATTTAACATCTGGCTTTTCTAAAATTTTATACCAATTAGTTGAATTTATTTCATTACTGTATTTACTTTTATCAGTGTATGCTAAAACTATCTCATTTCTTGCAAACATAACGTACCAATCTGCATATTTTGGCATCATCATTTGAGGAATTAATGAGTAATCTGCTGATGCCAAAACATCTGCCTTTTTACCTAAATCAATTATTTTTCTTACGCATGCAACACTGCCAGCGGGTTCTCTTTCAACATCTACATTTGGATGTTCTTTTTCGAACATCTTTTCATACTCTTCAAAAGGAACTGACAAACTTCCAGCGTGGAATACTTTCAAAACAATTTTTTCCTGAGTGCATCCACATAGAACTGTTCCAATAATTAGGAATATTCCAATTGGTATTAATTTTTTTATCATAGATTTTCACCTTTTTTAATTAGGTTTCTAAAAGTAAATGTATTTTGGTTTCATATTTAAATATTATGTTTATTATTTTCAATTAACAAAATTTATAAATTAATACTATTTACAAAAATAATTTATGAAGAAAAAATTAAAATTACAAAAATGCGAGGCATGAGAATTATGAAAAATGCTCTAATAAACGCTACAACCAAAAAGTTTGAAATTATAGAGAAAAATATTTTACCAATAGATTGGGGGTTATATTGGCACAATAAATTTGAGACATGGAAGTATGATGTCTATGATGAAAAAAATGTCTTTTGTTTTGGGATTGGAGGATTGCCAATAATTGGTGGGCATAGATTAATATTTTCTTTTAGATCTCCACTCTGGGATGGGTTCTATTTTTCATCAATGGGTGGAGCGGGATACCAGTTTAAAAATACTGGATTAAACAATGTAGGTATTATAGGAAGATGTGAAAAGCCATCATTTTTAGTTATAGAATATGAAGGACAATTAAAGATTGATTTTATTGAAGTTAAAGAGGACTTAAAGACAGTTTATGAAGTTAGCAACTATGCATTAGAACTTTACAAAGATAAGAATATGAGGAGTGTAGTTGTTGGAGAGGCAGCAAAAAGAACAAATATGGGAGGTTTATTTTCTCAAACCGTTAGAAATGGTAAATTTGTTGAAGGTTCAGAAGATTGGGCCGCAAGGGGAGGGGGAGGCTCTGTTTTATATAGAGCTCACAACATCATTGGAATTATATTCTTTGGTGATGGAAAGGAAGATAAAGAAAAAAAAGAAAAGGCTAAGGAAATTATTGAAAATTACTATAAAAAGCCAATGAGTAAAGTTGTATTAGAACATACTAAAAAATATAGATATAATGATGAAACGAAAACTGGGGGAACCTTTGGAAATAACTGGCTTTTATATAAAGAAAAAGTTCCAATATTCAATTGGAGGATGCCATATATTAGCAAAGAGGACAGAAAAAAGATCTTAGAGAGGATATTAAAATACTATCTTGAAACTTTCAACAAAGAAAGTATAGAGACAAAAAAATGGACTAACTGTGGGGAACCTTGTCCAGTTCTATGTAAAAAATATAGAAATAGAAATAAAGTTGATTATGAGCCATATGCGGCAAATGGGACATTATTAGGAATCTTTGATTTATATGAGGCTGATAAAGTTACAAAAACTGTAGATGAGTTAGGATTTGATGCTATAGAGATAGGAAATTTAATTGCGTGGGTTTTTGAACTTTTAGATGTGGGATTATTAAAGGAAGAGGAGTTAAAGATAAAGAAGCCAATATTTGACTATAAAAAAATTATTGAAAGTAGTGAGGAAGATATTAAAGAAATATCTAAGCATAATGCAGAGCAGGCTGTAAAATTTTTACACAATTTAGTTAAAGAAGAAAATGAAATCTACAAAATATTATCATTTGGAAAAAGAAAGGCATCAAAAATATTAAATGAAAAATATAAAGATAGAGTTAATAAAGTTGGAAAAAAATTCAACGACTTTGCCGCCTATATCCCATTTGGTAACTGGGGAGAAATTGCTCCTAATCTATACTGGACTCCTGGATTCTTTATCCCTATGGTTATTCAAGGGAGGTATTTAACATATTACAAACCAGAATTTAACGAGCCAGAAAAATTGGCAGAGTTAATTGTTGATAGTATAAAATTAGAACTACCAATAGAAAACTTAGGAATTTGTAGATTCCATAGAAGATGGTTAAAACCTATATTAAATGAATTAACTAAAGAACTTTTAGGCATAGAGAATATTGTAGAAGATTCTTTAAAGTTATATAGAGACATCTGTGAATACAATAAAAAATTAGGATATCCTGTTAAAATAGAAAGTGAAAGGATTAGAGATTTAATTATAGGTCTTGCAAAAGAGTATAACAATGAAGAATGGTCTAAAAAATTTGAAGATGACAAAAATAATGTAGATGAATATGTTAAAAGAGTTTTAGAGAAATATTCTGAACTTTTAGGGATTGACTGGAGAATTAATTAATTTTTTATTTTATTCTCTCGCAGGTCCAGCATCTTCAAAACCTTGTCTTAACCCTTTTCCAGCCATTTTTGTTAAATACTCTGGTTTAAATAATAGATAATAAACATTTTCAGCATGTTCTTCAGCCCTTCTTTTAGCTAGCCAATCTAATTCCTTATCATCTTTAGCCTCATCTTCATGAACAAAAACTTCAATTATATGTTTATTTGTCATTAATTGAGCTAACATTAATCCTAATGATGCCTCATGAGCACAAACTTTATCTTTTTCTGCCTTTCCAGGCATACCTAATGCCATTACTATATCGCAGTTTTCTTCTTCCAATAATTTTTTACATTCAACAGGCAAATCTTTTATTCCTGGAACTGTTCTTCTAATAATCTTAATGTTTGGAGACAACTCTTTTAATTTTTTTATAGCTGCAGAAGCCATATCTACTCTTGCAAATGTTGTATCAACTATTCCTACTTTTTTTGTCAAAATTTTCACCTTATTGTTTATTTTTTATAAATAGAAACTTTTATATATCCATCTATTAAGTAGTCAAAATTTATTTCTTTATCCCATCCTGCTTTTTGGAAGATACTCATAAAACATATTCCAATAACTAATTTAGGAGATAGTTTATTTATTAATCCCTTAATTTTTTTTACATCAACCCTGTATTTAGGCATTGCTAATCCTCCAAACAATATAACAGCATCTACTTTATTTAAACTTTTAAAATCCTCCATTTGTATTCCTATATCTTTTATAACAAGTTTTTTAACATTGTCCAAATCTCCATTAGGGATAAAATATCCTTCTTTATTTCTTATTGCATATCCAAATAATTCAGCAAATGGTTGACAAACTCCTATAGAACCAACAAATGCAACACTTTCTATGTTATTACTATCTATTAGATTTTTAAACTCTCTTAGCATTGGAGTTAAACCTTCATCTTCTTTTAATAATTTTAATAATGATGACATTTTTTCACCATTTTTAATATATAGACTTAAATAGAATTTTCATAGATTCGTGAGTAGGGATGTTATAGTATTCTTTAAGTAGTTTTGTAATCTTTAATAAATTAAGATTCTTTAAAGATTTTTTATCCTTATCTAGCCAGTCAAAATTTTTTAACATATAATTTTTATATTTCACTACTCCTTCACGAGGTTCATATTTATTTATGAATTTTGATAGAATATATGCTGAAATAATTGCGTAAACATTACCATGACCAAATGGACTTACTAATCCTATACTTTCACCAATACTTGCTATACATTTTTTTTGATAATGACCACTTATAAAACTTTCAAATAATAGGTTTCCATTAATTTTTGAGATACATGAACAAATTTTAGTGTAATCATTACCAAAAATCTTCTTTACATAGATAGTTAAATAATCTAATAACTTATTGGAATTTTTATAATAAGCACATCCTATGTGATACATTTCATTTTCTATAGGAATTACCCAAGAGTAACCTATAAGTGGTTTTCTATGAGATATTTTTATATTATCAATTAAGATATTATCAATTTTTTTTGAAGAATTTATTAAAAATTGACATACTTTAATATCATTTGTAGATTTATTATTTAATTGAAGAACTTTAGCATTTCCTGAGGCATCTACAACTAAATCATAATATTTAGCCTCATCTTCTGTAGAAAACTCCCTGACTATAGTCCCTGTCGTACTAACTTTTGTAATAAATCTATTAATAGCAGGCTTAAATTCTCTCTGATTGATTAAAGTCCTTGGAACTAAATCTTCAATTAATTTAGGTTTATTTACAATGTAAATTTTTTTATTTAAAAAATAACTAACTCCATTAATGTCTATTTCGTTAATCTCTTTAACAATATAATCTTGAAAGTGAATATTTAATTTTTTTAAAATTTTTTTTACTAGTAAATATTCACTCTTTTTAGAAAATACAAAGGTTGAGCTTTTACAACCTCTAACTAATAATGGGTCATAAATATTTATATAGAAACCTTTTTCGTACAACAACCTATATAATACAGAACCAGAAACTCCTGCTCCTATAATCCCTACACGCATAATCTCCCCCATACATTTTACAAGCCCAAAGAGTTACATTTTTATTAATCATATATCTTATTAAAAAATATTTATAATTTTTGATTCATAATTAGTTATTCAAATACATCCAAATATATGAATATATAATATAAAATAAAAAAGATAAAGATTTTTTAATTATTTATTATTTCTTTATATGTTTTTAAATCAAATATTATATTTTCTGCCTCCTTATCAGAGACATTTTTTAATCTACCATTAATTAATTCCTGCAATTCCATTGCATTTACGAACTTTATAACTTTTGGAATGACTGGTTCTAATCTATAATCGTATTTTATATGTTTTACTGATGATTCCTCAACTGTTATATTAGTTCCAAGCCATTTTGCTGATGCTTTTACCGCCAACTCTTTATTTTTATTAATTTCATCTGTTGCATCTTTTAAGAGTTTAGCAAAAGTAATAACTGCTTCTTTTTTGTTAGTTAATGCGTTTTCAGATGCTACTACACAACAACATGGGTGGTTTGCCCATGTACCTCCAGTAGCACTTGGTAAATCACCACTGTATATAATTACTTTACCAATACCTCTACTTTGTATAATTTCAGGCATTGGCTCCCATGCAATTACTGCATCTATTTGCTTTTGAGATAACATTTGAGGCATGTTTCCTTGTCCTTTACAATTGTCTAAATAAACCATAGCACTTTTGTTGTTTGGATTTTCAGTGTATGTTATTCCCTCTGCTTTTAAGGCATCTTTAATCATAACATATTGAATAGATGTTGGTAATGGATGTCCTATCTTTACTTGATAACCTTTTTTATGCTGTTCTTTTATCCAATTTATAAACTCTTTCCAATTGTTTACAGGAATATCATTTCTAACTACAACTGCTGAACCTTCTGTATGCAAGTTCATTATAACCTTTGCCTTTGTTCCGCTATCAATATAAAAGATTGCTGGAGGATATCCTAATAAGGCAACATCAACTTGTCCTTGTGACATTAAATTCATTATACTTGCTCCACCAGTTTTAACTATAACGAGTTTTACATTAGCGATTTTTTTGTCATCTTTATATAGTTCATATTCTTCCTTAGGTTTTACTTCTTTTAAATATATTCCATAACTTTTCTTAAATATATCTGGATAGTAGCATGCTACAAATAACGCTGCATGGTGGTCTGTTGGTAAATATGCCACAGTCAATGTAGGAACTCCTGAGCTTTCCTGATTTTGAACACATCCAGATAATGATACTACAAATATTAGAGATATTATTGATATTAATATTCCTACAAGATAAGACATTTTCACGATATCACCCCAATATACCATTAAAAGAAAAATGTTAATTATGTGATATATAAAATTTTTTATTTTTTTGCATAAGATTATTCTTATAAGAAAATGGATATATTGTAATATATTAGTTACGATAAGTTGATGAATTAAGAATTATTTAAATAATTTAAATTTCCTTATTACAAAATCTTCTAATAATTTCTTTAACTATATCAAAAGAACTGTGAAATGGACATTTTACATAATTATTAAATCTAACTATTTCAGGATGCAAATTATATTTTTCAAGTTCTTTTTTTAGAGTTTCTTCATCAAAAGTTGTTTGGTCAGGTCCTAAAACAATAATGTCTGGTTTTAATTCTAATATTGGCTCTAATTTATTTTTTAAACTTCCCAATATTGCTTTATCAACTGGTTTTAATGCTTCAACCATTATTCTCCTTTGTTCTTCTGGAATTATTGGAGTTCTACCTTTTATTTTTTTAACGGTTTCGTCCCTTGCAACGATAACTATAAGTTCATCACCTAAACTCTTACAAAATTTTAATAGCTCATAATGTCCGGGATGCAAAATATCAAAAGTTCCAGCAGTAACTACTCTTTTTTTCTTGTTCATATTCTACCTCTTTAAATTTTTTTGTCTCTATACTTTGCCAAATAAAATGCATTTAAAGCACCAACAACCAAAGGACCTATGGCAAACCCACTAAATCCTAATGAAAGAGGAGCCATTAAAAATGCAACAACTACGAGAACTGGATGTATATCTACTTCTTTTTTTACTAAGTAAGGTCTTATTATAAAATCAGGAGCTATTGATAAAAATAACTCTCCATAGATAAAGATAAAAATCGCTTTTGTATAATCTTGGCTTAAAAAATAATATATGGCTATAGGGATATATACCATCCATCCTCCTAATATTGGAAGAAGAGCAAATATTCCAGTTACTGCCGCAAACAGTTCTGAATATGGAACATTTATAATTTTATATCCAATATATGACAATATAGTTATTATCAATGAAATAGTGATACAACTTATAAATAGATTTTTATAAGATTCATGCAAATATTCGAGATATATTTCCATTTTTTCTCGATAATTGTAAGGAATAAAGGAAACAATTAAATTCTTAATTTTTGCACCATCTCTTAAGAAGTAGAATGTTATAAATATAACCATAATAACTTTTATTATTAAATATCCAAGATCTACAATTTTGTTAGAAATTACGCCAATCAAATATTTTAAGAAATCGTTAATATATTTTATAACAGTTTGTTCGTCTATAAATTTATTCAATGGAGTGTTGTATAAATTATTAAAAATAAAATTTAAATACCTTCCAATAGTTTCTGGATTGAAAGAATATGCTATATCTATAAGTGTAACTAATGTATAAATACCTATTATCATAATTGGTAAAATAAATATAACAATTGCTAAACCTGCTGATATAGTTTTACTAAATTTTTTATTTAATAATTTATACAATGGTAAAGCCATATACGAAAATGCTACTGAATAAGCTAAAACATCTATAAATGGAAAAATAATATAAATTAACATTATCAACAGTCCTATAATTATCGCTTTCCTAATTATTCTAAATTCCGAATCTTTCATAACTATCCCGTGATGCCAATGAAGGTTTTAATGCCAACTATATACTACCCACACATTGGAGGAATTACGATACATGTAGAGAATATTGTTAGACATTTAAAGGATATTGAATTCCATATATTAACCTATGATAAGTTTGAAGAAAACAGATATAAAAATGTAATTGTTCATAAAGTTCCTCATCTTAAAAAATTTAGAGGAATTAGTTATTTGATAAACGCTTACAAGATAGGAAAAGAAATTATTAAAAAGGAAGAAATTGATATAATTCATTCTCACTATGCATTTCCGCAAGGATGTATAGGGGGATTATTAAAAAACAAATTTTCCATTCCACATATTTTAACTCTTCACGGCAGTGATGCATTAATATTAAAAAACTCTGCAATAGGAAAATATTTTTTTAAATATGCTGTAAAAAATTCAGATAAAATAATCTGTGTAAGTAATTATATAAAAAATCAACTAAATGATAAAATTAAAGATAAGGCAGTAGTTATTTACAATGGAATTAATAGAGAGCATTTATATTATGAGAGCGATAATAACTTTGGTTTATTTGTTGGAGCTTTTGTGCCACAAAAAGGAGTAGATATTTTAATAAAGGCTATTGAAGATATAGATTTTAATTTTAAACTTATAGGGAGTGGTAAATTATATAAAAAAATAGAAGATTATATTATAAAAAATAAATTAGAGAATATTCAACTTTTAGGTAAAAAAAGTTTTAATGAAACCTCTTCATTTATGAGAAAGTGTAGTTTTTTAGTAATTCCTTCAAGAAGTGAGGGTTTTGGTCTTGTAGCAGTTGAGGCAATGGCTTGCTCTAAACCAGTAATTGCTTCGGATGTTGGTGGTTTAAAAGAGGTAGTTGTTGATGGATACAATGGATTACTATTTAAAAAAGAGAATATTATAGATTTAAAAGAAAAAATTCAAAAATTGATAGATGATAAGGATTTAAGAAAAACATTAGGTAAGAATGGAGAAAAATTTTCAAAAAAATTCTCTTGGAAAAAATGTGCTGAAAGTGTTAGAGAAATATATGAAAATTTATCTTAGAATTCAGTATTTTTTACTTTTTTAACAACACTTATTCCAAAAATCTCAGCAGTTTTATACTGCCCATTTTCATCTTTTTCAACAGATTTAACCATATCCCAAATTGTCAATAGAGCTATAGAGACACCAGTCAAAGCTTCCATTTCAATTCCTGTCTTATATGTGGTTTTTACAGTACATATTGCTTTTATTCTATCTTCAAATATTTCAAAGTCAATTTTTACTGAAGTTATTGGTATAGGGTGGCACATTGGAATTAGATCATATGTTTTTTTAACTGCCAAGATTCCAGCTATTTGTGCAGTAGTTAAAACATTACCTTTTTTAATTTTTTGTTCCTTTATCAATTTAATTGTCTCTGGTTTTAATTTTATATAACCTTCAGCAATACATTCTCTATAAACATCTTCTTTTTTAGAGATATCAACCATCTTAACTCCTTTATCATCAACATGGGTTAGCATTTAATCACCACAGTTTTTTAAACTAAATTATTAGGATAGGATAGTTATACGATAAATAGTTTAGTCAGTTTGATCAAAAAATCATAATTAGACAAAGAAATAGAACAACTTTACAAAGGCCTTTTTAACATCTTCATGAGCCATATCTTTCTCATTCGATTTAGCTTTTAATTCTTTACCAATGACCTCACTCAGATCTTTAAAAAGCTTGTTAAGAACTTTTGGATACTCTTTACTTTTTAACTCTGCAAGTTTCATAGCAGTTTCAAGATCACCAGTTATGTAGAAGAAGAGTATCCTTGTAAGGGTTTGAATTAAGCTATAAGTTGAGTTATAAGCCTCATCATCCTGGATGAGTTTTTTGTATTTTTCATAATAATCCTTATCCCCTTTGAGATAACAGTTATACATCTCCTCCACTTCGATCTTAATTTCCCCTACTATAACAGCCATTTCAGGATCACGAAATTCTGGAAACTTGCTTAAATCAAAATCTCTAAGCATTTTCACAATTTTATTTAGATCTTCCAATTCACAACCAAAAATATAGCTTAACCCGTAAAAAAGGGTTTTTACAGTATTATCTAATTCCAAATATCTTAAAAGATCTTCCTTTCCTTTAAATTCTCCATTCAGTATGGATTGAACAAGGTACTCAGCGCATCTATGAGCTACACCATCATTTGGAATTTTTGGTAGATTTTCTTTGCAAATATTCCAGAGTCTTTCAAAGTCACACAAGCCTCTATTAACCTCAAACTCAAATTCAAATGATCTGATTACATTTATTCTTCCAATGTAACTAAGTAAGGATAATTTATTATTAATTGTTTCTGAAAGCTTCAAGCAGTCTCTGAAAAACCGCTCAGATTCGTTTAAATCTATCAGATAATTAGTTACTCCGAGTCTGTAGTAGACAGATCTCCTCAATTCTTTTAACTGATCTTTAAATTTCTCTTCAGCTTTGCCACCTAACGGTTTGAAAACTTCTTTCAAGCTATCTTCGAACTTCAAACCCTCAAGATTGCTAAGACACTGGTATAGATTGTATAAAGCCTTCACTGGATTAAATGTCCTTGTAATCTCTGCTTTATTAATTAAAAATAATACCTCTGCAAGGTTTTTGAGATTGTCATCCTTCATTTTCTCCAATTCTTCCTCAGCCTTCATCAAACAATAATATCCATCATTAAAAAAACCATATTCATTCAAACCTTTTGCAAGGCTTGAATATGTCCATATCTTCCAACATAAAACAACATCGTCCCCATCAACATCTGAGATTTTTTCATTAAGATTGTGAGAAATCCATCTGTATCCATCATTTTCAAATATATACGGACCAAACTCTGCTAAAGTCCTTGCGAATACTAAGGCATATAAAAGGTTTTCCTTTTGTAATCTCTCATCCCAAACTTCAAAAACGATTGGAAGAAATCTTAAACTTACTCTTGGTAACTTATTCAAAGCAATACTACTCCAGAGGAATGTAGATTTTGGTTTTTTAATGCCCTTTAAATGTAGCCATTCTAAATTTTTCAGAGCAAATATTAACATTCTATATTTAAATCTGCCGCTTTCTTCAAATTCTCTATCAAAAATATCTATTATAACCTCTCTTATAATGGACAAATCTTTTTCAAGATCTTCCTTCTCTTCATCAGTATAGAACTCGCAAAGAGCATCGAGAAAAATTTCAAACTTTTTCCACATTTCTTTTGCTCTATATACTTTCCTCTTTTTTCCTTTCCAATCTTCTTTATAACTCTCAATAATAATTCTATAATATTTGTCTGTAGAACTTATTATGCTACATTTTCCAAATCTTTTATAAATCCTTTCATCTTCACAGAACATTTCAATTTCATCTTCCGATAGATCATTCAAAATTATAGCTATGTAGCATGGATATTCTTTTAATTTACTGTAAATCTCGAACAAACTACTCAACTTGAGAGTTTTATTTGATTCAACCATCAATCTCTTTTCGTCTTCATTAGCTTTTACAATCTCCGAAAATGTATAATACATCTCTGCTTCACCAATTTTTCTCATCTCATCCATAGTAAAGTCTAATTCAAGTAGATATAGTGCAATACAAATAGTTCCAGCTGAAACCTTGTAAATAGTATCAAGAGCTTCATTAAACTTGATTTTAAACTTATTCTCTATAACCTCAGCCGTATATCCATTAGCGTTTAATAACTCTACAAACTTTTCTTTATCTGCAGAATCCATAAAGAACAGTTTTTCTCTAATCCTTATTTTTAAAAAGTCCTTAGCTCCTCTAAAAAGCAGTTTGTTAAGGTCTGGTACTCTTTTCTTAGTATCATACATAAACCTTAATAGTTTAAAATATGTTTCTAAACATTCTTCATCAGTATCATCAATCCTCTTTACAAATAAAATCTTTACTCCTCTTTCATTTACAACCTTTAAAAATCTAACAAGATTTTTAATTTCATCCTCGTCAAAGTCTGCCAAATCATCAACTATAAAAACCATATCCTCATCAATTTTTGAAAGAGGATTTTTCTCAAGTAATTCTTTTATTAATTCTTTTATATTGTTAATAGTAGAAGAGACAGTTAACCCTAAGATTAAAAATGCTGAAAGATTTAACAAGATGCTTAATAAACTATCATTTAAAATATTTTTTCTGAAAAATTCTAACATCTTACCAATTATTTCATTTTTTCCAAATGTATTTACAACTTCTATACCAAAACTATCTTCAAACCAATCATAAAGTTTTTCTGCAACTTCTTTTACTTCTGATATTCCTATACATATTTTTGTATGCAGATCTTCAAGCTTTTCGAGTTTTTTACTACCAAACTTCTCTACAATCCATTTTAAAGATCCCCAACCTTTTTTACCTAATCTATGAAGAAGCGTTCCATTCAAAGCAATAACTACTGCATAAGCCAAAATTTCAACTTCATCATCTTTTCTATCTCCTCTCCAAACTTCCCGCAATGATATACTTCTAATTTCTTCTTTCTTCCCATTTTCATCTCTAAATTCAATATCTATCTCTTCTCGGGTTAGATAAATAACCTTTTTTCCTTCTCGTTTCAATTTTACATAAATGTATCTTGCAGTTGTCGTTTTCCCCATCCCCGCTAAACCAAAAATACATGCATTATCTGACTTTAAAACATTGATAACCCTATCTTCAAAACCTCTTACTACATATCTACGCATCCCATAACTTCTATTTTCTACTTCCGATTTCATAAACATAAATAACCCCCTTATTAATTTTCATCAAACGATATATATAAACATAGCGGTATAGTTTTACCTCAATTTCCATCAAATGGGTAAATATAAATCTAATGATGTAATTTTATAAAATAAAGAAATAAAAGCGATAAAAATATGATAAAATCGAAGATACCAAAGATTAAGCGTATAATACTTAGAAAAGTTTATTTCGAAAGTATTAAAAGATTAAATATTATTAAATTATTTTCTTATTATATTGAAAAAATTAAGAAAATTCATCAAAATGAACTTCTAAATATATATTCGAGCTATATCCAAAAAAGGTTTAGGTCATAGACACATCCTATTCACTTATAACTTCAAAATCTTAGATATAATTACACCAAATACATAAATATGTAAATTCTTAATGGAAACTGCTGTTCAACTGTATAGTATAAATTAATTCATTTTAAATCATTATTTATGAGTATATTTATATATGTAAGTTTAAAGTTTATTGGTGATGATTATGGATGAAAAAACAAAGTTAATGAGATGTATAATTAAAAAAATCTTAGAAGAATATGAAAAAAATAAATCTTTAGATAAAAAAAGAATAGAACAAATTAAAGCAGAATGTTTAAGAATTTATAAATTGGGAATTGGACATCCATCTAATTCAGAAATTTTGCAGTATGCTACAGAAGAAGAAAAAAAATTGCTAATTCCTATATTGAGGAAGAAACCTGTTAGAACAATCTCTGGTGTTGCTGTTGTAGCAGTTATGACGTCTCCAGAAAGATGTCCTCATGGAAAATGTATATTCTGTCCGGGAGGAGTAGGGAGTGTATTTGGAGATGTCCCACAAAGTTATACTGGGAGAGAGCCAGCAACTATGAGAGGCTTAATGTTTAACTTCGACCCATATTTACAAACAAAAGCAAGAATTGAGCAGTTAGAAAAAGTAGGTCATCCAACGAACAAAATAGAACTTATAATAATGGGTGGAACATTTCCAGCGAGAGAGATAGATTATCAAGATTGGTTTATTAAGAGATGCTTAGACGCTATGAATAAAGTTGAGGCAAAAAGTTTAGAAGAGGCTCAAAAAATTAACGAAACGGCAGAGCATAGATGTGTAGCTCTCTGCATTGAAACAAGACCAGATTACTGTGGAGAGAAAGAGATAAATCAAATGTTAAAATTAGGAACTACAAGAGTAGAGTTGGGTGTTCAAACAATTTACAATGAAATTTTAGAATTTTGTAAAAGAGGACATACAGTTGAAGACACTATAAAGGCTACTCAATTATTAAAAGATAGTGGTTTAAAAGTATCTTATCACTTAATGCCTGGAATGCCTGGCTCTGATATGGAGATGGATAAAAAGATGTTTAAAGAAATTTTTACAAACCCAGATTTTATGCCAGATATGGTTAAAATCTATCCTTGTTTGGTTATAGAAGGGACTGAACTTTATGAGATGTGGAAGAGAGGGGAATATAAGCCATACAGAGAAGAGGAGGCTATTGAAGTTATAAGTTATGCCAAATCAATAATGCCCAAGTGGGTTAGAACTTCAAGAATTCAGAGGGATATTCCTGCCACTGTAATAGTTGATGGAGTTAAGAAAAGCAACTTAGGAGAGTTAGTCTATAAGTATATGGAAAAACATGGAATTAAGTGTAGATGTATAAGATGCAGAGAAGTAGGACATGTGATGTATAAAAAAGGAATAATACCAGATATAGAACATATAAAGTTATGTAGAGAAGAATATAAGGCAAGTGGTGGAACTGAGATATTTTTATCTTATGAAGATGTAAAAAATGATATATTAATTGCTTTCTTAAGATTGAGAGAGCCATATAAACCATTTAGAAAAGAGATTGATGATAATACTATATTAGTTAGACAACTTCATGTATGTGGTCAAGAGAAACCATTAACTAAGGATTTGAAAGAAATTACTTGGCAACATAAAGGATATGGAAGAAAACTCTTAGAGGAGGCAGAAAGAATTGCTAAAGAGGAATTTGGTAAAAAGAAAATCTTAGTAACGAGTGGTATAGGAGTTAGAGAATACTACAGAAAGTTAGGATATGAAAAAATTGGAGTTTATATGGGCAAATACTTAAAATAAATGACACAATGAAGGGGAGATATAAGTTATCATCTATTTTTATTTTTTTGCTAATAAATTCAAAGAATGCCGCAAGTAATGAGACAAAAATTCCATAAATTCCATAAAATGGAAATAATATCAAAGATGATGATATAAAAAATGCCAAAAATCCCTCAATTGTTTTACCAAAATATTTTATTTTAATTTTTCCATTTATTCCAATAATTGTGGCTAATGAATCTCCAACAGCAAATACTAAGGTTCCAAAAAATATTGCCTTTATATCATTAATAAAAATTAAAGATATTAATAAACCAACAGCAAAATATATAGCCCCTTCTCCATTTTCACCTTCTCTTTTACATAGATTTAGTAAATCTGAAATTATTGGAATATAATGTTTTTTACACAAAAAATATAAAAAAATCCCTACTATTATACTGACAAATAAAGGAATTATTAAAAGTTTTTTAAATATCAAGACAGAAAAAGATATTATAACTCCCGCAATTAAATGAATTGTTTGTCTATATAACTCTCTCAAGCTTTCAACCTTTTTTATTTAATACAAATGTTTATATATAATAAATACTAAAATTTAATTATTATTTATACATATAGAGGGAAAATATGGTGATTAAAAAAATATTCTTCATACTAATACCAATGATAATTGTAGTTGGCACATCAGGATGCTTAGAACAGCCAAAAGTTGAAATTGTTAGTCAAAAAATCCAAAAATTAAACGCAGATAATACAAAGATAGAAATTCAAGTATTGGTAAGTAATCCAAATCCTATTGGAATAACTATAAATAAAATATCATTTGATATATATGCATTGGTTAATGGTGAAAAAGTTTATTTAGGACATGGAGAGCAGAGAAATATTAAAATAACATCTGGAAACAATACTTTCACTTTACCAATAGAAATATCTAACAAAAAACTTATTGAAGTTGCTGTAAAGGGTAAAAGCACAAAAATACCTATTGAAATTAAAGGAAATATATCAATTAACTTAATAGTTACAACAGTAAGTATTCCAATAGATATTCAACAGGAAATAGATGTCTCTGCAATAGTAAAAGAAGAGATGTTAAATCAATTAAGTAATTTAAATAACTTAAACACTAACCAAATACAATCAGTAACTCAATAATTTAAGATGACTTTTGCAGTTTTATTAAAAAAGATTTATTCTTTTTCACTCTTTTATAATTTCAACTCCATATCTAACAACATTGTCTTTCATTAAATAATCTCTAAATTCGCATATTTTATAAGTGGTTTCCATAATTTTTTTTGAGTAATTGACATCTATCAAAGTGTTTAAAAATGCTCTTAAATCGTAGGGATTTTTAATTTGGTATTTATTTTCAGCATCCGTAGAAATTACAACTGGAACATCATACTTTTTTGCTAATTTTAAGTTATTTCTAAAAAATAGTAATGTTCTCGCCCTTTCATAACCATCTTTACTTAAAAGATTTTTTAAATTTATTTCAATAGCCACTCTGTGAGTTGATGCCAATCTCGCCAATACATGGTCTATTCCGCTATCTTTTCTACCCAATTCAGGAGTTGATAGTATATCTACATCGTGCATTTCCACAGATGCTCTATTTATTTTTAAAATTCCTCCTTCAACTAATATTATATGACATTTATTTCTAAATTTCTTTACCTTTTTTCTCAATTCTTTAGAATTCTCTGTTTTTATTTTCACTCCTGAATAAACTTTTAATTTATAACTTTCACCAATAGATTTTACCTCTTCAAATAATTCTTTGTCAAATTCATAATCATACTGATAAAAAACAAATCCGTTCCATTTTAACTCTTTTAGCATTTTAATATCTTCTTCATCTTTTATTCTATTAATGTCAATTCTCATAATATCACAAAGTTTATTTAACTCTTACAACTTTGTTCTCTTCTTTTTTGTAAATTCCTACGGCATCAATGCTATTCTCCAACATTGCAAAGGTTATATCTTTTTCATATCCAAGATTTTTTAAATTTTTAGCAGATGATGATTCTAAAATTAAAGACATCCAGTCATATTTAGTTAATTCTACTGCTGCTTTAATAAAATCATCATACTCTCTATTGAGATACTTAGCAATAATTCCACAGCCAATAAAATCGTCTATTGAAAAGTTATTTTCTCTATGACATGGAACTAAACTGACATTTTCAAAATCCTTAACTGCTTCAGCGACATACTTTGCATTAACTATCGCTCCTATAAAAATATATTTAGAGTTTAAGTTTTTTAAAACTCTCGTTCCATTTGTAGTTGATAATATAATCTTTTCTCCATTTTCATATCTTTCCTTTATAATATCTTTATTTGCTAAAATCTCAGTTGGGGAATTTCCAAAATCAAAGTTCTCTATTTTTCTGCCCTTTCTCTCTCCAATGTATATGGCATTTTCTTCTTCTCTCTGTGTAGATGTAGTTATATATACCTCATCGATAAATGATAGAAGAGTTACTATTGTAGTTGATGCTCTTAAAACATCTACAACTATTGCTATATCATAACATTTATGATCAGCAAATTTATTACATAGAGTTATCATATCTACCCCATCATTTTTTATTTTATATTAAGGAATATAAAAAGGAGGGATATGTTTTGATTTTAGAGGAATTTTTGCAGATTGTAGGTTTGATAACATTAACAGTATTTATATTAATATTTATAGTATCCATCTTAATTTTAATTATCGGATATATATTATTAAAAAAGGATAGGTTGATATTTCCAAATTTGGCTTTATTCTTAATGGATAATTTTTATTCAATACTATTAAAAGTTTTTCTATTAATTGGGACAGAAGATACTTTTTATAGAGTAGGAATAGAATTTTACAATAAATATTATGAAGATGCATTTAAAAAAGCAAAAAATAAGGTTTTGGTTCTTCCACACTGTTTAAGAGATTCAAAATGTCCTGCTAAATTAACCCCTAATGGTGTTGAATGCATATTCTGTGGAAGATGTAAAATAGGAGACATTATAAAAGTGGCAAAGGAAAACAATTACAAAGTTTATATAGTCCCAGGCTCAACATTCTTAAAGAGAATTTTAAAAGAAGAAAAGCCAGAGGCAGTGTTTGGAGTAGCGTGCAATAGGGATTTATTTTATGGAATGAATATGTTATCAAGAAAAGGAATTCCTTCACAAGGACAACCTTTATTAAGGGATGGGTGTATAAATACTTTGGTTGATGTTGATGAACTCATATCAAGATTAAAAAATTTAAGGTGAGAATAAATGTTATCAAAAATAAAAGATTCAATAAATTCATTAAGAGGAATTACTGAGAAGAAATTGGAAAAGAATGATGGAACTAAATATATTATGTTTGGAGGTAAGGGAGGAGTTGGAAAGACAACAATGAGTGCCGCTACTGGCGTATATTTAGCTGAAAAAGGGTTAAAGGTTGTTATCGTCTCAACAGATCCTGCTCACTCATTGAGAGATATATTTGAGCAAGAATTTGGGCATGAACCAACAAAAGTTAAGGGCTTTGATAACTTATATGTTGTAGAGATAGACCCACAAAAAGCAATGGAAGAATATAAAGAAAAGTTAAAGGCTCAAATTGAAGAGAACCCATTCTTAGGAGAGATGTTAGAAGACCAGTTGGAAATGGCTGCTCTCTCTCCAGGAACTGATGAAAGTGCTGCTTTTGATGTATTTTTAAAGTATATGGACAGTAATGAGTTTGATGTAGTTATATTTGATACAGCCCCAACTGGACACACTTTGAGATTCTTAGGAATGCCAGAGGTTATGGATAAGTATATGACTAAATTGATTAAATTAAGGAAACAGATGAGCGGATTTATGAAGATGATGAAAAAATTCTTGCCATTTGGAGGAAAAGATGAAGATATTGACTATGACAAGATGTTAGAAGAATTAGAAAAGATGAAAGAGAGAATAGTTAGAGCAAGAAAAATATTATCAGATCCAGAAAGAACTGCTTTTAGATTGGTAGTTATTCCAGAGGAGATGAGTATCTTAGAGAGTGAGAGAGCGATGAAAGCATTACAAAAATATGGAATTCCAATTGATGCAGTTATTGTAAATCAACTAATTCCTGAAGATGTCCAGTGTGACTTTTGTAGAGCAAGAAGAGAATTGCAGTTAAAGAGATTGGAAATGATTAAAGAGAAATTTGGGGATAAAGTTATTGCCTATGTCCCTCTCTTAAGAACTGAAGCAAAAGGTATTGAAACACTAAAACAGATAGCAAAGATATTATACGGAGAGGAAAAAGAAGAACAGAAAGTTACTGCTCAATAGATATTGCTACAGTAACTCCATTTCTTTTAAACTTTTTTAATAATAAACCAATATTTTCATAGTTTTTATTTGTTAATTTTTTGACAGCTAAGATTGATGCAGGTTCTGAAACTCCATAAACTCCTATATGTTTATATACAAATTCAGACTTCTCTAAATTCATTTTTTTATAAACTTCATTAATCTCTTCTTTTTCAAAAATAAACAATGGTTTTTTAAATTTATTTACTGTCTCTAAAATTCCTTTCTCATCTTTTTTATCTTCTATTGTAGCAAGAGCATCAACTCTCCAAACTGGTATGTTTCTCAAAAATAAAGCTTTTTTAACTGCCCAAAATACTCTATATCTCTCAATTCCTTTTCTTGCTCCCAAACCAACAGCAATTCTTAAAGGTTTTAACTTTATTTTGTTATCAACTACAACCTCATAACTATCGTGGTAATTGATTTTATAGCCATTCAATCTTTTTATTTTCCAATGTTTTGGAACTATTAAATTAATATCTTCCTCTAAAATTTTTTTATTTATCTTTAGTATATCTTTCCTTTTTGGAGTTTCCAAAAATAATATTTTGGAGAGTTCATCAATCCCTATTATTCCATTTACATCAGTTGCGGTAGTAAATATGACTCTTCCATTTATATTATTGGCTATTAGTTTGGAAAAATAATTTCCCCCACCTAAATGGTTAGATAACAATGGAATGAGTTCTTTATTTTCATTACAAATAATAACAAAAGGGTCTTTAAATTTATCATTTTTAATTTTATCTAAAAACTTCCTCAACACTATACCAGTAGCCATTATGAATATAAAACCATCTTCATCTCCACTAATTTTAAAATTTTTTATTGGAAAAATTTCACTTTCATATAAATAGTAATCTAAAACTCTTTTAATCCCTTCTGCTATTTTTTTCCCACTATTTGTGATATATACAATTTTAATCATACTGCATCACAAAAAGTTTTTATCTAAGTTTATTGTAAAATAGTATCTATGAGGTGGGTATTTATGGTTTTGGAACATCTAATTTTATTGATATTAATAATTGCAGTAGGGATTTTATTCTTTAAGCTAACTTATAAAATATTGAGATATTTAGCGGTAAATACAATAATTGGTTTGATATTGGTAGGAATTTTAAATTTCCTCGGAATTGTGCATATAAAACTAACCTTAATAAACTTATTAATAATAGCATTTGGGGGAATAATTGGAGTATTTATCTTAATTTTACTCTCAATTTTATAAAAAACAAAAAAGATATTAAGCTTTCATTGAATACTCATATGCCTGACAAGCCCAATAATCTAAAACATCTTTTATTGACTTTAAGTTTTTATCTTTTCTTTTTTTAATTTTTGCTAAGTCCCTTAATATTTTTAAAGTTTTTTCTATCTCATTTTCGCTCATTAAGGTGGCGTTAATTAATAAATTTATAGCCCTCTTATCAATGTCATCCATAATACCACCTTTTAATACTATATTTTAAGTTAGTATTATCATATATAAAATTTTTGGTTAAAAATATGAAAAATATTCATTATAATTCAAATTAAAATTTATTTTATTAATATTAAAATTTTTTGTAGTTTTATTAATTTAAATATTTAAAATATACAATTAATATTCTGAAAATAAAAAATGAAAAATAAAATAAAAAATTAATTTTATTTGATTCCCATAGCCTTATTAGTTTTTTCAATTGATTTAAATTTATCTTCTTCTAATTGAAGCATAGTCCTTATACAGTCAATATTCTCTGGAATAACTATACTCTCTTGATGAACTGCCTGCATTAAGAATATCTCATTATCTACAACATTAACACTTTCCTCCCAAACAACTAACTCATTTATATCGTATCTCAATCTACCTAAATCTCTTCCATACTCTATTATCTGTGCAGTTGATGTAAATCCATCCTCATATTTAACAGTTATAATTCTTGGAGTTTTCTCAATAGATTCTAAAACTTCATCTCTACTAACATTATTTTCTACTTCAACCATCAATGTATGCTGATGCATCAAAGTTGTAGGAACAATTACAGCTGATGTTACTATCTTCCCTTCAAATTCAGGAACTACTGAAACTACATCAGGACCATGATGGGAAGGGACAGTTACAGGATTAGGAACTATGGCATTAACAGGCCCTCTTTTGTCATCATTTGGATCTGCCGCTCTTCTAACTAATACTACTCTTGCCTTTTTAATGTCTGCAACTGAATTTATAGCGTATAATATTCTACATAAACCAGTTGTATTACAAGAGACAACTCTTACATAATCTTTTCCATAGCATCTGTCATAACTCCAAAGAGCGTTGAAATTATCTTCAACATCTTTTGCCTTTTCTCCTCCTTGTAGTATAGCCTTAACTTTGTGTGGCTTATAAATATTTTCTAAATTCTGCTTTCCTATCTTTTTTGGGGCACCATCAACTACAATATCAACATCTTCTATAATATCTAATATTGTTCCTTCTACAGGGATTCCAGCGTCTTCAAATAATTTAACTCTCTCTTTATCTGGAATTGCTACAAATAACTTGTAACCTTTTTCTACTGCTAACCTTGCTTCAAAATCAGGTTTGGTTTTAGTAACTCCTACAACCTTCATATCATCTTGCATTGAAACAGCATCTGCCACTCTTTTACCAATTGACCCATAACCGTTTATTAAAACATTAACCATTAAAATCACCTTAGATTTAAAACAGCTATTTTGATAATAAATTTTTAATTAGTTCTGAATATTTATTATTTATGATTTAAATTATATTACTTTATCTAAATATATAGATTAATGCTAATAAAATAATATTTTTGGGTATTATTAATTAAAAAAATGTGTATCTACCCTTGGAAAACCGTGGCCTTCATCGAAGCCGTAGTGGCTACTCGGCACGGCCGCCTTGTGGGTAGAATGTCGAGGTGGTTTCATCCCTATGGAGGGTCGCCACCTGAGACATATATTTATTTATTAAAAATGGGGTATATATTTTTTACCACAAAATTATTATTTCTCAAGCCAGCCAAAGTATTTTTCTATAATATACCAAGCACCTTGAGGAGGGATTAAACCAACCTCTGTAATTATTGCATCTATATATTTAGATGGAGTTACATCAAATGCAGGATTCCTCACTTTAATACCTTTATACTTATCTTTAAATACTACCACTTCCTTAGGGTCTCTTTCTTCAATCTCTATTAACTCTCCTACTATAGTTTTTGGATGAAATTTGTAAGTTTCTGCGGCTGTTAAAAAAGGAACTCTACTTTCATTAGCAATTAATGCAATTTGAGAAGTTCCTATTTTATTTACAAGACAGCCGTTTGCAGTTATAGCATCAGCCCCCACAATTACAATATCTATATCTTTTATAAAGTATCTAACTGCAGAATCGACTATTAATGTAACATCAATTCCATAATCATAGAGAGTTTTTGCTGTAATATATCCTTGATTTCTTGGTCTTGTTTCTGTGCAAAAAACTTTAATATCTTTTCCTTCATCATAGGCAGTTTTTATAACACTTATAGCAGCTTCAGAATTGCAGTGAGTTAGTATTGTATAACCATCTTTTATTCTATTTGCCCCATACTTACCTATTTTTTCAATAGCCTTTAATGAGGATTCTATAAATTCATCAGATCTCTCTATAACTCTCTCCTTTGGATTATCTTCATTTAATCCTTTTAATACATATTTAACTGCATTTGGTAAGGAGACAGCAGTAGGTCTGGCAGAGATTAATAAATTTCCCGCCTCTTTCATTTTTTTTATAAATTCATCATCACTTAAATGAGAGATTTTTATAGCATATTCTTTTAAAGCTTTTGCCGCCGCTCTTCCAATTCTTCCAGCCCCTCTAATTTCCATATTTTTAATTTTTTCATAAGTTTCTTTTATAATGTCTTCACTCATTTTAAGCACCATAAATATTTTTATAGTTCATTATAACACTTCATAAGCAAAACAGCATCATATTCCAATAAAGGACTTTCACATATTACAGTTCCAGAGGTATTAAAATCTTTCAACGCCTTTAATGCATCCTTATAATTAAAATTAGATTCTTTTAAAGGTAGATGCCTTCTTTCCCCTCCCTTTCCATACTCTATTCCTGATAAATGGATATGCATATCCTTTAAACTTTCTTTTCCTAACATATTCTCAACTTTTTCAAGTATCTTATAAAAGGAATCATAGTTATTTATTCTTCCTCTACTTCTTGCATAAATATGGGCAAAGTCGATACATGGGAGAAGATTTAAGTCATAGCATAAATTTAAAGTTTCCTCAACATCTCCAAATTGAGATACTCTTCCAGATGTCTCTGGTCTTAACATAACATTTAAATTTAATAATTCTAATTTTTCTAAAATTTTTTGAATGTTTGACTTTATTATATTATATGTGGTTTCTTTACTTTTCTTTAAGTAATATCCAGGATGAAAAACTAAGTTTCTTCCACAGTTATTTAATACTTTGGCAGTTTTAATAATTCTCTCAATACTATTTTTAATTTTATACTCTTCATTTGCATTGAGATTTATAAAGTGAGGAGCATGAGCAGAGAAAACAATATCCTTTCCATATTCCTTTAACTTTTTTGCATAGTCTTCTTTCATATAAACTCCTTTAACAAATTCCAATTCCATAGCTCCCAAATTTAATTTTCTTAAAACATCTATTCCTTTAAATTCATCCTCTGCAGATATTGGAACTCCTGCGGTGCCAAATATTAACATATTGTCCCCTTCAATATAATAAATGTGTAAATAAAATATTTTTTATTTATTTTTCTTCTATATTTTCATCAATTGGTTTAGGTGGAACTCTTGCAACAGTTATATAGCCGGTATGCCCAATCATCCTCGTTGAAGGTCTAACTCCTTTCTCAGAAACTTCAATCTCTCTTTCAATAAGTTCATAAGTATGTATATCCCAGAATCCTTCTTTTTTAAGTTTTTCAACAGTTTTTTTAACCTGCTCTATATATGGAAGATATGTAACTATCCTCCCTCTTTTTTTATTCAATGCCTTTTTTGCATTCTCTACAACATTCCAAGGATCTGGCAAATCTAAAACGATTACATCCACATCTTTTTCATCAATTTTTTCTCTAACATCTCCAATTTTTTGAATTACATTAAATAAACCATCTTCTATTTCAATTTCATCCTCATCGTCAAAATCTTCATCCAATCCAATAATTTTTTGTCCTTTTCTTATAGCCCCAACTCTTAATAAATTTTTTCTTGCAACTTTGGCAAATTCTGGTCTAATATCGTAGGTTATTACTTTCCCAGTTTTTCCAACAGCATTTGACAAATACATAGTTAATGCTCCTGAACCAGTTCCTGCTTCTACAACAGTTTCTCCCTCTCTAATTCCAGCTATACTTATAATAAAGCCAATATCTTTTGGTAATAAAGTAGTTACAGTTCTCTTCATTCTTTTTAATATGTCAAACATTGTAGGCTCTACCAAATAAAATCTATACCCTTTATGAGATTTTAGTTCAACTCCTTCTTCAACATTCTCTAAATCTACTATTCCCAAATCTGTTCCAAATTTTTTAACATCCTTTTTTAATAAATATCTCTTCCCTCTCTCATCTACTAACAGTTTATAGGCAAACATAAACATCACTCATAAAGTTAATTTTGTTTGTTTATATTTGTTTATTATATTTTGACAAGTTTTCCAGTGTATCCTTGTAATGTCTGGAAGTTTCTTATGCTTTTTATAATAATCTTCAAGGAATTTTATAGTTTTTCTATCAGATGGATAACCACTTCCAAAATCTCCGTAAGTTTTTTTATATTTTTCAATCAAATTATCCCTCTCAACTTTTGCAATTATTGAAGCTGATGAAACTATAGGATATTTAGCATCAGCCTTATGCTCTGCTATAATTTTAACATCTAAATTCCTCTCTTTAATTATGTCTTCTATCTTATCTCTAAAGCTATCTTCAAATTTTTTAGCATTTGTGCTACATGCATCTAAATAAATCTCAACCTCTTCATCTTTTATATCTAATTTTTCTATTAAATTTTTAGTAACTTTAGAGAAAGCATTAATTTCAATCTCATTTAAATTAATTCTATTCATTAGTTCATTTATTTTATTTACCTCTAAGATTAACTTTTCAGAGTATCCCAAACTTTCAAGGGATTTTTTTAACAGACTTCTTTTATTTTTAGTTAATGCTTTACTATCTTTAACTCCTAATTTTTTTAACTCTCCTTCTTTCTCCTTTTCAATGGCATAGGCGCATACTACCATAGGTCCTATAACTGGCCCTCTTCCTGCCTCATCAACTCCTATAATTATCATTTTAATCACCAATATAAATTGAAGTTTTTTAAGGTTAAGTTTTACCTATTTAAAAATTTCTACTTAATTTAAGAAGTAAGGATTTTATATTAATTCTGCTAAGAAATAATTTAAATAGTATTCACTTAACTTTTTTAAATTTAGATTTTTAAAATTTCAGAATTTTGGAGGGATACAATGATTTCAAAGAACGAGATTTTAGAAGTTTTTGAAAAATATAATAAAGATGAGATAACAATAGCAACATTGGGAAGTCATACATCCTTACATATTTTAAAAGGAGCAAAATTGGAAGGTTTTTCTACAGTTTGTATAACTATGAAAGGTAGAGATGTTCCATACAAGAGGTTTAAAGTTGCTGATAAATTTATATATGTAGATAATTTCTCAGATATAAAAAATGAAGAGATTCAAGAAAAGTTGAGGGAGTTAAATTCTATTGTAGTTCCTCATGGCTCTTTTATTGCCTATTGTGGTTTAGACAATGTAGAAAATAATTTTTTAGTTCCAATGTTTGGTAATAGAAGAATTTTAAGATGGGAATCTGAAAGAAGTTTAGAAAGAAAACTATTAAAAGAATCTGGAATAAGAGTTCCTAAAAAATATGAGAGTCCGGAAGACATTGATAAAACTGTTATCGTTAAATTCCCTGGAGCAAGAGGAGGGAGAGGATACTTTATTGCTTCATCAACAGAGGAGTTTTATAAGAAGGCAGAAGATTTAAAGAAGAGAGGAATATTGACTGATGAAGATATAGCCAATGCACATATAGAAGAATATGTCGTTGGAACTAACTTCTGCATACACTACTTTTACTCTCCATTAAAAGATGAAGTAGAATTGTTGGGAATGGATAGAAGATATGAAAGTAATATAGATGGATTAGTTAGGATTCCAGCAAAAGACCAATTAGAATTAAATGTTAATCCAAGTTATGTAATTACTGGAAATATTCCTGTTGTAATTAGAGAAAGTTTATTGCCACAAGTTTTTGAAATTGGAGATAAATTAGTAAGTAAGGCAAAAGAACTAATACCTCCTGGAATGATTGGTCCATTCTGCTTACAGTGTTTGTGTAATGAAGACTTAGAATTAGTTGTCTTTGAAATGAGTGCAAGAACTGATGGAGGTTCTAATACCTTTATGAATGGAAGTCCATACTCTTTCTTATACAATGGTGAGCCATTAAGTATGGGACAAAGAATTGCAAGAGAAATTAAAATGGCTTTACAGTTGAATATGATTGATAAGGTAATCTCATAATATTTATAATATTTAAAATTTTTTAAGTTTGTGACACAATTTTACACTTTTAAGTAATATTTAAATATAAGCTGATAATTAATTACACTTTGTTCAATTCGTTCAAAATTTTTTGAATATATTAAACATTTTGAATATATTGAACTAAGGGATGGGATTGTTATGGAAAATGCTAAAGAAATTATTATTAAGTTATTTTCTGGAATTGCTGAGATTCACGGATTGAGTAGGTCTGTTGGAGCAGTTTATGGTATTTTATTTTTTTACGAAAAGCCGATGACGATCTCTGAAATTATGGAAGAGTTGAAAATTAGCAAAGGAAATGTAAGCATGTCGTTAAGAAAGTTGGAAGAACTTGGATTAATTAGAAAAGTCTGGATAAAAGGAGAAAGAAAGAATTATTATGAAGCAGTTGGTGATTTTTCTTCAATTAAAGACATTGCTAAAAAGAAACATAAACTAATCTCAGAATCTTATGAATCTTTAAAAAATATCGCTCAAAGTAACAAGGAAAATAAAGAATTTATTAGCAAAAAATTGGACAAAATAGAAAAAATGAAGAAGGTTTCAGAAAAGATTTTAGATGTTCTTAATAGCGAATTATCCTAAATGGTGATTAAGAATGATAAGAAATATTTTAAGAAATCTTGCAAATTTTGCAGAAAAAAAGCCATTTCTTATGATTTTGATTATTTTAATTATTACAATATTTGCTGGAATTTCTGCCACAAATATAAAGACACAGACTTCTTTTGAAAAAATGCTTCCTCAAGATGATCCTATAGTTCAAACATTATATGAGGTTAGAGATGAATTTGGAGGAACAGATGTTGTAATTTTAGCAGTAAAAATAAAACCATCAAATAATCCAGACAAGGTTGTGGATATAAGGGACCCAAGAGTTTTAAGGGCTGTGAAAGAGTTGGAAGAAAGTTTAAGAACTGTAGATGGAATTACTGGGGTAAGTTCTCCAGTAGATACTCTTGAAAAATTAAATGGAGGAGTTTTACCTCAAGATATTGATACAGTTAAAAGATTACTAAATAAACTTCCAGAAGATCAAAGAAAGAAATTATTTAATTCAGACTATTCAATGATGACAATAAATGCCTTTACAGATGTTGGTGGAAATGAGAAAAAGAATGTTAGATTGATGCAGGATATTAAAGAAAGAATTGAAGAAACACCTTTACCTCCAGGAGTAGAAATTATACCAACTGGAACTCCAGCGTTGAGAGATTTATTAAGCATTCTTATGAAAGAAAGTCAAGAGTTTACGACGATATTTGGTTTGTTAGGAATTTTGATTATATTAATAGCATACTTTAAGAGACCTATTGCCTCAATACTCCCACTGTTGCCAGTCATTATCTCTGTCATTTGGACTGGTGGGGCTATGGGTCTCTTAGGAATTCCATTAGATATGGCTACCGCTGGTATTGGGTCGTTAATTCTTGGATTGGGTATTGATTATGGAATTCATCTAATACACAGATTCAACGAAGAGAAGAAAAAAGGATTACCTACTGAAAAGGCTATAGAAATAGCAGTTGTTGAAACTGGAACTGCTGTATTGGCTACAACTGCAACAACCGTAGTTGGTTTTTTAGCATTGGTGTTGGCTCCACTGCCTATGATGAAACATTTAGGGGAAACATGTGCTTTAGGTATAACATTCTCAATGATTGTTGTCTTAACCCTATTACCTGCCTTAATTGTTATTGAAGATTATTACATAATGCCATTTATTAGAAAAATAAGATCAAAAGGTGAGTAAATATGAATCTTAGAAAATTATTAATTGGTTTGTTATCTATGCTTATAATTTCTACCATATCTTACGGATTACAGATAGAGGAACCAGAATATCAACCAAAGATAATACATCCAGGAGACGATGTAGATTTGTGGATTAAAATTGTAAATGATAATTATGAAAATAAAGTTAAAAATATCGTTGTTGAAGTAACTCCTCACTATCCATTTGAGTTAAGGCAAGTTAATCCTACTAAAGGAAAAGTTATTATTAACAGTTTAAATCCTGGAGAACCCTATACGGCATACTTTAAACTACATGTTAATGAAAATGCCCCTTCAAATGATTATAGAATAGATGTTAAAGTGAATTACGATGAAGTATATGAAGACAATGGAAAGGAAACAGTTGTTCATTATAACTTTACTAAAGTATATTATATTCACATATATGGAACTGCAAGTTTTGAAATTAGTGGAAATACAAATTTAACCCCAGCAAAAACAGAAGTAGTTCCAATAAATATAAAAAATACTGGAACTGGTACAGCAAAAGAGGTCAATGTATATATAGGTTATAAATTAAATCCTACACCAGTTGGATCAGAAATAAAAACAGTTGAATATCCTGGAGGGATTACTACAGAAGAACAAAAAAATATTATTTATCCAACAGTTATTTCTTTAACTGATCTTCCAATCTCTCCGGTAGATATAACAAAGTTTTACCTCGGAGCTTTAAAGCCAGATAGTAAAAAAACTATAAATGTAAAGTTCCACGTATCTCCTAATCTTGTTGAAGGAGTTTATCAAATTCCTATAGTCGTTACATGGACAGATGAAGATGGTAGTAAAAAGGCAGAGCAAATAAGTTTGGGAGTTTATGTAAAGGGAGATATTATTTTAAGTATATCAAATGTTGTTACTGACCCAAAAGAGATTAAGCCTGGAGATAACTATGTAAGAATTGATACTACTATAACTAACAACGGCCACGCAGAGGCAAAAGATGTAAAATTGAAATTAATTACAAAATATCCATTTAAAGATAGTTGGAGTAACTGTAATATAAAAGATATAGGTAATTTAAAACCCGGAGAGTCAAAGACGGTTTCTTTCTTTGTGGATGTGAATAAGTATGCAAAAACAGAGCATTATCAATTGCCAATAGAATTTAGTTATTTAGACCCACAAGATAATAAGCATAAAGGGATTAAATATATTGATATATATGTTAAATCAAAACCACTGTTTGAAATTTTAACAAAAGAGGTAAATGTAACTGCAGGAAAAGAAAATAAAGTTTATATAAAAATAAAAAATATAGGTTCAGAAAAAGCAGAAAGGGTTAAAATTTCAGTAATCAAAAATTCAGGTCAGCCATTTGATTATCCTATAAAGTCAGATACTATAGGAACACTATATCCTAATCAAACTGGAGTGGGTGTTATAAGTATAGATGTTGATAAATCAGCTCCTACAAAACCATACATAATAACACTTGAAATACGATGTGCTGGAGATAGTGATGAAGGCGATAATAATGTCTATATTTATCAGGAACCTTTAAAAGTTAATGTTATTAGTTCTAATGGAAGCACAATAGTTCCTATATTGATAGGAACAATAATATTGGTGATAATTATAGGAATATATATAAAGTTTATGAAAAATAGAAAAAACCATGAATAACGGTTATTTTAATCCTTAAATCTACTTTATTTAATTTTATTTTTTTATAATTTTTTGGGTGGTAATATTAATGACGATTTTAACAAAATCAGTAATTTAGCAGTTATTTGGATTACTACATTTACAACAATGCTTGGGATTGGTTTAATAGCTCCTATAATGTCAATATTTGCAGAAAGTTTGGGAGCCACAAATACAGAGATAGGTATTATATTTGGAGTTTTTGCTTTATTTAGAACTATATCTCAAATACCAGTTGGAATTTTGTCAGATATTTTTGGAAAAAAGCCATTCATTGTTATAGGAACATTTTTTTATGGAGTTTTTACTCTAATGTATAATATTGTTGGTTCTGTTTTAGGATTATTAATTATTAGAAGTATTACAGGATTTTTTTCTGCTTTTGTAACTCCTATTGCTGGCTCTTATGTTGCTAACCTTGCTCCAAAGGAAAGATTAGGAGAATATATGGGAATTTTTAATGCATCAATAAATTTAGGTTTTGCTATAGGTCCATTTATTGGAGGTTTTTTGGCAGATATGTATGGAATACAGACACCATTTTATATATGCGGATTTTTGGGAATATTAGCATCTATCATAGCACTTATAAAATTGGAAGAACTGCCAATAAAGAGAGAAGTAGAGATAAATATAAACAAACTGTTTTCCATAGAATTTTTAAAAAATAGATTATTTTTATTGTCATATATTATTAACACATTATCTATTATCTCAAACGCAAGTATTATAGTTTATTTAGCAATATATGCAGTATCCTTTAAAATAACCTTAACACAAGTCGGTTTTATGATTGCATCAACAAATATTTTATCTGCATTATTACAAAGATATATAGGCAGATTGTTTGATAAGTTTGGAATTGTAGTTATAATATTGGGAATAATAATTTTGTCTATAGGGATGTATCTTATCTCTTTATCAACAACATTTTTTACGCTTATATTTTCTTTAATGGTTGTAGCAATAGGAATGGCAATGGTTGGGACATCTGCAATGTCATTGGCTATTAGAGATATTCCTCCAGAGAGAAAAGGAGAGGCAATGGGGCTATTTACTACGAGTTTTAACATAGGTATGTTTTTTGGAGCAGTAATCTTTGGAGTATTGGCTGATTTTGTAGGATTATCTAATATGTATAAGATTTCATCTATTTTAGTGCTATTTTTAGGTAGTTTGTGTTATTTAAAAATTAAAAAACAACTAAATAATTAGATTCTATGCATATATTTTAAAATATCTTCATGCTGAACTATAACTTGAACTCCTAACTGTTTTCCTACATCTTCAAGTTCTTTTTTTAATGTTGTAAAATCTACTTTGGCTTTTGAAATATCTACGAGCATAATCATCGCAAAGAGGTCATTTAAAATTGTTTGGCTAATATCTAAAATATTTATATTATTCTCTGCTAAAACTTTTGATATTCCTGCTACAATTCCAGTTCTGTCCTGTCCAATTACAGAAATAACTACTCTACTCATTTTTTCTCCTCTCTATCTTTTTATAATTTTTTAAATTCAGCATCTACAACTATATGCCATACACCAGGAGCATATTTTTTAATTTTTACTATTTTATAATTAAGGAGTTTATAATTATTTTTTTTAGAATAAAATTTTAATCTCTCAATAGGTCTCTCAAACATAATTTTTTCTGCAACAGTTTCGTGATAATGTATAACCCCTCTATCTTTCAAAAATTCAAATGCTTTATCTAAAAATTTATGAGTTTTATGAACATAGCCCATAATTACTCTGTCAGCAACATCTTTTAATTTAACTTCTCTATTGTCAGATAAAATTGGAGTAACATTATTTAACTTATTTAATTTAATGTTTTCGCATAAGTAATGATAGGCTATAGGGTTTTTTTCAATTGCATAAACTAATTTTGGCTTTGAATATTTAGCCAAAGGAATTGTAAAATATCCAATTCCAGCAAACATATCTATGACAGTTTCATTCTCATTACTTATATGAGCCATTCTTACCCTTTCTTTAATATTTCCCTGACTCCACATTATTTTAGAAACATCTAACTTAAATAGACAGCCATATTCTTTATGTATCGTTTCTGTTTCACTTCCATATAAAATTTTTATATGAGGAGCTCTAAATTCTCCTGTTATTTGTGTAGTATATAGAACAATAGTTTTACATTTGGTTTTATTTATAATTTCATTAATTTCATCTTTATTTAACTCTTTTTTAACAATAACAACATCTCCTACCTTTTGATATTTCATAATTTCATCCTTTTCAATATAAGAATTAAAAATTTTGCACACATAATTTCTGACCTTAGGGTTCTACAATAATTAATATAAATTAATATATTATATAATAAAAATATTTTTTGGTGAATATTATGAAAAATTATAAAGTTTATGTGGAAGGATATGGATGCGTATTAAACACTGCTGACACTGAAATTATAAAAAATTCTTTAAGAGAGTGTGGCTTTATAGTAGTTGATAACTTAAAAGAGGCAAATATCGTAATAATAAACACATGCGTTGTTAGATTAGAAACTGAAAATAGAATGATTTACAGAATAAATGAGATTAAAAATTTAGGAAAAGAGGTAGTGGTTGCTGGATGCTTACCAAAGGCTTTAAAAAATAAGGTTAAAGGATTTTTACACATATATCCAAGAGAAGCACATAAAGCAGGAGAAATTTTAAAATATTATTTGGAGAATAAAAAAAGAAAAAAATATGTTGAGGAAGAGATTAATAAAACACTATACAAAAAATTAGATTATATAAAACCCTCTTTAATTACTCCACTACCAATATGTGAAGGATGTATAGGAAACTGCTCATACTGTATAGTAAAAATAGCAAGAGGTAATTTAATATCTTATCCAAGAGAAAAAATCGTTAAAAAAGCAGAAGAATTAATAAAAAGTGGTGTTAAGTGTTTATTTATTACTGCCCAAGATACTGCAAGCTATGGGTTAGATATTGGAGATAACTTAGTTAATTTATTAAATGATTTAACCCAAATAGAGGGAGAGTTTATAATGAGAGTAGGAATGATGCACGCTAAAAATGTTCAGCCAATTTTAGATGAAGTAATAGAGGTTTATCAAAATGAAAAAGTTGGAAAATTTTTACATCTACCTATTCAAAGTGGAGATGATGAAATTTTAAAGAAAATGAAGAGAGGTTATACGGTAGATGAATTTAAAGAAATTGTTAATGAATTTAAAAGAAAAGTTAAAAATCTCTGCTTTACAACCGATGTTATAGTTGGATTTCCCGGAGAGACAGAGGAGCAATTTCAAAACACCTTAGAAGTTTTAAAAGAGTTAAAGCCAGATTATATTCATGGAGCAAAGTATTCACAAAGAAGAGGAACAGAAGCGGCAAAGATGAAACAAGTAGATACAAAGATTAGAAAAAGGAGGAGTGAAATATTAGATAAATTAAGAAGAGAATTAAGTTATTTGAACAATAAAAAATACATTGGAAAAACATTAAAGACATTAGTTTTAGATGAAGGAAAAGGATACACTGAAAACTTTAAAGTAGTTAAGTTTGAAGGCGGAGAAATTGGAGAGTTTGTAAAAGTAAAAATAACTGACGCTAAAACATTTGGATTGAAAGGGGAAATTATTCCTTAATTTCTTTTAAAACTTCATCTAAATCAATTTTTTTAACTTCTCCAAATTTAACAACTTCTCCATCTCCTTCATATCTTGGTATTATGTGAAAATGAACATGATTAACTTCCTGTCCAGCCACTTTACCATTGTTATTTACTATATTGTATCCATCAAAACCTAATTTTTTTAAAATATTTACAGTTTTTTTTACGCCTTTTATAAAATTACATAATTCCTCATCTGGCATCTCGTCAAATCTCTCATAGTGCTTTTTTGGAACAACTAATGTGTGCCCTTTATTTCTTGGATTAATATCTAAGAACGCCAATACATGCTCATCTTCATAAACAATCTTTGCTGGAATTTCTCCATTTACTATTTTGCAGAAAATACACATTATTTCACCTTTTATTTCTTTTGGAGTAATATATCTTTATACTTAAATAATAGTTCAGTTATATCTCTTATATCTTTTCCTTGCATCTTTGCCTCATTTAAATATATATTATAGAGTTGTGGAGTTAAAGGTTTTGGATTAGATTTCCACATTTCAGAATGTATTAATAAATCAAAACACCTTGCCTCTGCCTCACTTAATCCAAGTTTTTTATAAATTCCTTCATGTGGCTTATATAATAAATTTTCTTCTTTTGGAGTTGATAAAACTAAATCACATAGTTCTGTTGTAGGAATTGGCTCTGCAATAGATACAAAAACATCATCAAGTTCAGCATCTACAATTAAATCTTTAGTTAATAGATAATCTTTTTCTGTCTCTGTTGGATAAGCTACTATAAAACTTCCCCCTACCTTAACATTACAATCCTTTGCCAACTTTATAGCATCTAATACCTTTTCTCTATTAATTCCTTTTTTCATATCTCTTAATACTTTATCACTTCCACTCTCTATTCCATAAAACACCCATCCAATAGTATAATTTTTTATAGCCTCTAAGATGTCATCATCAACATAATCTACTCTCATATCTGGAACTGATAAATTGTTTCTCCCAACAATTTCTGAAATTCTTTCTAACAACTCAAAGAACTTATTTTTATTTACTGACTTTTTAAATGCATATAAACTTCCAGTTCCTCCACTTATTGCTATTCTCTTAGCCCCTGCCTTTTTAAAAGCTTTAACTTCTTCAACAACATCTTCAACTTCTCTACTTCTAATTTTCTTTCCAAAAAATTTTGGAACTTGACAAAAAGTGCAATTTCCTAAACAACCCCTATGAGTTTCTATATAAACATTAGCCCCTCTAATCCACTGTTGTCCAATGTCTTTTGGTATTAAAGGAATTGGATGATTTAAATCTGGTCTTTCTTTTGGATAATTTACTACAATTTCATCTCCATTTTTGTATGCTAAACCTTCCTCATATCCCTCTATAATTTTTGGGGTTGTTAATTCACCTTCTCCAACTATAACTCCATCTACATTTAGTTCATTTAATATAATCTCTGGATATGCTGAAACACATCCAGCAATGTATATTTTAATTTTATTCTTTTTAGATTTTTTTAAAATTTCAATAGTTTCTCTAATTTTTTTATCCAATATGTGCAAAGTAGAATATAAACTAAATATAACTACATCTGATTTTAAAAATAGTGTTTTATCCATTTTTCTAATTAAATAAACTTTATGCCCTTTGTTTTTTAAAATTTTTCCTACCACCATTGCCCCATAAGTATAAACCTCTGGACAGTAAATTGTAATTCTCATACAATCCCCTTTATATTGTTTTATAATTATGAATATTTTAATAATTACTATTTTACAGATGTCAAATGCAAATACTCAAAGTTTCTATATATATATAGTCTCAATAATTATTAGTTATAATGTGAGGTGATAGTATGGCTGTAATAAATATGAACAAGGTTAATAAAAATTTCGTAAATGAAGTTGTAGAGGAAGGAAAGTTGGTTTTAGGTGAAGATGTTGTAAAATCTATTAAAGCATGCTATCAGTGTGGAACTTGCACAGGAAGTTGTCCAAGCGGAAGAAGAACAGCATATAGAACAAGAAAAGTTTTAAGAAAAGTTCTTTTAGGTTTAGATGATGTATTGGATTCAGACGATATTTGGTATTGCACAACATGCTATACTTGCTATGAGAGATGTCCAAGAGATGTAAAAATTACTGAGATTATAAAAACATTGAGAAACATTGCCGCTAAAAAGGGGAATATGGCATTGGCTCATAGAAAAACAGCATCTTATGTTTTGAGATTTGGCCATGCAGTTCCAGCAAATAAGCAAATTGTTGAATTAAGAGGAAAGTTAGGATTGCCTCCAGAATCACCAACAGCTCAATTTTCTGAAAAAGACTTAGAAGAAGTTAGAACATTAGTTAAAGAGTTAAAATTTGATGAGTTAATAGAATTTGACTGGGAAAAAATGGACTTAAAAGAATAAAATTAATTTAAATTTAAATAAAATTATATTATGGTGATAACAATGAAATATGCATTTTTCTTAGGTTGTATAATGCCACATAGATATCCAGGAGTTGAATTAGCTACAAAAAAAGTTATGGGCGAGTTAGGAGTTGAATTAGAATACATGCCAGGAGCATCTTGCTGTCCTGCTCCAGGGGTATTTGGTTCTTTCGATTTAAAGACATGGCTTACAATTGCCGCAAGAAACTTATGTATTGCTGAGGAGTTAGGGTTAGATATAGTAACAGTATGTAACGGATGTTATGGTTCCTTATTTGAAGCGGCACATATACTACATGAAAATAAAGAGGCATTAGACTTTGTAAATGAAAAGTTGGATAAAATTGGTAAGCAGTATAAAGGAACTGTTAAAGTTTATCACTTTGCAGAATTAATTTATAAGGAGATAGGAACTGAAAAAATAAAAGAAAAAGTTGTAAGACCATTAGATAAGTTAAATGTTGCTATACACTATGGGTGTCACTTTTTAAAGCCAAGTGATGTTAAGCACCTTGACAGCCCAGAAAGACCAAAACTGTTAGAAGAAATAGTTTCAGCAACAGGAGCTAAGCCAGTTATGTATAGAGATTACTTAATGTGTTGTGGAGCTGGAGGAGGAGTTAGAGCAAGATTTTTACCAACAGCGTTAGATATGACAAGAGAAAAAATTAGAAACATGTTAGATGCAAATGCTGACTGTACTGTCAATGTCTGTCCATTCTGTCACTTGCAGTTTGATAGAGGACAGGTAGAAATTAAAGAAAAGTTTGGTGAGGAATACAAACTTCCTGTTTTGCACTTAAGTCAGTTGTTAGGTTTAGCATTTGGAATGAAACCTGAAGAGTTAGCAGTTAGTGTCCATGCTATTCCAGTAGATCCAGTTTTAAAGAAATTGGGTATTGAGTAAATAAAACTCCCCTTTAAAATAAATTCCAAACATTCGTGCTATTACAATAAGGAAATAAAAAACAATGAAAGATTTTAAAAACATTAAATAAATAGCAACTTTCAAAATAAAAATTAGGTAGATTAAAGATATTCCAACAATTAAAACATATTTAGGAGAAACTAAAACTTTAACTAAGTTATTAATCCTTATTTTTCTATTATATAATTTATAAATTATTAGCGGTAAGAAATAATAAAAAATCGCTAAAATTATAAATAATCTAACATCATAATTTTGGATATACAAGAGTGTTTCAGTAGAAATTGGATATGGAAATAACAGACAGACAAATATAAGTAGTATTAAAGATAAAAATATATGAATCCAGATTAAAAATTTTAGAATATATGACTCTACCAAAAATAGAGAAATTAATAAACTCGGAATAGATAAAAATAACATAACTACAAAAATTTTTAAACCATTAATAAATATTTCCTTATTTTTTAAGTTTGGAAGAGAGTCTATATTTTTAAGAGTGGATATAAAAACTGTAAGACAGTATCCTAATACAAAAATTCCAACGATACCTCCAAATAAGATATAGCATAAAATATTTGGAAATAAAGTTAATATCCAAAGAGATAAAATTACTAAGCCACCCAATAATGTTTTTTTATAATTTTCTCTATAAAAAGGATAAATTAATAGTTCTATAATAAGTTTTTTAATTGTTTGGTTCATAAATCTCCCTCTTAAAAATAAAAAATTATAGAATTAACAAACTCTTGGTATAGGATCACCGATTGGCATATCTACAATTCTCCTACCTACAATAGTTTCCATTATAACTCCTTTATGCTCTTTTGTAGCATAGCCAATAATTTCTGCATTTTTTCCCAATGGATGTTCTCTCAAAATCTCTAAACATCTTTCGGCATCTTCTTTTTTAACAGCCATTACTACTTTTCCCTCATTAGCTATAGTTAATGGATCTAAGCCAAGAATATCACAAATTGACTGAACTTCATCACTTATAGGAATTTTGTCCTCAAATATAGTTATTCCTATATTGCTTTTTTCAGCCATCTCATTTAACGCATCTGCCAAACCTCCCCTTGTAGGGTCTTTCATTGCATTTATTTGAATTCCTTCTTCTAAAACCTTCTCAATCAATTTATTTATTGGGGCTACATCTGATTTTATATTAACATCAAAATCAAAACCTTCCCTCGACAATAAAATAGATAATCCATGCTCCCCTATATTGCCTGATACAATTATTGCATCTCCCTCTTGAACATTACAATCTCTAATAGCTTTACCTCTATCAACTATTCCTATCCCAGAAGTTGAAATAATAATATCATCAACACCATCAGAAACTTTAGTGTCTCCAGTTATTATTGCCACTTCAGCCTCTTTGGAAGTTTCATTTATAGATTTAATAATCCTCTCCAAGTCTTCTAACTTAAAACCTTCAGGAATTATTAAAGATAGAGATAATGCCAATGGCTTAGCTCCCATAACTGCTAAGTCATTTACTGTTCCACTAACTGCTAATCTGCCAATATCTCCGCCTGGGAAAAAAATAGGTTTAACTGTATGCCCATCTACTGTAAAGACAATTTCTTTATCTCCTAATGGAATAGTTGCTGAATCATCTAAACTCTCTAACCCAATTCCTCCATTAACTGATGTTATCTCTAAATTTTTCAATATTACATCTTTTATAAGTTCCTGCATTACCTTTCCTCCAGCTCCATGCATTCTTGTGATTTTCATAATCTCACTCTTTAACTTTATTGAATACTTAAATATTTTGATGTTTAATTTATAGTCCTTCACTGAATCTAAGTTTAATCAACATGACCAAAAATAATTACTAAAATAAAAAAATAGAGATAAATAACCAAATTTAATCTCCTCTATATTGCATTTTTTCAGCTTCGCTTATTTGGGTTATATCTATTCCTTTCATAGGTTCTCCTAAGTTCTTACTAACCTCTGCAATAATTTCTGGCTTATCATAATTGTAAGTTGCTTCAACAATTGCTCTTGCTCTTTCTAATGGGTTCTCTGATTTAAATATTCCTGAACCTACGAAAACTCCATCAGAACCAAGTTGCATCATTAATGCCGCATCTGCTGGTGTAGCAACTCCTCCAGCGGCGAAATTAACTACTGGTAATCTATTTAATTTCTTAACTTCTAATAAAACTTTATACAATCCATCGATAATTTCTGATAATGTAAAGCCTTCGTAGATTGGCTCATTTTCTAAAACAGTTGCTGGCAATCCCAGTCCTTCTCTAACTGTCTTAGCTAATTCAGCATATCTTTGAGCGTAAAATTTAGCAACTCCATATATTTCCTCATCACTCATTCTTTGTAGTTGAGCTATAGCTTCATTCATTAACCTCATGTGTCTAACAGCTTCAACTATGTTTCCAGTTCCTGCCTCTCCTTTTGTTCTTATCATTGCCGCTCCTTCCCAGATTCTTCTAACAGCCTCTCCTAAATTTCTTGCCCCACAAACAAATGGAACGTTAAATCTTTTTTTATAAATGTGGAAAAATGGATCTGCCTGTGTTAAAACTTCACTTTCATCTATCATATCTACTCCAATTGCCTCTAAAACTTCTGCCTCTTTTGTATGTCCAATTCTACACTTAGCCATAACTGGAATTGAAACTGCATCCATTATCTCCTCAATTAAAGCTGGGTCTGACATTCTTGCAACTCCACCAGAGGCTCTAATATCGGCTGGAACTTTTTCCAAAGCCATAACTGCTACAGCTCCAGCCTCTTCGGCTATTTGAGCTTGTTCTACATTAGTTACATCCATAACTACTCCATGTTTAACCATTTTAGCAAATCCTTTCTTTAACAAATCAGTTCCTTTTTTCATACTCTCCCTCCAAAAATTTAATTATTAATGATAAATTTAAATTAATTATTTTGATTTAATATTAATTATTTCATAGGTTGTTTAATATATTTCTATTATTTTTTTTGCTATGCTTTCTCCATCTAAGCCATAGTATTTTAATAACTCATCTGCCTTCCCACTTCTTCCAAATACATCATTTATTCCTATTCTTAAAAGTTTTTTGTTCAAACCTTTTGAAGCAATAACTTCAGCTACAGCCCCTCCTAAACCTCCGATAATACTGTGATCTTCAACTGTAACAATAAAATCTTTTGATTTTTCTATAATCTTTTCATCTATTGGTTTTATTGTAGCCATCTCTACGATTTCAGCAGAGATTCCATTTTCTTTTAATATTATTGCCGCCCTTAAGGCTTCTGGCACTTCTTCTCCTGTTGCTATAATAGTTAAATCATCTCCATCATTTAAAATTTTCCCTTTTCCAATCTCAAATGTAGCCTCTTCCTCATTTTCATAAATTATCTCCGTATCTCTTCTTGGCATTCTAACATAAACTGGCCCTTTATACTCTGCTATAGTTCTAATGACATTTTTTGTATGATAATAATCAGTCGGTGCAATAACTACCATGTTTGGAATAACCCTCATTATTGCTATGTCTTCGCACATTTGGTGGGAAGCTCCATCCTCTCCAACGGTAATTCCTGCGTGTGTAGCAACTACTTTAACATTTAACTTAGGATATGCTACTAAGTTTCTTATAATCTCCCACGCTCTTCCACTGGCAAACATTGAGAATGAGGAAGCAAAGACAATTTTTCCAGTAGTTGCCAAACCTGCCGCCATTCCAATCATATTTTGCTCTGCAACTCCAGCATTAAAAAATCTTTCAGGAAATTCCTTAGCAAACATCGCTGTCTGTGTGGAGCCAGATAAATCTGCATCTAAAACTACAACATTTTCATATTTTTTACCTAACTCTATAAGTGTCTCTCCATATCCTTTTCTCATACCCTTATAAATACCAGTTAGTTTAACCATTAGTTTCACCTAAGTAATTGATTTTATTATTTTTATTTATTTTGACTGTAAAGAACTTAAAGCCGATTCTTTTAAGTTTTTAACAGCTGTTTTTACATCATCACTTCCAAATATTGCTGATGCCGCAATTAATACATCTGCTCCAGCTTTAACTGCTAAAGGAGCAGTTTTAATATTAATTCCACCATCAACGAAGATTTTAGTGTCATATTTATTTTCAACAATCATATTTTTTAATTTTTCAATCTTTTTGGTCATGATTGGAATAAATTTCTGTCCAGAAAATCCAGGTTCAACTGTCATTACTAACACTCCATAAACATCATTCAAAATATATTCAATTGTATCTAATGGTGTTGCTGGATTTATAGCCACTATTGGTTTAATTCCCATATTTTTAATTTTGTTTATTATTCTAAAAGGAAATTTTACAGCCTCTATATGAAATGTTATATAATCCATATCTTTAAACTCATCAATAAATAAATCAACATTATTAACCATCAGATGCACATCAACTGGCAATTTAGTTATCTTTTTAACATACTTTGCTATTCCAATACCCATACTAATGTTAGGAACAAAATGTCCATCCATCATATCAACATGAATTAAATCTACTCCTGCTTCTTCAACTTTCTCAATTTCTTTTTTTAAATATCCGAAATCAGCAGATAATATCGAGGCTCCAATTTTAACCATGTTAACTCACCAAAAATAAATTTTAAAAGTATATTCAATTATTAAATTATTATACTAAGCTTTCATTATTCACTCAATTCTTCTAATGCTTTCTTTAACTGCTCTTCATTTGGAGCTTTTCCATGAAATCCAACATTATGCTCCATAAATGAAACGCCTTTACCTTTAACTGTATATGCAATAATCATCTTTGGCTTTCCATTTTTTAGACTTTTAGCTTTTTCAACAGTATTTATAATTTCCTCAAAGTTATGGCCATCTATTTCAAAAACATCCCAGCCAAACGCTTCAAATTTAGCTTTTAAATCTCCTAAACTCATAACATCTTCAGTATTTCCATCAATCTGTAATTTATTTCTATCAACAAACGCTATTAAGTTGTCCAATTTGTAATGAGATGCTGCCATTGCCGCTTCCCATACAATGCCTTCTTGACATTCACCATCACCCAATAAAACATAGATATAGTTGTTTAATTTATCTAATCTACATCCTAAAGCCATTCCAACACTTGCTGAAAATCCTTGCCCTAAAGAACCTGTACAAATTTCAACTCCAGGAGTATCCATTGAGGGATGTCCCTGTAATTTACCTTCCAATCTTCTCAATTTCCAAAGTTCTTCTTCCTCTATAATTCCTAACTCAGATAAAACGGCATACAATGCTGGAGCCGCATGACCTTTACTCAAAACAAACCTATCTCTATCTTTTTTATATGGATTTTTTGGATCATAATTCATTATTTTAAAATACAAAGCTACAATTATATCAGTTGCTGATAAACTACCTCCAGGATGTCCCGACTTTGCTAAACCTACCATTTTTACAATTTTGTATCTAACCCTTTTTGCAATTTTTTTTAGTTTTTCAATTTCATCTTTATTAACTTTATTAACCATAGTTTCACCTTTTTATTAGTTAAATTTCAAAAATACTAAAAAATAAAAAATAAAACTAAAAATCTAATTACTAAAATAGAGAATCCATATCTTTACTTTACTGTAAAATAATTGATAGTTATATTTAAAACTTATTACTTCAAATTAACTGACAGTAATATATTAGAAATCTTTAAAAGTTTATTAAAAGTTAAAAAAATTAGAAAACGTTAAAAATATTTGGATTATCCTTTAATAACTCCTAATGGCTTCATTCTTGCTACTTTTAAAGATATTCCTGCTATATGGCATGTATCAGCGACTAAGTCTATGTTTTTATATGCGTCTGGAGCTTCCTCAGCCAATACTGCCTTTGAATCACTCAATGCGATAATTCCCATTTCAGCCAATTTTCTTTGAATTTCTTTACCTTTCCATAGCTTTAATGCCTTTGCTCTACTCAATTTTCTTCCTGCTCCATGAGCTGTTGAACCAAATGTTTCTTTCATAGCTATTTCAGTTCCTTTCATTAAATATGATGCAGTTCCCATGTCTCCTGGAAGCAATACTGGTTGTCCAATATCTCTATATTCTTTTGGAATCGCCTCATGCTTTGGAGGGAATGCCCTTGTAGCTCCTTTTCTATGAACTATAACCTTTACTTTTTTTCCATCTATTATGTGTTCCTCTTTTTTGGCAATGTTGTGAGCTACATCATACACTATACTCATTTCTAAATCCTCAGCATGTATTTTAAATACTTCCTCAAAGCTCTCTCTAACCCAGTGTGTAATCATCTGCCTATTTGCCCATGCATAGTTTGCTCCACAGCACATTGCCTTAAAGTAACTCTGTCCTTCTTCTGATTCAAATGGAGCACATGCCAATTGTCTATCTGGCAACTTTATTCCATAGTTCTTAGCTGCTTTCTCTAAAATTCTTAAATAATCTGTACAGATTTGGTGTCCAAGCCCTCTTGAACCTGTATTACTAACTATGAAATTATTTGCAATGAAGTTATGATTTTCGTTATCTATTGTTAAATCATAAACTATATCTATGTTTTCTTTAACTTCTTCTACTGATACTACAATATCCCATAAGGTTAAGTCCCCGTTAGAATACTTTGATATATATGTGTCAAATTGCTCCATTTTTGTTTTCCTATATTTGTATGAAGTTATTAGTAATTTTTTTTCACTTATTCCAGTTTCAATTGACTCTTGTTTTATAATTTTTTTCTTGTATATGTAATATTGTAATGATTTCATTAGCATTGACTGTCTCTTCTTATTGTATTCGTATCCAATTTTACTTGCAAATTTTATAACATTATCTATTTTTCCACTCAATTTTAGTATTATTTTATAACTTGTTTTTCCATCTTTTCTTTTGGTGTATGGTTTTACATAGATACTTCCTTTAATATCGAATTCTTCTAATAATTGTTTAATTTCTTCCATAAATTTAATTCCATTATCTACTAAATCCTCAACTTTGTTTAAAGATACTTTTAGGTTTTCTACTCTATATGGTTCATTTTTTCTTGGACTAATAATATTCATTTCAGCCCCAAAGTATCCAGCTAAGAACAATCTTTTTATCCATTTTGGACTTTGTTTTATCCATTCTGGGACAGAGAATGGAATATCTGATTTTTTACCATATGGAACTCCTAATGCTTTTAGGAATATGGCAAAGGATGGGGCTCTAACTACTAATTGATATCCTTCTCCCTCAAAATTATGCTTTATTAGGTCTCCACTACTATTAATGTGAGTTATTTCTGATTTATGTTTCTTTAATTTTACTAATGTTGATGAAAAGCCCAACTCTTCCAAATCAGATTTTATTTCATTTAATACATCTAAATTATCAATAAATTTAACTGTTGGTCTTTTTCCACCTACCCATGCATCACCAATGGCATATCCTACCAATCTTGCAATAATTCCTATCTTTTCATGGTTTAATTTTAGAGGTAGTAATCCTTTTTTCTTTAGATTTTTAATCATTCTTGGAGTTCCCCCTGCATTAATAATATCTTCTTCATCTACTATTGTAATATCGTCTGGTTTTTCATACTCAACACCTTCAAATGGATATATTAAGACTAAATCATTTATTTTTAAATCTTTACATTGTTTCCATCCTGAGGGCGTCCATATTGGATGGTCTTCTGTGCAAATAAGTTCTTTTCCAGTGAAAGTTTTTATTTTATATATTTTCTTATTATTTTTGAATTTCCAAAACTTTTTAATTTTTGCTGGAATTAATGTTTTATTTTCTTTGTCATAGATTAGAAGTTTAACTTTATCATAACAGTTTTCTAAATCTTTAATCTTTATATAATATCCATATTCAGTCATTATTTTTGCATCTTCCGGTAGGCAATGCACCATAACAACAACTTGATTTTCCTCTATTCCATAAACTTCTGCCGCTTCTTCATCAAATACTCTCTCAACATATTGCACTTCTAAGAAATGATTTCCACTACCTAAGCTACCTAACTGAACTCTACCTCTTTCTTTTGCCTTGTCTGATACATAAGAAGAATCTGCCTCTCTCATACATCCATTTTCTTCAATAAACTCTAAATCATCTTTCCAACCATAACCCTCTCTAACAGCCCACCTAACACCCTCTTCTAAAACATCATCCATAACTCCCTTACTGAACTTAACAATTCCTTTACTACCTAAACCAGAAGGGACATTTTTAAATAATGTTTTTATAAGCTCTTTTATTTTCGGTTCTACTTCATCTTTTGTTAAATTAGTTCTTATTAATCTAACTCCACAGTTATGAACAACTATATTATTTGCTATAAAGTTGTGCTCCTTACTTACAATTCCAACATCATATAACTTTGATTTGTAAGGAATCTCTTCAATTTTTATTATTTTATCTATTACAAATCCTCCTTTAACTCCATATTTTTTAATGAATTCTTCAAACTTTGGGAATTTTGTTGAAACCCTTACATCCTCTCTGTCTAATTTTCCATATATTGCTCTTTCTATTAACCTCCTGTTTATAAACTCATTTCTAAATTCATCCATTTTTAAAATTTCTGAAATAGTTAATCCTTCTTCATATAGTTCTTTTGCTTTTTCAATACATTTCCTTCTTATCTCTTTTATAGCATTCTTTTTCTTTAAGTATTCATAAGATAATAATCCAATAACTTTCTTCTCTTCTGAATATTCATAGTTTATTTTTCCTAAGAAGTGTCTTATACTCTCTTCTTCAACAATTGCTAATCTATATGAAACTCTTCCCTCTAATGATTTTATATCATAAATCACACTTTCAATTTCAAACTCTTTCAACAAGAGTTTAATCTCATTTAAAAACTCTAAAATATTAGCTTTTAACTCTTCACTCTTTGACATTGTTAGATTTATTGGCAATGATGTGTAGTTTTTAAACACTACTCTACTTCCATCTGCTCCAAACAAACCAGCCAAGAAATTCCTCTTTACCCATTTTGGTGCCTTCTTTATCCACTCTGGAATATTATATTTTTGCTCTGTCTTTTTACCAATTGGCATTCCTAATTTATGCATAAACAATGCAAAAGCCTTTGAAGTTATTTTTATATAGTTGTCTTCACATAAACTTGTATATTCATCTCCAATTTCTCTCTTCCTTGAATATATTTTTGAAGATTTTACTCCTAATTTCTCTAAATCTTCTTTAATTTTAATAAGTGTCTCTTCCTTTCCATAGAATGCTAAATATAATTTACCTCCCTTCTCTTTAACTATACTTCCATCTCCATAAGCAAAGCCCAACAACCTTGCAATAATTCCAATATTTCTATCGTTCATTTTAAATGGTAATAAATCTCTATCCTTTAGATATTTTATAATTTGTTTATCACAATCTGCAAAATCTTTTTCATCTAATATTACTTCATCTGAAGGTTCTTCATATTCAACTCCTTCAAATGGATAAACTATTATATTTTCTCCTTCTTTTAGCATACCCATTGGAACATAGCCATTTAATGTTAAAACTGGATGGTCTTTACTACCTTCTAAGATTCTTCCAGATTCTGTTTTTATTCTTATTATTTTTTCTTCTGCATCCCTTTCAGAAACAAATAATATATTAGAGGATTTTTCTTTTCCTTCTTCTGTGTTATAAATCTTAATCTCTAAATCTAATTTTTCTTTTAGTTTTTCCAATTTTATGAAATATCCGTCTTCTGTTAATATTTTTGTGTCTGGAGTAAGGCAATTTATATCAAAACCTACCCCTCCAGGGCTTATAACCCCCTCCCTTATGTCAAAAGCTGCTACTCCTCCAATACAATTTGAAACTAAGAAGTTATCTGCTATAAAGTTGTGGTCTTTGTGATTTATAGTAAAGTCATAAACCTCCTCTATATCATCAACTTCCTCTATACTTTCAATCTCATCCCAAATTAGTCCATCCCCAACCTTTTTTTCTTTAATGAATTCTTCAAATCTTGGGAATTTTGAGGAAATTCTTATCTCATTAATATCTTTTCCATTTTTCAATTTATTCCAAACATCTTTGACAAATCTTTCATCAGATTTATCTACATTTAATAGTTTTATAATTTCTGAAGGTTTTTTTCCTTTTTCAAATAACTCTTTTACTTTTTCTACGAGTTCTTTTTTTCTATTTATTTCTCTTTCTCTATACTTTAAATATGCCACTGCATAACATCCGAGTTCTTGTCTCTCTCTATTGTATTCATAGCCAATCTTAGACCATAGATTTATTAAGTTCTTAGGAGTTCCATTTATTGTTAAAACATATCTAACTGTCTCTACACCATCTTTTCTTTTGTGTGTTGAATTTCTCTTTTTAATTGTTGCTTCAATACCAAATTCACTTAACAATTTGACAATATTTCCTAAGAATTTTAAAGCATCTTCTTTAATTTTTAAATCTTTAGCCATCTCTAATGTTGGGAATGTAAAGAGGGCTTTTCTATCTTTTCTTGGATATGGTTTTCTCAACTCTGCTCCAAAGAATGACGCTAAGAACAATCTCTTCTGCCATAATTTACATTTGAATATCCATTCTGGGAACTCATATTCTTTTAATGTCTTATTTCCTATTGGAACTCCCAAAGTATAGAGATAAACTAATAAACTTGTGGAATTTACTACAAAGAAGTAGCAATTATCCTTTTCATAAACTTTTGAAGGAGTGTATCCTAATTTTATAATATCTTTTCTAATCTCCTCTAAGTCATTTGGATTTTTTGAAGAGAATTGAATTATTCCATCTTTTCTTTTTCCTATGAAGTTCATAGAGCCGTCTCCAAAGATAAAGCCCATAATTTTCAATAAGTAAGGCAATTTTTTATGGTTGTAGGTTAATGGAATTAATTCTTTCTCTTTTAGTTTTCTTAAAATGATTTCTTTACTCTTTTCACTTAAATTCAATTTTTCCATACATTCTACTATGGAATTTTCATCAATAATTATTTCATCTGAAGGTTCTTCATATTCAATTCCCTCAAATGGATAAATTCCTATAGAATCACCAATCTTTAAGTGTTTAAGTTCTATCATTCCATTTGGTGTATAGAAAGGATGGTCTTCTGTGGCTATTGTTTCATATCCTAATTTAGTTTTAACTCTATAAACTTTACAATAAGGTTTTAATTTAAAGAACCTTTCAACATCTGTATTTTCTATTTTTTTGTCTTCTGTATTGAAAACCTTAACTTTTTCATCTTTTAAGTTTTCATAATCTTTTATTTTATAGTAGAAACCATGTTCAGTTAATACTTTTGCATCAGGGTGAAGGCAGAATCCATATCCATAATGCACATCAGGCATGGCTATAGAATGCTTATAAATTCCAGGTAGGCATGCAACATTGGCTACTTGCTCTAAAACCTCTGGCTCTAACTCATCTAAAAGAATCTCATTTAAATATATTCTTCCAGGAACTCTCATACAATCTTTATAACCTTTAGGTAATTCCCAAACTACATCAGAAACTCTCTTTAAAATATCTTTCATAATTTTCACCCATAATAATTTTAAATTCTAATTTTAATAGGACTTTCGCAGTTTATATATTTAATATATGCATTTACGTATCTATTTTTGTGAAAGTCCCATTCTAAGTTAAAATATATGTTTTCATAATATATTATTATAATTAATAAAACTCTTATATATTCTTTAAATAAACTCAATAAACTCATTATATTTATTTTAGGGGGTAGTATGAAAAATAAAAAACTTTCCTTATATGAGGCAGTATCTATGGGCATTGGTGTAATGATAGGAGCAAGTATTTTCTCCATATTTGGGACAGGTATTAAAATAGCTGGAAATTTATTACCAGAATCTTTTGTATTGGCAGGAATCTATGCTTTTTTAGTAGCTTATTCATATATTAAGTTAAGCAGAGTTATTGTTTCTGATGCTGGACCTATAGCTTATATTCACAAAGCCTTTGGAGATAGTATAATTACTGGGGTTTTAGCTATTTTGATGTGGCTGAGTTACGTTATCTCTATAGCTTTATTTGCTAAAGGATTTGCAGGATACTTTTTACCTCTGGTTAATATAAGCATAACTCCATTAACTACAGGTTTGGTTGAATTAATAATAATAGCGTTCTTTGTGGTATTAAACTTTTTTGGTAGTAAAGCTGTTGGAAAAGCTGAGTTTCTTATTGTTTCAATTAAAGTTTCCATACTCCTATTATTTATATTATCTGGATTTTTAGTTTTAAATCCTTCTTATTTATATCCCCCCAACTCCACAACATTTGGTTTATTTTCAGCATCTGCTATATTTTTCTTATCCTATATGGGTTTTGGTGTAATAACTAACGCATCTGAACATATTGAAAATCCAAAGAAAAATGTTCCTTTGGCGATACTACTTAGTATTATTATTGTGATGTTTATATATGTTGGAGTTTCTGTAGTAGCTTTAGGTTCTTTACCAATTGATGAATTAATAAAATATAGTGAAAATGCTTTGGCAGTAGCAGCCAAACCTGTTTTGGGGAATTTAGGATTTTTATTAATATCTATTGGGGCGTTATTTTCTATATCCTCAGCAATGAACGCCACAATTTATGGTGGGGCTAATATTGCCTATGCTTTGGCAAAAGAGGGGGAGTTGCCAGAATTTTTTGAAAGGAAAGTTTGGTTTGGCTCCTCTGAAGGGTTGTATATAACCGCTATCTTAGGTTATCTATTTGCATTACTTTTTAATATGGAGGGGGTAGCTTCAATAACAAGTGCTGTCTTTATAATGATATATTTGTTTGTTATCCTGTCTCACTACAAACTTATAAACGAAGTTGGAGGAAAAAAATGGATTCTTAAATTTAATTTTTCTATAATATTTATTGTTTTTTTAATCCTTTTATATTATCAATGGTGTAACAATAAACTGGCTTTCTATGGAATTATTATAACATTTTTGTTAGCATTTTTATTTGAGTGTTTCTATAGAAAAAGAAGAACATTTAGCTTAAAACTTAATTAAAGCATTTAAAGATAATTTATTTAAACTCCAAAATCTTTCTTAATAAATTAAATTCTTTATTTAACATAAATTTAAAAGTCTGCTTAGAAAGCTTTAAATACTTTATTTCTCATCTAAAAATTCTTTAATCCTTTCTAAGCCCTCTTTAATGTTTTCATAAGAATTTGCATAACTTATTCTAACACAATTCTTTCCTTTACTTCCAAAACCTATTCCTGGAGTTAAAGCCACATATTTCTCTTTCAATAATTTGTAAGCAAATTCTCTCCCATCTTCTCCAATGTTTGGAAATACATAATAGGCAGCAATTGGATTATTAACTTTCCATCCAAAATATTTAACATATTTTAAAACCAATTTTCTCCTTCTATTAAATTCTTTTATCATATTATTTATTTCTTTTTCAGTTTCTTTTTCAAATGCCTTTAACGCGGCATATTGAGACATTGTTGGAGCTGAGATGAATAAATTTTGCTGTAATTTTAATACTGCTTCAATAATTTTTTCGTTTGATAGAACATAGCCTATTCTCCATCCAGTCATCGCATAAAGCTTAGAGAATCCATTAACCAATATTGTTTTTTCCAAATTTTCATCAAACTCAATTGCTGAATAGCATTTTCCTTCATAAACTAAGCCGTTGTAGATTTCATCTGAGATAATGTAAGGAATATATTCATAAGCAAATTCATAAATCTCTTTATCTACAACCTCTCCTAATGGATTGGATGGGGAATTTATGATTATTGCCTTAGTTTTATTAGATATTGCCTTTTCTAAACTTTCAACTGTAAAATCACAAAATACTGGTTTTCCCCCTAAAAACTTAATAAAATTTTTATAACATGGATATGAGGGATTTTGAATTAAAACTTCATCTCCCTCATCAATTATTGAAGATAGAGCAAAAAATAATCCTAAAGAACTACCTCCAGTAATGATTATGTTATCTGAATTTATATCTGTTTTATATTTACCTTTATATAAATTGCTAATCTTTTCTCTTAACTCTAAAATCCCTCTACTGTCTGTATAATGAGTTAATCCATCTTTTAAAGATTTAATCCCCTCTTCAACTATTGACTTTGGAGTATTAAAGTCTGGCTCCCCTATCTCTAAATGTATAACCTTTTTTTCACTTTCAAGTTTTTGAGCTAAAGCCAAAATATCCATAACTTCAAATGATTCAAAATTTAAAAGTCGCTTTGATAACATTATACATCACCATTATAAATATTAAAAACAAACAATTATTAATTATTAATACCAATAAATTCAACCTAAATCAAATATTTTACTATGGTGACATAAAATGATTATTGCTGTTAGTGGAAAAGGTGGTGTTGGTAAGACAGTATTTACAACATTATTAATTAAAGCGTTATCTAAAAAAACAAACAGTATCTTAGTTGTAGATGCTGACCCCGACTCAAATTTACCAGAAACCTTAGGTGTTGAGGTAGAAAAGACAGTTGGAGATATTAGAGAGGAATTAAAAAAATTAATTGAAAAAAATGAAATACCCTCAGGAATGACAAAATTTGATTATTTAAAAAGTAAAATATACGAAATTTTAGTTGAGACAGATAATTATGATTTATTGGTTATGGGAAGACCAGAAGGTAGTGGTTGTTATTGTAGTGTAAATAACTGGCTAAGGCAGATAATTGATAATTTATCTAAATATTATGAATTTGTAATTATAGATACTGAAGCTGGATTAGAGCATCTTAGTAGAAGAACTACTCAGAATGTAGATGTTATGATTGTTATAACTGATGCATCAAAAAGAGGTTTAGGAACTGCTAAGAGAATAAAAAAGTTAGCTAATGAGTTAGAGGTTAAATTTAAAGATATTTATGTAGTGGCAAATAAGGTTAAGCCAGAGTATGAAAAATTAATTGAAGAGTATGCAAAGGAACTTAATTTAAATTTGATTGGAAAACTTCCTTATAACAAAGAAATAGCAGAATATGACTTAAAAGGAATTCCTCTCTGGAACCTTCCAGAGGATAATGAGGTTTATAAAAAAGTTGAAGAGATTGCTGAGAAAATAATTAAAAAATAATTATTATGGATTTTACTCAATCATTGAATTTGCTATTTTTATTACTTCATCTTTGCTTAATTTACTCATTATACTTACTCTAACTCCATTATAGGAGAATGTTAATGATGTATATCCATTACTTTCATAGATTGTAGCATTAACTCCATTATTTAATGTAATTTTATTTCCAACATCTATCTGATTACCTATATCTTTCATTTCTATAATATTTAAATCTCCCATATTTCCATAGATTAAATTAACCATTTCGAACTCTTCTCCATTTATATCTTGTTTTACTAACTTAGCACTTTGTAGTTTAAGATTTGCAGTGTATTTTGGAACTAATATTTTGAAATTAACCTCTTTTTGAATCTCATCTATATTAGTTGAAGTTAATACTTTTCCAGAACCTATTAACTCAGCCCCTTTTGGAGGTGTAAATATAAACTTACTGTCTGGAATATCTACATTAAATTTAACATTTTTATATTCAATAGTCATATCTTTTGATTCTATTTTAAGTGGCTGCCAGTAATTTTCATCAACATACATTTTTATTTTAATTGTTGGGTCTTTTTTAGAAATTAACTCTAAAACATAGCACTTTTTATTATCATAAGTTTCTTCTCCTAAGTATTTGACATCATATAACTTTAACATATTTTTAATAAATTTCCCGTAATCTGGGTTGTATGGATTTTCTTCTCCATTAATTTCTGTTTTCATATATTTGTTGCTCTTCTTATCATAAATATACATTATCTTTCCATCTGAAACTATCAACATATCTTTATTTTCCATATAGAATTTATTTGGCTTTTTAAAAGCATAATTATATTCCACTGATTTTGTTATTCCATTTACTGTTAATGTTATCATCATATTTCCTTCCATAGTATTAATATTATTATACTTTTCTTGCATTTTCTTTGCTATCTCATCTGCATTCATCTGCTGGGTACATCCTGCAAAGAAAACACCCACAACTAAAAATAGAGAAAGAAATATGTATTTATATTTCATCCTACCCCTCCAAAGTTTAATGAAAATTAATTATACACAAATAAGTATTTAAACATTTCTAAATCTTTAAAGATGTGATAAAATGAATGTAGATGTAATAGTTGAATTTATAAAAAATTATGCAGAAAAACATAAAATCAAAAAAATTGCTGAGGTTGGGATTGGGTTTAAATTTGACATTGCAAAAGAGTTAAGTAAGTATTTTGATGTAATGGTTACAGATATTAATAAAAAATCTATTGAAAAAGGTAAACTGTTAGGATTAAACGCTTATGAAGATAATCTATTTAATCCGAATATTGAACTATATAAAAATATTGATTTAATATATTCCATAAGACCTCCAAGAGATTTACAGATATATATTTTAAATTTATCAAAAAAAGTTAAAGCCCATTTAATAATAAGACCTCTTTTAAATGAGGAAGTTATAGAAGGATTAAAATTAAAATCGTACAAAGGAGAAGTGTTTTACATATACGAAAATAGAAAACAAAAATCCATATAAATTATGCCTTTAATTTAGTTCTTCTCCAGTATCTCATTTTTGGGTGGTATCTTACAGCTCCTCTTGTTTTAACAATAACAAACAATGGAACTCTTCTATTCTGCTTTAAAGCCTTAGCTAATCTCAACTTTTTTCCTAATGGCTTGTTACTCCCCATTTTTCTCACCTAAATTTCCTTTTTTAATCCAACTACTCTTGTTTGTTTATGTTCAGGGAAATATCTTTCAGGATTTTCTCCTCTCTCTTTAAGAATATGCCTAATTTCAGCCTCGTAATCAGAACTCAATTTAGTTCCACTTTTTATCTCTTCCATTATGAAAAATTCATTTGCTAAATCTCTTAAGGTTTTATATCCAAAACCCATAAGTGGGGTTATATATTGAATATTTTTCCTCATCTCTAAACTTTGAATTTCTGAATAGCTAAGTTTTGGAACTTTATCATCTCTTCTTGTTCCATCTGCTAAAATCTTGTATTCATCAGCCAATGTTTCTAAGACAGTTTTATGAACATACTGTATTGCAGGAGAGGGATATTTATATTCAACAACCATATCAGCCGCTTTTTCAACGATTTTTCTATCCAATGTTATAACTTTATGCTTAAATCCCAAAATCTTAGATGTCTCTTCAGCTAATTTATAAGAGGGTATAACACCAAAATTTATTGTTATTAAATGAGGATTGTATCCAAGTTTTTTTAATATAACCGCCGATAGGGAACTATCCTTCCCTCCACTAAATAGAACATAAACATCCATACTGTTTCACTTTCTAATGATTTTAATATCTCTTTTCTTCTTAGTCATAGCACTTAATTTTTCAAGTAATGCTTTAAATTCTTTATCTTTTAGAGGGATAGGTAATCTTCCAAGTTGAGCCAGTTGAATTAATTGAACTTCTACCATTTCGGCAAATTCAGGTCTTGCTAACCTTATTCTCTCTAATCTCTCTCTTGCTTCAGGAGTTAGTATTTTTCTTAATAATGCTCTTTTTTGAAGTTCAGCCTCTAACAATGCCTCTTCTTGCTGTTGTTGTTCAGCCAATTTTTTTTGTAATTCAAGAAGTTTTTTTCTTTTAATTTCTTCAATATCCATAAAATATCCCCTTAGTATTTAGCAAGAGCTGGGATTTCTTTAACTATTTCGTCATAAACTTCTTTGGCAATGTTATCCAAGAAACTTCTACCTTTTGAAGTTATTACTCTTCCTTCTGGTCTCTTTTCAACTAAACCTAATTTTTCCAATTCTTGTAAGGCTTTCCTTATAATATTTCCACTACCCTTATAAAAGTGCTCTGGCTCGTGTCCTCTGTTCTTTCTTCCACCGTAAGCTGTTCTTAATCTTGAAACTCCAACAGGGCCGTATATGTATATTTTTCTTAAAATAGAAGCACATCTAATATACCACCAATCATCTTGCTCAGGTCTCCTTTCTCTACTAACTCCCGTTTTAACAAAAGGAACCCACTCTGGAACTTCTATATCCATTTCTTTTAATTTTTCAGCAGTTTTTTGGATTAATTTATCTGCAGGAACATCATAGACAGTTACCATTTTTACACCTCTTCCAATTAGTTTTTTAATTTTAAATGAATTAAAATTATAAAACAAGACTTAGTATTAATTTGGTAAGGTTATATTTATATCTTATTATCCTACTAAATAAAAAACAAAAAAAGAATGTTAGTGAAACATTGTTAGTTAATAAAAAATCTATAAAAAAAATGGAGCCGGGGGTGGGATTTGAACCCACGTAAGGCGGATCTGCAGTCCGCTGCCTAGCCCCTAGACTACCCCGGCTCTTTATATCCTATCAGATACTTTGCATACATTAACTATAAAGAAGTGATATATAAATTTTATGGTTCAGCATTTATATAAGTAGAAATATATCGCAATAAAAGTAAAGTTTAAATAGCACAATTTAATATTACATCATTTAATATTTTAATCTTAAAATTTTTATTATTTTTAGATAGTTGAAAAATAAACACTAATTAAGATTTTAAGGTGATAAATTATGTCAAAAGGTACTCCATCAATGGGTAAAAGAAACAAAGGTTCATATCACATTAGATGTAGGAGATGTGGAAGAAGAGCATACCATGTAAGAAAAAAGAGATGTGCTGCATGTGGTTATCCAAATAAAAGAATGAGAAAATACTCATGGCAAAACAAAAAAGTTAATGGAAGGAGAATTAAATAAGAATAATAATTAAAATTACCTAAAAATTAAATTTTATTTTACTATTTTTTAGTTTTTTATATTGAGATAGTGGTGATAATATGAGTCTTGAAAATATCGATTACTACGATTATAAAACGTTATTAAAGAGAGCAAGAAGTCAGATTCCAGATTATGTTTTTCAGAAAGATAGATTTGAACTCCCTCCAATTGAAATATTAATAGAAGGGAATAGAACTATAATTAGAAACTTTAGAGAATTAGCTAAGGCAGTTAATAGGGATGAAGAATTCTTTGCTAAGTATCTTTTAAAGGAAACTGGTAGTGCTGGTAACTTAGAGGGAGGTAGATTAATACTTCAGAGAAAAATCAACCCAGAACTATTGAAATCAAGAATTAATGATTTCTTGAGGGAATATGTTATTTGTAGAGAGTGCGGTAAGCCAGATACTAAAATTATCAAAGAGGGAAGAGTTCATTTACTCAAATGTATGGCTTGTGGGGCAATAAGACCTATAAGAATGATTTAACAATTATTTAGTGAAAATATGAAGGAAAAATTGATAAAGTATTTTATAAAATATCTGTCTTTAAATATTATTAAAAAAGTTTTTGTAACATATCTCTTATGTTGGACGGGGTTTTTATTTTCATTTTCACTTGGAAAATTTTTATTATATTTATCAACTATTTTAAAAAATAATTATATATTAAAACCAGCCAAAGTTGCACAAACTATTGGAACGGCTAAATTTACTACTGTTTCTCATACAATATCAAAAACAGTTGGCGTTAAAAATATGTATTTAGATTACTCTTTTTCTTATATAATTTCTAATTTTACCAGTTGTTTAATTATAATTTTTGCTTTAGCTGCACTTGGATATTTATATAAAAAAGATTTAGAGAAAGTAAGATCAATTAAAGAAAAAGAAGAGATAATTAAAAACTACACAAAATATTTATTTATACTGTTTGTATTCACTGTTATAAATCCTCTAACTGGATTAATTGGTATAAATCTTAAATATTTAGATTTAATCGTTGTTTTACCTCATGGTTTATTTGAGTTTTTAGGATTTGCAATAAGTATTGTTGTTGGCTTAGAGTTGGCAAATAAGATTTGTCCAATAGTTAAAAAAAATATATCTTACAAAAAAATTATGGCATTAATTTTATGTTCATTTATTTTTATTTTCATTGCTGGAATGTTAGAACCTATTGATTGGGCAATATATTACTATTCACAAATATATAACATTCCATTATTACATGCCATTATAACTGTATATAAACATCTACTTTTAAGTTTAGTATATATTATTTAGTTTTATTTTGAGGTGATAAGATTAAAGTATTGGCTATAGATATTTCTGGAAGACATCACGAAGATGATAAATTTTTTAGAGTCTATGCTGGAGTTTTAGTAGAAATTAAGGCAGATAGAATTGTCCATGTTGAAAAAATAGATATTATGGTTAAAGAGAAAGAATCTCAAAAGTTGAGAGATATTATTAAAGAGGTTAAAGAACTAATTGAAAAAATTGGGAAAGATTTTGACTATATCCTTTGTGAAAAAGGGGAATTCTTTAATATATCTAAAGATATAATATCAACTATTTTAAAAAAAGAAGTTATTCATCCAAAGACACAGGGAGAGTTTGAAGCTATAAATATTGCTCATCATGTATCATATTCAGTTAGAAAGATATTAATAGAAAAACAGAAAATATGTAAAAATAAAAACAATAAATAACTGTAAATAACTGTTGGTGATTTTGATGTATGAAATAGTTAGATATGAAGGAGGAGTTTATAAAAACAACATTTTCAAAGAATGGATTGAAGATATTGGGGGTTTTATCTTACAGGAACATATTATGCAGTTAGATGTTTATATGACATTGGCTATTCCACAAAATGAATTAGAAAATCTTAAAGAAGAGGCTAAGAAATATAAAGGGAAGATAATAGAAACACCATTGGCTGGAACTGAAATAGCAGTTGTAGCCCCAAGTTTGTCAAGGCATCATCTCCCCCATATTGCCTGTGATGTTTCTGAATACCTAAGAAGATTTGGAGCTAAGCCAAATATGATTGGCTTAGCAAGAGGAGTAGGGAAAGATATTGCTCAATTAAGAGAAAAAGAGAAAAGATTAATAGAAGAGCATGATTTGGCTGTTTATGTAATGGGTAATTTTGAAGCGTGTATTAAAGATAAAACTCATTTATTTGATGTAGATATTCCAGTTGTAGTTACTGGAGGTCCTGAAAAGGTAGATATTCCTTATCCTTATGTTGGTAATTTAGGAAGGAGAAGTCATAGATTGAGACATGGAGAAGAAATTAGAGCCTTAAGAAAAATGGTTGAAGTGATAACTGAACTTATAAATGAAAAAAGAAAAGAATTGTCTTACGATCCTCCAATCGTTCCACCAGTAGTCGTTAAAGATGAAATTGAAAAGCAAGTTGATGAAATATATTCTATACTATCTCCTATGCCAATAGTTACACAGTTGGATGGTCTGAGAGTTAAGTTAGATTATGATAAATTTGTTGATAATATAAAAGAAGTTAAAGTTAAAAATTACATTTTGAAAGATATTGCAAACATTAAAAGAAGTGAAATGAAGAATTATATACTTATAAAGATAAAGCCAAAGTCAGAAGTAGAATTTGAAATGCACATTAAGAATGAATAATTTGGGGGAAATATTATGAGTAACTTTAATTTTAAATGCTATGATATTGATGAAAAGGAATTAGTTCTTCCTCCAGGTTTGCCTCAGTCAATAATCGCCAGATTAATAGAACTATGTGATGTAAAATTTGATGTTAGAGAGGATGAATTTTATAATGTAAAATATCCTGTCTTAATTGGAAAAGAGGAACAGTTAAAAAAAGCAAAAGAGTATTTAAAATTACTCACTGAGGCAAAGTTAGCGTTGAGAGATATTGCAAGATTGGCAAGGAAGTTTAAGGTTAAAGCAAAGATTTATACTGACGATGAAGAATTAAAATATATACTAAATGTTTTAAGCAATGATATTGCTAATAGAGATTATATTGAAATAGTTGAAGAGATGCCAGAAGGAGAAAAGGAAGTTATAGAAGTATTGGACAAAAAAATATATGTTGGAATTTAGAATTATTTTAAATCACTTTACTTAGTAATGAAACAATATTCATAACTTCTATGTCTTTTTTTAAGTTATTTTCTTCTTTGTATTTTTTTAAGGAATCTTTTAAGTGATACTCACAAAATGGGCAAACTGTAATTACTGCATCTGCATTAGTATCATAAATCATCTTAGCCCTTCTTTTACCAATTAAGTATGCAATATCTGGCTTTCCACTTCTCACGCCTCCTCCAGCTCCACAACATCTCGCCTCTATATCTATGAATTCAATTTCTGGAATACTCTTAATTATTTTTCTTGGTTGCTCATATATTCCTTGTCCCCTCTTTAAATGGCATGGATCGTGATAGGTTACTCTAATTTTCAGTGGTTTGTATTTTAATAAGCCAACCTCAGTTAAAACCTCTGTAATATCCTTAACTTCAAACTCTCTCTCTTTATAATCATTTTTTAATGTTGAACCACAGCCAGCACATATAGTAACTATATAATCAACATCTAATTTATTAAATATCTCCAAATTTTTCTTTTTTAACTTTTCAGCGACATCTCTCTGTCCAGTTCTAAAAAATGGAGAACCACAGCAAACTTGCTCTTTTGGTATATATACAGAAACACCATGAGCATTTAAAACCTTTATAGCATTTTTACCAACATCTTGTAATCTGAAATCTACCAAACAGCCGGTAAAAAACGCTACTCTTAACTTTTCATTTTCTGCTTCATAAATGTTATTTACTTGCTTTAATAGTGGTGTATTTTCCTCAACAACACTCCTATTGTATTTTAAAACATTCTCTCTAACTTTTAAGTGATTCTTTATTAAATAACCTTTACTAAATGATAACGCCCTCAATTTTTCTATTGCATTATGAACTATGTCAATCTCTTTTGGACAAACCTCAACACACTTGGCACAGGTTGTGCAATTGTAAATATTTTCAAAATATGCAGTTATTTCTCTATTATCTTCATCTCTCCTATCGAAGGCAAACCTTGCAAGCTGTCTCATAAATGTTGGTCCAGGATAGTCACTTACTTCTCTTGATGGACATATAGATAGGCAAGATAAACAGTCTATACATCCCCTTAAATTTTTATTTTCTTCAACATACTTTTGAGGAATTATCTCTAAATCTTTTGGATACTCTTTTCTTATCAAATAATTTTTTATATTTAATAATTTTTTGTAGTATGATTCCCTATCGACAATTAAATCTATAATAACTTTAAATCCTTTTAGTGGTTCAATAACCATATTATCCTTTACTTTTGTCTCACACGCCAATTTTGGCTCTCCATTTATAGTCATTGCACAAGAACCACACTGTCCATTTCTACAAGAAGCCCTAAACAAAATATTCGCTCCATAGTTGTTATTTATGTATTCCAATGCCTCCAACACTGTTAAACCTTCTGGAACTTCATAACTTTCATAATAACTTTTTTTTCCATCACATCTTTTAATCTTTATTTTTACCATTATCCCATCCTTAATGTTGCTATTGAAATTATATAAATGATTAATAATATAAGTCCATGCAACCTATTAATCTTTCCAAATCTTGCAAATAGATATATTAAAAAACTCATAACTATTAAAATTACCATTTGAATGTTTGCTGAGGGTAAATTGGTAAATAAGCAACTAATAGCCAAAGCCCCTCCAATGTCTGCCATATTACTACCAATAACATTTCCTAATATTATGCCACCTAAATTTCTCTTTGCCGCCGCTAATGAAACCATCAACTCAGGAACAGAGGTTCCAAAAGCCACTAAGGTAAATCCAATAATTTTATCAGAGATATTTAAAGCAATAGCTATATTTTTTGCTCCATCAACAAATAGTTTTGCCCCTACTAAAACACCAATTAATCCAACAATTGATAAAACTAACGAAAAGGCTAAGGAAATATTATGTTTTTCAATATCTTTCTCTATTTTCTCTATTTCTATGTTATCAATATATCCATTTTTTATTGTCCATCTTAAATATATTAAAAAAATTACCAATAATATAGCTCCATCAATCCAAGAAAATCCATTAACTCCAAGGATTGCCGTAAGAATAACATACAAAAGATAAAAGAGTATATTACTTCTTAAATTATTGTTAATACTTAATGGCATTACAATAGCACTAAGTCCTAAAACTACTCCAATATTACAAATGCATGAACCGATAGCGTTTCCAATCGCTATTCCAGAAATATGAGTATAAGATGCATACACAGAAGTTAATATTTCTGGTAGAGATGTCCCCATAGCCACTACCGTAGCACCAATAACAAAATTAGATACATTAATATATTTTGCTAATCTCTCACTACCTAATACAAACCAATCACTTCCATAATATAACAGTATAAGCCCTAATAAAAAATAAAATATTCCTAATATTAGCATTTTATCTCCCAAATTGCTTAATTACTAATTTCTTTTAATATATAAACTCTATCTCCCTCCCTAACTAAGTGATTTAATTTAACTCCAACTCTATCTCCTTTTTTTGCTACTTTAACATCTTTATGGTTTATTTGCATTGATTTTACTGTTTCTTCAACGCATCCAGTAGTTTTTCCTACTATCAATATAGTGTCTCCAATTTTTAAATCATCCCATAATTCAATCTCTGCCACACTAACTTTTTTATAGAAATTAACTACTCTTCCTATTTCTATTTTTCTATACTTTGAAGCATTACCCTCTATATTGTATTGGAAATCATGATTTTTATTAACATCTCTAAAGTAGAATCCAGTATCATATCCTCTATTATATACTTTTTGTAGCTCTTTTTTGAAGTAATGGAGTTTTTCGTAGTAAGTTCCATCAAAAACGCTATCAATTGCTTCTCTATAAATTTTTGTTGTTCTCATAACATAATCAGCATTTTTAGCTCTACCTTCAATTTTAAATGAATCAAAAACCTCCAATAATTCTGGAATATGCTCTATCATGCATAAATCTTTTGGAGATAACAGATATTTTCCTTCACAAACTACTTCATAGGTTCCATCAAAATGCTCATTAATTAACTTCCACCTTCTCCTACATGGCTGTAAGCAGTCGCCACAGTTTGCATGCCTATTAAACAAATATGCACTTAAAAAGCATCTACCACTTATAGCAACACATAAAGCCCCATGAACAAACCCTTCTAACTCTAAATCTACATTATCTTTTTTTAAATTTTTTCTAATCTCTCTTATTTGATTTAAAGTTAATTCTCTTGATAATATAACTCTCTTAGCAAATTTAGAGTAAAATTTAGATGTTAAAGAATTTGTTATATTACATTGAACACTTGCATGAACTCTTAAACCATACTCTTTTGCCAACTGCATAGTTCCAATGTCTGAAACAATAACTGCATCAACCTCAGCAGAATTTGCAAAATCTAAAATTTCCATAACTTTTTTTAAATCTTTCTCATAAACAACTGTATTTGTGCAGAGATAAACCTTTTTATTATTATCATGAGCATATTTAACTCCTTCAATTAACTCCTCTCTTGTAAAGTTCTTTGCATTAGCCCTCATATTTAACTCTTTCAAACCACAATAAACAGCATCAGCTCCATAATCAATAGCTGTTTTTAGACATATTATATCATTTGCAGGAGATAATAACTCTACCATAATAATCACTTTAAAAGTTTTTGTTAATATTATGGACAAAAAAGATCCAATGATTGAAGATTCTGTAAATTATATTTGATTAAATTGATTAAATAAATTTAAAATAGAAATTTTAATTTTGGTTAATTAAAAATTCGACTACTTTGTTAATTTCTGGAAGTTCAATATTTAGCTCTTCCCCTCTTAGACACAATTTTACTATATCTTTGTTTGTAGGAATTATAGCTATTACTTTATCTTTGTTAATATTTTCGAGTACTAAATCTTTAGTTTCATCATCTACCTTATTTACTATGAAATAAACTTTCTTACCAAGTTTTTCTCCAATTTCCTCTATTTTTTTTGCCAATCTTATAGACTCATAAGTTGGATCAACGATTCCAATAATTATATCACAGCCTCCTTCAACACCTCTTCCAAAATGCTCAATTCCAGCCTCAGTATCTACGATAACTATTTCATTATCTTTCAATTTTAAACTCTTTAATAGTTCTCTTAATAAAACACCCATTGGACATGCACAACCTTCTCCAAAATCGTGGATTTTACCCATAGCTAAAAGTTTTATATTGTCTTTCTCAACTATGTAATCTTTTGGTAAATCGTCAATTGTCATTTCATCAAATAAATCAACATTTTTTTTAGATTTTACCTTTTGCATGAAAATTTTTCTGCCGCCTAAGTATTCTATAAAATCTTTTGGTTGATTCATCCCTAAAAATTTGTGCAAACTGATATTAGATTCATCTCCATCAATTACTAAAACATTGTAACCTTTTTTAGCAAATTCTTTTGCAATTAAAGAAGATATTGTACTTTTTCCACATCCACCTTTTCCACATATAGAAATCTTCATAATAACCCCCATATGTTGTAATATTATTTAAAATACTATGTTTTTGGGTATAAATATGTTATTGTGCTTCTTTTTATTTTAATATTTGGATAAAAAAATTGATAAAAAATCTTTATCTTTTTTATATCCTTTTTGATTTCCATCCCCTTAGGGGTCTGATTTTACACCCATAGGGGGATACCCCCTATTGGTATACCCCCGATGCATTGCTTCCCTTAGGAAGCAATGCCTCTTAAATTAAAATCATTTTCCCCCTTAGGGGTCTGATTTTAGACATCAAAATATCAACAACATTCGGATTATTAACTAACGACATTTCCATCCCCTTAGGGGTCTGATTTTAGACGCAGCATATCTGTTTTCTGTTTGTAATCCCTCAATCATTTCCATCCCCTTAGGGGTCTGATTTTAGACGGGATTTTATGGGCTACATTTTAGTAGATAGAGAATCATTTCCATCCCCTTAGGGGTCTGATTTTAGACCAGTATGGGGAGGTATTATGGATGTCCAAGTATATATATTTCCATCCCCTTAGGGGTCTGATTTTAGACTCGTCTGTATTTATTAAAGAACTCTCTTCTGACAACAGTTCATTTCCATCCCCTTAGGGGTCTGATTTTAGACTGTAAATTTGACAGTCGGAGTTTTTATTATTAATCCCTGTATTTCCATCCCCTTAGGGGTCTGATTTTAGACATCCCTCTATATTGCTATTAGTGTCATATTGTTATCATTTCCATCCCCTTAGGGGTCTGATTTTAGACTTAGATGATGTCTTTGGACTTGCTGATAATCCTAATATATTTCCATCCCCTTAGGGGTCTGATTTTAGACCACTTCATATAGAATATGTCGATGGGTATTACTATTTCCATCCCCTTAGGGGTCTGATTTTAGACTGAAAGAAAAATAAATAAAGATATATTATGATTCGAACTTTTATTTCCATCCCCTTAGGGGTCTGATTTTAGACCATAAAAGAAGAATATTTAAAAAATAATTTTTTGATGACGATAATTTCCATCCCCTTAGGGGTCTGATTTTAGACAGCATCTAATACACTATTAAATCTATTAATATCTGTATTTCCATCCCCTTAGGGGTCTGATTTTAGACTATAAACGATAAAGAATTTAGTTTTAAAGAAGTTATATTTCCATCCCCTTAGGGGTCTGATTTTAGACAACAAAATGTGATTATTATATGCAAAAAGAATAAAATGTATTTCCATCCCCTTAGGGGTCTGATTTTAGACTAAATTATCTTATCAATATCTAAATTTCCTGTTTCATTTCCATCCCCTTAGGGGTCTGATTTTAGACTTAATGTAAAAAAATTTAACAGGAATGTTGAGAAAATAGACATTAATGTAATTTCCATCCCCTTAGGGGTCTGATTTTAGACAGATAGATGTAGATTATGTGTGTAGATTTGGAAAACACATTTCCATCCCCTTAGGGGTCTGATTTTAGACCTTACAATCTCATTTTAGAAGTCGTAATAAAGTTTATATTTCCATCCCCTTAGGGGTCTGATTTTAGACTCTAAGAAGTTTAGTTTGGTTTGCTTAGGTTGTGGTTTATTTCCATCCCCTTAGGGGTCTGATTTTAGACAAAACAGACATCGATGACGCCCCCTGGTGGGCTAATTTCCATCCCCTTAGGGGTCTGATTTTAGACAATGAATAACTAAATTTCAAAATCTCAAATGCAATTTCCATCCCCTTAGGGGTCTGATTTTAGACAGGGTATAATTTTTTGAGATTAAGGACTAAAATTACTTTATTATGCTTCTTTGTTGGGGGGTTATAGTTCGGAGGGTCAGTAACCCTTGTTATTTATATACCTCCGAACTTATATATAAACTTTTCTATTTTTATTTATTAGTTTAAAAATTCTTTAAATTTTTAATATTAACCTAATTGTTGGAGAAAATTATAGATAAAAACAAATAACCAAACTATCTTAAAAATCGCGATAATTTAATAAACTTAATTATTCAAATTAATCAAAATAGAAGACCCTCCGAAATTTAATAAAATCCCCTAAAATTTAAAAATATTAAATTAAAATCCTTTAAATCAAAAAATAAAAATTTTTAGCGTGATAAATAATAACTACATTGACAAACTTAAACTAAAATATTAGAGATAAATTAAAATATCTGATGGAATTTTATTAATAAAATTATTAAAAAAATAGTGCTGGTGATTATATGCCAACAATAAATGTAAAAAAAGTTGACATAGAAAGATTGGTAAATATGCCCTTAGAGGATGAGTTTATAGAGAGCAAGTTTCCAATGATGGGTGTGGAAGTGGAAGAAATTTTTGAAGAAGATGGAGAAAAGATAATTCAATTTTCAATAAATCCAAATAGGCCAGATTATTTAAGCGTTGAAGGTTTAGCAAGAGGTTTTAGAGGTTTTATAGGAATAGAAACTGGTTTAAAGAAATACGATGTTGAATGCTCAAATGTAAAATTATTTGTTGATAATGTTACCACAAGACCATACATAGCGGGAGCGTTAATTAAAGGAATTATTATTGATGACTATGTTTTGGAGAGTATAATTAATTTACAAGAGAAATTACACTGGGTTTTGGGAAGAGATAGAAAAAAGGTGGCTATAGGAATACACGACTTTGATAAGGTTAAGCCACCATTTTACTACAAAGAAGTTAAAGGAGATGAAATTAAATTTGTTCCTTTAAACTGTGATGAAGAAATGACTCCAAAGGAAATTTTAGAAAAACACGAAAAAGGAATTAAATATGGTCATTTAATTAAAGATGATAAATTTCCAATAATCTTAGATAGTGAAGGAAATGTTTTATCTATGCCTCCAATAATTAACGGAGAATTAACAAAAGTTAATACTGAGACAAGAAACTTATTCATCGATGTCACTGGAATTGACAAATATTTAGTTGAAAAAACTTTAAACATTATTGTAACTGCATTGGCTGAAAGAAAGTATGCAAAAATACATTCAGTTGAAGTAATTGAAAATAATAACTCTACTATTTATCCAAATTTAAAAGAAGATGTTATAATAACTACTCCTGACTATATAAATAGAGTTTTAGGAACAAATCTAACTCCTGGGGCAATAATAAATTATTTAAGGAGATGTAGGTTGGATGCTCAATTTGTAGATAATAAGTTGAAGGTTATTATTCCCCCATATAGAGTTGATGTATTTGGTGAAATAGACATCGCTGAAGAGGTTGCTATAGGTTATGGATACGATAAGTTTTTTGGAGAATATCCAAGTATTGCAACAATCGGAGAACTCGACAAATTAGAAAAAAAATGTGACTTTATAAGAGAAATAATGATTGGTTTTGGATTTTATGAAGTTATAAACTTAATGCTATCAAATGATGAAATTTTATTTAAAAAGATGAGAATTGAAGATGACAACTATATAGAAGTTTTAAAACCAGCGTCAATTGAACATAGAATTGTTAGAAAGAGTCTTCTACCATTACTAATGGAAACTTTGAGAATTAATAAACATAAAGAGTTGCCTCATAAACTATTTGAAATTGGTGACTGTGTTGTTATTGATGAAAGTATGGAGACAAAATCAAGGGTTGTGAAAAAGATAGGTGGAGTTATTTTAGACAGTGAAACAAACTTCAATGAAATAAAGAGTTATGTAGAGGGTTTATTGAGAGAACTAAAAATTGAATATGAACTTGAAAATTATGATCATCCATCATTTATTAAAGGAAGATGTGCTAAAATTTTAAGAGATGGAAAGATAATTGGCTATTTTGGAGAAATTCATCCAGAAGTTATAGTTAACTTTGAATTAGAGCATCCAGTCGTTGGCTTTGAATTAGAAATTGAATAAAATAATAATTAATGTGAAAATATGGAAAATATGCTTAAAAAATTGCTATATAAAATTGAAAAGTTAAGAAATGGAGAGTTAGAAGATTTTGAAATTTTAAAAAAACATATTCAAAGTTTAGATGAATTCCAATATAAAAATATAATTGATAGATTGAAGTTTCAAATTGAAATTGTTGAGAAATATAAGCCAAAAGTTCGGCCAGCAATAGATCCAATAGTTTCAACAGAACTTGGAATATATAGGAGATTGGATGACTATGAGATAGGAAAACTTTTAGAATATCCAGAATGTTGCATAAAATCTTTCGTTGAAAATGTTAGAATATCTATTGATAATGAGCATTTAAAAGAGGTTGATGAAATAAGGGAGGAGTTAAAAAATAAAGGAGTTTATGCTATTGTTTTACCCTCTGGTTTTATTCCATGCAGTTTAAAATGTGAGGAGGCAATAAAAAGAGGATTCATAGGATATTTAAATAGAGAGGAGTTTGAAAAAATATTAAAACTTGAAGAGGAATTAAAGAAAAAAATAGTTCATTGGCATTTTGGATATAGCGAATTTTATGAAAAAATTATTCTTTAAAAAATATTTTTGGTGTTATTTTATGATTATAATCATTGCGGGAATTGGTAGAATTGGTTATACTTTGGCTAAGTCTTTGTGTGATAAGGGGCATGATATTGTTTTAATCGATAGTGATAAAGAGATATGTAATAAAGTATCTGCCGAAATTGATGCCTTAATTATACATGGAGATTGCACGAAAACAAAAACCTTAGAAGAGGCTGGAATTGAAGATGCCGATATATATATAGCGGTAACTGGTAAGGAAGAAGTTAATTTAATGAGTTCTTTACTTGCAAAGAGTTATGGAGTTGATAAAACAATTGCGAGAATTTCTGAAATAGAGTATAAGGATGTTTTTGAGAGGTTAGGGGTTGATGTAGTAGTATCACCAGAATTAATAGCCGCTAATTATATAGAAAAGTTGATTGATAGGCCGGGAATATTAGATTTAACGATTATAGGAAGAGGAGAGGCTGAGATTTTAGAATTCATAATTCCTGAAAAATCTAAAGTGGCTTATAAAAAAATAAAAGATCTTGGAAGGCCACAAGATTATTTGATTATTGCTATTTATGAAGGAAGTGAATTAAAAATTCCTAGTGGAGATATTGAATTAAAGCCTGGAGATAGAGTTTTAGTTTTAGTAAAAAAAGATGCTGTAGATATAATAAGAAAGATGTTTTTAGAGTAAATAATAAAATAGAAGGTGAAAATTTGAGAGTTAAAGTAAAAGCTCCTTGTACATCTGCTAATTTAGGAGTAGGATTTGATGTATTTGGTTTATGCTTAAAAGAACCTTATGATATAGTTGAAGTTGAAAAATTAGATGATAAAGAAATTATTATTGAAGTAAATGATAAAAATATTCCCACTAATCCTGATGAGAATGTTGCTGGAATTGTTGCAAAAAAGATGTTAAATGACTTTAATATTAAAAATGGAGTTAAAATAAAAATAAAAAAAGGAGTTAAGGCTGGTAGTGGTCTTGGAAGTTCTGCCGCATCATCTGCTGGGACTGCCTATGCAATAAATAAACTGTTTAATTTAAATCTAAATAAATTAAAGTTAGTGGATTATGCCTCTTATGGTGAATTAGCATCTTCAAATGCAAAGCATGCTGATAATGTTGCCCCAGCAATATTTGGAGATTTTACTATGATAACAAACTATGAACCTTTAGAAGTTTTACATATACCAATAGATTTTAAACTTGATATTTTAATAGCCATTCCAGATATATCAATAAATACAAAAGAAGCAAGAGAAATTTTACCAAAAAGTGTAAATTTAAAAGATTTAGTAAATAATGTAGGAAAAGCCTGTGGAATGGTTTATGCATTATATAAAAAAGATAAATCATTGTTTGGAAGATATATGATGTCTGACAACATTATAGAGCCTGTGAGAGGTAAATTAATTCCAAACTATTTTAAAGTTAAAGAAGAAGTTAAAGATAAAGTTTATGGAATTACAATAAGTGGTTCTGGACCTTCAATAATTGTTTTACCAAAAGAAGAGTTTATTGATGATGTAGAAGAAATTTTAAGAGATTATTATGGAACTACAATAAGAACAGAAGTTGGAAAAGGGGTTGAATTAATTACTTAACTTAAATAAAAAAGCTAATTAATTGAATTTAAATTAATATCATTAGTAGTCATTGGAATAAAGCCATATTCTTTAGCATGTTCAATACACTTTTTAGCCATTTCATTATTATTAACATAATCCAATGTTAAAATAATTATACCATATTTTTCCTTCAAATTTTTTAGTTTTTCACTTTGAGCATTAATCCAATTTAAATCACTACCATTCCAATAATATGCGTTTTTAGTTTTGAAATCATAATATGTTGTGAAGTCCTCAAAAAGAACACCATCTATGTATGGGGCGGTTTCATTAACAATTTCAAAGCCCCTATTTTGTATAATTATTATATTTGGATTTTCTTTTCTAATTTTTTTGATTAACTCAATAACTTCATTTTTTTGGTTTGTATAGATTGCACTATCAACTGTATCTAAAAATACTCCATCAAACCCCATATTTTTAAATTTTTTAACTTCATCTATGATTATATTTTGCCATATTGAGGATGAGATATTTACATAGTAAGAGGTCCAATTTGGATTTTTTCCAATAATTATATTTTGACAATCTTTGAAATATGGTCTGTCTTTGCTAACTTCTCCAATGCTTAGATAGGCAATAACTTTTATATTTGGATTTAATGACTTTAATTTTTGAATATCTTCTTTTTTGTAATTGTATGGTTCAATAATAACCAAATCATACTTTGAAAGATTTTCTATGTTGTCTGAACCATAATAAACCCAAAAATTGTAGATGTTTAATTTATTGTTGGTAATTTTTGGATTTCCTAAACATCCACAAAATAAAATTAAAAGTAGAATAGATAATAAAAGTTTTCTCATTTATTTCACCTATTATGTTGATTTTTATACTATTTTCCTTTGTAAATGCCATTATAAACACTACTAACATCTTTACACTCGAAAAAAACTATTTGTGCAATTCTTGCATATTTATGAATGGTTATTGGATTGAAAACTTGCAGTAAATATTCTGGTCTTCCTTCATATCCAGGGTCGTGAACTGCGGAGTATAAAGTTGCTCCCATCCTCAATAAAGAACTTCTTGGAAATGTAAAGGCGGCGATATTATTAGGAATTTTTATATAATCAGCTATCTTCACAATATAAACTCCATTCTCTAATCTTACAAATTCATCTTTTTCAGAGTTGAATATCTCAATGTAATTTGGTAATTTTCTTTTTTCGTTTGAAAAGTCAATAACTCCTTCTCCTTCTAATTTAAATATCTTCCAAACTCTTAAATCAATCCCACACTGTTGAATTTGCTCATCTTTCAAATTATCAAAAAAATTTTTTGATTTATTTGGACCTATAATCATTAACTTCACCAATTTAATTTTTTAAAAATTAACTCATCCTTTTTATATACAAAAGTATTACTTTCTATATCTCTATCAATTAAACAACTTGCTCCAATCCAGCAATTGCTTCCAACTTTAACTCCCGGCATAAAAGAGACTTGAATTCCTGTCTTAACATTATCTCCCATTATTATTCCCAATTTTCTTACACTTTCAACCCTTTTACCTTTTATATTTACTTTAACAGGTTTGTCATCAAATCTTAAGTTGGCAGTTATTGTATTACAACCAAAATTACAATTTTCCCCTATAATACTATCTCCAACATAAGAGAGATGCGGAATTTTTGTATTTTTCATTATTATGCTTGCCTTAACTTCAGATGAGTTTCCAACAAAAGTATTTTCCATTAAAACTGTGTATGGCCTTATATATGCTAACGGCCCCACAACAGCCCCTTTTTTAATAATTGCAGGCCCTTCAATAACTGAATTTGCTTTTATAATAGCATTTTCTTCAATTACAACATTTCCTTTAATTACTACATTCTCTTCAATTTTTCCTTTTATATCTCTATTTATTTTACTCAAAAGATGTTTATTTGCTTCTAAAACATCCCATGGCCTTCCAACATCGTTCCAATATCCCTCTAATTTTATTCCTTTAACCTTTTCTTCTTTAATAAGTTGTTTTATTGCATCTGTAATTTCTCTCTCTCCTCTTTTAGAGATTTTTGTTTTTTCAATTAAATCAAAAATCTTTCTATCAAATTTATATATTCCAGCATTTATTAAATTTGATTTAGGATTTTTAGGTTTCTCTTGTATTTCTACAATATTATTTTCTTCATCTAAGACAACTACTCCAAAATTTTCAGGATTTTCTACTTCTTTAACAGCAATGGCATATTTATATTTTAAAAATCCCCTTAAATCATCTTCAAAGATAATATCTCCATTTATAACTAAAAATTCGTTATCTACATAATCTTTAGCAGTTAAAACTGCCTGTCCAGTTCCATCTATCTTTCCTTGCTCTAAAAACTTAACTTTTGGATAATCTTTAAAGTAATCAATAATTTTTTCTTTTTTATATTTAACAACTATGTAAATGTTATCTACTAAATCCTCAACTTTCTCAATTATGTGTTGTAAAATTGGCTTACCAGCTATAGGAATCATTGGTTTTGGTCTATTTTCAGTTAGAGGTTTTAATCTTTCTCCTTTACCAGCGCATAATATTATAGAGTCCATTTACATCACCAAAAAATAATTTATGTTAATGAAAGCCCATTTTTAACCAACTTTATTCCTTTTTCTAATAAATCTTTAGCTAAACTCATATTTTTCGCTTCAACTCTAATTCTAATATATGGCTCAGTTCCAGAAGGTCTTATTAAAATCCAACCATTTGGCAAGTTAAACCTTGCTCCATCAACAGTTTCTGGGGGAGTTTTAAAAATTTTTTCCCCATTTTCAATAACATAATTCATTACTTTTTCTTTTTTTTCATCTTCACAGTAAATTTTTTCTCTCAAATTTATATATGAAGGAATTTCATCCAAAATTTCATATAATTTCTTATTGTAAAATTCTAACATCTCTAAAACTCTCAATCCACTTAGAATTCCATCAGGAGTTAAGTGAATATCTCCATGAATCCAAGTGCCAGAAGGTTCTCCACCAAAGATAGATGAAGATTTAATCATTTCTTCGGCAACATAAACATCTCCAACTTTAGTTCTTTTTACTTCAACATCTAAGTCTTTTAAATATTCATCAATGACCATTGAAGCATCTACCGTAGTAACTATAGTTTTAGTTCCAGTTTTTTCAACTATATATCTTGAAAATGCCGCTAATAATTTATCAAAATCTGCTAATCTTCCTTTTTCGTCTATTGCTACCATTCTATCTGCATCCCCATCGTGTGCAATTCCAATATAACTATTTCTATCAGAATTTAATCCTTTAATCATATCCATAGTTTTTTTAAGGTTTTTTTCATTAGGTTCTGGTAATCTACCAATAAATCTTCCATCCATATGGCTATTAACTGATATTACATGGCAACCAACGTCTGTAAATAGATAAGGAGATACTAAGCAGGCAGAAGCATTGGCACAATCAACAACTACATTAAATTTTTTATTTACTTCAATCTTTTCTAAGATGTAGTCCATATAATTTTTTATACATTTATTATCTTCCCATATTTCTCCCACTTCATCCCAATTTACCTCATTAAAATCTTTTTTGAATATAATTTCTTCAATTTCATCTTCTTCTTTTTTATTAAATGCTAAGCCATTTTTATTGAAAAGCTTTATTCCATTGTATTCTGGTGGATTATGAGAGGCAGTTATCATAACTCCAACATCATAATTTCTCGCATTAAAACCTAATACAGGAGTAGGAACTACTCCTATAGTTGTTATCTCTCCACCTCCTCTTAAAACACCAGCAGATAGTGCAGTTTCAATTAACTTTCCAGTAGTTCGTGTATCCCTCCCAATAACAACATTTTTATACTTCTTAGCTATTGCTAACCCTACTTTATATGCAATTTTTGGAGATAAATTTTTCATCCTTATTCCAGAAGTTCCAAACAATTTACCCATTTTACCACCATTTTTAGATTATTTAATTATTTTAAAGATTTTAAAGGTAAAAATTTTTAATAGTTAAAGTAGAATATCCTAAAACTATTAATAAACTTTAAATAATACATAGAAGCAAAACAACATAAATTTTTATATTATAACATTGCGAACATAAGGTATAAATGTATGAGTTAATTAATTGTAAAGCATTAATATTTAGTAGGTGTAATGTATGATACTCTTAGTAAGTCCAATAGATGTTGAAGAGGCAAAAGAGGCTATTGCAGGAGGAGCAGATATAATAGATGTGAAAAACCCAAAAGAGGGTTCATTAGGGGCTAATTTCCCTTGGATGATTAAAGCAATAAGGAAAATTACTCCAAAAGAGCTATTAGTTAGCGCTACAGTTGGAGATGTCCCTTATAAACCTGGAACTATTTCATTAGCTGCAACAGGAGCGGCAATTAGTGGAGCAGACTATATAAAAGTTGGATTATATGGCGTTAAAAACTACTATCAGGCAGTTGAGTTAATGAAAAATGTTGTTAAGGCTGTAAAAGATATTGATGATAGTAAAATTGTAGTTGCCGCAGGTTATGCTGACGCTCATAGAGTTGGGGCAGTTGAACCATTAATTATTCCAAAGATTGCGAGAGATTCTGGTTGTGACGTAGCGATGTTAGATACAGCAATAAAAGATGGAAAATCCCTTTTAGATTTCCAAACCAAAGAGATATTAGAAGAGTTTGTTAATGAATGCCACGATTATGGTTTAAAATGTGCCTTAGCGGGGTCAATAAAAAAGGAACACATTCCAATTTTAAAAAGTATTGGAACTGATATTGTTGGAGTTAGAGGTGCTGTATGTAAAGGAGGAGATAGAAACAATGGAAGAATTGATAGAAATTTAGTAAAAGAATTAAAAGAGCTTTGCAAATAGATATAGACATTAATTATCAAAAAATAATAGATTTTAGATTTTATTCTTTAATAATTCTCCTTAAATTAATTGATAATATGGAACAAATTCTATTTAATTGTTCTTCAGAAATTTCAACTTTTTTCTTTAATATTTTTGAAATATCAATTTCTATATAATCTTCACCAACATCCCTTGGGTGTATTGGCGATATTTCATTAAATACAGAAAAAACTGGACAAAAATCGTGGCAATATAGGCAATATACACATTTTTCATAATTAATTTTTGGAATCTTATCTTTTACATAATTTTCAGTTATTTTAATTGGCTCAATAGGTATCATCTCAATTGCCTTAGTTGGACAAACATTTGCACATCCTTCACAACCTATACAGAGATCTTCAATTACTGTTCTTGGAATCTTAATTTTTCCAGATAGTATAGCCTCTCTCATCTCTAAACTTGTATATCTTCCTGAACCAAAAATAATTCTTTCTAAGTTTTCATATATCCCAGTTAAAAATATTTTAGCAAAATTTTTTAGATCTTCCAAGGCAATCACCAAATTTTTAAAATTTATTCTAATCTCTTATTGGCTCTTTAACTTTCCACTTTCTGTGGAGATATATAGCTCTTGTAGGGCAAATGTTGTAACAGGCTCCACAGTATTCACAAATATCTGTATCAATAACTCCATAGTCTATGCAGTTGTTTGGACATACTTTATTGCATAAGCCACACTTTATACAGAAATCCATATCAGTTCTAATAAATGAATTTTCTTTATCAACTATTTTCTTATAACCAGTTGTATTTGGAATTACATCTCTTGGACAATGAATAGCACATGTCTCACACAATATACAGTCATCAGTAAATAAAACCACTTTATTACTCCTATCTATAATTATGGCATCTTTTGGACACACATTTGAGCAAGTTCCACAGAGTATGCAGTTTTCATCTTTAATACTCTTGAATTCAACAGTTGTTATTGATATTGCATCTTCTTTACAGTTATTTATACATATACCACACAAAGAGCATCCTCCAACAATAATATCGTTTTTTAACCTTCTAACATCGTTAGGGCAGATTTCTACACATTTAAAACATTTCCAACATACATCTGGGCTATAAAATAAGTTCCCATTCTCAAATCTCAAAGATCCACTTGGACAATTCAGAGAGCACAATCCACAGTTTATACAGTAACTTGTAGGTTGAATCTTTTTATTTTCCTTAACTTTAACAACTTTAAAGTTTTCAACCTTTAAAGCATCATTTGGGCAGATTTCTACACATTTAAAGCAAAGAATACATTTATCATAATCTACTACTCCATTTTTAATAGCATCTTTTGGACAATTCTCTCCACAGAGATTACAGGAAGTACATCCATTTATAGAATCAGGAATTATTGTTTCTCTTGGACATAGATAGGAGCATCTTAAACATCCAATACACTTATCTCTATCAATTTTAATAGATTTTCTCTCTTTCTTCTCAATAATATTTTTTTGTGGTTTTGAAGCTTCTACAAGTTTAACTTTTGTGAGATTTTCTAAGACTTTTAAATAACTCTCAGATAATTTTTCTCTTTTAGTTTGTATTAATTCATAAGAACTTACTCTTGCATTGTAAGGGCATACTTCAACGCAAACTCCACACATCGAACAAATTCCCATTGGAAACTTTTTCCCATCTTTTTCTACAATTTTTATTATATTTATTGGACAGACATTTGCACAAATTCCACAACCGTTACATCTTCTCCTATCAACATAAAGTCCTCCAAACTTGTTTCTTTTAATTGCCTTATTTGGGCAATTTCTTTCACACTCTCCACAGGTTAAACAGGAAAAACTCTTATTATTTAACAAAAATATCGCATCGGTAGGACATGCTTCAATGCATTTTGATGTTTTACTATAAAATGGGCAGGTTTTACACTCTTCATTTACTCTACATCTGTCCAATATTGTTATGATCATAACATATCACCAAAAAATAATTAAGATTTTAGGACATCTTTCCTCCAAATACTCTATTGCCCAAAATTATTCCAATTACAGAAGAGACAAATGTTAAAGATAATGGTAAATTGTAGTAAGGAAATGCCTTTAAAAAATAGGCAATAACTATGGATAATACAAGATATCCAAAAATATTTTTTATTTTCATTCTATACTTTGCCCCAATAAATACTCCCAACAAAAAGGCAAGAATTGAGGGATAATATAAAGATATTTCTAACATTTCCTTCACCACATTAACATTATTTGTTTAAAATTTCTTCTGACTTTTCAATCCTCTCAATAATAACTTTTTCACAAGATAGTAAAAAGGCTGCAGTAGATAATCCTGCTAAAACTTTTAATCCAACGGCAATATTTAGATATGGTATTATTCCAGCAGTAACTATTTCTTTTGGTGCTGGGAATATTGAAATATTATCAAAACTTGTAAAGATAAACAAATAATAGCCACCAATAAACATTCCTACAACTCCCAACAACAGATATGTTAAAGCCCCTATTGCCTCTAACTTTTCTAAGTATTTGTGATCAAACCACAATGGACTTTTAGAACCAAATGCTACAACTGACAATATCAAAGCAGATGCTATTAATGCTCCTCCTTGAAAACCTCCTCCAGGAGTTATGTGTCCCCCTAATATTGTTACAATTCCCAGTGCCACCATAAAAACACTTGCAGGAAATGCTAAAAATTTAATTATTGGTGTATATTCTCCCCATCCTTTTAGAGTTATATAATCATCAGTTTCCGGAGCTTTAAAAAGTTCTTTTAAGTATGTATTATCATATAAAGATTTTCCAAATACTACCCAAGAAACCATAACAGCAACAACTAAAACTAAACATTCTCCCAAAGTATCATAAGCTCTCCATCCAAATATAACTGAACAAACATAGTTTGGAATAATATAATGAGTTAAATAAACTAAATTAACTCCTGGATTTACATGCATATTGGATAAACTGTATAGTATAGACGCTCCAAACACAAAGAATGAAACTGCTGTAACTAAATCTCTTTTAGAGCTCATTTTACCACCTAAATTACATAAACTCAAAGTTGGTCATATAAATGCAGAAGGCTATTGCTCCCAAAAATATGGAGAGCCAGAATAGTTGATAATTTATAGCATTTGAATTTTCCTTTTTAAACTTAAAAATTAAAGGAGATACAGATAGAGAGAAAGCTAAGGTGGCTAAACCAAATAAAGTCATTAATGTTTTTCCATATATTCTACCAATAATTATAGAACCAAATATAAACAATAAGTATAATGTGTATTCTCCAGCAAACACTGCTCCAACAGTAATTCCATCGCCATGTGAATCTTTATCTAACTCTTTTTGAAATTTGTTATAGTCCATAACAAAATCACCTAACTTATTTTAAACAATAAGGAACTCCCAATTCATATGCATAATTAAAAAGATACTTTGTTACAATCTCTGGGTAAATTCCAAGGATTATACACAATGATGTTAATATAAATAAACTAAATACTGCAAGTTTAGGAACTCCCTTACTTTGATATTCTTTTAAAGTTTCCTCATCAACTGGCTTTAAATATATCAAATAGAAAGCTTTCATCATAGAAACAAAAGTTCCAATACTAACAATTATCATTATTATAGCTATTTCTGGCATATTCACTTGCATTGCCGCCTGAGCAAGCATCCATTTACTCTGAAACCCATTAAATGGTGGAACTCCTGAAATGGCAAGTTTGGCACACAAAACCATAAATGCAACAGAAGGTATTATAGGGAGTAACCCTCCTAACTTGTGTAAATCACTACCTTTTTTATGGCTTACAATATACGCCCCCAAAAACAAGGCACTTTTATAAATAACGTGGTTTATTGCGTGAAAAATTCCAGCAACTATCCCCAAAGGCGTTCCTAATGCCAATCCTGTGGCAACATATCCCGCCTGACTTATAGCGTGATAAGATAAAAGTTTTTTATAATCACTCTGTAATAGAGCCATTACTACTCCAAACACCATTGCTAAAACTCCCAATGCCAATAAAACTGCATGAGTTCCTGAAAAATAAGACAATCCATTGAATAATTTTAAAATAATCAGCATAAATCCAACTAATATAAATTTTGAATATGTTTGCAGTATTGCAGAAATAAATCCCTTTGCCCTTGCATATATGTCTGCTTTAACATTGTGAAATGGTGGAAGTCCAGAACCATAAGCTAAACCAACCACTAAAAGTAACAAACCTCCATATATCATAGGATTATCAGACAAAATATATTTTTTCATATCTGTTATGTTTAAAGTTCCTGTAGATGCCAATAAAAAGGCAATTCCTAACAGCATTAACGAAGCGGCAATATTTCCCATTATCATGTATCTTAATCCAGACTTATATGCCTCTTCAGTTCCAGATAAAAATAATAACCCCACTTGAACAATTGATATTATTTCAAAAAATACATAGAAGTTAAATAGATCGTCAGCTAAAACCATTGCCGCAACGCTTGCAAATCCCATTAAAGAGAGAGTTACGAACATATTATTTTTTAATTTTTCTCCCATTCCAGCAATTAAAACAAGAGAAGCAATTATTGCCAAAACTACAAGAACTGCCTGCTTTAGTGGATTGTAGTAATAGGCAATCCCTGAAACCCATCCATCAACAACCCCATAACCTCCAAAGTAGTAATATCCATACTGCCCAATAAATGGAAGAATAATCAAAATAATCGCTATTAAAAATGTTAGATATTTAACTATCTTTTCCTTTCCATGCAGTAAATTCATTATTATTGCCATAATGAGTGGAAATATAATTATCATTGGAAGATAATTCATTTTCTCCCCTCAAAAAATTATATTAATCTTCTTTCAATATTACAGAACTTTTTAGTGTTTTATATTTTTTATATAAAATTATAGAAACTCCAAGCATTACTGCAAGCATAGATGCTTCAATAACTATGTTGGTTAAAACTAATGCGTGAGTTAGAGGATATGCAGATTCCTTAGCAAAAACCTCTACTGGAACATTAGGAAGTTTTATAGGTATTGTTCCTCCATTGTATCCAATGGTTATTAAAACTAAATTTACTCCACTTCCCAAAATCTCCAATGCTATTATTTTTTTCAAAATATTATCAACAAAAAATACTCCATACAAACCTATAATTACTAAAATTCCAGAAGCGATAAATGAAACTATCTGGAAATCCATTCCATTCACCAAGAATTTATCATTATTATTAATGACAGATTATAACTAAAGGTATATAAATATTGCGTTGGAAAATTTTATATTAACCAACAATAACTTTATAATAATATGGGCTCGTGGTCTAGATGGCTATGATGCCGCCCTCACAAGGCGGTGGTCGCGGGTTCGAATCCCGCCGAGCCCACCATTTTTAACATAATTTTTTAGAGTGGTATTGTGGAATTCCAAGCAATATTTTTAATATTTTTATTTGCTTTTTTATTTTTATTAATTGGATTTAGAAAAAATCTTAGATCATTTAAAGATAGATTAAAAAAAGATTCAGAATGTAAATTATTATTTTCAATTGTATTATTTATTATTTTATTAATTTCAATTTTATTTATTGATTTAGTATATTTTAAAAAAGAATATCAAGCAATTTTTTTAATTGCATTATTTGTTATTTTATTATTTGGATTAGAATATATTGGACAGTTAAAACGAAAATATTTAGTTGATGAGTTAAATAACTTAAAAGTATTATTAGAAAAGGAAAATGAATATAATAAAAGGCGGTTAATTAAAAATATTGAAGATAAATGTATAGATATTATTTCAGAAGATAAATTATTAGATACAAAGGAAGTTAGAAGGTCATTGACAATAATAATGACAATACTTTATATTTATACATTATTTGTGCCAGTAGAGGATAGAATATTTAATTCAGTTCAGTTGATTTTTGGAATCGTTATTGCATTCTACTTTGGTAGTAGAGCAGTAGAGTATGGATTAAAAATTTACGAAAAACTTAAAAAATTAAAATAATCAAAGTTTTTAAAGATGGTGTGTATTATGAAACTTAGGATGAAGCCTGAAGATTTTATCGTTGAAGAAATTATCGATTTTAATAAGATATCAGGAAAAAAATGTTATTTATATAAATTAACAAAGAGAAACATTGAATGTTTAAAAGCATTTTCATACATTTCTAAGAAATTTAGAATTCCCTTAAAAGATATTGGATACTGTGGATTGAAAGATAGGCATGCATTAACTACTCAATATATCTCTATCCCAAAAAAATATGGAAAATTACATTTAGATGAGCCAAATTTAAAATTAGACCTCGTAGGAGAGTCAAAATTTTTATTATTAGGGGACTTAGAAGGAAATAGATTTACTATAACTGTTAGAGGATTAAAAAAAGATGATATTCCAAAAATTAAAGAAAATTTGAAATATTTACATTATGGAGCACCAAATTATTTTGACAGTCAGAGATTTGGAAGCGTTTTTGATAGAAAATTTATTGCAAAGGAAATTATAAAAGGAAATTATGAAGAGGCGGTAAAAATAATATTAACAAAGTATAAAAAGTCTGAAAAAAAGATATTAAAAGATTTAAAAAGATTTATAAATAAAAATTGGGGAGATTGGGAAAAAGTTTGGAACTACATTAAAGAAAAAAACATAAAGGCAAGATTATATGTAAATATGGTTAAAGAATTAAAAAAGAGTAATGATTACAAAAAAGCATTGAGTTATGTTGATGATAGATTAAAAAAGATATTTGTAGCGGCATATCAGAGTTATCTATGGAATGAATGCGTAAAAGAACTTTTAAAAAGTTATATTCCCAAAGAAGATAGAATTTATTACGAATATGAGGCAGGAACTTTAATGTTTTATAAGAAAATAGATAATGAGATTTTTGAAACGCTAAAAGATAAAAAATTTCCAACAATAGCTCCTGATGTAGAATATAAAGATAGTTATAAAGAAATTATAGATAAAATTTTAAAAAGGGAAGGTTTATCAATGGAAGATTTAAATAATATAGGAGATTTCGGTAGATTTATATACACTGAGAGGAAAATTTTATCAATACCTAAAAACTTAAATATTGGTGAATTTGAAGAGGATGAATTAAATAAAGGTAAATACAAAATAACTTTAAGTTATGAATTGGAAAAAGGTAGTTATGCAACAATTATAATAAAAAGAGCATTCTTAGGAGTTAAAACTAAAAAAAGATTCAGATAAAATATTTTACTTTATAAATTAAAGGTGGTTATTTTGAAACATATAAGAATATTTAATGGAGTTAATGAATGCGATATTTACTTAATTGGAACTGCTCACGTCTCTAAAGATAGTGTTAAAGAGGTTGAAGAAGTTATTACAAATTTAAATCCTGATGGTGTTGCAGTAGAACTTGATTATAAAAGATTTCTATCCTTAATTTCAGAGGAGAATAAAAAAATAGATATTAAAAAGGTATTAAAGGAAGGAAACTTTATAAAATTCTTTGTTTATTTAATTTTGGCTAATTCACAAAAAAAGATTGGAGAGAGTTTTGGTATAAATCCTGGAAGCGAAATGAAAAAATCCATAGAAATAGCACAAAAAAATGGAATTCCAATATATTTAATTGATAGAGAGATAGATATAACCTTATCAAGATTATTAGACAAAATGTCTTTTAGAGAAAAAATAAAAATTTTATTGGACTTATTAAACACTGAAGGGGAAAATTTGGAACTTAATGAAAATTTACTAAATGAGATGGTTAAAAATCCAGAAAAATTTACAAAGATGTTAAAAGATATTTCTCCAACTATATATGAGGTTTTAGTAGATGAGAGAGATAGATATATGGCTAAGGAGTTATTTGAACTTAGCAAAGGTAAAAATTCAATCGTTGCCGTAATTGGGGCTGGGCATGTTGAAGGAGTTATAAGATATTTAAAACAACTTGAAAATGGAGAAGATATTGATATATATGAATTAACAAAAGTAAAGAGAAAAAATAAAAGATTTACAAAGATTTTAACTTATGGAATTTCATTTACTATATTTTTAATATTTTTATATGCTATATACTATGCATTTAATAATCCAGAGTTATTAAAGATGATAACATTTCAATGGGTATTATTTACTGGTGGATTGTCTGCTTTAGGCGTTCTTTTAGCGAGAGGTAAGCTAATAACAGCATTGATAGCATTTCTTTCAGCACCTATAACTACTTTAATCCCACTACCCTTAGCGGCTGTTGGAACTATTGCTGGACTTGTAGAGTTAAAGTATAGAGAAATAACTGATAAGGATATAGTTGGCTTACTAAATGCTGAATCAATTAAAGAACTTTTTAACAACAATTTATTTAAAGTTTTGTTAGTGGCTACTCTCTCTAATATAGGGGCCTCAATCGGTGTTTTCTACTGCTTGGGTAAGTTTGTAGGATTTTTATAAAAAAGATTAAATTTACTATAAAAAGAAATCAAAGTATGTGGTATTATGCAATTAGATGCTTTTTCAATATTGGTATATTGGTATTGGATATATGGTAGGAAATTAATACACAAACAGAGATCTATGGAATAGAGTAGATCTTTTATTTTGTTAATTGTGAGAGGTAATTATCATGAATGAAGAGGTAATAGATCAAAATGGATTTAAACTCTGGCAAAAATTCGTTGTTGTGTTGGGATTCTTTGGATTTGTTTTTACCGGGATATATGGGCTAAGATACAACCTTGTTTATGAGGGAATTTTTATATTGAGTTTAACAATGTTTTTTGGGATGTATTTTAATGTTATGTGCAAAAACTGTGAAAAAGATTGTCCATTTAACTTAAGAAAAATGAAGAGAACTCTAAGAACTCAAAATAGAATAAAATAAAAAAAGAAATAAAAAATTTATAACAAATCAACGATAACATCTGCAACGCTAACTTTACTTACCTCTGATAAATATGTATCTGTTCCAACAACTTCCTCAACACCTGATGAGTAAAGTTTATTTAACGCATCTCCAATTAATAATGGATGAACGCAGGCAGAGATTATTTTTTTAGCACCCTGCTCTTTTAATAATTTAACCGCAGTCGCCATTGTTCCTCCAGTTGAGATAATATCATCTATAATTAACACATCCCTATTATTAACATCTAAGGTTTTTGGAGATATTTGAATCTCAGTTGGAGATAATCTCGTTTTTTCTAAGTAGTCATATTCAGCATTTAATACTTTTGAGGCTGTTTTGGCAAATTCTAATGCTCCTTTGTCTGGGGCTAAAACAATTGGATTATTTAACTTATCTTTAACATACTCTGCCAATTTAGGAATAGCGTTTCCATAAACAAAAGGAATTGTAAAAAAGTCCTTTATATGTATTTCATGAGGATTTATAGTTATTAATTTGTCTGCTATGTTTGAATATATTTTTGCCAAAGCTCTAATACTTACTGCCTCTCCAGGATTGAATTTTTTATCTTGCCTTGCATACGCCAAATAAGGAACTACTAAAGTTATTTTTTCAACGCCTTCATCTCTCAAAGCGTCGCACAATAAAATAGTCTCTATTATCGCATCATTTTGATTTTTTTGCGTGTTTATTACTACTGCTTCATTATCATCTATCTCATCTACAATTCTAACATAAATTTCATTATCTGGGAATCTTTTATACTCTACTCTTGTTAATTTAGTATCTAAAAGATTAGATACTTTAAAAGCTAAATTTTGCGACTGACTTCCTGAAACTACTATCACACTATCACCTTATTTCTTATGAAGATAATTTTATCTTATTTCTAAACTCTAAACCTACTCTATCACCAATATTTAAATCCATTTCTGTAAATGACTTGATTAAGTAATTTTTATATTTAATGAACACCTTTTTATACTTTCCATAGTCAATAACATTTATAACTATTCCATCATTTCCATTTTTTATAATTACATCTTCAGGAGATATTGCCTCATTATCTATTACATTGAATCCTAAGAACTCTGCTACTTTTCTATTATTAGGTTTTTTTAATATATCCTTATCTCCAAAGGCTATGAGTTCTCCGTCCATAAATATGCCTACTTTTTCTCCCAATGTTCTTGCCTCTGCTAAATCATGAGTTATATGCAAAACAGGAATATCTTTTATTTTTTTTAGTTCTGATATTATGCTTTCTTTGATTCTAATGTCTAATGCAGAAGTTGGCTCATCTAAGAGTAAAATAGATGGATTTAATACTAACGCCCTCGCTAAAGATACTCTTTGTTGCTCTCCTCCACTCAATGTTTTAACATCTCTATCTAATAGATGAGATATATTTAAAAACTCTGCAATTTCTTTAACTTTTCTATCAATCTCTAACTTATCAACTTTCCTTATTATTAAACCGTAAGCAATATTTTTATATGCATTTTTATTTGGAAATAATGCATAGTTTTGAGGAACGTATCCAACATTTCTTTTTTCTGGAGGTAAGTTTGTTATATCCCTACCGTTTAATATAATCCTTCCAGAATCTACCTTTAGAATCCCTGCAATGCATTTTATAAGAACTGACTTTCCCGCACCACTTGGTCCTAAAATTACGCAGTATTCATTACCTATTTCAAAAGAAACATTTTTCAATTTAAAATCTTTCCAAATCTTTGATAGATTACAAACTTTAAGCATCTTTATCCCTATTAATTTTTTAATTTTTATTTTATCCAGTATTTTTTATTCTCTGTTTTCTTAGCATTCTAAGTATTGCAAACAAAATAATGCTAACTACAATCATTCCAGCAGATATTGGTTTCGATGCATTTAAACCAAAACTCATAAATCTCTCCAATATTAAAACTGGAACAGTTTTTGGATAATAAGCAATTATTAATAATGCTCCAACTTCACTAATTCCTCTTGCAAAACTTAAAATTACTCCAGAAATAATATTATTTTTTATTAATGGTAGGGAAATTTCAAAAAATGTTCTAACTTTTGAAGCTCCCAAAGTTCTTGACACATATTCAATTTCTTCATCTACATTTAAAAACCCATCTCTTATACTATTAACCATAAAAGGAATTCCTACGAATAGATAAACAATAACTATTCCAAAAAAGTTATCAACAACATAATTTCCAATAAACTTTATTACATCAACTCCATAGATGAAAGATAATATTAAAATCCCAATAACGCTATGGGGAATTGCCATAGGTAAGTCTAAAACAGCCTCAACAAAATTTTTAAATTTAAAATCGTATCTTGCCAAAATATACCCAGTAGGAATTCCAAAGATTAAGGCTATTAATGTTGCTACAGCCCCAGCTAACAATGTCGTTTTAAATGCATCTATAACTTCATTATCTAACAATACTCCTAAGTTTCCAGGATGTGTTAACATATAAATTATTGGCAAAAATATGAACAAAAATATTATTATTAAAAATATTGACATTAAAATGTCTAATTTCTCCATACTCATCCCCAGAGGTAATTAAACTACTTAACTATATAAAATTTATGTTAATTTATATTAATGAACATAAGGTGGAGAGTATGATAACAGTAGGCATAGATCACGGAACATCTGGAATTACAACATGTATAAAAAATAATCACAAAAAAATAATATTCAAATTAAAAAGGAGTGAATTAAAAGAAAAATCTTATTTAGATGAGTTAAAAAAATATGTGCCTTTGGAGGATATTGATTTGATTGCTTTAACTTACTCAATGGGAGATGGTATAAATAAAATTCTACCAATAGAAAAAGTTAAAAACAGAGGAGTTTTAAGCATAGAAGGGGCTGGAGAAAAGATTGGAGGAGGAACAAAAGTTTATGATGAAATTAAAGAATCAAATATTCCAACAGTAGTTATTCCAGGGCTACATAGAGGAATAGGGTGCTTAGATAGAAGATTTAGAGCGTTATATTCCCACATCGCCTCTCCAGAGAAAGTTTCAATTTCCTATTATGCTCACAAATTATTTGGATTTAATGATTTTGTTTTGTCAGACATTTCATCAAATACTGTAACTTTGCTAATAAAAGATGGCAAAATTTTTGGAGGGTTTGATGCCTGTGTAGGGGCATTAGGTATTTTACACGGCCCTATAGATTTAGAGATGATAAGAGATATAGATAGTAAAAAAATAACTGCAAATGAGGCTTTTTCAAAGGCAGGAGTTGTTAAAATAGCAAAACTTTACAAAGGTGTAGAAAATACAAAAGAAGAAATCATTAAAAATTATTTTACTGATGAAAATTGTAAATTGGCTATTGATAGTTTAATTTTAAGTGTTTCTATGGAAATTAACAGTTTATTACCTTTGTTAGATAAAAACAAAAGGAGAGTTGTTTTAGCAGGATCTATTGGAACTCTCAAAGAGCCTATAAACATTCCTAAAAGAATTAAAGAATTTGTTGAATATAAAATATATGTTTTATATGGAGAGAGTGGAGCAATTGGAGGGGCGTTAATAGCAGAAGATATTTTAAAAGGGAAGAGAGATATTTTAGGTATTGAAGTGGAGTTTTAAAGTGATAACTATGTATGCGATAGGTTTAGGGGAAGAAAATAAAAAAGAAATTTTAAAAGCATACAATAAATTAAAAGAGGAGGGAATTGATGTTGAGTTAATTGATAATCCAAAAGACTTAGTAGATAAATTATTATCAAAAGAATTGAAAGGAGCTGTTAGGGGTTCTTTGTCTTCATCAAAAGTTATTCCATATTTAAGAGAAAAAATAGGAAAATTTTATAGAGCATCTATTTTAAAAAACCCTTTCACAAACAATATTTTTTTACTTTCACCAGTTGGCATTGATGATATATCTGAAAATAAAGAAGAAAGAATAAAAGATAAAATAAAGATTATTGAACTCTCCTCCAAATTTTTAAAATCCTACAATATTGTGCCAAAAGTTGCTTTACTTTCTGGTGGAAGATTAACTGACTTAGGTAGAAACAAAATAGTAGATGAAACTATATACGAAGCTGAAAAAATCTTAGAGTATTTTAAAGGTAAGTTTAATATAATACATAAAGGTATATTAATAGAAGAATATTTAAAGGATGATTGCAATATTATTATAGGTATTGATGGAATTTCTGGAAATCTTATTTTTAGATGCTTAGGATTAATTTGCAAAGTTCCAGGGTATGGAGCCGTTATTTTATCAGATAAAAATATAAACTTTATAGATACGAGTAGAAATGCTAATTGGATGAGATATTATAATGCTGTCAAATTTTTAGCAGGTGAAAGTTTTGATTTATTCAAAAAATAGCTCAATTAATGTAAAAAATAAAAATAACTATAAATTAGCCAAAAAATTAAAGAGTATTGGTAAAAGGGTAGTTTTAGATTTTTATAAATTTTTGGAAAAGTCAAAGATTTTAAAAATTTACGAGAAAATATTAGAGGAATCTATTGATAAAGATAATTTACCAAAACACATAGCCATAATTATGGATGGTAATAGAAGAACTGCTGAAATTTATGGGAAGGATAGATATTATGGGCACTACTTAGGGGCTGAGAAAGTTAGAGAGGTTTTAAAATGGGCGAGAGAATTGGGGATTAAAGTAGTTACTTTATATGCTTTTTCTACTGAAAATTTTAATAGACCTAAGGAAGAGGTTAATAAACTTATGGAACTCTTTGAAAAGAAGTTTTATGAAATTGCTAATGACAAAGAAATACACAAATACAAAGTTAGAGTTAGAGCAATTGGTAGAATTCACTTATTACCAGAAAATGTTCAAAGAGCCATAAAATATGCTGAAGATAAAACGAAAAACTATAACAATTTTTTTGTAAATATCGCCATCGCCTATGGAGGACAACAGGAAATAATTGACGCAGTTAAAAATATAGCATGGAAAGTTAAAATTGGAGAAATTAATCCAGAAGATATTGACAAAGAATTAATAGATAAACATCTATACACGGCTGATTTAGAATATCCAAATCCAGATTTAATTATTAGAACTTCTGGAGAAGAGAGAATTAGCAATTTTTTAATTTGGCAGAGTTCCTATTCAGAGTTATATTTTTGCGATATATACTGGCCATTATTTAGAAGGATAGATTTTTTAAGGGCTATTAGGGAATATCAGAGAAGGCAGAGGAGGTTTGGTAGATGAAAACTATAAAAATATTCTTCCTATTTCTCATTTTTATTGTATTATTTTGTGGATGTTTTGAAAATTCTGAAATACATAAAAACTATCCTATTACAAATAAATCAAAAATAGTAAATTCATCTAATTGTTATGATTATAATAATACCGTTTATTTTAATAATTCTAAATTACAAAATATAACTGAAAATAAAATTAAAAATAGCTCAATAAAACTTTTAAATTATGAAATAATCGCCTATGGCTCTTTTGGAGAAAAATATAGTGGATATTATTACTATAATAAAGATAATAAAACCTTTATAGTTATAAATTTAGGAGAAATGCCTACAGCTGGATATAAAATAAACATTATAAATGTAACGAAAACATCTAATGGAATTATAGTTTATTATAATGTTACTCCTCCAAAGGATTTTGCTACGATGGTTATAACTTATCCTTATATAGAGATATGTGTAAATGGGTCATACAACAATGTAGTATGTAGGCAAAGTTAATAAATAAAAACACTTTAAATTTATTAAAAACAAAATTGTATGGGGTTGTGGTATTTTGAGGGTAGAGATTATATTTTTAGGTAGCGGTGGTGGACGATGGGCTACAATTACCCAAAAAAGAGCCACAGGAGGATTTAGGATACATACTAATGAACTTAGAATGCATGTAGATCCTGGACCAGGGGCTATTGTAAGATTAAACGAACTAAAAATATCCCCTTGGAGAACTAATGTTTTATTTATCTCTCACTGTCATCCAGATCATTATACTGATGGAGAGATTATTGTTGAGGCTATAACTCAAGGAATGACAAAAAAAAGAGGAATTTTTTTGGGAAATCTCTCAGTTGTTGAAGGTTTTGGAGAGTATGAGTATGTTATATCTAAGTATCATCAGTCAAAACTTGAAAAAGTTCAGGTTTTATATCCAGGAGATGAAATAAGTTTATATGACACTAAACTTAAAGCAACTCACACTAAGCATGGAGATCCTTTTGGTATTGGTTTTAGATTATCAACAATTTTTGGAGATATTGGTTATACTTCGGATACAGAATTTATTCCAGAACTTATTGAGGATTTTGACGGAGTTAGGATTTTAATAGCGAATGTTGTTAGAAAGAAAAATGAAAGAATTAAAGGACATTTATGTTCAAACGACGTTATAGATTTAATAAATTCAATGAAGAAGAAGCCAGAATTGTTAATAATGACACATATGGGAGTTAGAATGACTAATCCTCAGTTAGAGGCGGAGTATATTTCACAAAACACAGGAATTGAAGTAATTCCAGCAAAGTTAGGATTAAAAGTTGAGCTTTTAAATGGCTATTATAAGTATCAGTTAATGAAATAATTTAAAAATTAAAGATTTCTATTTTTCTTTAAAATTACAAAAACTCCAACTAAAAATATGGTTATTGATGTTATTAATGTGGCTAAACTACCCCCAACGATTCCATAGAGTTTTACTAAAATTAAATTTAGAATAATATTTAAAATTATTCCAAATAAAATTATATAGAAGGATATTTTTGCATATCCTAAGCCCTGTAATGTTGTAGATATTAGAGTATAGTAACTCATAAATAATGAAGAGATTGCCAAAATTCTTAAACATAAAACTCCTTCTGGATTTACAACATTAAAAAATGCCTTTAAAGGAATTTCTGGGAAAAATAAACAACCAATAACAAAAATTGATGAAAAAAGAGTATTTTGAATTATACCATTTTTTAATATCTTTAAATCTTTGGATTTTGAAATTCTTGGTAGTAAAGGGATAGAAATAGCAGAAGCAAACATAAAAATTCCTCTTGATATTAGAGAAGAGTATCCATAAATTCCACTCCAAAATCCCCCCATAATAGACATTATTATAATGTTATCAATGTCTCCAAATAACCTGTAAGATGATGAAGTTAAGGCGATAGGTATAGAGTATTTCAAAACCTTTAAATTGAAATCTGAGAAAATGTTTTTTATACTGCTTTTTACTATGTTTTTTATTTTTTGAAGTTTTAATTTAAGTTCTAATTTTACTTCTTTGTTTGATTTATTACTTTCTTTATATAATATCCTATAAATCAAATAAACTCCAAAAATCCCAGATATTAAGTAAGATAGTGAGATAGACAACAAAGATCCAAAAATTTTAAAATATAATGTTAAAACAAATACTAAAATAACCTTTACAGTGTATTCAACTATCCATGTAGTTGATAGATGTTTAATTTTTAATAATCCTTGTAGTATTCCTCTTGAAAAGGCTATTAAAGTTGATGTTATTATACATAAACCAATCGCAAAATATAGTGAGTTATTTATAGATAAATAGTATCCTCCCAATATGTATTTTATGTAGGGAGTTATTAAAAAGCCAATAATAGAAAGTAAAACCATAGATAAAAATATTGGAATATATTTGTTAATATTTACATCTTTTTCCTCTGCTAAGAATTTTGCTATTGCAGGAGGAATTCCAGAAGAGAAAAAAATAGTTAAAGTGTCAGCAATTGGCATTAACCCTTTCAAAATTCCAAACGCCTCTGTTCCTAATAAAATTGCAGTTATAAAATAAAATAAATAAGCCATACCTTTTGAATACAAATTAGACAATAATATGCAAATGCTATCCTTTGCCAAACTCATAGAAATCAACTTTTTTAGATTTTGTTATTTTTTATTGGTTTTTATTTTTTATAGCATTATATTTAAACATTGAACAACAACCTACAAAAACAAACAAATAAATATATAAAGATATTAAAAAATTATTGGTGAAATTTATGGGTAGAAAAGACAAAAGATGGTTATTACAAAGAAAGAGAGATTTTTATTACAAATTGGCTAAAAAACTTAAATATCGTTCAAGAGCCTCTTTCAAACTTATGCAGTTAAACGAAAAGTTTAATGTTATCAAGCCTGGAAAGATAGTTTTAGATTTAGGATGTGCTCCAGGTGGCTGGATGCAAGTTGCAAGAGAAATCGTTGGAGAGAAAGGTTTTGTTATAGGAATTGATTTACAACCAGTTAAGCCATTTGAATATGATAATGTAGTAGCAATAAGAGGAGATTTTACTTTGGAAGAAAATCTAAACAAAATTAGGGAATTAATTCCCAATGAAGAGAAAAAGGTAGATGTAGTTATATGTGATGCATCTCCAAACATAAGTGGTTATTGGGATGTAGATCACGCTCGTTCAATAGATTTGGTAACAACTGCTTTACAGATAGCAACTGAAATGCTTAAAGAGAGAGGAAATTTTGTTGCCAAAGTATTCTATGGAGATATGGTAAATGATTATGTTAATTTGGTTAAAAAATACTTTGAAAAAGTCTATATTACGAAGCCACAGGCATCAAGAAAGGAAAGTGCTGAAGTTTATGTTATAGGTAAGAGATATACTGGAAAAAAATGGGAGGAGAAAGATAGAATAAAAAGGATAGAAAAATTGAGTGATGATAACGATGAATTGTTGGTTAAAAAAATTAAAGAGATGAGAAAATTAAAATCTAAGAGTTAATTTTGTTTTTTTATATAAACAATTCATCTATGTTGATTAATTTCTGCTCTCCAGTAACCATATCTTTTAAATTTTACTAATTTTTTCATTAATTCGTGGTTAGAATTAGTTATAGTTTTAAAGTCTTCAGAGAATTTTAGTTATATCATAACCGTTTTCTATCAGTTTATTTAAATATATAAATTAATATTCTAATTAAAAATAAAAAAAGAAAAATCTATTTACAGTTCTTCACCGTAACGCTCTTTATAATATTTTTTGGCATCTCTTAATCTATCCTCAAGAAAATTAATTTCATATTCTTTCCATATATTATTATGTTTTTTAATAAAATTTATATAATCTTCAGCTAATTTAATTATATTTTTCACGAACTCCTTCATAGGAATTTTGATAATTCCTTTTTTTCCCAAATGGTTATCATATATATACATATCATTATAATAATAAATTATCATCTCATCACTATTTTTATTAAATTCAAAAATATATTTATTAAAAGGAAAAGATAAAGAAGAAGTATATGCCATATCAATATTTTTTATAGGAAATCCATATATTTTCGCAATTTCTTTTATTTCTTCTTTAGATATAGACATATATTTATCACTTTTCCCAAAACTAAGTAAATATGCTATACCAATTAAAATATCTTGGAAAAACCCATATAAATTACAGTCATCACCTTCGATTTTACCTTCTTCAACCTTTACAATACCACCAAGTATATTATTGCCAATTTTAAATAATGTATCAATTTTGTCAGGATTTTTTAGATATTTTTCTTTATTATATATTAATTCGATTTTCATAGATAATTCACCTTATTCTTTCCCATTTGCCAGATTTTTCATTATATTTAAACCATCCTACAGTAATTCTCAGAGCCATTTATAATCTGTTGGATATTTTCTACTTCTAACCTGTCATTTATCTTATGAGTTTAAATATGTTGTTATTTATATTATTATAGCTCTTCTCCATATCTTTCTTTGTAGTATTTTTTAACATCATTTAAATATTCTTGTAAATCGTCTATGTAAAAATCATACCCCTCTTCAATCTCTGAGTTTCTCATAAATTTAATATAATCATCTGCTAACTTAACGATTTCTTTAGTGAAATCTTTTAAAGGAACTCTAACTATACCTCTTTCTTTACCTTTATACTCCTCACAGTCCGTATATGACAGAGGTTCGTTACGGTAATGGATTATTAATTCATCTTTATCTTTATCGAGTTCGAAGATATAATCATTGTATCGAAAAAATAAACTAGTACCGTAAGCCAAGTCAAAATTTTTCACCTTAAATCTATTCCATCCTACAATATGTTCAACATCTTTCCTGTAATAAGACCTTCGAGTATGTTTTCCTTCATCTAATAAGAATGCTAAACCCTTTAGGATATCTTGAAAGAATCCATATAAATCACAATCATCTCCATAAATCCCTCCTTCAGATTTTAGACAGCCTCCTCCCAACAACATTCCATTAACTTTAAATATTGTTTCGATTTCTGAAACTATATTCTTTTTTATTTTTTCCCTATATTTCTCTTTATCGTAGATTAACTCTATTAATTTCATACTACCACCTTTAATTAGTCCATGTTTCAACTAATTCCCCATTATCATTTCTTTTCCATGTTTTCCATTTTTCATTTGGCTTTTTTGGAGCATACATATACACTCCTTCCCCTTTTTCCGGATACATGGTCATTAATTTATATGCTCCAGTTTTTTCATCTTTTTGAAACATTAATACAATTTCAATTATTTTACCATTTTTTGTGTGATTATATTTAATTTTTAGATTGTCATTTTTATCTTCAAAGAATTTATTTTCATTTTCTTTTATAGCTTTTTTAATAATCTCTTTCAACTCATCAGCATCATCTATAATCTTAGGTAATTTCTTTCCATTTACAGTCTGACCCATAGGGAAGAATGTTGTAGCTTTTTCATTCGTTGAAATACTTTTTAGGATTTTTTATATTGATTTTAGATATCTTTTCTAAGTCATCCTTATTTAAGAGCTTAATGTTTTCTTTAATAACTCCTTTGATTTTAAAAAAATAGATTAATCAAAAAATGTGATTTGTTTGTTAGAAAAAATAGAATTAAGATTTTAAAGATTTATAACCAACCTTCACCCTCTGCAGGAGATACTGAGTTAGTATTAAGTATATATAAATAACACTTTCCTATTTTTTCAATTAATTGTGGTTTTTTTGAAATATCAATTAGAGTATTAGCCCATTTTACTTTCTCTGGAATTTTTATGCCTAAATCTTCTTTATATACAAATAACCAAGGTAGTTTTGTGAAATTGTCAGTTATATCTGATAAGAATTCTTCTGGGTTTTTATACTTCTTTTTATTTTTATCTAACTTTATTTCATAATCATCTATTGTGCCATCAATACCACCATATCCAAATTCTGGCTGAATAAGTTTTATAACTTTTTTAACTGTATCTATAAGTATTTGAGTGTTTTGTTTTGCTATTTGTTTTGCTTTTTCTACTGGATATTCATCTTCATAGAAATAAGAGCAATAGGGATTATAGTCTGTTATAATTTTAATAGTATAGTATTCTTCTCCAAATATTTTGTCTACAACTATTTTATCAAGTATGGTACGTATTCCCAAAACTGTAACAATATTAGGTAATTTTTCATTTATTTCTTTTTCATAATTATTAAGTACTTCTTCATATTTTTTAGGATTCTCTTTTGTATAAAAAATAATAGAAAGGTCTGAAGACATGGTTATCATCCAAATTTTGCTTTATAATTCATCTATATTTTTTATAATTATATCATTATCTGAAACAAATGCAATTTTTTCTATACCATACTTTTTAAATAGTTCTTTAGCATTTTTTATAGTGGTTTCAGCATGTTTTGGAAATGCAAGTATTCCTGGTTTACCTGTAGCTTTAATTTTTCTGTTTAATTGATTTTCCCATTTTTTTACATCATCTTCATATATTTTTTTATTCGGTTTTATATTCTTACATTCATACACTGCCTTATCAGTTAATACATCTATTTCTTCCCTATTATGATCCATGGAAAATTTAATAACATTCTCTCCTTTATCTTTTAATCTTGCCGCTGTTTTTAGTTCAAATGCTATGGAATTAATGTTATTTACATCATTCTTCTGCTTATTAATCTCTCTTAATGCGTTCTGCAACACATACTGACTTGGATTATCAGGATTTTTTATACTTGCAAGTTTTTTAATATCTTTGAAATCAATTTTTCCTTCAAGATATTGTAATGCAGATAGTTCTTTTAAAGAGTATCCTTTCCTCATTAAATCATCTATAACTCTCGCTGGAACTCCTTTATTTCTTAACTCTTTAACAATCTCCTTTGTTTTTTCTAAACCATAACCATTTTCTATTAGTTTATTTGTAGATTCCTTACTTATTTTTCTTCTTTTCAAATCTCCAATAATTTTTCTTATTTTAGTTAAATCATCTACATTATTGATATTTTTAGTTAATTTATTTATGTTATTCTTACTAATACCCATTTTAGATAACTTATTAGTTTCATCTACTGCCTTTTTAAGGGCATCATTTGGTTTATCACTGTTTTTGATGATATTGTTTATTGTATCTATATCTACTCCTTTATCTTTGAGTTTAGATATTCTATTATCAATCCAACCGAGTTTTTTATCATTTTTAACTGCATCTTTAAACAACTTGTTTATATTCTCTGGCTCTACACCTTCTTCCAACAATTTAACTGTATTTTTTGCTACTGTCTTTGGACTATATCTTTTATTCTCTTTCTTTGCTAACTCTTCAATTAAATTCTTATCAAATATTTTATTAGCAATATCTGGATTTATAATTCCTTTACCATTATCAGCTTTCTTTAGATATTTGTATAGTTTTTCAGCATATTTCACTCCTTTTGTGGATAACTTACCTATTACCTTTCCAGTCGGGTCAAATATCAAAGAAACAGCAGTATAGGCATCTGAATATTCTGGATGGTTCTCCTCTATATAGTTGCTAATCATTGCATCTGCTATCGATTCAGCTGCAACTGTTGCTCCTGCAACTGCTCTACTTTGAGATATTGAAAAATCGAAAGAAAAGAATGCATTAACCGGAGTTGCTAATAGAAGAATAGCCAATAGAATTGTGAGACACTTCTTTAACATACTTGATTCACCTCACAAGATTAATAATGTAATATAATAATTAATAAAAATTAAAAATATTAAAATATATTTCGATTTAAAATAAATAAAAAAGTTTAAAAATTAAAGATTTCTTAAATAAGTATATTTTGCTTATCTTTTTACTTAGTTTTTATTAAATTAGTTAATTCATCAATATCAACTAATTTCTGCTCTCCAGTAACCATATCCTTTAAAGTTACTTTATTTTCATTGAGCTCTTTCTCTCCAACAATAATTACTTTTTTAAATCCTCTTACATTCGCATAATTTAACGCTTTCTTTAATTTTCTCCCCATAATTTCAAATTCTACAATTTTTCCAGATTTCCTTAATTTATCTGCGATAATTAAAGATTTTTTAATTAATTCCTTATCTTTTTTTATTGGAATTATTAAGATTCTCTCCTCTTCAATATTTAAATCGTCAATGTTCATCATAATTCTATCAAATCCATACGCAAATCCAACTGCTGGTGTGGGCTCTCCTCCAAATGTCTCTATTAAATTGTCATATCTACCTCCACCACATATTTGCTTAGCTCCTTTTTTTCCATAAATTTCAAACACCATCCCAGTATAGTAATCTAAACCTCTCGCAATTCCAAAGTTTATAGTATATTTATCATAAATAACAAACTCTAAAATCTCTTCCAAGTTGTTTATTGCCTCAATGGATTTTGGGAAATCTTTTAAAATCTCTTTTAATTCTTCTAAAATTTCTTTACCTCCTTTAAATTTTAGTATTTCAAATATTAAATCTTTTTTTTCCTCATCTAAAATCTGAGTTAAATAATTTTCTAAATTTTCATAATCCTCTTTGTCTATCAATCTCCTAATTTTAATTTCCTCTTCTTCACTAATATTAAACTTTTCTAAAACTCCCTTCAAAACTCCTAAGTGTCCTATATGCACATCAAAATCTAAACCAATATTTATTAAACCGTCCATCGCTAAATTTAAAACTTCAGCATCTGCTAATGGCTCTTTACAGCCAATTAACTCGCAACCCATTTGCCAAAACTCTCTAAATCTCCCAGCCTGTGGTCTTTCATATCTAAAGCAGTTAGCAAAATAATACAATCTTAAAGGTTTTTGTAATATTTTCAACTCATTTATGTAGAATCTCACTACTGGAGATGTCATCTCTGGTCTTAAAGCCATCTCTCTACCGCCGTGATCTTTAAACACATATAACTGCTTTCTAATCTCTTCCCCAGTTTTTTTAGCAATTAACTCAAAACTTTCAAAGGTTGGAGTTAATATCTCCAAATATCCATACTTTTCAAAAACTTCTCTTAACTTATTCTCAATGTATCTCCTTTTTTTCATCTCCTCTGGTGTAAAATCTCTTGTTCCTCTTGGTTTTTGAAACATGCCTATCAACCCATTAAGATTATATATAACTTTTAACACTAAAATAAATAAAGTGGTTATTAATAAACCTTTACAATGGTTTCAGAAGTGTAACTATTAAGTCGATTATTTTTAATTTACAAAGACAAAGCCATTGAATTGAAAACAATAAATTAAAAATTATTTTTGTTTTGAATTTAAAGAAAAATTTTGAGTAATTTATAGTTGTTTTAAAATTTACAGAATTATAGATTTAAATGGATTTAAAATATTTGATTTTTGTTTTTACTTTAAATAAATTATAATGAAGTGATGATTATGGCAAATCTAACTCCTATGATGAGACAGTATTATAGAATTAAAGAGAGATACAAAGATGCCTTACTGTTTTTCAGAGTTGGAGATTTTTATGAATTATTCAATGAAGATGCTAAAATTGCCTCAAAAGAGCTTGGTATTGTATTGACATCAAGAGATAAAAAGCATCCAATGGCTGGAGTGCCTCATCACGCTGTATTCCCCTATATAAAGAGGTTGATTGAGAGAGGTTATAAGGTGGCAATATGTGAGCAGGTTGAAGACCCTTCAAAGGCTAAAGGTTTAGTTAAAAGAGAGGTTGTTAGAGTAATAACTCCTGGAACTTTAATTGAGGAAGAATTATTGTCTAAAGAGAACAACTATTTAATGTCTATATATAAAGGTTGCAAGTATGGAATTGCCTTGATAGATGTATCTACTGGAGAGTTTTTAACTACAACCGTAGATACCTTTGATGAAGTTATTGCTGAAATTTTAAAATTCACCCCTGTTGAATGTATAATTCCAAAAGACTTTGAGAATATAGAGGAGATTAAGAAAAACATTCCAGTAGTTCATCCACTATCTTCTGATTATTATGATAAGGAGGAATGTATTAACCTTCTTAAAGAGTGCATAACAAACTTAAATGATGTTGATATAGAGAAAGAGTCAATATTTGCGTGTGGTTCCGCCTTAAAGTATGTTATTGAGTCATTATTGGTAAAAGACATTAAATTGAGATTACAAAAGTATATCAGTAAGGAGTATATGATCTTAGATTCAACAACTTTAAAAAATCTTGAAATTTTCAAAAATTTAATTGATGGTAGTAGAAGAGGTTCTTTAATTGAAGTTTTAGATAAAACAGTAACATCTATGGGTAGTAGATTGTTAAAAAGATGGATTCAGAGACCTTTAATAAATGTTGATGAAATAGACAAGAGATTAGAGGCAGTTGAAGAACTTTATGAAAAAAGTTTTTTAAGGCAGAATCTTAGGGAGATTTTAAAAGAGGTTTATGACCTTGAGAGGATAGTTAGTAGAGTAGAGTATAAAAAAGCCACGCCAAAGGATTTAGTTGCTTTAAAAGATTCTTTAAAGTCAGTTGAAGAAATAAAAAACTTTAACTTTACTTCTCAAAAACTTAGTAAAATAGTTGAAGAATTAAAAACATTAAATGATGTTGTAGAACTTATAGATAATGCTATTGTTGAAAATCCTCCTTTAAGTATAAAGGATGGAGGAATAATTAAAGATGGATTTTGTGAAGAGTTAGATGAGTTGAGAGAACTTAAAGAAAATCACGAAAAGTTTATTAAAGAGATTGAAGAGAGAGAAAGGAAAAATACTGGAATAGAGAAATTAAAAGTTGGCTATAACTCAGTAATTGGCTACTATATAGAGATTCCAAAGTCAAAAATTAGGTTAGTTCCAAAACATTATAAGAGAAAGCAAACTCTATCAAATGTTGAAAGATATACAATAGAGGAATTGGAATCAATAGAAGATAAAATTTTGGCGTGCGATGAAAAAATAAAAAATTTAGAGTATGAACTCTTTATAAAAATTAGAGATAAAATTGCCGAAAGAATTGATGAAATCAGAGAAGTGGCTTTAAAAATAGCAGAGTTAGATGTATTGGCAACATTTGCTGAGGTTTCTGTATTGTATAATTATACTAAACCTAAGGTAAATAACGGTTATGACATAATTATTAAAGATGGGCGGCATCCAACTGTTGAACTTAATACTAAATTTGTCCCAAACGATGTTACATTAACTAAAGATAGTAGAATTATATTAATAACTGGTCCTAATATGGCAGGTAAATCAACATATTTGAGAATGACTGCCTTAATAACTATAATGGCTCAAATTGGTTGCTTTATTCCAGCGAAATATGCTGTCATTGGAGTTGTAGATAGAATATTCACAAGAATTGGAACAGTAGATGATATTACAAGGGGTTATAGTAGTTTTATGGTTGAAATTGCAGAAGTAGGGCAAATACTAAAAAATGCAACAAGTAAAAGTTTAATTCTATTGGATGAAGTTGGGAAGAGTACTGGAAGTAAAGATGGAACAAGCTTAGCGTGGGCTATTGTTGAATACATACACAAAATAGGGGCTAAAACATTATTTGCTACTCACTATCATGAACTGGCAGAACTTGAAAGTATCTTAGAAGGAGTTAAGAATTATCATTTTAGAATTATAGAGGGAGAAACTTTAGAGTTTGATAGAAAGATTAGGAGAGGAGTTAGTAAAGAAAGTTATGGTATAAAGATTGCTGAATTAGTTTTACCTAAGGAAGTTGTTGATAGAGCATATGAAGTTTATGAAAATTTAAATAAAGAAATGAATGGCAGTGTAAAAAGTTTATTGAAAGAAATTGCTAATATAAATACTAACAACTTAACTCCAATACAGGCATTGATAGAGTTAGATAAAATTGTGAAAAAATGCAAAGAGATGAAACTCTAAAAGTTAAAGATAGGATATTAAAGATTATAGATGAACTTAATGAGATAAATAAAGAGTTGAAAAATAAAGCAATAGAAAAGGCAATAGAAAATTTAAAAATTGCTGTTTATGGAGATAAGATTGGCTCAGAAGGTTTTTATCACAACTATATGAGGGAAAAGTTATTGGAAATGTTTCAAGGTAGTCAATATATTGAATCCTCTGGAACTAAAATATCTAATTTAGGTTTTAGACCTGATTTAGTTATTATAAATTATAATGAGTTAATTATTGCTGAAATAGAAACTAACAATAAAAGGGCTTTAAGAAAAATGGATAAAATTGCAAAAGTTTTAGATAAATTAAAAAATCTTCCAATAGCAACAAATAGGAATATTAGAATAATATTCTGTTTGTTAGATTCAGATGATAAAATAATCAGTAAGGCAAAAAAGTATAACTTTGAGATATTTGTTTTAGACAATTTTGAGCTGAAAAAGTTATAGTTTTATTTAATATAATTTTTAATTTTAGTATTAAAAAATAATATATGGTTTTAGGATTTTTTGGAAATGAGTAATAATAAATAAGTAAAAATTTTAGTTTTTATTACAAAATCAATAAATTTAATAAGTTTATAATATAATAGTATGAAATTTTAGATATTTTTCTTATTTAGTAATACAAAAATTAGATTTTGTCAAGGTTAAGTAATATTTTTAGAAGTATGCAAGTATTTAAATAATTAGATGTTAGATAGGATAATTAAAAAATGTTGAAATACTAAAGAAGATGTGTTTCCATCCCCTTAGGGGTCTGATTTTTAAACCCATAGGGCTCCGCCCTATTGGGATACCCGGGATGCATTGCTTCGCTAACGCTCAGCAATGCCTCTTAATTTAATATTATTTTCCCCTTAGGGGTCTGATTTTAGACTACTTGATAGGAGTGTTTATGATTACACATTATATAATTTCCATCCCCTTAGGGGTCTGATTTTAGACGAATATATGGGCAGTTATAAAACAGTTGAACCAGTATTGTTTCCATCCCCTTAGGGGTCTGATTTTAGACTAGAAAATGGTTAATTAGTCAGGAAAAATTAAGTAAATTAGTTTCCATCCCCTTAGGGGTCTGATTTTAGACTAGGATAATTTTCAATGTAATTGCATTTTTAATATTTCTAATACTGTTTCCATCCCCTTAGGGGTCTGATTTTAGACAAAGGGGAAAAGCATATAACTGTTGCCAAGAGGATTGTTAAAGAAGTTTCCATCCCCTTAGGGGTCTGATTTTAGACAACTTAGCAAAATATAATAAAACAAAATTTAGAATGATGTTTCCATCCCCTTAGGGGTCTGATTTTAGACAAAGCCCTTTTTCGGTTATTTCTTTTGCAGTTTCTATGTTTCCATCCCCTTAGGGGTCTGATTTTAGACTTTTAAAATCAGACCGATTCCGTATGAAAACAAAAGTTTCCATCCCCTTAGGGGTCTGATTTTAGACACGGTTATGTTGTAGCACTCGTTTTAAAACATAAATAGTTTCCATCCCCTTAGGGGTCTGATTTTAGACTTGTCTAATATTTTTTCCAATTCTTTGATGATAACTTTTGTTTCCATCCCCTTAGGGGTCTGATTTTAGACGAGGATTGTAATATAAACGGATTGATTGCCTTATGTGTAGCATACGAAATAAGTTTCCATCCCCTTAGGGGTCTGATTTTAGACAAAACCGTTTAAGGTCATTTAAAAACTTTATTATCAAGTTTCCATCCCCTTAGGGGTCTGATTTTAGACAAAAAAGAAAGAAAGAAAAGCAACATTATAGCAAGAATGTTTCCATCCCCTTAGGGGTCTGATTTTAGACGACTATAATGATGTTTTAGAAGATTTAAAAGAATTTCTTGGTTTCCATCCCCTTAGGGGTCTGATTTTAGACTTAGGTGATGTAAATGGGTGCGGCAATTGTCGAAGTGTGTTTCCATCCCCTTAGGGGTCTGATTTTAGACCAACGGGATATGTTTTACGAGTGTCAGAGAATATTAAAGAAATGTTTCCATCCCCTTAGGGGTCTGATTTTAGACAGGGCATAATTTTTTGAGATTAAGGACTAAAATTACTTTATTATGCTTCTTTGTTGGGGGGTTATAGTTTGGAGGGTCAGTAACCCTTGTTATTTATATACCTCCGAACTTATATATAAACTTTTCTATTTTTATTTATTTGCTTAAAAATTCTTTAAATTTTTATTATTAACTTATTTATCGGGGAAAATTATAGATAAAAACAAATAACCAAACTATCTTAAAAATCGCGATAATTTAATAAACTTAATTATTCAAATTAATCAAAATAGAAGACCCTCCGAAATTTAATAAAATCCCCTAAAATTTAAAAATATTAAATTAAAATCAACTAAATAAAAAAATAAAAATTTTTAGCGAGGGAAGACAGATTATAAAAAAGAGACATTGCTTCCTTTAGGAAGCAATGCATAGGGAGTATCCCAAACCATAGGGCTTCGCCCTATTGGGATACCCAAAATTAAACAAAAAAGGCAAATATTCGGGGGTATACCAATAGGGGGCAAAGCCCCCTCTATGGTTAATCATACTCTCTCCAAGTATGACCACATTTTTTACACTTGTAGAATCTTGTTTCTGGTTCATCGGCACATCTTGTCTGTTGTAGCCACCAATATGCCTCATTGTGCCCACATTTTGGACATTCAATTCTTGTAGTTGGTAATGTTTCTAAACCTTCTCCCTCAATAACCGTAATTTCTACTTTTTTACTCTCTAAGTGTTCTTTATATTCATATTCTTTACTGCTATTTTCAGTAGTTTCTTCCTCATAACCACAGACAACACATTTTAATTTTCCATCTTTTGGTAACATTAGGTTATTACACTTTGGACAAAACTTAACCATTCTTCCACCTCAAATAATCTTCAATTATTTTTTTATGGTCAAAAGCCAATTTTGGTAGGTTATATATATCAAAAAATAATGCCTCTTTTGCATCATCTCCAGCATTTAATTCGCCTTCAACAATGTCTAAGATGAACACTATTGATATTACATGCCCTCTTGGGTCTCTATCTGGAGAGGAATAAACTCCCAATAAACTTTTTACTTTTGTTATTAAACCAGTCTCTTCATAAACTTCTCTAACAACGGCATTTTCAACGGTTTCTCCACATTCAACAAATCCTCCTGGTAAAGCAAAACAATTCTTAAATGGATTATTCTTTCTTTTTATTAATAAAATTTTATTGTCTTTTTCAACAATTCCATCGACTGCTACACTTGGATGAAGATATAAATTGTATTTTTTTAAATCCCTCTTTTTTATAATTTTTTTAGAAAATCTTTTACCAAATAAATTTAAACCAATTATTTTTCCAGATATACAGAAGCATTTTTTATTTTTGTTCATACTCTCACATTAATTATTAAAAACTATAAAAAGTCCAAACTTTTATATTGAGAAATCACAATAAAAATTTTTAACATACATATAGTTCTATTTAAAATTTGTGGTATTTATGAAGGATGAGATAGAAGTTATTGGATTTGATGATGCTCCATTTAATAGAACAGATAAAATTTGTATATTGATAGGCACTTTTATGAGGGGAAATAAAATAATTGATGGTGTCTATTTTAGAGAGTTTAAAAAGGATGGAATGGATGTCACAGATAAAATAATAGATATTACAAAAGGAAAACATTATAATAAAATAAAGGCAATTTTTTTATCTGGAATTACTTTTGGTGGCTTTAACATAGCAAATCTCTGGGAAATTTATAATAAAACTAAAAAGCCAGTTATTGTAGTTATTGATAAGTATCCAAATAAGAAGAAAATATTTTCAGCCCTTAAAAAATACTTTGACGATGCAGATGAAAGAATAAATCTCATAAAAAGTTTTCCAGAGCCTGAAAAATTGGATAATATTTATGTTCAGTATGTTGGAACTAATAGAGATTTTGTTAAAAATATTATTAAAAAGACACGGCTCAAAAGTAAGATTCCAGAATGTTTGAGAATATCCCATATAATTGGTAGAGGATTCTTAGAGTTGAAAAAAATAAATTATAAAAACTTAGAATAATTTTTATTTAGACAGTAAATGTATTTTCTTCTGTTGAATTTTTCTCTTATTAATCCACAGAATATTAACTTATGTAGTTCATTGTAAAATTCTTTTGGTGACATACCTTTTTCTTTTGCAAGCTCTAAAAATCTTCCTTTACCTTTAATTGACCCATATTCTTTTAAAATATCTATTAACTTACTCTCAATCTTCATATCCAATTCTTTTAAGATTTTATTTATTCTATCCTTTATATTGTTCTCTTTAAGTTCTTTAATTTTTTCTTTTGGAGTGTAAATAGAGATATTCCACAGTCTAATTTCGGATGGTTTTAAGCTTTGAGCTAATGGAGAAACTTCGTCTAATCTATTAACTCCCTTATCAGATATTACATAAACATTGTGTTCCTCCATTTTAGGTATTGGATATATGTCAATAAATAAATCGCATCCAAATTCTTCATAAAGTTTTTCCTCTAATGATAATATCTCTTTTTCTCCTAAATTAACAAAAATCCATCTTTCTATTGGTTTTAAGTCAAAATAACTGTAGGTTATAATATTTTTGTATAAATTTCTTTTGTCTATTCTATTCATTAAGTAGTTTTCAGAGTTTCTTAAAAATGATACCAAATCAATGTCATCCATTTTAGATAAATCCTTTAAATTTAAATTCTTTTTGTGAATTTCTCCAATAACAGCTCTTTTTAACATTGTATCTGCTATTCTAACTGTTGGATGCATATAAACAGCAGAATACATTTGATGTCTTGCAACTAACAAAGATTCAATTGCTTGAATTCCCTTCATCAATATGCCAATTTTTGGACTTCCAAAACTTTCAAAGGTTGTTATACTTCTTAAAATTCTTGGTAAATCTATCATTCCGTAGGCAGTTCCTGTATGATAACTATCTCTTAGCAAATAATCCATTCTATCAGCATCAACTTCTCCAGAAATTATCTTTCCTTCTAAATTTTTCCTTTTTAAAGTTTTAATAATGTCTTTTTTTGAAAAGTTTCCTAAATCCATATGTTTAAGTTTTTCTCTTGTAATATGTTCATGGTTGTAGCCACAAATTTCCAATGTGTGAGAAAATGGAGGATGCCCAATATCGTGTAATAATGCTGAAACTCTTGTAAGTTCAATATCTGCATTAATTTTCTCTGCTATCTTTGATGCAATAAACATAGTTCCTAAAGAATGCTCAAATCTTGTATGATTTGCTGACGGATAAACTAAGTGTGTTAAACCTGTTTGTTTTATGTTTCTCAATCTCTGAAATTCCTCACTATCAACAATCTTTAATTCATTTTCATCCAAATATATGTCTTTATGGATGGAATCTCTAATAACTTTCATCTTCTCCCAGATTTTTATTTATTGTTATTGTTTTTAATTTTTCATTTTTATTCTTTTTATTTTTATCTTTTTCTGCTTTTTTCTCTTTTCCATTTGCTCTATAATCCATTTATAAATAACTCCTTTATATCCAACCATTTTAAAGCCTTCTAATGCCTTTTTCCAATTTTCTTCCTCTCTATATAAACAGATGGCTTTTTGAATCTTTTTCTCTTTATAGGTGTATGGAACATAAACTTTCTCGTTAGTTATTGGATTTATGCCAGTGTGATACATCGTAGTTGATAATGTCATAGGTGTTGGGGTGAAAACTTGCACTTGCCTTGAATAGCAGTTATTTTTATGGATGAATTCTGCTAACTCAATCATCTCTTTAATAGAGCAGTTTGGATGGGCAATAAGCCAATATGGCAAAACTTCTTTTATGCCATTAACTTTTTCAGCTATTGTTCTATATTTCTCTAAAAATTTTTTAAATAACATTCCGTCAGGTTTTTGTATGGCTTTACAAACTTTTTTAGAAATATGCTCAGGAGCTACTTTTAATCTTCCAGAGACATGATATTTAGAGAGCTCTTTTATGTATTCTTCCCCATATTTTTCATCATACAGTATTAAATCATATCTAACTCCACTTCTGACATAAACTTTAGTATCATCTCCAACAATATCCCTAATTTTTCTATAGAGTTTAATTAGAGGTTTGTGATTAATTATTAAATTTTCACACGGTTTAGGATAGAGGCAATTTTTTGGACATTTATGGGCTATTTCCTTTTTACATCCCATTCTATACATATTTGCTGTTGGAGCTCCAATATCTTGAATAACTCCTTTAAAATATTCATGATTTAACAGCTTTCTAATTTCCTTTAAGATGCTTTTTTCACTTCTATTTTGAATAACCTTACCTTGATGATGTAATATTGAGCAAAAAGAGCAACCTCCAAAACATCCTCTATGTGTTACAACTGAAAACTGAACTGGAACTAAGCCAGGAACATAAGAATAGGAAGGATGAGCCCTTCTCTCAAACGGCATCTCATATATTTCATCCATTTCCTTTTCAGTTAAATATATTGGTGGAAATTGAATTAAATATTGATTCCCAACTTTTTGATAAATAACTTTATCCATTGTCAGTAATTTTCTATGCATTTTAGCGTATTTTTCTTTACTATTTACAACTTCTTCATGAGAAGGGAGTTCTTTAACTTCATATTTCTCCTTTATCTCATCTAACTTTTTTTTATTAGCTCTAATTACAGTTCCATTTATTTCCAAATCTTTTATGTTCTCTCCATTTTCCAATGCTTTAGTTATTGATAAGATACTTTTTTCTCCCATCCCATACATCAAAATATCTGCTTTAGCATCAATTAAAACACTCTTTCTAACTTTATTATCCCAATAGTCATAGTGAGAAAATCGTCTTAAAGAAGCTTCAATCCCACCTAAAGCTATAGGAACTCCTTTGAAAGCCCTTTTTATTAAATTGGTATAAACAATTGTAGCCCTATCTGGCCTCTTTCTTATACCTTCATTAGACATTGAGTCAAAATCCCTCAACCTTTTTTGAGGTGTGTAATGGGCAAGCATACTATCCAAATTCCCAGCAGTTACAGCAAAAAAGTAATTTGGTTTTCCTAATCTCTTTATATCATCTAAATTTTTCCAATCTGGTTGAGATATTATTCCAACTCTATAACCATGCTCTACCAAATATCTCCCAACAACAGAAGCTCCAAATAGATAATGGTCTACATAGACATCTCCAGTAACAATAATAACATCCAATTCTTCCCATCCCCATTCATCCATCTCTTCTTTAGTAGTTGGCAAAAACATAAAATATCACGTCGTTTGTGGATTATAATTAACATAACATTATTATAAAAATAGTTATAGACTTAATATATAATTATTGAGAATTTTTAAGGTATTTACTGGCTTATAAAATTTCATATAGTAAATTGATTTTTAACTTTAAAATTTATTAGTATATTCCAACCTCTAATCCACACAATTGTAATATATGGGGGAGGAGAGTAAAATGACCTCTTATTCCCATATAAAAGAACTTAAAAAGAAAGCAATAAATTTAGAAAATGAAGCTAAAAAGGAGATGCAGAATAAAAATTTTAAAAAAGCGGCTGAATTATTTTTAGAATCATCTAAGATATATGATGAAATTAGAGATGAAAAAAATAAAAATGGACTCTTGCAAATTACCATTCTACTATAGCAAAAGAGTATTCATTTTCAAATAATTTTGATAGAGCAAGAGAACATTATAAAAAAGCTGAAGGGCTGTTTTTAGAATTGAATATAAAGGAACCTGCTATGTTTTGTTTATTTTGGTATATGAAGACATATAGATATGAATTAAAGAAATATAAAAATTATAGTGAAAAATATAAGGAAATCCTTGATATCTATATAAAAGAGATAGAAACCTTTTTGGATAAGTATAAAAGTTTTTCAGACGCACGTAAGTATTTAGAAACAATGCTTAATTATTACAAATTATTAGCTATAAAATATAGAATATTTGAAGGAAATCTTGATAAAGCCATTGAATTCACAGAAAAATGTTATAATCTTGCTGAGGAATTATATAAAAAGTTTGGTTATAAAGATTTAAAAAATGCAGCACTATTTAATAAACACATATATTATAATTTAATGGCTCGAAAATATGAAAACGAAAGAGATTTTACTAATGCAGCTGAATATTATAAAAAATCTGGAGATGTTATAAAAGAAATTGATGAAAATATAGCGTATGATGAATATACCAACTATTATAAATGGCTGGCTATTAAAAATAAATACGAAAAAGAAAAATTTGAAGAGTATATAGACAAAGCAGTTGAATTTGCGAAAAAAAGAAACGATGAAAAACAAGAATACTATTATTTAGGATTAAAGTATGACCATTTAGTTAAATTTGCTGATTCATTAAAAAAGAAAATAGAATATCTCAAGAAAGCTAAGGAATATTATTACAAATCAGGTAACCGTCAAGATGCTCTATTTATGGAATATTTACAATATTACTACCAATCAAAGTATGAGTTAAAAAATAGAAACTATGAAAAAGCTTTAGATATGTTAAAACATGCTAAAAAAGCACTTAATAAGATTAATGAGCTAAAGGTATCTAATATATTAATTTCTAAAATTAAACAGAGTATTACTATTGATGAATTGCTGTACAATTTTTACTTATATATTTCAAAAGGAAATTTTGATAAATCCTTAGAAATGTTAAATGAATATTTAAAACTCTCATCGGATTGGGAAAATACAAGAAAATATAAATTTTATGAATATTTAAAAGATTGTATAATAGTATTAAGTCAAAAAAATATTTCAAAGAATATAGCCTTAGAATCACTACAATGAAAAAATAAAATTAGAAATTATTAAACGAATAACATCGGAAGATGTAACTAAAGATTTAGAAAATAAAATTAAAATACAATTAGCAATCGAGAAAAACGATTGGATGTTAAAACTACCTCCAACACTTATAGAGAAATTTGATAGTTGTTTATACTTCTTAGAGGAAGTTTTAGATGAATTTAAACATACTGCTTATAGGGAGTTCTATACTTTATTAGAAAACTATTTAAAAATAGTTGTTGAATTCAATGCAAAGCATTTATATGGTGATGATTGGAAACAGATATTAGAGGAGAGAATATCATCAACAAAAAAACCATTTGAAAAATTTACTTTTGGAGACCTTTTTCAATCTTTAAAATTACTTAAAAAAGATGGAAGTATATATTGTGAATATATTGATGATGAAATACTTGAACTGTTAGATGAACATGTAAATATTAGAAATAGATTAACTCATGATTTCACAGGAAATATACCAGAAGACATTGATATAAAAGAAGATACTCTCAAAATAATGTATGGGATTTTAAAAGCATTTCCAACATGCATAAAGATAATAAATGATAAGAAAAAACCTTGGTATAATGTAGAGCTTATATGGAATCAATTGCCTAAAAAAGTTTCCCTATATTCAGAAAAAGATTTAAAAAAAGGAGAGTTATATTTCATAGAGCCATATTCCTATATTATAGATAAAAACAAGATGCATCCAAAGATACATCCAATTCCTATAGGGGTATCAAAGGATATAATTTATCCAAACAAAAAATAAAAAAATAAAAGATTAAGGATTTAGATTACTTCTTTACTTTCTTCTTTTTTCTTTTCAGCAGTAGTAGTTCTTCCATATTCTTGAGCTAATTTTTCATAAATTCTCATGTCTTCTTTACTTACAGATGGCTTAATCTTTTCGAGGGCTTTCATGAAGTGTTCTTTTTTAACTTTTACATCTTTTGTTGAAACTCTCAATCTTATACTTTCAATGTCTTTTAATGCATTCTTGAGTTCATCCAATATTGTTGTAAATCTTTGAATAACATTTTGTGTAGTTTTAATTATTTCATCAATTTCTTCAGCAGAAACTTTCTGTGATAAGTTTCCTAACTTATTCTCTAAGTTGTAAATATTGTCTATCATTTCTTTTAACTTGTCTAATAAGTCTTTTAAGTATTTTGCTAATTTCTCTGCTTCTTCTTTTTCAGATGGTTTCAAGTCCTCTTTGTTTATAATTTCAAGGAAGTTGTTTAATTCTTTCTCTACAGCCTCAATTTTCTCTTTGGCTGGAGTTAATACACTTATTATATTTCTTATAGCATTATTTAGTTCGGCAAATTCTCCAGCCTCTGCTGACTCTTTCTCTTTTGTAGCTTTAATTACACTGTTTAATTCAACTGCTGTTCTCTTAAATGCTCCTGATATACTTTGTAAGTAGTTAATTAAATCTCTCAATGCAGTTTCAATTCCCCATGGATTTCCTATACTCTCTCTAACTGCTAACATTGCTGCCTCTCTACATATTGCCTCTATATCAGCCCCAGTGTATCCTTCAGTTTTCTTAGCCAATTCTTCTAAATTGACATCTTCGGCTAAGTTCATACCTCTGGTGTGTATCTTGAATATGTCTAATCTTGCCTTTTCATCTGGAACTGGAACTAATATTACCCTGTCTAATCTTCCTGGTCTTAATAATGCTGGGTCTATTATATCTGGTCTGTTAGTTGCCGCTATAACGACAACATCCTTTGGTTCTTCCATTCCATCTAATTCAGTTAATAATTGGTTGACAACTTTATCAGTAACTGCTGAACTTATATCTCTACCTCTCTTTGGAGCTATAGCATCAATCTCATCGAAGAATATTATACATGGTGCTGACTGTCTTGCCTTTCTAAATATCTCTCTTATTGCTTTCTCTGAATTGTGTAATAAAACTCCATATCCTCCTAAGAAGTTATGCCCCTCTACAACTTCAACGACGTCATAAACATAAGTATCATCCCTATTTAAATAATTAATTTCCTTTATCCTATCAAAGTATAAATCTTCTAACAAGACTTTCTTTAACGCTTTTTTCACAACCCTATCTGAGTAGTGTTCAACTTCCATATATGCATAAAGTTCTCCAACAAGTTCTTTTGGAATATTTCTCTTTCCTCTTGTCCATTTCTTAGATTTTATAAATTCTTCTAATGGTTTATTCTTTCTTTCTTGTATAAATCCTATTTCTTTTGAGAATACTTCAAACTGCTCTACTCTGCCTATTAATATTCTATATTCAATATTTCCTACCCTATTTGTTCTTTCTTTTATCCTTGCAAATATACCAAACATTGATAGGGCAATCAATAGCTCTTCTGCTAATGTTTTAGATACTGTAACAGCTTCAATTGTTCCAGTTCTTTTATGATTCCTTAAGTAGAATGAACCATCTCCAGAAAAGTAACCTTTTAGAATACTTGCCAATAAATCTTTCTTTAAAGATAATGCCTTTCCTAATTTTTTGTTCTTTGCCCCTACTCCAAACTCTTTACATAATTCAACAAACCATCTTGTTTTAATCCAGTAAGAGCCATCTTTTTTATAATATTTTCCTTCAATGTTTTCCTCTTTTGTTATCCTATCTATTTCTTTTATAATTTCAATGTCTTTTGTATGTATTCTTACATAGTCCTTGTTTATATCTCCCTCAGAGAGATACAAACCTATTAATTCTGCAACATTTTTGTTAATTTTTATTCTTGAAATTTCATCCTTATCTCCAGATGGAATATTATTTACTAATACAATCCAATCTCCTTTTTTCAATTCAGATGTTGGAATAGAAACTATTTCTCCATCTTTTACTGTAAATACTGAATGGTCTAATGTAACTTTAACCTTTCTACCAGATTCTGTAATAATCTCAACTATTGGAGAAGTTCTTAAATGCTTTGAAATCTTTTCAATTTTAGACCATCTAACCTTTCCATCTACAACTGAAACTACTTCAATATCTTTTCCATTTAACCATTCTTCATAAAGTTTTTCAATTTCAATTAGCTCTATTTCACCATTTATTTTTGCTAAAACCTTCTCATCTTTAGGTATTGATTCACCTACCCACTTACTAAATATTTCTGGCCCTTTAACGCTTATGAAGTTTGCTCCACTTTCGTTAGCAACAGCCTTAGCCAACAATGTCTTACCAGTTCCTGGTGGTCCAAAGAGTAAAACTCCTTTTGGTGGTCTTATTCCTATCTTATCAAACACTTCCTTAGCCTTTAATGGCCATTCTACTGCCTCTCTAAGTTCTTGCTTAACATTCTCTAATCCTCCAATATCCTCCCACTTAACATTTGGAACTTCAACTAAAACTTCTCTCATTGCTGATGGTTCTACATCTTTCAATGCCTCTTTGAAGTCATCCATTGTAACTTTTAAGTTGTCTAAAACTTCTTTTGGAATTTCTTCTGCTTCTAAGTCAATGTTTGGTAATATTCTTCTCAATGCTCTCATTGCCGCTTCTTTACATAAAGCCGCTAAGTCAGCCCCTACAAATCCATGGGTTACTTCTGCTAAGTAGTCTAAGTCAACATCTTCAGCTAATGGCATGTTTCTTGTGTGTATTTGTAATATCTCTTTTCTACCTTCTCTGTCTGGAACTCCTATGTAAATCTCTCTGTCAAATCTTCCTGGTCTTCTCAATGCAGGATCTAATGCATCTGGTCTGTTAGTTGCTCCAATAACTACAACTTGCCCTCTTCCTTTTAATCCATCCATTAATGTTAATAATTGAGCTACTAACCTTCTTTCAACTTCTCCAGTAGCCTCATCTCTTTTTGGAGCGATAGCGTCAATTTCATCAATGAATATTATTGATGGTGCATTCTCCTCAGCTTCTTCAAATATCTTTCTTAAGTTTTCTTCAGTTTCTCCAACATACTTACTCATTATTTCTGGTCCATTTATGACATAGAAGTTTGCTCCTGCTTCATTAGCAACAGCCTTAGCCAACAATGTCTTACCAGTTCCTGGTGGTCCTACTAATAAAACTCCCTTAGGTGGTTCAATTCCTAACTTTTCAAACAACTCAGGGTGTCTCATTGGAAGTTCTATCATTTCTCTAACTTTTCTAACTTCTTCTTTTAAACCACCAATATCTTCATATGTAACATCTGGAATCTTAGTTTCTTTAATTTCACTAACAGGCTCTTCCTTCAATTCTACATGTGTAAATTCAGTTACTCTAACAGGTCCTGCAGGTGATGTGCTAACAACAACAAATGTTAATGCAGTTCCTAAAACTCCAATTGTTACTTTTGAACCTTTGCTTAATACTTGTCCTAATATTTTTCTCTTTATGAAATCTTCAAATCCTGGACCAAATCTAATTGGCTGAGTTGGAGCTAAAACTACTTTCTTAGCCTCTTTAAGCTCTACTTTCTTAACCTTTACTCTATCTCCAATACCTACTCCTGCATTTTGTCTTAAGTAACCATCAATTCTAATAATTCCTTTTCCAGCATCTTCTAAGAAACCTCTATAAACTATAGCATAAGCTTTTCCTTTTGGACCTTCAATTTCAATAACATCTCCTGGTTTTAAACCAAGTTCGTCCATTGTGTATGGATCAATTCTCGCAATTCCTTTCCCTACATCTCCCTGATATGCTTCAGATACTTTTAATTCTTTAACCATACTAAATCCCCTCTTTTATTTTTAATCTTTCAATTTTATTCAAAATTTTTTCACATTAGATAATATGCCGTTGAAGTTCTATATAAACTTTTTGGTTTTGTTCATACTTATTTCACAATCTTACATAATCATAATTTATTTAGGAATATCTAAGATATGAAACTGATAAACCCTTGTAAATCCACAATTTCTACATCTTACAATTAACTTAGTTTCTGTTATTGCTATATCCTGTATTGCCTCTTTTCTACAGTTAAAACATACTGCTTTTTTTTCTAAGAACCACGGCTCATACTTATGCTTTTTCTTTTTTTCATCTTCAATTATGCTTATATCTTCAACCCCCACCCTCCTTAAAATATAATATCTTGTAGCCCCACAGTTAGAACATTTAACAAATGCCTGATTAGTATAAATCTCTATAATTTGATCCACTTCTTTTTTACAATTAAAACAAACAGCTAATTTTTTCAGCTGCCATTTTTCCATACATCTCACCCTACATATTAATATTTTCTATTTTTTTATTTATAAATATTTTTATTTCTATAGCCATATAAAGTAGTTTAATAAACATTGTTTAGGGGAAAATTATGAAATGTGACTATTGTGGTAATGAAGCATTTTATTACCAAAGATATTCAAATAAACATATATGCAAAGAATGCTTTAAAAAAGACATTGAGAGGAGAGTTAAAAAGGTTTTAGGGAGAAAGATAATTAAGAATAATGTAAAAATAGGAATTGGTATCAGTGGAGGGAAGGACAGTTTAGTTATGGCACATATACTAAAAAAGCTTTTTAAACACATCCCAAACGCTAAATTAATATGTTTTTTCGTTGATGAGGGAATAAAAGATTTTAGAGAGACTGCAAAATTTTATGTTGAAGATTTTTGTAAAAAGAATAAATTAAAGTTAAAAATTATAAAATTTAAAGATGAAATTGGCTATACATTAGATGAAATCGTAAAAAACAATTATTTAAAGGAATTAAATATTGGTAAGCCCTGCTCTTTTTGTGGGGTTGTGAGAAGATACTTATTAAATAAATATGCTTTAAAAGAAAGATGTGACTATTTAGCAATTGGACACAACTTAGATGACTTTTGCCAAACAATTATAATGAACTACATCGAAGGAAATATAAAAAATATTATACAATTTGGGAAAGAAATAGATGATGATAAATTTGTTAAAAGAATTAAGCCCTTAAAATTAATTCCTGAGGATGAAGTAAAAATTTATGCAGATATTAATAAAATAGAATATCAAAAAGATCCGTGTCCATATTCCTCAATCTCTTATAGACACAAAATTAAGGAGATTATTAAAATATTGGAGGAGGAAAAACCTGGAATTAAGTTTAGCATATTGAAAGGTTATGAGAAACTTTTAAAGTATATTGAATTTAAAGAAGATATTAAAAAGTGTAAAATTTGCAGTTATCCATGTAGTGGTGAGATTTGTAAAGTATGTTTATGGTTAAAGAAATTAGAACAATTAAATAAAATAAATAAAAATTAATAAAATTTTTGGTGATAATAATGACAGATAACTACGAACAGTTTAAAAAACTTAAAAAGAAAGTAGCCAAAGCATTAGGAATTAGTGAAGAAGAATTGGATAGAATGATTAGAGAAAAAATTGAAGATTATGGAGGAATATTATTAAAAGATGCTGCTTTAATGATGATAGCTAAGGAATATGGAATAGGCTTTGAGAAAGAGAGTGTTGAGGAGTTTTCAATTAAAGACATTGAGGAAGGGCAAATAAATGTTGAGATTGTTGGAGTAGTTACAGATGTTTCAGATGTAAAAAGTTTCAAAAGAAAAGATGGAAGTGTTGGAAAGTATAGAAGGATAATGTTGGCTGATAAAACTGGGAGTATAAGGGTTACATTATGGGATGATTTAACAGATATTGATATTAAAGTAGGAGATGTTATAAAAATCAAAAGAGCGAGAGCGAGAAAATGGAATAACATATTGGAGTTAAGTTCTGTCCCAGAAACGAAGATTGAAAAGTTAGAAAACTATAATGGGGAGTTACCAAAAATTAAAGAATCATATAAAATTAATGAGTTAGTTCCTGGAATTACTGCAACATTTGAGGGAGAGGTTATTTCATCTCTACCAATCAAAGAATTTAAAAGACCTGATGGTAGTGTGGGAAGATTAAAGTCATTTATTGTTAAGGACGAAACTGGGAGTATAAGGGTTACATTATGGGATGATTTAACAGATATTGATGTTGAGAGAGGAGATTATGTTAGAGTTAGAGGATATATAAGGAAAGGATATTACAGTGGCTTAGAATGTAACGCCAATGATGTAGAAATACTAAAAAAAGGAGAAAAAATTGAAAGTAAAGAGGTAGATATTAAAGATTTAATTAACTATGAAAATGAGTTGGTTACAGTTAAAGGAAGAATTATGGCTATGGGTAGTAAAAAAAGCGTTGATTTAAATGGAGATATAGTGAAGGTTCAGGAAATTTTATTAGATAATGGAACTGGAAGAGTTAAAATATCTTTCTGGGGTGGAAAAACAGTACTATTAGAGAATGTAAAAGAAGGAGATTTAGTAAAAATAACTAATTGTAGAGTTAGGACATACTACGATAGAGAGGGAAATAAAAGATCTGAGTTGTTAGCAACATCTGACACTAAGGTTATTAAAGACGAAAGTATTGAGGCTCCTGAATATAAAATAAAGTATTGTAAAATTGAAGATATTTATAATAGAGAAGTTGATTGGAACGATATAAATTTAATCGCTTATGTAGTTGAAGATTTCGGAATTAATGAGTTAGAATTTGAGGATAGAAAGAGAAAAGTAAGAAATTTAATGTTGGAAGATGAAACTGGCAGAATAAAGTTAAGTTTATGGGATGATTTGGCTGAATTAGACATCAAAGAGGGAGATGTTATAAAGGTTTTACACGCTTACGCTAAAGAAAAAGATGAATATATTGATTTAAATATAAGTAGATTTGGAAGGATAATAGTAAATCCAGAAGATGTTGAAATTTCAATTAACAGAAAGTTTATTGCAGATGTTAAAGAAGGAGAAAATGTTGAAATTAGAGGAGCGATAGTAAAAATATTAAGTGACACTTTATTTTTATATCTATGTCCAAATTGTAAAAAGAGAGTTGAAGAAATTGATGGAACCTATAACTGCCCTATTTGTGGAGATGTAACTCCTGAAGAAATTTTAAGATTAAACTTTGTAGTTGATGACGGAACTGGAACTATAGTGTGTAGAGCATACGATAGAAGAGTGGAAAGATTGTTAAAAATGAAAAGAGAAGAATTAAAAAATATAAATATGGAAAATGTAGAGAGTGAGTTATTGGGAGAAGAGTTCGTTTTGTATGGAAATGTTAGGATTGATAATGATGAGTTAGTTATGATTGTTAAAACAGTTAAGGATGTAGATGTTGAGAAAGAAATAAAAATATTGGAAGAAATGGAATAATAAACAATAAATCTTTAATATCTTTAAAAGTTTAAAAGATGATTATAAAGATTACTATAAATTACAAAAATAAGGTAATTATAAAAAGTTATAAAAAGTTCTGTGGTGATTTTATGATTGTTGAGAGAGTAGAGGAATATTTAGATAGAATAGAAAAAATTAACAAGGATATTAACGCATTAATAGAAGTAAAACCTGAAAGAGTTTTAGAAGAAGCAAAAAAATTGGAAAAAGATGATAAGATTAAGAAAAAGCCATTATATGGAAAAATTATTGCTGTTAAGGCAAACATAAATGTTAAGGGATATATTATATCTTGTGCGTCAAAGACATTAGAGAATTATATAGCCCCTTATGATGCCACAGTTATTCAAAAAATTAAAGAAAATGGTGGCTTAATAATTGGAATTGCTAATATGGACGAATTTGCCTGTGGTAGTAGTGGAGAAACTTCCTATTATGGCCCAACAAAAAACCCAAGAGCAGAGGATAGAATTCCAGGAGGAAGTTCTTCAGGAAGTGCCGCTTCTGTTGCCGCAGATTTATGTGATATGGCCTTAGGTAGTGACACTGGTGGAAGTATTAGGAATCCAGCATCTCACTGTGGAGTTGTTGGATTTAAGCCAAGTTATGGGGTTGTTAGTAGATACGGATTATGTGATTTGGCTATGAGTTTTGACCAAATAGGACCATTAACAAAAACAGCAAAAGATGCATTATTATTAACAAATATAATTAAAGGTAAGGATTTGAAGGATACTACAACAGTTGAAACTAAACCATTTGAAAAAATAGACATTAAGGGCTTTAAAGTAGGTGTTGTTAAGGAGTTTATGGATGTTGTTGATGAAAAAATAAGAGATAAAATAGAAAAAGGTATTGAAGTTTTTAAGGATTTAGGATGTGAAATTGTTGAGTTAAGTTACAAATATGTTGATTTGGCTTTGCCTACTTACTATTTAATAAATTATGTTGAGTTCTTCTCATCCACAAGAAGATATGATGGAAGAAGATATGGTTATAGAATAGAAGAGGTCTGTGGAGAAGAGGTTTTAAGAAGAATTATGATTGGTTCAATGATTAGTCAAAAAGAGTATAGTGGAAAATATTATAAAAATGCTTTAAAAGCAAGGAATTTAATGAGAAATGAGATGATTAAAATTATGAAAGATGTCGATATTATCGTAGGAGCAACAGTTCCTAAACTACCTCACAAGTTGGGAGAAAAATTAACTCCAATGGAAATGTATAGTTATGATGTATTAACAGTTCCAGCCAATATATGTGGTTTATGTGCGGGTGTAGTTCCTTGCGGAGAAATAAATGGAATTCCAGTTGGCTTACAGATTCAAGGAAAGCCATTTGAAGATGAAAAAGTTTTAAGTGCAATGATTGAGTTTGAAGATGCTATAAAATAATTTAAGTTTATTTATATACCATTTTTCCAATATTTTGGACGAATTTTTTACTACAGTATTTAAAACATATCCCAAAATCAATATAAATTTTTTTATATTAGTATTAAGGTAAATATATATTATTGGATTTTTAAGGTGATAGTATGAAAAATCTTAATCACTATCTCTTTATTATTTATGAAAAATTCCTATGCAGAATATAATGCTGTAAATATAACAATAAAAAATGTGAGTAGTGGAGAAATTATTTACCAGGAAATATTTCCATGTACTACAAATTTTTATGAATCTAAAACAGTTAATGGTATTAATATAACAATAAATTATACAAATAGATATTATGTACCTTATAATAATACTTTAAATGATTATGTCATAATATGGTATGGTGATACTATTCATGGGGTTGAAGGTCTTAAAATTTATCTAGGTAAATCCTTTTTGACTAATAGTAAATTTTATAATGATACTCGTGGTGGATATAGACTTACAATATGTGCAATAAACTACAATTTTAATACTCCAAATACTAACAATAACACAAAAGCTCCAATTCCCTTAAATGTCTATCTGTTAATATTTGCATTCCTCACTTATATTGTATATAGAAAATCTAAAAATTTAACTTAATATCCAGCAAAATCATCTAATAAAAATTTTAGTCTTTTTTCTAAATATTTTTTATATGTTCTTTAAATATTTTTCTAAGTAATAATTAATTATATCTTCTCCACTAAGATAAACTAAATTATGCTTTTCAGCGTATTTTTTTGTTTCATTTTTGCTCATTGCCTCTCCATCATCTCCCAACATTTCACATATCGTTGTTATAGGAATAAGATTAGCCATCTCTGCCAAGGCAACAGTCATCTCAGTATGCCCTCTTCTATTTTTTACTAAACCTTCCGATGCTCTCAACAAAATAACATGCCCTGGACTCCTAAATTCTTTACCAAAATCATTATATCTATTATCTTTAACTAATTCAGTTAATTTTTTTATAGTAAATGCCCTATCTTTGTCAGTAATTCCAGTAAATGTTTTTCTATGGTTTATAGTGATTGAAAACGACGATTTTTCATCATAAGGAATATCGTTTGGATATAACTCTTTCAAAACTTTAAATTTTTGAGAGGCAAACTCTAAAATATCGACCATAAATGGAATTCCTAACTTGTTACATATATCTGGATGTATAGCAGTGCAAATTAAACCTCCAGCATCCTTTCTCATCCTTTTTATATGTTCTGGTGTTATGAATTGAGAAGCAACAACTAAATCTGTCTCTCCTTCTCTATCATCTGAATCATAAACTAAAATAAATTCTCCTTTTTTTAAGGCATTTAATGCTTTTTCTACATTATTCATCTTCATCTCCCTTGATTAATATTTTTACAGAGTCTCCATCTTTTAAATTAAATTTTTTTCTTAGGTTTATTGGAGCAACAATTTCTATAATATCTTTACTATGATGTGTTTTTTTTGGACATACAATTGCTCCATATATTTTTTCATTATTTATTAATATAGTTACTGGCAAAATTTTAACTCCAAAAAACTTTTTACCATTATATTCAAAATCCTCAGTCTCAATGTATTTAAATTTGTTTATCTCAAACTCATTGTCTATTTTTAAATTTAATGTCCCCTCGTAAGGTTCAAAGTTTAAAATTTTTTTAAAAGATTCTTTATATTGAGGAATTGACAAAAAATATTTTCCCTCTCCAAATCCAGAGACAACTTTACCCTCTAAAATCATAAATTTTCACCTTTTGATTTATAGTTACCAATTAACTTTAAAGCCAATATCTCTGCCCAAGATGCCTCTATTATAACACTCAACAGTATTGTTAAAAAAGTTCCAATTAGTATAGTTCCAGCAATATCTATTGGAGTTATATACTTAGTTATCTCCTTTGGAATCTTATCTGCATTTTTTAAAATTTCCACTCCAACAGTTGCCGCCAATGCCGCTGGAACTACACCTCTTGGCCCCTCTAAGGCAAAGTATAACTTTTCTTTAATCGAATGTTTTGTTCCTATCAACCCAACAAAAACTCCCAGTGGTCTTGCTAAGAATATAGAACCTAAGGCAACCAACAAACCTGGAATTAAATAGTTTTTAAACATACTTAATTCAACACACGCTCCTAAGAATACAAATATAAATATTCTTGCTAATAAAGATAAATCGTCGCAAAATCTTACTATATTCTCATAACTTTCAAATATCTTCCTTCTAAATAAAACATCTCCTAAATATAGAGCCATTATTGCAATAGCCATATATCCACTAAATCCATAGCCAATAATAGTTGGTAATAGTTCATCTCCAATATATAAAATAATCATAGCCCCACCAAGAACTAATGGGGCTACATATTCGTGAAAATTACAATGCACAATAATTTTTTCGTATATTTTACCTAACAGTAATCCGATGATAATTGCTCCAACAGATAAGGATAATATATCAATTACTGGATTTTTTATAGTTGATGAAACTCCAAGTAATCCTAAGACAACACTTGCAGAAACAATTCCTAAGGGGTCGTTAAATATACTCTCTGCCTCTAAGGTTATAGCAATTTCAGGGTTCGTTTTTACTCTTGAAAATACTGGAATTAGTGTGGCTGGATCTGTTGGAGAACATATAGCTCCAAATAAATATCCTACTGGCGATGTGTAAGGAAGATTTAAAACCATATTAAATATTAACCCTGAAATAACCAGAGTAATTAAAAAAGTTATAGTATCTAAACGAATAACTGTATGTATTACTTTTTTAAGTAAAGAAACTCTCATTGTAAAGGCTCCTCCTAACAAAATAAATATTAATCCTATTGGTCCAGCATATTCAAAAATCTCCATAGCAGATTCAGAAGGAATTATTTGCAAAAAGGGTCCTAGAATTAAACCTAATAACAGTAATAACGGTATATCTGGGATTTTTAACTTTTCAGAAACTTTTGCTACTAAAGCCCCTAATGCTAATGCTAACCCTAAATAACCTATAGCCATCATAAGTTCCATATTATCACATATTTAAAATTATAGAATATTATAAAATCATTAAAAATTAATAATAAATTTATAATGACATTTAATTTCTTTAAAAAAAGATAATTAAAATTATATAAATACTTTTATTATATATTAAGAAACATATCTTAAAAAACTATAATTTTACTCTTCTGAGTAAGCCCTTACTTGTAATACTGCTTCATCTAAACCTGTTTTCTCAACATTCTCTGGAACTCTTAAACCAATTGTCATATCTAATCCTTTATAAATTATGAATCCTCCAACAACTGCTATTATTGCAATAGTAATTGCCCCAATTATCTGTCCCAATAATGAAACATTTGCTCCAGATTTTAATAGGAATGGAATCCCTGCACAAATAACTCCAATAAAACCACTCATAGCATGAACTGGACCAATTGCACAGACATCATCTATTTTTAATTTTTCCTCTATGAATTTAAATGTAAATGGCTGTTGTAATCCTGCCAACAAACCAACTATAAATGCTCCTATTGGTGTAAATAAATTAACACCACTACAAACTGCCACTAAACCAGCACACATACCGTTTGCTGTATATAATGGGTCGTTTTTTGAACTTAAGGCTCCTCCAATTATACCCCCTGCAAGAGCCATCGTTGTAGCAATCCCTACACTCGCTAACTCTACACCATTACTAACTCCTACAGCACTTCCTATGTTAAATCCATACCATCCAAACGCTAAAATAAAAGCTCCTAAAACTGCTAAGGGTATATTATGCCCAGGAATTGCCTGAGGTTTTCCATTAATGTATTTTCCAATTCTTGGTCCTAAAACATATGCTGCCATTAAACCAACTAATCCTCCAAATAAATGAACTGCTCCACTTCCAGCATAGTCATGGAAGTTTATTCCTAAACTTGCAAAGCCACCTCCCCAAACTAAGTGTTCAACAATTGGATATAGAATTCCAGCAACTAACAATGCTCCAATAAAATATGGAAGAATTTTTATTCTTTCAGCAACACCACCAGTTATAATTGTAACCGCCGCAGCGGCAAACATTGCCATTTTTAGAAACCAAGCTCCTAACTCAGCATCAAAATTCCCTGTAATTAGAGGCATTATATTTTCTAAACCATAAGAAATTCCATATCCAATTAAAAGATATGCAATAAATACAGCCGCTAAGTCTAACAATTTTAAAACACAATGATACGCAACATTTTTAGATCTAAATTGCCCAATCTCTAATGCTATAAACCCTGCTTTCATAAAAAATATCAACGATGCCGCCCACATAAAGAAGAACACATCAACACCATTCATAATTTTCACCTCAAAGTTTTAGTAGGAACAAACTTACCTTCCACCCTACTTCCTTATGCCTTTAAAAAACAAAGTATTATAATTAAATAAATATTTTACTACGGAAGGAAATTGCCTTCCTTTAAGAGGTAGGGATAAAAATAAAGATAAATAATAAATAAAATAAATAATAAATAAAAAAAGTTAGAAAAATAAAAAAATAAATTATAAAAAGAAGAAAATAAAACTATAATTAGGGGGATAAAATGAAAAAGATAGAAGCAGTAATTAGGCCAGAGAAATTAGAGATAGTAAAAAAGGCGTTATCAGAAAATGGATTTTTAGGGATGACAGTTACAGAGGTTAAAGGAAGAGGAGTTCAAGGAGGTATAGTTGAGAGATACAGAGGAAGGGAGTATATAGTAGATTTATTACAAAAAGTAAAAATTGAATTAGTTGTAAAAGACGATGATGTTGAGAAAGTTATTGATATTATATGTGAAAATGCAAGAACTGGTAACCCCGGAGATGGTAAAATCTTCGTAATCCCTGTCGAAGATGTCGTTAGAGTTAGAACCGGCGAAAGAGGTGAAAATGCTTTATAATTCTTAAACCGTTTCTAAGAAACTCTGCTTTAGGATGGTTATGAATTCAGCGGCGACGATGGGTAGTAGGGTTTGTAGTAGTTTCTTAGTTTTTGTAGCATATCGTAATATATAAATATCAGTGGAACAATATTGTTATATAACCGATGAGAGGACTCTGCCTTCGAGGTCATCATAACTTTGATAAAAAGATTTTATGGGGCTGTCTCCGTTCAGCCCGAAGTCCAATGAACTCACAACGGAGGGAATGGTATTCTCGATGAATCTGTGAGTTGATGACAGCCCATTTCCATAGATTCTGTTTGTATAAATTAAGTTAAATACTATTATTATGCTATAAAATGGGAAACAAAAACTTCTATGGCTGAAGGAACTTTACATTACTTCTTTTTATAAATTCCTCACAAACCTTTTCAGGTTTTCCTTCCATAACTAATTTATTATTATCTAAGAGTATTGCTCTATCACTAATCTCTTTAATAAAATCTACACAGTGGGAGACTAAAACTATTGTTGTGCCAAATTTCTCATTTATTTTCTTTAAATAGTTTGCAACATCTCTTAATGTTATTGGATCTAAATCTCCAAAAGGCTCATCTAAGAATAAAATCTTTGGCTTAGTTATTAACTGTAAAGCCATAGCCACTCTAACCTTTTGCCCTCCACTAAGTTCAGAAACTTTTTTCTTTAAAATGTCCTTACCTAAATCTAACGCCTCTAAAATTTCATCTGGCTTAAAATCTTCAACAATTGGTGGGAATAGTTTATAAATTATATCTTCTGTTAAACCCATCTTTTGAAGTTTTGAAACTCTCTCTGCCTCTGGGACATCAATTAATTGATAAATTGCATCTACAATCTTTGGGGAAATGCCAAGTTCTTCAGCCTTTACTTTTGCATATGCAATTGCCTTTTCTCCTTTTAATCCCAATCTATATTTTAATAAATTTTCAACTGTTTGATAATATGGTAGAGAGAACTCTTGATGCATAATTCCTATTCTTTTTCTAAGATTTATTCTTTCCCATCCATATTTGGTTATATCAACTCCATCAACAATAATTCTCCCTTCATCTGGTAATTCTAAGCCAGCCATCAATCTCATAATTACAGTTTTTCCAACACCACTTGGTCCAATAATAGACACTATTTCCCCTTCTTTAACATTGAAGGAGATATTTTTTAAGTTTAATGTTTCTCCTCCATGAATAACATAGTATCTCTTAGAGACATTTTCAACTTTTATTATATCATTATCCTTTATTTTAGGAGTTCTTATATAAGGTGGCTTCATTTCTTTCAAAAACTCATTTAAGACGGTTTCAACATCTCCAATTTTTTTTACTTTTCCATCTTCCAATAATATCAATCTATCACAAAGATATCTATGCACTTCTGGCAAATGGGAGGTTATAATCACAGTTACATTTAACTTATCTCTAATGTTTTTAATTACATCTAATAGTTTCTGCTTAGATGCTGGACAAGCCATTGTTGCTGGTTCATCCAATAATAAAACTCCCTCTCCCTTTTCATAAATTTTAGCTATCTGCCTACCTAATATTAGCCTTTGTTTTTCACCACCACTTAGTATGTTTGCAAAAGCATCCTTTTTATGTTCTAAACCAACTAATTTTAATATCTCTAAGGCATCTTTTTCATACTCTTCCCATTCCTCTTCCATTGGTAGTTGCTCATCAGATTTGTTTCTTATGGCGTAAAGTTTTCTTATGATGTTATTAATTACTGGCTCTGCCCATAGTGCAAAATTTCTCTGTAAATGAATAGCAGTTACCTCTTTAAAGTTATCTTTTCTACCCAATATTTCCACTTCCCCTTCATCGTAATCTAAGGAACCTCTTAAAATTTTTATTAGAGTAGTTTTTCCTGCTCCACTTTTTCCAACAATTCCTAAAATCTCTCCCTTTTTTGCTTCAAAAGAGACATTATCTAATGCTTTAAAATCCCCATATTTTTTTGTTAAATTTTTTACCTTTACTGCTGTGCTCATAATCATCACCATTTATATAAATTAAGTATAAATTAAGAATAATACTTATTAATTACAACTTACAAAGATTAACCTACATTAACAATAAATCCTTATTATCATAATTGTCAAAAGGTTATTAAAAGGTTATTAAAGTTTTTAACATTTTGGGTGGGAGTATCATTGGAGGAATAATTTTGTCTGGTGGTAAGGGAGAGAGAATTGGTGGAAAAAAACCATTTAGAATTTTTAATGGAAAGTATCTTATAAATTACCCATCAGATGTTTTAAAAAGTTTAAATATTCCTTATGTTACAGTTTTTGCAAAAAATTCTATTGACTTAGATAAAGAAAAAGAATATTTAAATAAATATAAATGCATAATCTCCTTTGACTTGATTGAAAATAAAGGCCCTCTTATGGGTATTTTGTGCGGTATGAGAGCTTTAAATGCAGAGTGGTTTATTGTTTTGCCATGCGATTGTCCATATATAACGAAAGAATCTATAATAAAATTAATCTCTTATATAAAAATATCTAAAAAAGACAATTTATGCATAGTTCCAATGCATGAGAATGGTTTTATAGAGCCTCTATTTGCTTTATATAAAAGAAACTCCTTACATATTCTAAATAAGATCCTAATGGAAGATAGTAACTTATCTTTAAGATATTTTATATCTTACTTAAATCCGTTTTATATAAAGGTAGAGGAGTTAGATAAATCTAAAAAAATCTTTAAAAATATAAATACAATAAAAGAGTTGAAGCATGGTTAAAGTAGTAATAAACATTAAACAAAAATAAATAAAATTAAATAAACTATAAATATAATGAAAATTATAAGTTTATATGATTAGTAATATAAATAATTAATTGTGAGGTGATAATGAATGGACAATACTGAAAGGTTATATAAAGAGGGAATATTAAAATTGAAAGAGAATGTCCCTCAGATAGTAATTAGTTTAGTCGTTGCAGGGTTAATATGGTTATTTGGAGTCCTTGTCTTTATACCAATTGCTGATATGCTTGGAAATCCATATTTATTTGGATTAACAGCTTTAAAACCAATTATTTCAGCAATTGTTTTTATAGCGTTAGCTTATGTATTTTTAAAAATAGTTAAAGATTTTGGAGAATTAATGGATGGTGTTGCTGACATAATTGCTTCAAAATTAGCAAAAGAAAGAATAACAGACGATAAGTTAAAAAGATATAGGAGAGGTTTAAGAGCATTAGCATATTTAATCGTAGCAATAATTGCTTATCTGTTCTTCTTACCAATAATGGCTGGAATGTCTCCAGTTATAGCAGGAATTGTATTGATAATATTAGTTATCTGGGGCGTAATTGTACTAATAAACATTGGAAATATCTTTTCAGATGAAATTGAAGAAGGTGCCAGATTAGCATTAGCAAAATTGGAAAAAATTAGTGAAAAAAAAGAAAATGAAGAAGTTACTAATGAATAAATGTCTATTTTATTTCTTTTAATTTTTTAATTAAAATTAAAAAAGATATTGTTATATATTAAAATTATTTATTTAATTTGTTTAATTTATATATTTAATTCTATTGATAGTGACATATATATGCACAAAACCATAAAATATATATAGAATTTCATAAACATATAGATACCGAATAAGGTAACAAAGTGAGGTGAGAGACATGGCAATGGCAGGAACCCCAATAGTAGTATTACCACAAAATGTTAAGAGATACGTTGGAAGAGATGCTCAAAGAATGAACATATTAGCAGGTAGAATTATCGCTGAGACTGTTAGAACAACATTAGGTCCAAAAGGAATGGACAAAATGTTAGTTGATGAATTAGGAGACATTGTTGTTACAAACGATGGAGTTACAATATTAAAAGAAATGAGTGTTGAACACCCAGCTGCTAAGATGTTAATAGAAGTTGCTAAAACACAAGAGAAAGAAGTAGGGGATGGTACAACAACAGCAGTTGTTATTGCTGGAGAGTTATTAAGAAAGGCTGAAGAGTTATTAGACCAAAACATCCACCCATCAGTCATCATCAATGGATACGAAATGGCAAGAAACAAGGCAGTTGAAGAATTAAAAGATATAGCTAAAGAGGTAAAACCTGAAGATACTGAAATGTTAAAGAAAATAGCAATGACTGCTATAACTGGTAAAGGAGCAGAAAAAGCAAGAGAACAGTTAGCTGAAATTGTTGTTGACGCTGTTAAAGCAGTTGTTGATGAAGAAACTGGAAAAGTTGATAAGGATTTAATTAAAGTTGAGAAGAAAGAAGGAGCTCCAATTGAAGAAACTACATTAATAAGAGGAGTTGTTATTGACAAAGAAAGAGTTAATCCACAAATGCCAAAGAAAGTTGAAAATGCAAAAATTGCATTATTAAACTGCCCAATTGAAGTTAAAGAGACAGAAACTGACGCAGAAATAAGAATAACTGACCCAGCTAAATTAATGGAGTTCATCGAGCAAGAAGAGAAAATGATTAAAGACATGGTTGAGAAGATTGCCGCAACTGGAGCTAACGTAGTCTTCTGTCAGAAAGGAATTGATGACTTAGCTCAGCACTACTTAGCTAAGAAGGGAATCTTAGCAGTAAGAAGAGTTAAAAAATCAGATATGGAGAAATTAGCTAAAGCAACAGGAGCAAGAATCGTTACAAAGATTGATGACTTAACACCAGAAGATTTAGGAGAAGCTGGATTAGTTGAAGAGAGAAAAGTTGCTGGAGATGCAATGATATTCGTTGAGCAGTGCAAGCATCCAAAGGCTGTAACAATCTTAGCAAGAGGTTCAACAGAGCATGTCGTTGAAGAAGTTGCAAGAGCTTTAGATGATGCAATTGGAGTAGTTAAGTGTGCATTAGAAGAAGGTAAGATTGTTGCTGGTGGAGGAGCTACTGAAATAGAATTAGCTAAGAGATTAAGAAAATTCGCTGAAACAGTTGCTGGAAGAGAACAGTTAGCAGTTAAGGCATTTGCTGATGCTTTAGAGGTCATTCCAAGAACATTAGCTGAGAACTCAGGATTAGACCCAATTGACATGCTCGTTAAGTTAAGAGCTGCTCACGAAAAAGAAGGAGGAGAAGTTTGCGGATTAGATGTCTTCGAAGGAGAAGTTGTTAACATGTTAGAAAGAGGAGTAGTTGAACCATTAAAAGTTAAGACTCAAGCAATTGACTCTGCTACTGAAGCATCAGTCATGCTCTTAAGAATTGATGATGTTATTGCCGCAGAGAAAACTAAAGAAGAGGAGAAAGGAGGAGAAGGCGGAGACTTCGGAGGTGATGAATTTTAACTCTTCCGAATAAATAACTTTTTTTAATTTTTAAATTTTCTAAATTTTTATTTTTTATTTTATCTATAATCTATAAATTTAAATTAATAAATTAGATTTAAGTGGATGCATATGAATATGATGATATCCCACCCTAAAGCAGAGATTTTTAGTCACAATTTATTGTAAATCAACATAACTTTTATAAGAATTGTTATGAACTCTACATTGTATAAAGGGATTAATTAATTCAAAAGAAGATATTATAGATCCTGAATAGTAAGATTTACATATTTATAGCTATAGTATATATTATATTATTATAAGGTGAAAACATGAAAATATCCTTTAAAATAGTATTTCTTACAATTATTCTATGCTTATTAACTTTTATTTATGGTGATGTAGAAAATTATGGTGATTATAGCAAATTAATATTTAATGGTGGAGATAAGAATAATAGCAAACTATCTATGAATGGTAATTCAGAATTTACAACATCTTTTTGGATAAAACCTACTGGTAGTCAAACTACTAATTATGATATAATACTTAACAAAGAAACTACTTATGAAATTGCACTAACTAAAGATAATAAACTAAAATATGCAATTTCAATAGATAAAGATGGAGATGGTAAATCAGATAGTTGGGCATGGATTACAACTAATGTACAGTTAGATACTAATGAGTATCAACATATTGCATTAACTTATGAGAATGGAGAAGTTAAGATATATAAGAATGGAGAATTAGTTTATGATGAAAAAAATCCTAAATTTGACTATATCTGGCATGGTAATACACGATTACCCGATGGCTCATTAGTTACTTGCTCTAATCAATATAAGAATAGTCCGTTATATATTGCTAATAGACCATGGAAAGGATATTGGGGTTCTAATATAATTGTATCAGGAGTGGGCATATTTAATAGAAGTTTAACAGAAGATGAAATTAAAAAATTGTATAATGGAGAAATGACTTTAGATGAGTTAAAAAAATCAGGATGCATATTTTTTGCTCCATTAATTAATGATACTAAAGATATAATAAATGGCATAAATGGAAAGCTACAAGGAAGTACTATTCAGTTACATAAAGGTGAAGCTCCAAAAAATCTTAAAAAAATGATGGAATCATTATACAAAAACAATAACACAAAAGCTCCAATACCTAAAGCTGTTTTTTTAATATCTTTATTTTTAATATCTACAATTCCTCTTTGGTTTAGAAAATAAATTAAATTATTTAGATCTTACTCAACATAAATATCTTTTCCTTCTATCATTGCATCTAAAATTTCTTTACCTACTTTAGTTTTTTTGTTTATCCTAACTGTTCCATCATTTCTAACAGTTACAGTTGTTAGTAGTTTTCCATCAATATATATCCTTATATTCTCTCCAGCGTAATCTTCTCCAACATCAACAACAACATATTTATCTGTCTCATAAATCTTTGTAGATTCAAGTTCATTTACAAATTCATACTTTCTATATATTTTTTCCATATCCTTTTTTTCTTCAGCCTCTTTTTCTTTAACTGAAATCTTTAAACCTAACATATCCTCTAACTTAGAAATTTCTTTTCCTCCTTTTCCTATTATAGCCCCAACATATTTCTCTGGAACAATTAAATCTATTGAGTTATCTCCTGTAACCTTTACCATTGGTTTAGCTTTTCTTGGTAGAAGTTTTTTTAAAATTTCCTCTAATCTCTCCTCAGCATATCCATAGATTGGAGATTTCTTTGTATCTTCCTCTTTAATTGGCATAACTACGACTTGTTCTCCGTAAGTGTAAATCTCATATTCAACCTTACCAGTTTCAAAATCTTTAACTTCAATTACTGGTCTTGCTAAATCTTCCTCAACCATTCCATAAGGAACTTTAACTGTAAAGTCAATTTCATAAACTTTCTGAATCTTACCATCTTTTATAAATATTACAGTATCTACAACTTGAGGAATAACTCCAAGTTCTACCCTTCCAATTAATCTTTGAATAGCATCTATTGGTTTTGAGGCATGAACTACTCCAACCATTCCAACTCCAGCCATTCTCATATCTGCAAAAATTTCAAAATCTCTGGTTTTTCTAACCTCATCATAGATTGTATAATCTGGTCTAACTAACAGTAAGATGTCGCAAGTTTTTTCCATATCGCCCTCTAATGGTGCATATTGAGTAATCTCCTTACTAACTTGCAGATCTCTTGGACTTTCCATTGTTTTAACAATTTTTCCTTGCTGTCTATAAAATTCTGCCAATGCCGCTACAAATGTAGATTTTCCACTTCCAGGAGGTCCAGAGACAAAGATTCCTTCTGCTCTTTCTTTTAATCTTTGTAATAGTTTTTCTGACAGTTCATAATCTTCTAATGATGCCTTAACTATTGGTCTTACTGCAGTAACTTCCAATGCTTCAGAAAATGGAGGTCTTGCTATGGAAATTCTTAAATTTCCTAATTGGATTACAGTAGCCCCTTTTCTTTGAATTTCAAAAAATCCATTGTTTTGTTCAGCGTATTTTATGATATTATCTATAATATCTTCCATCTCTTCCTTGGTTAATTCCTTATCACCAATAGGAACTAATTTAACTTCTCCAGGCTTTCCTTTTTTAGCATAAGGAAGACAACCTTCTTTTAAATGAACTGACATTGTTTCGTCATCAAAGTATTTATCTAACACAAGTTCAACTTCTTCCTCTAAGGTTTCTAAGAAATATGCTTCAATTCCCTGGGCTTTAGCTAAGTTGTATTGAATCCAATCACTTGTTAATAATATAGAATTTGTCTCTTTAGCCACTTTTCTAATTATTGCATCAATTTCTCCACTTTTTGCTAAAAATATCTCCTCTCTTGTAGGTCTCTCTCCAACATACTCAACTTTTATATTATGCTCACGGGCTTTTTCTATAAGCTTTCTTAACTCTTCTATTCCTCTATATCCAATTTCTCTACCCATATTTGCCTGATATTCTAATTCAGAAACAACAGCCTCAGGGATTATTATTATAGCATCTTTGAGTTTACCTCTATCAATTAATTCAGTAATTCTTCCATCAATAACCACACAAGTATCAACACAAACTTTTTTCCCTATAAGATTTAGTTCATCAATCGATTTAGTTTCCATTTTTTTTCTTTCTTCAAGGTTCATAATAATCACCGTAAATTATTATAATTATTAGTTTGTTATAAATTTATTTCTTCTCTAATTTTTTTAATTTTACAGTTAATATAAATAGTTAATGAAATATTTTTACAAAATTTTTAGAAAATTTAATATCCCATATTAAAAATTTTTACATCTATAAATATTTTTCGATTTGAGGTAAATAGAAAACTTAATTACTATCATTAAGTAATAATATAATAATTGTTAATAACAAACAAAGTATGATAAAAAAGGTGAGATAATGAAATTTGGAATAGAATTTGTTCCTAATGAACCTATACAAAAACTCTGTTACTATGTAAAGTTGGCTGAAGATAATGGATTTGAATACTGTTGGATTACAGACCACTACAACAATAGAAATGTATATATGGCTTTAACTGCTATAGCAATGAATACAAACAAAATTAAGTTAGGTCCAGGAGTTACCAACCCATATGTTAGAAACCCAGCAATTACTGCTTCAGCAATCGCTACATTAGATGAGTTATCTGGAGGTAGAGCTGTTTTAGGTATTGGTCCAGGGGACAAAGCAACATTTGACACATTGGGTATTGAGTGGGTTAAGCCTGTTACAACATTAAAAGAAAGTATAGAAGTTATTAGAAAATTATTAGCAGGAGAGAGAGTCTCTTTTGAAGGAAAAGTCGTTAAATTGGCAGGAGCTGCATTAGCAGTTAAGCCTATTCAAAAGAAAGTCCCTGTCTATGTGGGGGCTCAAGGACCTAAAATGTTAGAGACTGCTGGTATGATTGCAGATGGTGTTTTAATTAACGCATCAAATCCAAAAGACTTTGAAGCGGCAATTCCATTAATTAAGAAAGGAGCTGAAGCTGCTGGAAGAAGTATGGATGAAATTGATGTTGCCGCTTATGCATGTATGTCAGTAGATAAAAACTCAGAAAAAGCTAAACAAGCAGCTGTTCCTGTCGTTGCATTCATTGCTGCAGGTTCTCCACCAGTAGTTTTAGAGAGACATGGTATTGATGAAGAAAAAGTTAATAAAATTAGAGAGGCATTGAAAAAAGGAGACTTTGGAACAGCCTTTGGAACTGTTGATGACACTATGTTAGAGGCATTCTCAATTTACGGAACACCAGAAGAAGTTATTGAAAAATGTAAGAAATTAGCAGAAATGGGAGTAACTCAAATAGTTGCTGGATCACCAATTGGACCAAACAAAGAAACAGCAATTAAATTAATAGGTAAGAAGATAATCCCAGCATTAAAAGAGTAATTTTATAAAAATTATTTTATAAAATTATATCAATTTTTTCTCCACAGACTTTGCATCTTTTTGTTTCTACATCTAAATTAACTATTTTAGCGTTAAATATATATCTTTCTATTAGCAAAGCTCCACAATTTGGGCAATAAGTATTTTCTCCCTCATGCCCAGGGACATTTCCAATATAAACATACTTTAATCCTTCTTCAATAGCTAAATTTCTTGCCATCTCTAAGGTTTCTATTGGTGTTGGAGGGACATCTGTTAATTTATAATCAGGATGAAATCTTGAAAAGTGTAGTGGAGTTTCTCTTCCTAATTCATCTCTTACAAAGTGTATTATAAATAATAAATCGTCTATATTGTCATTATAACCTGGAACTATTAAATTCGTTACTTCTACATGTATTCCTAATTTTTTTGCTAATTTGCAGGTTTCTAATACTGGTTCTAATGTTGCCTTACAAACTTTTTTATAAAAATCAGCATTTCCTTTAATATCTATGTTCATAGCATCTACTGGCAAAGCCTTTAATGGTTCTTTCTCTATGTATCCGTTGGTAATCATGACATTGAATAAGTTATATTCTTTTGCTATAACTGAAGTGTCATACATAAATTCATAATAAACTGTTGGCTCCGTATATGTATAAGAAATTCCTGGACAGTTGTATTTTATAGCAATCTCAACTATTTCTTCTGGTGTCATTTCTCTATAAGGAATTTCATCAGGTGGAAATTGGGAAATTGTCCAATTTTGACAGTGTAAGCATCTAAAATTACAGCCTCCAATAGCTAAAGAAACCACTTGAGTTGTTGGATAGAAATGGAATAATGGCTTTTTTTCTATCGGGTCTATTGCCAAAGAACAAACTTTCCCATAACCAATAGCATACAAAATTCCATTTATATTTTGTTTATTCCAACAAAATCCTCTTTTTCCATTATTAATTATACAATGTCTTGGACATAAGTTGCATCTAACTTTATTATCATCTAATTTCTCATAAAACATAGCCTCTCTCATAGTTCCACCAACAATTCTTAAAGAAATTAAAAATTACAAATGCAATGCTACTTAATACACTAATTTATCCCTAATAGCAAAAAGTTCTGTAAGAAACTTTAATAAAGTTTCATCAAAATTGATGCATTGCTTCCTTATGGAAGCAACGCCTCTTAATCTACTAATTTTCCTCTAATAGCAAATATTTCAGTGATTTCCATCAATATTTTATTTTTGTATATTATATTATATGTTCTTTTTGGTAATTTATTATGTTTGGTTTTTAGTAGTGATTTTAATCTATCGTCAAGCTCTGCAATGCCTATGTATTTAATCTCCCTCCTTGTTTCTAAGTTGTGTTTTCTTATAATTTTTCCTATTGGAATATCTGCTGACAATAAATCTTTTTTTATTTCTTCTCTAAGATTTTCCTCTTCAATATTTTTAAAAGGAGTTTTTGAAATAGCATAAACTAATGGTGTCTCATTAACTTTAAGAATAACCTCCCTATAATTTGTATTATTGACAATTTTTTGATTTATTGTTTCTACTTTACAAACTTCTTCAAATAAAATTTCTAAGATATTTGTTACACTTCCATCAGTTCCTAAGAGTATTTTTTCTTCATTCAACAAAGGAAATTTTTTATTTAGTTTTGATATTTCTTTATAAATAATCATAATATCACAACTACTTTTGGTGATAATAATGAATAGTAGAATTGAAAGATTCTTAAAATATATGGAAAGTGAAAATATAAAAAAGGCGGTGATATTAAAGAAGGAAAATATAAATTATTTTTTAGGAAAATATTTTATGAGTTTTTCTGTATTAGTTTTTGAAGAACAACCTTATCTATATGTTGGAAAACTTGATAAAGATTATGCTGAAGAGAATTTTAATTTTTTAGAAATTAGAGAGTTTAAAAGCTGGGAAGAAATATTTAAAGGATGTGATGGAGTTGAGAGAGAACTATCAATTAGTTATTTAAAATATATTGATAAAGAATATAAAATAATATCCAACAAAATTAAAGAGATGAGAATGATTAAAGATAAAGATGAAATAGAATTAATTAAAAAAGCCGCTGAAATTAGTGATAAGGCAATGAATTGGGTTTTAAATAATTTAGATGATGTTAAAGATTTAAATGAATATGAATTAGCGGCTGAGATAGAATATATTATGAAAAAAAATGGTTCAATAAAGCCAGCATTTGATTCTATTGTAGTCTCTGGTAAAAAGACATCTTTCCCTCATGCTTTACCTACAAAAGATAAAATAGAGGATATTTTATTAATTGACATTGGAGCTGTTTTTGAAGGATATTGTTCAGACATAACAAGAACATTTTTATTAAAAGATGATGAAGAAATGAAAAAAATCTACAACTTAGTTTATGAAGCAAAAAAAGTTGCTGAAGAATATTTAAAAGAAGGAATTACTGCTAAACAACTTGATAGTATAGTTAAAGAGTTCTTAGGAGATTATGAAAAGTTATTTATTCACTCTTTGGGACATGGTGTTGGTTTAGAGGTTCATGAGGAGCCAAGATTATCGAACAAATTAAAAGATAATGAAGATGTTATTTTAAAAGAGGGAATGATAATAACTATTGAGCCAGGTTTATATTTAAAAAATAAATTTGGTATAAGAATTGAGGATTTATATTTAATTAAAAAAAATGGATTTGAAAAATTAAGTAAGGCAAAAATTCCAGAATATTAATTTAATATAATGGAAGTGTCTTTCTAATATCTTTTTCTATTTTATTTATTTCCTCAGCATATTTAATTGCTATATCTTTCATAATTTTATCAATATCCTTTATTCCCAAATATTCCAATCCTATAATTTCTATATGTTTTGCTCCTTTTGATTTTACATTAATTCCTAAGTGTATCTTTGAAGAAACAATTCCTTTACAGGCAATACATACAGACAGTTTTTTGTTATTATAGTATAAATCATCCCCATCTCTCCTTAGTTTTAAATTACAATTATCTTCAATAATTTCTTTAGTTATGCAAACTAACAATCTCTGCCTTAAATATATTGTCTTTAAATCTATGTTATCAAAATGCTCTATAACAAAATTTATGGCATCATCAGATTTTATTGGTATATCTATATCTTTTTCTCTTTTTATGTCTTTCAAATCCTTCATATTATCAATTGGAACTTCCATTTTACCTCTAAAAACAACTATGTTATCTTTTTGAACATTAAAAACTTTAAAAGCCCATAACGGCTCTATCTCTCTTCCAGTATAATTTAGTTTATCTTTAACAAAAATTATTGTTATATAATCAGTATCAAAAATCTCAAAGTTCATAAAATCACCACGGTAATGGTTTATATTCCCTTTTAATATCTGGAACTTCTGAAAAAACATCATAAGTTATATTGTTTAATATAAAACCATCCATTTCCTTTAATTGAACTAATAAGCATCCTTTAATAGTAACATTAATTTTTGGGGAATTTTCTTGCATTTTATTTACCATTAATAATAAATTTTTAATTTTACCAACCTCATCAAAGTTTATATTTAGATTTTTTAAGGAATTCTCATTTTCTTTGTATAAAATTAGATGATGTACCATAATTTCATCTACATAGCCGTTAAGTTCTTTAGATAATTTTAATAAATCATTATCATTAAATCCTGGAATATATATAGTTCTAACAATTGTATGTAAATACTTTGAGGCTATTTTTATATTCTCTAAAACTTTGGAAAAGTAATCCCTTCCAGTTAATAATTTATACTTTTCTCTATTAAAAGAACTTAAACTAATCATTATTATATCCAAACCTAAATCTTTAAATTCCTCTATAATTTTTTCATTTAATAAAACTCCATTGGTTTGCAAATCCACTCTTAAATCCAAATCCTTACAAAATTCAATACCTTTTTTTACTCCTTCCAAATCCATTAGTGGCTCTCCGTATTGAGATATTGTAACCGCCTTTGCATTTTCTAAATTTCCATAAATACCTCTCTTTATATTTTTATGCTTAGAATAACAGTAAATACAGTTCAAATTACATTTTTGAGTAAGTTCTATAGAGGGATGATGATAAGGATTTTCAATTTCTAAATTTATCCCTTCACATCCTATACAATGCTTAACTATCTTTAAATTTTTAACAATATCTTCCAATTTATCGCAAATTTCGTTTCTTAAAATTATCATACTCATCACAAAAGATTAAACTTTTTCTTTTTATGTTATCTTAAACTTAACATAAAATTTTCCATATTTTCTATATATTAGTTATTATAATAAATTAGTATATTTATGTTTATAAATAAAATGATAAAAAGAACAAAAATTAATTAATAGATTATTAAAATAGTGACTACAATTAAATTTTAATTTATTTTGCTTTTACTTCTTTAATTTCGACAATTAAAGTTTTTTCATCTGTTGGAAGTTTAGTATTAACTCTAACTTGTGCCTCAGCATTTCCTCCCTCTTTAGTCCTTAAAACTTTTCTTACAATAGCGGCACATATTAGCCCTTCTGGACTTAATGGAAACTCTTTATAACCTTGATGAACTAAAACCATATGTGTTGGGAGGAATATAGAATCTTTAATTTTAATTATATGGGTTTCTTCATTTTCTTTCCCTTCAGATATTACCTCAACATCTTTGCAGATACCCATTTCAAGTAAAGCAGATTTTATTAACTCTGCTCTATTTTCAACATTATATTTAAGTTGTTTATCACCAAGTATTTGGTCAACCATCTCAGCAATTACATCTCCAATTTCCTTAATAAGCATTTGACTCATTGCTGTAGCTCCTCTTCCTAAAACTTTTGAAACTGCAATAATGTATCCTGTTACCACTGCATTCATTAAAGGAATAACTCTATCCATATTTCTCCACTCTCCATTAACTTTTTGTAATAAATCTTTTGCCTGTTGGCTCATACTGTATCCCTCCAAATACACCACCTCCATATTGAAGGTGGTAGATTTAAACTTTATTTTTAATGTTTAAATCATAGCCTTTATCTTTTCAGCGGCTCTTTTCATGTTAATTCTAATTAAACCTAAATTAACTTTTGCATCTGTTAAAACGACTAAAATTCCTTCTCCTGCATCAATCATCAATATTTTTCCATGCTCTCCTTCAACCATTGCCTGCTCTAAATTACCCATCCCTATTTCTGATATTGTTCTTTCAGAAGCCCCAAATGCCGCAGATGCCATAGCCCCTACAAGTTCAGCATCGACATTTCCTGGCAATTGTGAGGCTATAACTAAACCATCTTTTCCTACAACCATTGAACCTTTAATCCCTTCTGTCTTATTTAATTCTACTAATACTCTATCTATCATTTTTTCCCTCAATATTCAACAACATATTATTTTACTTTAAATTTTTGAAGTAATTATTTTAACAAGTCAACTATTTAAAATTTTCGTATAGTAAAGTATATTATTATATTATAGTAAAGTATATTATTATATTATAGTAAAGTATATTATTATATTATAGTAAAGTATATTATTATATTATAGTAAAGTATATTATTATATTATAGTAAAGTATATTATTATATTATAGTAAAGTATATTATTATATTATAGTAAAGTATATTATTATATTATAGTAAAGTATATTATTATATTATAGTAAAGTATATTATTATATTATAGTAAAGTATATTATTATATTATAGTAAAGTATATTATTATATTATAGTAAAGTATATTATTATATTATAGTAAAGTATATTATTATATTATAGTAAAGTATTGTAAATACATAAATCTATACATTTAAATATTTAAATAAAAATATATAAAATAAAAAATATAATTTAATAATATCCAGCGGTATTCATTGTCTCTAATTTTTCTTTTAATTTTAAAGCCTCTTCTATTTCTTCGGGTTTAAATGGTCTTTCAGAGGCTATTGAAACAATAGCCTTGTCTATGTATGTGTTTCTGATCCTCATACCCTCAGGAAAAACTCTGTTCATAAAATCCATTACTTTATCTATAAAATCTTTCTGAGTATCGTAGATATCCATATCTAAATCAATTTCAGAATCAGTTATAATCTCAAATCTTGAAGGTTGCTCTATAACATGTATCTTTTTTAATAAGTATGGAACATAGGTTTCATCAGTTATCTTTAACTTATATATGGTTTTACCATCTTGTTTTTTTTGTTCCACAATTTCAGCAAAATCTCTTATTTTAATCATCTTTCTTGTTGGTTTTGGAAGAACTCCCAATATAAAATAAGGTTCTTTTTCTTTAGCAATAAATTCTACTCTAATTATTGATTTTCCTAATAACAAATCTTCCAATGCAGTTTGTATAACTTTCGTATATATTTCCTTTCCAGCTTTATCATCGCATTGAACAATAATCTCAGCCATAGCCATCCCTTCCTAAAATTAAATAAATTTAAATAAAAAGTTAATAAAATCAAAGATAAAAATTTATTTAAAACTCTTACCAAAGTTATGATTTTATCTTTTTATATCTAAATCCAGATGCTAATAAAGCGGCTCCAACAGCTCCAATTAATTGAGAGTATCTTGGAACAATAATCTTTCTTCCTAAAACTTCTTCCATTGCTAAAACTAAACCTTTTAACAAACTACTACCTCCAACCAATATTACTGGATCTCTAACATCTACCTCTTGAAGTTGTTGCTCAAAAACTTGCTCAGCAACTGAGTGAGCCGCAGCAGCAGCAACATCTTCTGGTTTTGCACCTTCAGCTAAGGCTGTAACTAAATCTTGAATACCAAAGACAATACAATAACTATTCATTTTTATTTTTCTCCAATCACCTTTTGCTGCCAACTCTCCTAACTCCTGTAGAGAAACCCCCAACCTTCTTGCAGTTATCTCAAAGAATCTACCACTTGCACCAGCACAGATTCCCCCCATAGTGAAACCATCAGGAATAGCATCATATAATGAGATAGCCTTATTATCCATCCCTCCAATGTCTATAACAGTTGCCTCCCCTTCCTGCTTATCCGCCAAATATGCCGCTCCTTTTGAGTTAACAGTTAATTCTTCTTGTATTAAATCAGCATTAAAGTATTTTCCAACTGTGTATCTCCCATATCCAGTTGTTCCAATAGTTTCTACTTGATCTAATGATATTCCCGCCTCTTTTAATGCATTATCAACTGCCTCTTTAGCAGAGCCAATTACATCCTTAGTATAGATCCAACCAGTTCCTGCAACATCGTCATCTATCATAACAACTGCCTTTGTAGTTGTAGAACCACTATCTATTCCTAAACTTATACCTTCCTGTTTCTTTCTTGCGAGTAATGATTTTCTTTCAACGATTGTAGTTAATGCTTCCATTCTTGTTAATAACTCAGAAGCCTTAGTTCTTTCAGTAAAAGAATACATAACAACTGGTAAATTGGTATTCTGCTGAATAAGTTTTCTAACTTCATTTCTAACCAATGCACCTTCTGCACATCTAAAACATGTTGCTATAAACACTGCCTCAGCATCTGTATTTCCTTCAATAATTGACATTGCCCTTGCAAACATTAGTTTTAAATTTGCAGATCCTACCTTAAAACCTAATCTTTCTTCAACTTCATCAATATACGATAAATCGACTTCTGGAAAAACTAACTCTCCTCCAACACTATTAGCCGCTTTTTCTATTTCACGATAAACTCCGCTCCATTCTGCACCGCATGTTAATAATGCAATCTTTATCATACTTTACACCTTCATAATTCATTATAGTATTTTTAGTAGTTTTTAATATTTATTTTTAATACTTATATGGAAAATTTTTTATCAATTTTAGCATATCACTTTCTGATATATATTCCTTTGTGCCTATAATCAAACTTGGTCTTTCCAATATCTTACCAAACAATATTATAGGACATCTATTTTTTACAGCAATATCAACTACTTTTTTATATTCTTCCTCTGGAACTGCTAATATATAAGTTCCCAAGTATCTTGTAGCTCTTGGATATGGGAGAGAATATATATTAGCCCCTTTCTTTGATTTAATTAACATTTCCAATAGGTTACCTAACCATCCTCCTCTTGAAGCATCTTTACAGGCGTTTATTTTAATATTTTTATTTAAAATTTCTAAGTATGTATCAAATTTTTTCTTTGCTTTATAAATTCTTTCTCCAACATCGCCCTCTACAGGATCTCCAAGCATAATTAATAAATCTCCTTCCTTAGCCCCTCCATCCCTTATTATTAAATTTTCGTCAATTAACTCCCCAAAAACAGCTACTGAAATGCAAGATTTTAGACCTTCAATTGTCTGAGTATTTCCCCCAATTATTGGAATATTTAAGCCAACACTCTGCTTTCTTAACCCATTAACAGCATATTTTATCTCATCTTCATTTTTTGCTTGAATAGCATTTAATGCAAATTTTGGCTTAGCCCCCATTGCCACTACATCACATGCTGTATGAATTAATGCTGTTTTACTACCTAATTTTAGAGGATATGGACCTTCCATATTTAAAACAAAATTATTTACTACTATAGCGTCATCTCCTGCTTTAATACCACATTTTAAATTTTCAACTAAGTCATCAAAATGCCAAAAGGCTTTTCGTGGATAATTTGTTTCTAATATGTGATTTATAGCAATCTTTAACTCATATTCTAAATTTTCCATAATCACACCAAATATTTTATTATTCATTTCTTAACGCCTTTATTGGGTCTAAATTTGCCGCTTTATATGCAGGATATAAGGCAGAGATTAAAGAAGTTAAAATTCCAAATATAGTTCCAATTATCATATAAACTATTGCATAATAAGATAGTGATGTTTTTAACAGATAATGTACAATTAAATAACCAAAGAATAAACTCAAAAATGATCCTATTAAAGAACCAATAATCCCCAAAATTAATGCCTCATATAAAAATAATAATATAATGTCTCTTTTTGAAGCTCCCAAACTTCTCATTACTCCAATTTCTTTTGTTCTTTCAACAACACTCATTAACATAACGTTTCCAATTCCAATTCCAGCAACTAATAGAGAAATAGCCCCTATACCCATTAAAAAGTAAGAAACTTTATTTATAACGTCATTAATCTTGTTAATTATTGAATTTAAGGATAAAATGATATATTTTTTCTCATTCCTATTTAGGATTTTTTCAGTTTCATTTTTGATTTTATTTATATCATTTATGTTTTTGACATATAAAATAACTCTTGAATAATTCTCATTTCCATAAAATCTTTTATATGTTTTTGCGGTTAAAATTAAAGAGTTATCTGGAAAAAGAAATGTACTATTGTATATTCCATTAATTCTTAAAGATATATTTTTTATCTCCAATTGATTTCCAATACTAACATCATTTACTTTTGAAAAAAAGGTATCAACAGCAGCTGATGTGTCTGAAACTTTTACTCCTAAATTTAAATACTTTATATCATTTTTATCAATACCAAAGATATTTGCATAAGCCCTTTTATTTTTACCTTTTATATACACATAATCCGATGAGGCATAAATTGGAATAATCTTACAATTTAAAATTCTTAATCTATCAATATCTTTTTTATCAATTGATGTATATCCATTCTGATAATTTGGAAATATTATAATATAATTTGAAATACTTCCCAAATTTTCCATAATTCCTTGTTTTAATCCTCCTCCCAAAATTCCTAATGAAGATATTGCCGCTACTCCAATAATTATCCCTAACAATGCTAAAATACTTCTCAAAAAATGCCTTTTTAAATTTCTCTTAGCCATTTCAAAATACATAAATATCACTTATCTAACTTTTCAAAGATATTCTCTAAAAATAAAAGTAAAACAACTATTGTATAGCCGCCCATTGAAGGAATCTCTCTTTTAAAAAATATCCAAAGAAATAAGAAGATAATTCCTATAATAAATGATACTCCAAAAAATTTTACTGTGAATTTTGCAAACTCTTTAACTTTACCTTTTGAAAAAAAGTATGTTGATAATGAAAAAGAGAGAAATACACATATTGGAGATATAAACGAATAAATTACATTATCCCAATTTATAGATGATTTTGGTAGATAGTTAATTACAAAGAGTTCAATAAGATATTCAACAACAATTAGCATTAAAATAAAAATAAAAATCCCTATGATAACTGACTTAGTTTTGTCATAATTTGATTCTTTATTTATCATAATCTCCCCTAATTAATACCTCTTCTTTCTCAATTCTTCCATCTTTAATGTAAATTATTCTATTTCCAAATCTTGCAACATTTGGGTCGTGAGTAACTACAATTATAGTTTTTCCATTTTCATTTAATTTTTTTAACAACATCATAATCTTTTCTCCAGTCTTACTGTCTAAAGCTCCCGTTGGTTCATCTGCTAATATAATTGGTGGATTATTTGCCAAAGCCCTCGCTATAGCTACTCTTTGCTGTTGTCCCCCACTCAATTGATTTGGCTTATGATTGGCAAATCTCTCCTCTAATTCAGCCATTTTTAAACACTCTAAAGCCCTTTTTCTTCTCTCTTCTTTACTCATTGAATTTCTATACTTAAAAATTAGTGGAAGTTCTACATTTTCCAAGGCTGTTAGTAAAGGAATTAAATTAAATTGCTGAAAGACAAAACCAATTTTATCTCTCCTAATTTTTGTTAATTCATTGTCATCTAAGTCATTTGTCCTTATATTGTCAATATAAACCTCTCCTTCTGTTGGTTTGTCCAAACAACCAATAATATTTAATAAAGTTGATTTTCCACTTCCAGAAGGGCCCATAATTGAAACAAATTCCCCCTCATCAATAGTTAGATTTACATTTTTTAAAGCATATATTGTCTCATCTCCCATTTTGTAGATTTTTGTTACATTTTTTAGTTTAATCATTTTTTCCCTTTTTAAATCCTCTATAAATCAAATAAACCACTCCTATAACAAATATAATTCCTATCCCTATTACTAAATAATTAATTTCCTCACTATTTTCATTTTTTAAGGAAATAACTTCTTTATTAATTTTTATTGTTTTATTGATAGTAATTAGGTTATTATTTTCGTCCCTATATGTTATTTTAATTGGAATTTCGCTTACATTTCCATTTATTACACAGTGTAATTCAAAACTTCCATAATCATCAGGATTTAATGTTCCTACAAAATAGTTCTCATATGGCTTTTTTGGGATTATATTCTTAGTTCTTACTATTGAGATTAGAACACTCTTCGCCTTTCCAGTTCCTATATTGTCAATATCCCCTGTTATTTTTACCTCATTAAATGAACTTTCTACATCAATCCCACTTAAAACTAAATCTGCCTTTCCTATAACATCTATCGTTAAGTTTTTCTCTATTTGGTTGTTATCAAAGTATATAACTACGGGAATTGAGGTAATTCCTTCTTTATCTACTTTTATTTGGAATGTTATATTTTTTGTTTCTCCTTTTTTAATGAATACGGTTTTTTGGTTATTTCCAATAAAGTATTTACTTATTTGGACTATAAATAAAGAATCTTTATAATTATTTTTTATTGTGATTGTTAAATTATTAATTTTTCCAACTGTTATTATTGGATTATTTATATTTATCGAAATTAATTTATTTGGAAACACATTGAATGATATAATTCCTGTATTTTCAACTATATTTTTATTCTGATATGTTAATGTTTCTGTTTTTGAATCCCCGTTTATTGTTTCTGATTTTTGAGTTAATTCCAATAAATCATAAGGATTTTCGTAGGATATTTTATAATTTATAGAATAAACTCCCTCTTTTTTAGCAAATATTGTTAGTGGAATGCAAGTTGTAATTTTAGGACTCAAAGATGTTATTGTAAAAGTATTGTCTCCTAAAATTACTAAATTGTTTGAATTTTGAAAGGTTATTTTAATATTCTCAGCTGTTCCTGTTCCTTTATTAGTTAATAGAATTAAAACTTTATTAGTTCCAACTTTTAGAATATTACTTTTAGGTTTTATTATAATATTTGCCTTTCCTCTTACAGGAAGTGTAAAAATTCTATTTTCAGAGTATTGTTCTCCATTTTTAGTATAGTTACAATAAACTACCATTTTATAGTCATAATTTGGTGCATTATCTTTAATTTTTATAATAAAATGAGCAACACCAATTTCAGATGGGAAAAGATGTCCTATCCACTGCTTACCTTTAATTATTTGAATATATTCTTCTGACATTTGGTTGTAAGGTTTTATATAAACAACGGTGTTGTTAATCTCCTCATCTGATTCAAATGTTACATATAAATCATAGGTTTTTGAAGGCTCTAAGTATTGAGTTTTATAGTCAATATTTTTAAATGTTATATAGGCAGAGGTTTGAGTTAAAAGAATAAAAAGTAAAAAAGTAATTAATAGATTTTTTAATTCTCTCATATTTTTCCCTCAATTTATAGAAATTTTAATACACTGTATAGTTGATATAAACCAAATATAACTGTTGGGATTAATGCAGTTATAAATGCCTTCTTTAACTCTAAGTTTCTTGCATATTTTATAGCATAAGTCCATATATATAAGTTCCATATCGTTACAGCAAATCCTATTAATGTATTGGTGTATATTAAAGTTTTTGGAAATATCTGTTTCATAACCATTTTAACAATAATAGGGTTTTGTAGTTGTTCCATTGATAATGTAGGAATATGAACATTTGATAGGAAATAGTATCCAATTGGTATAGTTATACATAAAGCAATTAAATTAGGTAAAAATCCATAGCCAGTGAATTCAAAAGTTCTTTTAAAAGAGCCATTCCCACCAAATGCCATTGATATAATATGCATAACTATTGCTATTAATAGCCACGCCACAAACCCTCCAATAAATGCTGAAATCGCTGATATAATTGTCATAAATGATAACATGCTCTGCATATCTGGAGGAAAGATTTTAAACATAACTGATGATGTATAGTAGGAGTATATTGATAAAAGTATAGAGAAAACTAAGACAATAATAAAGGGCTCTTTAAGAGAGATTTCTTTATTAGACAAATTTTTAAAGAAGTTGTTTGGATTTAAGATGAGTTCCTTTATATCCATTATATCCCCCGTTATTTTTTTAGTGGTTAATTAGTATTTAGTTATATTTAAATTTTATGTTAATAAATAATTTGCTACTTTTGGTGTAATATAAACCTCTACGAAAGCGGCTATAACAATTAATATTATTGAAATTAATGCTAATTTTAAGAATTCTTTTATATCTTCTTCTGTAAGTGGTTTTTGTTTTTTGTCTAATAAATAGAGAGTTATTTCATAAGGAATCTTAAACCCAGCAAGTGCAGATATAAGCATTGCCGGAATTTCAAATATGCCGTGTGGAAGAATTAAGGCTAAAATTAATTTTAAAGGTTCATTAGTTTGGAAAGTCGAACCAATTAAAACACCTACATTAAAACCGTTGAATATTAAGTTTATAAAAGTGGATAAACCAAAAGTTATAGAACCTGCTAACATTAAAAATATAACTTTTAAGTTGTTTGTTAATATAAAAGGAAAATTAAATTTTATATTTAACTTTTGATTTATTTCTTCTTCTTTGTAGTTTTTTGAAAAGTCATTTATGAATATAAAACCAGATATGAATCCTATTGAGAAGATTAAAATTGTTAATATTATTGGAAAGTTTTTCATGGTTTCACAGTTACTATCTTCGTTTTATAATAAATATCATACTAATTATATAAAGTGAAAATGCAGTGATTAAAAACATAGGGGTTATTAGGATTTTGGGATTTACTGAGTATTTTATCAAAATAATGCCAAGAGCTATACTATATATTAAAATCACAAAATTTATCCATAATATACAATTAAGATATGTTTTTTTGTCTGCATGGGGAGTAATGTGTATAGTAAATCTCCATTTTTTTATGATTTTTGCATTTTTATTTTCTTTTAGAGGTCTATATGCGTTTATAAAGTTTCTAAAAGCTCCTAAAACCATAAAAAATATTGCGAATATTAATATATAATCTATTGAACTTACCATAATGACACCTTAAAAAATATAAAAATTAGGTTAAAGTGTTTAAGCTAAGACAGCAACAGCTGCTCCAGCAAGTGCTGGTCCTGAAATTCCAATTGCTGCAATAGTTCCAATAGTATATATATAAGTAGCTTCTCCTAAAGCCGCAGCACCTACTGCATAAACGTTTCCAATTTTAGTTGAATATTCGCCAAACTTCTTAACGAAAGTATTACCTGTAGCATCTCCATAAATGTATGCCGCAGCTCCAATATCACCCAAAGCGACAGGCTCAGCGACTAAGACACCTATCATGCTTACTAAAACTACAGCTCCGAAAACTTTTAATACACTACCCTTTAATATATTCATATTGCCACCTCTTTATGGTGGTTCAATATAGCCCGTTAATAATGGCTCCGCCCATAGAGGGCATCATCGCCAACTATTTTTTAATTTTTTTATAGGTAACTTTAACATATTTTTTAATATCCATATTATTTTTCGTAATTACAATTGTAAAAACTCATATATATATTACTATTTCAAACTAAATAGTAAAGTATATAATTAGCCAATTAAGATTTTTGATAACTGTAAAATAACTAAAACTTTAAAAAAGTAAAATTCATTTTAGAATTAAATTTGCTACTTTTGGAGTGATATAAACCTCCACAAAAGCGGCTATAATTATCAATATTATTGAAATTAATGCTAATTTTAAAAATTCTTTTATATCTTCTTCTGTTATTGGTTTTTCTTTTTTGTCTAAGAGATAAAGAGTTATTTCATAGGGGATTTTGAAACCTGCTACTGCTGATATTAATAGTGCTGGGATTTCAAATATTCCGTGCGGAAGAATTAAGGCTAAAATTAATTTTAAAGGTTCATTAGTTTGAAATGTGGAACCAATTAAAACACCTACATTAAAACCGTTGTATATTAAGTTTATAAAAGTGGATAAACCGAAAGTTATAGAGCCAGCTAACATTAAAAAGATAACTTTTAAGTTGTTTGTTAATATAAAAGGAAAATTAAATTTTATATTTAACTTTTGATTTATTTCTTCTCCTTTGTAGTTTTTTGAAAAGTCATTTATGAGTATAAAGCCAGATATGAATCCTATTGAGAAGATTAAAATTGTTAATATTATAGGTAGGTTTTTCATGGTTTCACAGGCTGATTTGAATCAAATATTTAAATTAAGAAACTAATTTAATTAGAATTTTTATATATAATTCTATTATATCTATTAAAGACAAAACCAATAACACAATTGCTGCATATTTAACAGTTTTATTTGTTAATTTTTCAGACTGGTACTTAACATACAATATTATCCCAAGTCCAAATAATACAACAGATATAAAAATATTAGACAATATGTTTAAACTAATATTCCCTATAACATAATAATAAGCAAATATATCTAGTAATGTATAAATTATACAAATAACCAATATAGCCATAGATTTTTTAATGTTAATAGATATTTTAGGTTTTAATGCTACAATAGCTAATAAAACAACAATAAATACTACCCATAAATTTAATATTGTACGCCAATTATGAAAAAAATAAAAAATAAAAGATTTCACCATTATCACTCCACTTATACTTATCATAAATTTAGCAAACCATTGTGACTCCCACAGCTACTAATCCTATACCAGTAAGACTACATGCAGCTAAAACAGCTGCTTCAGTTGTTCCTTCAACTTCTTCAATTGCAGCTACAGTTGCAAGAATTTTTATTCCTTTTTCACCATAGTCTTTTCCATCATCAATATATCCATAATCGTTATGATATTTTAAATAATATGCAACTCCAATATCTCCCAAAGCAACAGGCTCAGCAACTAAGGCACCTATCATACTAATCAAAACTACAGCTCCAAAAATCTTATATACATCCTTTCCCAAAAATTTCATAATGCCACCTCTTTATGGTGGTTCAATATAGCCCGTTAATATTGGCTCTGCCTCTATATGAGGCATCATCGCCAACTATTTTTTAATTTTTTTATAGGTAACTTTAACATATTATTTAATATCCATATCATTTTTCGTAATTACAATTGTAAAAACTCATATATATTACTATTTCAAACTAAATAGTAATGTATAAATATACAAATAATTAGCCAATTAAGATTTTTAATAATTGTAAAATAACTAAAACTTTACAAAAAACCTAATATAAATCATGGAAATTTTTTGTAAATCTGTTTTCTGTGTAATACTCTATAAAAAATAATCTTCCCATTTTCATATTTAAAACCAATTCTATAATCCCCTATTCTAATTCTGTAGTAATTCTCTGACCCTTTTAACTTTTTTACATCTGGAATTTCAGATAAACTATTTTTATTTGGAATTTCTTCAAAAACTAATTTTTTAATTTTTCTCTGGATGTTTTTAGGTAGATTTTTTAAATCTTTAATAAAAGATTTTTTAAATATACTTTCATAATTTCACTATTCTAATAACTTTTTAGCCGTTTCTAAATCAATTTCTTCCTCATCTTCTACCTCTTCCATTGCCTTTAAAAGTCCATAATCTAATAATAATTCTTCAATTTTTTTAAATATCTTATAATCTACTATAACCCCTTTAATATTTCCTTTCTCATCTGTAATATATGATTGAACAATGCCCATTTTAATCACCAAATAATTATTTATTATAATTATTTATTATTGTTAATTATTATTTTATGTTAATAAATAATTTGCTATTTTTGGAGTGAATATAAACCTCTACGAAAGCAGCCATAGATTTTTAGCTTTATAAAAAAGCCAAATAGAAAATTAGAATTGTTAATATTAATAGGTAGGTTTTTCATGGTTTCACTTAGTTAGATTTCATTATTTTTAGTTATTATTATCTTCAGTTAGATATTTATGATTTAGCTAATTTATGTTAAACACTAATCTAATTAAGGATTACATCAAATTATTTATACTAAATTATATGTAAATACCGTAGTAGCATATATAATTCAAAAGCTGTAAATAATACAAATATTAAATACTGCTCAGCATTTAACATTATTGTTTCAGATATTTTCCAATTGTATTTCTTAAGAAGGATATATTCTGAATATGTAAATGTCAAAATCATAATTATCAAAAATGAACATATCATTGCATTGTAAAATAAATGCCTATCTACAAATAAATATATACCCATACTGATTAATAAACTCATCACTATTGATAACAAAAATGTAATAACCTTTTTCTTAAATGGAATTTTTAATGGAAAGATTAGCAACAAATAAGTAATTATTAATGCAAATAAGTAAATAGCAAAATGTTCTGTTAAATTTATCATTATTGTCCCCACCATTTTTTAATTAAAAAATTATTAGAAATTAATGATAAAAAAATTATAATATATTTATAATATATTATGCCAATGAAAGTGTACCAATAGCAATTAATGCTACTCCTCCAGTAGCTACTCCAGCTGCTAATAATCCTGCTTCGGCACCCATTTCTGAAACTTCCAATAAAAACAATCCGCCTCTTAATATATTTCCAGTACCTCTCATAATCGCATTTATATCATCTACTGAAGCTCCACCTTCTTTTGAATGCTTATAATAATAATATGCACCCAAATTCCCAAAAACAACAGGCTCAGCTACTAAGGCACCTATCATACTAACTAAAACTACAGCTCCGAAAACTTTTAATACACTACCCTTTAATATATTCATATTGCCACCTCTTTATGGTGGTTCAATATAGCCCGTTAATAATGGCTCCGCCTCTATATGAGGCATCATCGCCAACTATTTTTTAATTTTTTATTACATTATCACTAACATCCACATTTTTCATAACATATATAACGATTTAATCAAAATAAGAAGATTTATATACTAAATAATTTGCCCCATTAGAAATTTTAATATATAAGAATTTTTATTATTTAAGATAAAACTCTCTTTATAGCATTCCAGATTAAATAACTTTGAGGTTTTAAAGTACCTTCTATAGGATTTAAGAAAAGGATGTTTTTCTTAATCAAATAGATATACACAGGAGGAGAAATTTCTTTTTTCGAGATTACATAATTCTCTTTAAATAACTTTAAAGCATTTACTATATCTTCTTTTTTAATTTCTATAGTTTCATCTCCAATCTCTACCTTTGGCTTTGAATAATCCAACATATCTAAAAACATATCTAATTTTGACATTTCTTCTTTAAGCATATACTCTAAAACATCATTCAAATCCTTAAATTTACTTTCTTCAACAACATACTTTATATCTTTTGCTTTTCCTCCAACATAACTATAGATTAATTCTTTTTCTTCATCAGAGAGGTATTTATTTAATATTTCCTTAGCTAAGAAATCCATAAACCTTAAGGCAGTTTCCTTATCAAAATCATCCACTAAGATATATTTAGCTCTACCGTCAAGCATTGCCTCATTATACACTTTCTCAATAAACAAACTATCAGAAGATATACATAAGACATGGCAGAGATGTAATTCTTTAGTTAAATTAATAAAGTAATTAAATAGTTCATAAATAAGAAAGCCATTAATTTTCATATCTCCTATTTTTTGTAATTCGTCAATAATTAAAATTGGTTGTTTTCCTTGATTTTTTAACTCCAGCAATATATTAGTAATATATTTGAAAACATTTTTAGGAGTTTTTTTATCCAATAATTCATTTAATGTATTTTTGGGTATTGGAATTCCACTAACTACTGGAATGTCTTTAATTATACTTTTAATAACTTCTAATGGTTTCTTATCTTCACTATATTCTTCAAACAAAACCTCTATGAAGTCCTCATAATTAGAGATAAAAATCCCTCTAAGATTTATATAAAATACTACATACTTATTTCTATCTAATCTATTGTTTATTATTTCATTAATTAGAACTGTTTTACCTGAATTTATAGGTCCAAATATAAAATAAATGTCATCTGGCTCTCTTTCTATAATATGGAGGATTTCATTTATCTCCTTTTCTCTATTGAAGAGTTTCATTATATCACACCTAATTACTTATAACAATAAAAAATATTATTAATATAAAATTTGATTATATCTTCTCCTTTATAGTTTTTTGAAAAATCGTTTATGAGTATAAAGCCAGATATTAAATCTATTGAGAAGATGAGGATTGTTAATATTATAGGCAAGTTTTTCATGGTTTCACATTAGTAAATTTAATAATAATAACGCATATTACTAAAATTTCAACAAATATGAGTAATAAAATCATAATTATTAAAATTGCTTTTGATATTTTATATATTAATCCATTTGATTTATTTTGAGTATATTCCATATAGCATAATAGTTTAATAAGAACTATCACAGCAATTGGCAATGATATTATTCCTAAAATTACTAAAAAAAATTCATTATTGTAATGTGATGCTATTACTGTTGCTACACCAATTAGAAATATTTCCAAAAATATAATCTTATTATTAAATATTTTGTTATCCATTATTGTAATTTTATAACTATATAATAACAAAAACCTTATTTAATTCAATTTCTTTTTTATCCATACTAACATTGAATATCAAATGCTAAAATATTTTAATATCAATTTTTGTAATTATCTAAAATAACACACAAGATATGGTGAGAAGTATGAACATTTTGAGAAGAGGAAGATTAGGAAGCTCTATTAAAGAAGATGTAGCAAAATACACAACAAGTTTAGATTTTGACAAAGAAATTTTTGAGACAGACATTTTATGTGATATAGCCCATGTAATAATGCTTTATGAGGAGGAAATTATAGATAAAGATACTGCAAAAAAGATTATTGAAGGTTTGAAAGAAATTTACAAAAATGGAATAGAAAGTTTAAACTTAGACCCTTCCTTAGATGATATACATATGGTTATTGAAAATGAATTAATTAAAAAACTTGGTGAAGATGTTGCTGGAAGAATGCACACTGGAAGGAGTAGAAATGATGAAGTAGCAACAGATTTAAGATTAGCATTGAGAGATAAGGTTTTAGAAATTATTAAATTATTGATTAATATGCTAAAAGATTTATTAAACTTGGCAGATGAGCATAAGCACACTTTAACTGTTGGATATACTCATTTACAACACGCTCAGCCAACAACATTTGCTCATCATCTATTAAGTTATGTTTCAGCAATTGAAAGAGATATATTGAGATTATTTGATGCATATAAAAGAATTAATATTTCTCCATTAGGTTGTGGAGCGTTGGCAACAACTGGATTTAAAATTAATAGAGAGAGAACAAAGGAACTTTTAGGATTTGACAAATTAATAGAGAACTCAATGGATGGTGTCTCTGCAAGAGATTTTATATTGGAAGTTATGGCTGATTTAGCAATATTGGGAACTAACTTATCAAAAATTTGCGAAGAGTTAGTTCTATTTTCAACTTATGAGTTTGGAACTGTTGAAATTGCTAACGAGTATTGTTCAACCTCTTCTATAATGCCTCAGAAAAAAAATCCTGATGTTGCTGAAATTGCAAGGGCTAAACTTTGCAAATTAAATGGAAATTTAGTTACTGCATTAACAATATTAAAGGCATTACCAAATACTTACAATAGAGATTTGCAGGAAATTACTCCTAATTTATGGGAGAGCGTATATATTACAATAGACACAATAAAAATGATTCATGGAATGTTAAAAACTTTAAAAGTTAATAAAGATAGAATGAGAGAGTTGGCATATGCAAATTATTCTACTGCTACAGAATTGGCTGACACATTAGTTAGAGGGGCAAATATACCATTTAGAACCGCCCATGGAATCGTTGGAGAAGTTGTTAGAAAGTCAATTGAAGAAAAGAGATGTATATTGGATGTTATAAAAGAGGTTTTACAAAAATACAATTTGAAAGTAGATGAAGAAAAGATAAAAAAGGCATTAGATCCTTATGAAAATGTCAAAATGAGAAATGTTATTGGAGGCCCTTCCCCCGAGGAAGTTGAAAAAAGAATAAAGGCATTTAAAGAGAGATTAGAAAAATATGAAAAAGAAGTAAATGAAAAAATTAATAAGATAAATAAAATTAAAGAAAATCTTCTGTCCTATGAAATTTAACCTATAAGATTTAAATTTTTAGCACAAAACAATATAACAAAAATTAGCCAGAATATTATTAATATGTATCCTCCTTTTTTTCTTAATTTATAGTTAGATATTGGATAAAAAACTCTAACACCCGCTGGTGTTAAGGAATCTCCTACTATATGGGAATAATAACCAACAGCAACTGGTAATATGTAATGTAAAACACCATTAATATTTGGATTTAGATTTATAATATCTAAAATAGCCCATACAAAAACAGCATATATTATTATTTTTCCCAATAAAACTTCATTAGTAACCATTAACAAAGATATTAATCCAGCAAAAACCTTTGAAATAAATGAAAGTTTGTAAGATAAAAAACCAATAATTATAGATACAAAGAACAATGACCAAATAGTATGAGTATAAGTTCTATGCTCTGAAAAATATGGAATTAAAAAGATTAAAAAAACTGAAACTCCTAAAACAAATAAATCAATATTAAATAAACTCTTTTTAAAAAAATAAAGTAAAATATTAATTAATACAATTCCTCCAGAAATAATAATTCCTCTCTTTACAATATCCTCTTTAACATCGTGGTCTAAGTCAGGATACAATGCTCCAGCTAAAACTAAAAATATCTGTTCTGGGGAAGAAATAAAAGGTAACCCAAATATAAGTCCTAAAATTACATGTCCCTTCCAGTTCATTTTTATCCCAATTTATTCTTTCCATTTATTGTAGTGTTTTAAAAATATTTTATCCTTAGTTATGTTATATAGATACAACATCTGTAATCTCTGGAGATGTTCATAATGTTCATTACATCTATGTTTTAACGCATCGTAATAACTCCAATCTCCTGCATCGTATTCTGATAGAAAAGATTTTATTGATTTTAATCCCTCTTTATATAAGAGATATGCCTCTTTATCATTTGTTTCATTTGCAAACTCTCCAATCCAAATAACAGAGGTTATAAATCCATTTAAAACATAAGGTGGATTTTTTGATGCATACTCTGGATACCAATAGTAAGTTTTATTATCTTTTACTCTTATTTTTAATAAACCTCCCTTTTCAACAGGCACTATAAAGGCATTTAACGCCTCTTTTGCTAAGATTAAATACCTTTTATCACCTGTACATTTATATGCTAAATACAAAGTTTTCATGCATCCTGCCTGACATAGTGAGCCAGCCCAACCTTTTGATAAATTATACTCTGGAAAATCAAAATTATACCTCCAAATAATAAAGATAATATTTTTTCCATTTAAATTTACAGTTTCTTTTTCTGATTGAGAAATTAAATATTCAGTTAGAAATAAACCTCTCCTTAAATATTTTTCAGCCTCTTCTGGATCTTTATCCTTTAATTTAAAGTATTTATAAAAGCATTTTCTTGCCTCTTCATTTACATTGTGAGGAGTTATTTGATAGCCAATGTATTTTCCTTTTATTGTTCCGTAATAGGTTATAGGAATATTGACATTTTCAACAGAAAATGGCTTTGGATTTTTGAAATACTGAATAATAGGATTTTCAGAATACATGGGCTGTGAGACTCCAACGATATATCCAGAAATAAAAGATAATATAGTAATTATAAATATTAGAAAACATATCTTGATATTTTTAAGCATAATTTCACACATTAGTATTTATATTAGTAATTTTAGTAATATTATGTGTATGTTTTGATATTTATATAATTGTGAAAGAAAAAAGAGGATGGTAGATTATGGTTATTGGCGTATTAGCCATTCAGGGAGATGTAGAAGAACATGAAGAGGCAATTTTAAAGGCAGGATATGAGCCAAAGAAAGTTAAAAGAGTTGGAGATTTAAAAGAGATAGATGCATTAATAATACCTGGTGGAGAGAGTACAACTATAGGAAAATTAATGAAAAAGTATGGGTTATTAGAAAAAATAAAAAACTTCAATCTGCCAATTTTAGGAACATGCGCTGGAATGGTTTTATTATCAAAAGGCACTGGGCTTAATCAAATACTATTAGAATTAATGGATATTACTGTAAAAAGAAACGCCTATGGAAGGCAAAAAGATAGTTTTGAAAAAGAAATTGAATTTAAAGATTTGGGGAAAGTTTATGGAGTATTTATAAGAGCCCCAGTAGTTGATAAAATTTTAAGTAACGATGTAGAAATTATTGCAAGAGATGAAGATAAAATAGTTGGAGTTAGACAAGGAAGATATATGGCTTTATCCTTCCATCCAGAGCTCTCAGATGATGGTTATAAAGTTTATAAATACTTCGTTGAAAAGTGTGTAAAATAAATTTTGTTCCATAGGGGGCAGAGCCCCTATGGGTTTAAAACTTAGACCCCTGGGGATGGAAATTTTTATGTTTTATCAATTTGTATATTTATATATTTTATTTTTCTTTATTATTAATCCACAAAATGTATATAAAATAAAGTCTGTAATAGGATAATTTAGAGTTTTTTTAGTAAAATAATACTATTTTAAGTATAAACTAATAGAATAACAAAAAATAAGGGTATTCTTATATTTAAAGAAAATTTTAAATATTTGTTCTAAAATTTTTTGTGTGATTATTATACGAAACTTTCAATTATATATGCAATAAAACTTTTAAAAATATTCTTAATTTTTATTTCAAAATCTAAAAGATTTTTTGGTGTAATTATGGTAACTGTAATGAAGTTTGGAGGAACATCAGTTGGTTCTGGAGAAAGGATTAGGCATGTAGCTAATATAGTGGTTAATAGAAAAAAGGAGGATAAAGATGTTGTAGTAGTTGTATCTGCAATGAGTGAGGTTACAAATGCTTTAATTGAGATTTCTCAACAGGCATTAAATATTAGAGATATTGATAAAATAAGTGATTTTATAAACTTCATAAAAGAAAAACATTACAAGGCAATTGAAGAATCTATAAAATCTGAAAAAATTAAAAAAGATGTAAAAAAAATAATTGATAGTAGAATAGATGAATTAGAGAAGGTTTTAATAGGAGTAGCATACTTGGGGGAATTAACCCCAAAATCAAGAGATTACATTTTATCATTTGGAGAGAGATTGTCATCTCCAATATTATGTGGAGCAATTAGAGATTTGGGAGAAAAATCTATAGCCTTAGAGGGTGGAGAGGCAGGGATTATAACAGATGATAATTTTGGAAATGCAAGAGTTAAAAAACTCAAAGTTAAAGAATCCCTCACTCCTTTATTAAAAGAGGGGATTATTCCAGTAGTTACAGGATTTATTGGGGTTACTGAAGAAGGAAATATAACAACCTTAGGTAGGGGAGGAAGTGATTACTCAGCCGCTCTAATTGGCTATGGATTAGATGCTGACATTATAGAAATATGGACAGATGTTAGTGGAGTTTATACAACAGACCCAAGATTAGTTCCTACCGCAAAAAGGATTCCAAAACTTAGTTACATTGAAGCAATGGAATTAGCATACTTTGGAGCAAAAGTATTACATCCAAGAACTATTGAGCCAGCAATGGAAAAGGGCATTCCTATATTGGTAAAAAATACATTTGAACCAGATAATGAAGGAACTCTAATAACTAATGATATAGAGATGAGTGACAACATTGTTAAAGCCATATCTACAATAAAAAATGTAGCTCTTATAAACATATTTGGGGCTGGAATGGTTGGAGTTAGTGGCACATCAGCAAGAATCTTTAAAGCGTTAGGGATGTATAATGTCAATGTCATCCTAATAAGTCAAGGTTCATCTGAAACTAACATTTCAATTGTAATTAGTGAGGAAGATGTTGATAAAGCATTAAAAGCATTAAAAGAAGAATTTGGCGACTTTGGAAAGAAGAGCTTTTTAAACAACAATTTAATTAGGGATGTTATGGTAGATAAAGATGTCTGTATTGTTTCAGTAGTAGGGGCTGGGATGAAAGGGGCTAAAGGCATAGCAGGGAAGATATTTACAGCAGTTTCTGAAAGTGGAGCAAATATAAAGATGATAGCCCAAGGTTCCTCTGAGGTAAATATCTCCTTTGTTATTGATGAAAAGGATTTGATAAATTGTGTTAGAAAATTACACGAAAAGTTTATTGAAAAATCTAATCAGTAAATACTTTATAAATTTTAATTTTGGTGCTAATATGGAAAATAACAAAGATAATAATGAAAAGGCAATTTATTATTATAAAAAAGGCGTTGAGGTTGGAAATAAAGGAGATGTAAAAAAGGCATTAGAATATTTTAATAAAGCAATAGAATTAAATCCATTTTATAGAGATGCATATTATAACAAAGCATTAGCATTAAGAATTTTAGGAAGATATGAAGAGGCAAGAGAATGCTTAATAATAGGTTTATCAATAGAAAGATACATTAATTGTAACATTAAAAAGAAATAATTATTCAATAATCTCAATAGCTTTGAATGGACAGGCTTTCATACAGTTTTTACATCCAACACATTCCTCTTCTTTAAAAACTACATTATAATCTTCATCCAAATAAATCACATTTAATGGACATTGTGTTATACAGCATCCGCAATGAACACATTTTTCTAAATCTCTTTTTATAACTTTAGAAATTTCTTCAATCTCTCCAAATTTTGATAAATATTTTAATGCATTTTCAATTTGTTCCTTACTACCAAATAACTCTAATATTAAAAATGCCTCTTGAGGCTCTACTTTTGCTTTTAAAATATTTATTTTCACTCCGGTATTTAAAATAGTGTCAGAGATAACTGGTTTATTTATATGCTCGGAATCTGTCCAATAGAATATTTTTTTCTTCATTTTTTCCCCCCAAATAGTCTTGAAATATCTTCTGATGTAATAATTCCTACAACTATTCTATTTTCATCAACAACTGGAACTCCTGAAATGTTATGCTCACTCATTTTTTTAGCTACATGATCAACAGGCTCATTTTCATAGGCGGTAATTACATTTCTTGTCATAATTTCCTCAATTGTTTTTTTGTTTTGTGCTAATGCCTTGGCAATATCCCAAGATGTTATAATTCCTATTAATTTACCGTACTCATCAACTATTGGTAAGTGGTTTATATTGTGTTCAATTAGGATTTTAGCAGCTTCCATTATTGTTATGTTACTTGGCGCAACTATTGGTGGCTTACTTAGTATATCTCTAACTAAAGTAATTGGAGATTTCATTGGCTTACATTCGGCTCTTCCTAAGGTATCAACTCTTTCAGTTAATAAAAATCTTCCATCTAAAATCCATTTTTTTAATGTTTCAGCAACTTCCCTTGCCATTTTATAACTTGATACTGGCCCAGTCTTTACAGTTTTTTCAACTTCTTTTCCATCTATATTAACCCTTAAAGTTATTTTTCCACTTCTCAACTCTTTATAATTAGTTTTTGCTACTAATGGTCTATCTCTCCTTGGAACTCCATAATCATAAATTGGCACTTCAATATCTTCATCTTTAATTGCACATCTTTCAGCAATTTTTTCATTTAAAACAGGTATTGGAACACCAATTCCAATATATAATGTGCTTCCATATCTTGGCATTGTAGCGGCTCTTACAAATTTTGGATCCATTGTTTTTAAATCTCCTTTTACCATCAATGTCCCAAATGGAGGATTATGTTGAGTCCCTTCTCCTATTATATATCCAACTCCTCCTCCTAAGAATATTCTTGTCCCAATACCTATTGTATTATAAGACTTAGTTTGAGGATCATAGTCATTTTGTAGAGGATTTAGTTGTCCAGCCCCTGAGTAATGAACATTACTGTATTCTGGAAGTAGTATTCCCATATAAGTATAAATTTTCTCCTCTCTACTGTTTGTTGCCGCCGCGTATGTTTGATAACAATTCCTTGGATTTACCATAATAGCCTGATTAACATCTTTTAGACTAATCTTAACATTTACATCTTTTCTTGGATAGCAGTCTGTTGTATATCCTTCTGCATATAGTTCAATTTCCTTTCCTCTAACGAGATCCTCTATGACATGTGCTCCTCCATAATTGATATCAATATCAGGATCTTCATTTGGTTGAGAAGCTCCAATATATGCATCAACAGCCGCTAAACCACCATACGCTTCAACATTGTTTAAATATATTTTTAGCATCTTTATAGGAGGATCCGAATGTCCAAAGTTTATAAATACACCAGATGAACACATTGCTCCAAAAGTTCCTGTAGTTACAACATCAACATAATCAGCCGCTCTTTTGCTACCTTCCTCTTCTACGATTTTTATCATCTCTTCCGCCGTTACTACAACTGCCTCTCCTTTTTTAATTTTTTCGTTAATTTCCTGAATTGTTTTCATAATTCTAACCTCTAAAAGATTTTTAGATTATTTGAAAGTATTTAATATATAGCATATAAAAATTTTCATAAAATATTTTCAAATAAAAAAATAAAACAATAAAATACATCCATAAGGTAAGAATAGATGGAAAATAGGAATAATTAAATGTCTCTATACATTAACTGTCTTAAAACTTGTCCTAATGGTCCTCCAATTTTGAGCATTTTACCCTTTCTTAATTTATCAACTGCGTTTTTTGTAATTTCATAATATCTTAAAACTTCCCTAACATCTTTTTCAGAAGTTCCAGAACCTCTTGCTATTCTTCTAATTCTTGAAGATTTAATTATCTTTGGATTTTCTCTCTCCTCTTTTGTCATTGAGCTTATAATTACCTTATACTTTTTTATTTTAGATTCTGTTAAATTTGATAGTTCCTTAGGCATTGCTCCTCCAAATCCTGGGATCATACTTAAAATTTTTTTCATTGATCCCATATTTTCAAGAGCCTCTAATTGATATAAAAGTTCATTTAATGTAAATTTTCCTTTCATTATTGCATCTATACTTTCCTCAGTTTTTTCATCAATTATATTTTCCGCCTTTTCTAATAAACTATCTAAATCTCCCATTCCTAACAGTCTTGATATAAACTTTTTAGGATCAAAAGGCTCTAAATCATCTATCCCTTCTCCAATTCCAATGAACTTTATAGGAGCTTTTGTTTCTGCAACTGCACTTAAAGCCCCTCCCCCTTTGGCAGAACCATCTAATTTAGTAACTATAATACTACCAATTTCTCCAACTGCATCTCTAAATGCCTTTGCCTGAATTCCAGCCTGTTGTCCAATAGTTCCATCTATAACTAAGATAATCTCATCTGGATTGGCTATTTCTTTAATTTGCTTCATCTCTTCTAATAAACCCTTTTCCTCTTTATGTCTTCCAGCAGTATCTATAATTAAAACATCTGCCTTTTTAAATTTATTCATTCCTTCTTTAACAATATCTATTGGTGATTTATTCTTACTTTCATCCCCATATATAGGAACATTGATTTTTTCAGCCAGTTGTTTTAATTGCTCATACGCCGCTGGTCTATATGTATCTGCCGCTATTAATGCAGGCTTTAATCCTCTTTTTTGAATATATCTTGCCAACTTTGCGGCAGTAGTTGTCTTACCACTACCCTGAATACCAACCAATAAAATAACATTTTGCTTTTTTGGATCTAACTCTAATTTTTTTGCCTCCTCTCCCAACAACTTAACTAATTCTTCATAAACAATTTTTATAATATGCTCCTTCTTAGATAAACCTTTTGGAGTTTTTTCCTCTAAGGCTCTTCTTTCAATCTCCTTACTCATCTTTAAAACTAATTTTACATTAACATCAGCCTGAATTAAAGCCCTTTGAATGTCCTTAATAACCTCTTTTATTAATTTTTTATCAACAAATGTAGCCATTTTTAATTTATTTAATGCCTTATTTAAACTCTCTCCTAATTTATCGAGCATAAACATCACCACTATTTTCTTAATTTTTAAAATTATTCACCCCATCTTTTAAATAAATTATTTTCTATTCCTAAAATGTCTAAAACTCTTCCAACAACAAAATTAACTATGTCATCAATGTTTTTTGGTTTGTGATAAAACGCTGGAATAGGAGGCATTATTACAGCCCCTAAGTTTGACAATTTTAGCATGTTTTCTAAATGTATGCTATTTAATGGCATTTCTCTGGGCATAATAATTAATTTTCTTCTCTCTTTTAAAGCAATGTCACAAACTCTAACTATTAAATTTGATGAATATCCATTAGCAATTGCTGATAGTGTTTTCATTGAGCAAGGAATAACTATGACTGCATCAAACTTATTAGAGCCAGAGGCAATTGGTGAAAAAAAATCATCATTTTCATAATAATTTGTGGCAAATTTTATTAACTCTTTCCAATCAATATTTAACTCCTTTCTAATTATTTTTTTTGCTGAGTTTGATATAATTAAATCTACTTCTACTTTATCCTTTAAAACTTCTAACAATCTCTTTGCATAGATAACGCCACTTGCTCCGGTTATGCAAACTATAATTTTCATTGTTACACCATAAAATTTTAATCGTTATTTTATTTATTACATTCACTACTTTTTCTATATAAAAATTAATTTAAACAAAAAGATTTTGAAGAAGCCAATAAATTTATTTATTTAATTTTTGATATTATTGAGAATGAGAAATTCCCTATGGATATTAGAGTTAATAGAAAGAATATGTTGTAAATAAAGTTTTTAATATATATATTAGATTTTTTAATTTTACTTTCTTGCTTTTATAAAGGGGTTGTTTGGATTTGGTACTAGAAAATTAGTAAAAAGTATTACTAATTTTTTCTGATTAAAATTTAGATTTTTTAGAGATTTTGATTGTTTGTTTTTATTTTATGTGTTTTAAGTTTGATTTTATTTTTAAAGATATAAAATAACTTTTAATTATTGAGATTTTTGTTTGTGGTTGTGTATTGTATTTATAAAATTATTGCACAACCTTTCTTACTCTTATAAATACTTTGATAATCAGGCAGTCAGAAAAATCGAGTGTTAAAAGAAAGATTTATATAGGAGTTTGAATATAGAATAAGCAATAGTTGGTAGGATTTGAATACTTAGTCCATTAAAACAAGGAATAACAAATAAAAAATAGAATACTCTGGGGGTATACCAATAGGAGGGTGAAACCCTCCTATGGGTTTATTAAAACAAGGATGGAAACATTTCTTCCTTGATAAGTTAGATAAGCAAACAGAGACATTAATTGAAATAAAAGAAATTCTCAAAAGGATTGAAAACCATTTTAATATGCAAAAATAAAAAAATTGCATTTAAAGATCTAAATCAATCTTATAAATCTTTTCTATATTCTCTTTATGAATTTTATAAACCTTATCTTCATCTAAGACATCTTTTTCAATTAATTTTCTTGTAACTCTTGGAACTGTTTTTATCCCCAAAACTACTCCTGGTCTCTTTAAATCATCTATGTAGTCAGTTTCCATTACAAATCTTAGAGATTTTTTAACAACATTCTCATTAACTCTTGAAGCTAAAATTGATGGAAATATACCATACTTTTCTCCTTCTACTACCATATCTCCACAGTGATGTTTCACAACCCTTTCAGGATTTAAATTAACTTTTTTAGCCATTTCAGAAAATTCTTTAAATTGCTCTTCTGTAGAACTCTCAGCGTGAATTTGAATAGCACAGTCTAAATCTTTTGCCAAAGACATACAATATTTTAAAATCTCATTTGAAGTTTTCCAAACATCATCATTAACTTTATAATGTGGTCTCCCTACTTCTCCAATACCAACAATAAAATCATTCTCTTCCACAAGTTTTTTTGCATAATTTAAAGCGTTAATAATTTTTTCTTTTGCTTCCTCTAAACTCATAAATTTCATTAGATAAGTTAATTCAGCAGGATGTACTCCTACTAATCCAAAGGCTTTAACTGGAGTCTCTTTATTTATTTTCTCTACATCTCTAACTAAAATATCCATTGATCTTGTTAAATGTCCATCAAATGTTGGCTTATTTAAAACTATCATTACCTTTCCTCCAGCATTATAGAATATTTTAGCCACTTTTATGGCCCCATAACCATTTACATCATCAACGTGAATATGGTTATCTGTAACAGGTAGATTTTTCAATATATCCAAATTAACCACCTTTTAATTAGATACTTTTAAAATTCTATTTACATCTCTTTCTTTTGCTCTAAATGTTATAATATGCTTATTATCATCTATAATATCCTCAATAATTTCAGTGTTTTCATATAAGTAAGATACTAATTTAGGATTATCCGTCTCTATTGTTCCAATTGAAAGATTTAACTTATCCATAATCATATCAATTAATTTATTTATATTTATGTGATACTTTGCAGACACAAATATAGGATTTACAATGTATCTGTCTAACTTTTCTAAAATTAACTTCTTTTTTTCTTCAGTTATTTTATCTACTTTATTAAATACGGTTATTATAGGAGACTTACAGTTAATTTTACTTAAAATTTCATGGCATACCTTTAACTTTCTTCTAATTTCATCAATCTCATCAGAGGCATCTACAACAATTAATATTACATCACTATTTGCACTTTCCTCTATTGTAGATAAAAACGCCTCAATCATAAATGGTGGTAGATCATCTATAAAACCAACAGTATCAGTAACCAATATCTTTCTCTTAATATGCTTTATAGCCCTTGTAGTTGTAGTTAATGTTGTAAAAACTTGATTCTTTGCTTCTTTTCTTTCTCCAGTTAAAGCATTCAATAAACTTGTTTTCCCTGCATTTGTGTATCCAATTAATCCAACAGTATCAAATTTTTCCCTACTTTTTCTTGTTATTTTTCTATGCTCCTTAACCTTTTCTAATTTTCTTTTTATATTAACTATCTCTCTTTTTATTTTTTGATAGTATTTTTCAACTTCGTAATCTCCATAACCACCAAACCCTGGTTGTTCTCCCATCTTAGCCAATCTTACCTTTTCCCTCGCCCTTGGTAGTTCATACTGCAACTCTGCCAATCTAACCTGTAGTTGTGCCTCTTTAGTTCTCGCATGCTTATAGAATATTCTCAAAACAAGTTCTATTTTGTCAATAACCTCTACTTTAAATTTTTTTGCCAAGTTGTATTTTTGTGATGGAGTTAATTTATTTCCAAATATAACAATGTCAATATTTTTTTCTCTAATTTTTTTAGATAACTTTTCTACTAATCCACAACCAATTTGATATTTTGGGTCTGGTTTTCTTATTTGAATTACTGTTTCCACAGGTTCGTAAAGAACACTTGCCAATTCTACCAATTCCTCCATACTTTTATTATCATTTTTATGATCTTTTCTTAAAATTAAGATTGCCTTAATCTTCTCTCCCTCCATTTTTTATTTTTTAATAAAATATTACAAAAATCCAATATATAAATTTTGTTCTTTTTATAATAATTTTTGCTGTTCATATTTAACTCCCAACTCATTTAAAATCTTTTTAGTTATTTTTTCTCCAATAATTTGAGCAACTTTTGAAGGATTATTTATTATATCATCAATAGATTTAATTCCAGCGTTGTATAATTTTCTTGCTCTAACTCTTCCAATATATTTTATGTTTAATAACTCAATAATATCCTCTTTAGCTCCATATTCTAATCTTATCTCTAACTTTTCAGGAATATCAGTATTTTTATTTAGTATCTTAGCTATTTCCTTTAAAGCGTGCATAATCCAAACAGCATTTTCTACCTTGTATCTTAAAATTCCTGGCTCAATCTTATACTTCTTCAAAATTTTCTCTTCTGGAGTTTCATTTATCCAATCATAAAGCATTTTAGCAGTTTTAAACGCCTCTAAATCTTCTATATCAAAGTTTTTTATGCCAAAATATTCCATTTCACTGATTAAATCAAACTCTTCAGATCTATAAACTCTTAAATTTGGCATCATCTCTAAGGTTTTTGAAACTAAATATAAATAATATAAATCTTCCTCTTTTTCCATCTCTTTTAATCCATCTATAATATATTTGGCAGATAATGGATCTATGTAAAGTTCAGAAATTTTTTTTCCTAATTCTGTTGGAACAAAATCAACAATAAACTCATTTTCTTCTAAGAAATTAATCACTTCGTAAATATTTTTAGCAACCTCTCTTAAATTTCCATATTGATAAGCATAAAATGTATTTTTTATAAACGATTCTAAATCATACTCATCCTTAATATATCCAGTAGATATTAATCCTAAAAGTTGAGTTCTTAAAACATGTTGATTTGACAGTTTTGAATATATTGGCTCTGGCTTTTGGGTTAATATCTGATACGCCCTCAAATAATCTCTATCACCTTTTGCTATAATTATTCCCTCACCATAAGGGTCTAATCCTGGTCTTCCAGCTCTGCCTATGCACTGTTGAACTTCCATAATTGGAATGTATCTTAAACCTCTATTTGTATATCTCGTTAAATCTTTGACTATTACCCTTCTACAAGGCAAATTTATTCCAGCAGAATTATGCACTATAAAACCATTTGCCACAATATAATGGCTATTACTTCCATCATCAGGAAGTTCTATGTCATAGGCATATTTGTCATTTACTTTTATTTTTTTAATTTCCTTAATTTTACTCCAATATATATCTCCATCATAACATTCTTTTTTCCAACTATGCCTCATCTCTTTGTGGATTGGTTTGCCACAAACTGGACATTTTTCAAGATTTGCTAAGAAGTTATACATTTCTTCTAAATTCTTCTTATCTTTTATATTTTCATTAAGAAGATTCATTAAAATCCTACCTTTATCATTTAGAGAATAATATACTCCCTTCCTATTTCCACCTACTTTCTCTCTTATAATAAAATCAAAATGTGAGTTTTTTCTTTTTGAATAATAATCTTTATAGTTGGTAACCAATTTTTTACCATTCAATAGTTCAAAAAGTAATTTTACTCGTTTTTTATTTAGTTCTTCCTGATGTTTGGTTCTTGGCTTAAACATAGTCAAATCTACCTTAAATCCACAATCACACCATATCTTGGCAATTTCTTTACTTTTTATAATTTCTTCCAATTTTCTTCTTTTTTCCTTATGCCTTAGTGGAATATTTTCATAAAATCTTTTTATACTTATAAAGTCTCTAATTGTCAATACATAAATGTCTTTACATTTAGTTTTCTTTTTTCTAATACTACTGTGAATCCCAAATCTTAACAATACAAACTGCAACTTCTTGATAAGCTTTTCAGATATTGAGTAAAACTCAATATTTTTTCTATTTAAGTCTATATATCCATCACTATCAAACAATCCTGCAATAAAGTATGATAACTTTTCCAACGGAAGATTACAAAATGCATCAATATTTTTGTTATCTTTTGTGAGTAAATTTAATTTATTAAAAATTTTTCTTAGCTTTTTTGAATATCTATAATGAGCAACACCTTTTGATATCCTACATTTCAAAAAATATTTTTTGTGAAGTTCAGAGTCATCAAAATTTGGTGGATATTTTGGATTAAATGCAAGGTCAGGACAGCCTTTAAACACATTTTTCTCTATAACTCCTGTGTAGCCATCACCTATAAAGTATCCAATGAAGTAAAGGTCTCCATTAGATAAACCAATATCTTTCTCCTTAATTCTTATCTTATCAACAGTTGCCACATAATCTCCAACTTTTAACTCCCTTGCTTCTTTTTCACAAATCTCTTTTCCATTCTTTACTAAAAATATATGGTTAGGAGTTGTAGTAATTTCTAATCCATTTACTGTTTTTATAACAATATTATACTCATGCTGTGGAGTTTTATGAACTTTCCATCCACTAACTGGTTTTATTTCCTTTCCACACAATGCAAATACCTTTTCATTTTTATTCAATTCTGTAATCTTTTTAAATCCACTTTCTTGTAATATTTCAGTATTTGCATTTAAACAGAGTGTAGGAGTACAGCAAATAACCTTAATTAACCTCTCTCTAAAAGCAGTTTCAACAATTTTCCTATGTTGATAGGTTAAACCAGCGTGATGAAATGCTACTCCATTTAAAATGCATTCAGCCAAGGTTTTACACATTTCAGTTGGTGGTTCTAATATTGATAAAATCTCTTCAGCAATATCCTTTAATTTCATCTTTTCTTCATCTGTTAAAAATTTCTTTAAATTTAATTTTTTTGCTTCATTAACCGCCCCTTTTTTCGTATTACAAAATATTAAACAACAACCTCCATCTTTTATACAATCAACTACTAAACTGTATATATCATTATTTTCAACTTTTATCCTCTTACAACTTCCATTTAAATACTCTATAACTCCTTCTTTATAAATTCCCTTTTTTAACTCAACTGGTCTCCAATCATCAACTATAAGTTCAGCATTCAACCATTCTGCCAATTCCTCAGGATTACCAATTGTGGCAGACAAGCCAATAATTTGAATATCCAATTCCTTTAATTTAGTTAATAAAATCTCTAAAGTTCCTCCTCTTGATTCATCATTGATTAAATGAATTTCATCAACAACTACAACTGAAACATCATTAATCCAAGGAATTTTATGCCTCCAAAGAGAGTCAAGTTTTTCTGCAGTGGTTATAATCAAATCGTAATTACTTAAATCTTCCTCCTCACTGTAATCTCCAATTGATAACGCTACTCTTAAACCATACTTTTCATATTTATTTTTGAATTCTTCATATTTTTCTGATGCTAATGCCTTTAATGGAACTATAAATATTCCTTTTTTACCAGTTGGTTTTTTGTTCTCATCTAAAAGATGATTTATTAATGCCATTTCTCCAATTAGCGTTTTTCCAGAGGCAGTTGGGATAGAAATTAAAAAATTTTTATTATTTAAAAGTCCTCTATCTAATGCCTTTTTTTGAGGAGGTCTAAGTTCTTTTATACCAAAATCCTTCAAAACATTTAAAACTTTTTCCATTAAAATCCCTCAAATTTCATTTATAGGCAGATATTGCTACGAATCCACCTTCTCCATAACCTTCTTTAATCTCATATTTTCTATATTCATCTTCAAAAAGTGTCTGAGTTGCCTTTATATTTTTAAATTTTAGTTCTTTTAAGAACTCTATAACTTCTTTTGCAGATAAAAATTTTGCATCTTTGTAAAATTTACTTTTTTTCTTTTTTTCCTCATAAATTTTCCCTAAATAACTATCTTTATCTATGATTCCTATTACAATTTTCCCTCCCTTTTTTAGAACTCTCTTAGCCTCCTCTAAAGCTTTTTTAGGGTCTTCTACAAACTCCAAAACAGTATTTATTAATACAAAGTCAAATTCTTCGTCATTAAAAGGTAAATTCTCTCCACTACTAATAATTACTTTTATTCCTCTTTTTTCAGCAATCTTAGCCATTTCTTTTGATATATCTACTCCAATCTTTATATTAAATGGTTTTGCAAATCTTCCAGTGCCTACACCAATTTCTAAACCTTTACCTTTTGGTATATGCCTCTTTAAACACTCAATTTCTGCATTGTAAATTAAAGGGTTTTCATCAAACCATCTATCATATTCCTCAGCGTATTTATCAAATACATTCATATTTAAAACCCAATTTTTTTATTTTTTTAATGTAATCTTTATCTATTTTTATCTCCCTATTTAAACTTATAAAGTTTATTCCATGTATAGTTTTTTCATAGAATTTAGGATATTCTATATTCAAATTATCATCAACATATTTTAATAAACTTTCGTTTAAAAATAAACTGTAACCTTCATTAACCAACTCTATTGCCTTAAAAGGATTTTTAGTCCTAATTTTTACTTTAAAATTTATTCCTTCTTTCTTTAAGATATTATAAACTATTCTATGAGAACTATATCTAACTCCTACTAAATTTTTGTAGTTAAACTCTTTTTTACTAACCATCACAAAGTGGTCATAGACAACTAAGAATATGTTAAAATCAAAATTTCCAAACTCTGACTTCAAAAATCTTTCATCATTTAATCTAAAAACCCAGTAACTGTCATCAACTCCCAATATATCTACAAAGTTTAATTTCAATAGTTTTAAGGCATTGTCAAAAGATGTTATTATTGGATTTTCAAATAATATTTTGGCAATTTCTCCACTAACAAATCCTGAAACTGTAAAAAATTTATTATTTAATCTTTTTTTACTAAATTCATAAATTTCCAAAATTTTTAATCCATCCTCAGTTAAAATAGTCCCATTTGGAGTAGAGTAATATAGTTTAACTCCCAATTTCTTTTCTAACCTTTTCAACTGAATATTAAAAGAGGAAGGATTTATATTTAACAATTTAGACGCTTCATTCTGTGATTTAGTTTTTTGCAAAGATTTTAAAAGTTTTATTTGGTTTGGAGTTATTACCTTCCCTTTATATTCTACAACAACATCTGCTTTAAAATCTTTCATAATTTACCAGCCAATATTTATTAATTTAGCATCATATACAATTACGGCATCTCCAATCATATAAACTCCATCGTTTTTAATCTCAATCTCCAAATTACCTCCATCTAAATGTGCTAAAACCTTATTCTTTGTTTTACCAAGTTTGTGAGATATAATAACTGAAGCCGTAGTTCCTGTTCCACACGCTGTTGTGTATCCAGCCCCTCTTTCCCAAGTAACGATTCTAATCTCGTTAGAATTTAAAACCTCTACAAAATGGACATTAATTCTCTCTGGAAATACAGGATGATTTTCAATTTCTTTTCCAATAACATTTAAATATTTCTTAACAAAATTTAAGTCAATGTTATTATCTTCAACAAATATAACTGCGTGAGGATTTCCTACATTAACTACACTCAATTTAACTTTAGGTAGATAATGATTTTTTAATTTTAACTCTCCATCTATAAATTCATCATTTTCATCATAACCTTCAATTTTCATTGGAATATCTTTTAATTTAAATTTTGGAGTTCCCATAAAAACTTTAACTTTCTTAACTTCATCATTTTCAATTTCCATTTCACAGATTCTTAAACCTCCCTTAGTCTCTACTTTTAAAGGATTCTTTTTAATAATTCTTTCATAAACATACTTTGAAAAGCATCTTATACCATTTCCACACATCTCAGCCTCAGAGCCATCACTGTTAAAAATTCTAAATCTTACATCGTATTCATCAGATGTAGGTTTTTGTATGAATATAACTCCATCTCCTCCTACGGAAAAACCTCTCCTACATATTTTCCTTGAAAATTCTGATTTATCATTTTCTTTAACTTTCTCTCCGTAAAATTCATTAATAACTATATAATCATTTCCAAGAGCGTGCATCTTTGTAAATTCCATATTATGCACCACAAAAATAGATTTTTAACGAGTGGAGGGCTTTATAGTAACGTTATTTAAGTTCTTTTCATCTATTACAAAAACATCTTTAACCGCAGTTACGAGTCTATAAGGAATTAAAACACACTTTCCCTCTTCTACATTTATTGGACTATTTTCAGAAGGTTCAATTTCTAAAGAGACCAATTTTCCTATTTTTTCATCGAATATAATATCTCTAACTACTCCAATAATACTTCCCATATTACCTATTACATTTCTTCCAAATAATAATTTTGCAGGCATTTTATCTCTTCTTATAATTTCCATAATCCCCCTTCATTCATCTTTTTTTCAAAAAATTTTCAGCAAATTTCAAATCTTCAGGTGTATTGACATTAATTATTAGTTCGTCAATGACCATAATCTTCTCTTTTTGATATCCACTCTTTGGAGACAGTATATTTATTCCTACTGGGATTAAACCATTAAAATCTATTGTTGGATTTGTATATTTACTATATATATTTTTTGGAATCATTACAGATAATGACTCAATTTCTGGGTTTTTAGATTTAACATAGTAAAAGTAATCCACTATACTATTAATAATTTTTGATGTTAGATTAATTAAATCAGAACTTACTACTAAAAATGGTTTTGAAAAATATTTTATGCACTCATTTAAATCTTCTATATAACCATTACCAGAGGTTTCAATCACTTTAATATTTTTATAATCTTTATAAATTGAGATAATAAATTTTTTTGTAGTTTTAGTATTTGGCGATGTGGCAATATATATTTTATTTATTTTATCTGACTCCAATAAAGGTTGGATTACATAAGATATTAGTGGTTTATCTTTTATTTTAATTAATGGTTTCTCTATGTATCCCATCCTCGATCCTTTACCGCCAGCCATAATTAGAGCATCCATTTTAATCCACTTTATTTCGCTTTGTATTTTTGTTAGTATATAATTTTATCTTTATAAAGCATATTGTGGTTAATAACATAAGTTATATAAACCGATATCTATGGAAAAGATTTTTTATTAAATATTAAGCTCTTTTTTAATCTTTTTATTTATTTCTTTTAATTTTTTATATAAATCATCATATTCCTCAGTATCTAAGCCTATGTCTTTTAATTGGTTAATTATTGATTCAAAATGCTCCTCTGTGTGATGCATAGTGTGAAGAAGTTTTTTTATTAACTTTTCCCTTTCCATAATTTCACCACAATTAATATATAGCCTAAAATTAAAAGTAGTTAATAAAAATATTCAATGACTTAGTATATAAATGTTATTAAACTTTTGAGGGATAGTATTATGAAAATGTGTGAATTGTGCGGAAAACTTGTAGATAAACTATATACTGTAAGAATTGAAGGAACTGAAATGCAAGTTTGTAAGGATTGTGCAAAATTTGGAAAGAGTCCAAAAACATATTCAAGAATTGGTAAAAAACCTTCAACAGTTACATCATTTACAACATCTTCATACTCTAAAAATGTAGTTAAAAAGAGAAGAACGAGAGATTTATTAGACAGTTTGCCAATGTTAAGAGAAGATTATGGTGATGTTATTAGAAAAGCAAGGGAAAAATTGGGATTGAGTGTTGAAGAACTTGCAAAAAAACTTAAAATGAAAGCATCAACTTTACACAAATTTGAAAGGTATGAATTGGAGCCAAATGAAAAAGAAATTAAAATATTAGAAAAAGAATTAAAAATAACCTTAACTGAAAATGTATCAGATGTTGGAACATACTATGGTAGTGGAGATGAAGAAGGCTTCACATTGGGAGATTTCCTAAAAATCAAAAAGTAAATTTTTTATTTAATCTTTTTTCTCTATAAACTCTCTTAAAACAGATGTGGCATAAGAGCCTTTTTTTAAACAGAACTGTAAAATATAACTATCATCCTCTATCCAATATTTCATATTGTATATCTTTTCTACAAGTTTTCTTCTATCTCCTATAAACGAGCCAAAATCTTCAATTTTAAAGTCTTCTGGTTTTAAATATTCTCTTTCATAAATTTCTCTTTCAATCTCTCCTTGTATTCCAGAGGCAAATTTTGTTTTATATCCAAATAACGCCCCAGTTGGAATATTGTCAATTAATATATCCCCTTCCAATGGTTCAAAACCATATTCATATCTTTTATTTATTATTTCATTAAAAAGATAGGATTGATATGCATTTATAAACATACATCTCAGATAAGGAGGTAAAATCATAAATGCCTTTTTATAATCTTCAGTTTCAATATATGCTTTAATCATTCTCCTCTCATAAAAGAAGCATCTTGGAAATTTCTTATATGCCTCTTTAAAGTTTTCTTCATCTACTAATTCCCTCGCTAATTTTGATTTCTCATCATCATAAGGTAATGGAGTCCCACAATATAAATGGAAAGCAGATTCCCAATCTCTTTCTATTATAAATTTTCCAACTATGTGAGTTATAGGTCTTGTAGTTCCAAATCTCTGAATTCCATAGTAATTTAGAAAGTATTTTAATTTACACAACTCATTTAAAGTTTTCTCTAACTCTTCTCCTTTAATCTTTGGATTTCTAACTCTTATAGTAAATCTATTTCCCCACAAATCTCCTAATCTTATTTTTTTATTTGTCTTTTGGAAATCTCTTAACACAATGCCCTTAATTTTAACTTTCATTAAATCTTCCAACTTTACATTAAAACAACCTACTCTTTGAGTGGTTATGGCATACTTATCTTTATTTCCAGCAAATCCAAAATGTTTTCTTTGCTTTCCAACTCTATTGGCTATTTCTCTAATCGCATCCAAAGTCGTCCAGTTTCTTTTTTCTAATGTAAAATGTATATAATTTCCTTTCCAATTTTTCTCATCTTTAAATTTTATACTTTTACCAACCTCTAAAATAATTCCTTCAGGAGTTATTTCCTCAACAATAAAATCTTCTGGATACTTTTTAATTTCTCCACCAGTGTATAAGTTAGACAAATATTTATTCATATTTAAAGGCATCTCTTTTAGTTTTTCTTTAATTCTACTGTCTCTTAATTTTTTTCTGTATTTTTTTAATTTTTCTTTTAAATTTTTCTCACTTTCTTCTTTTCTTTTCTTTATTAAGATATACATAATAATCACCAAATTATTAAATAAAGATTTTATATTTGCAGTCATTTATAAATTATTAAAATTAAAAATCAGTTGGTGATATTTTGAGGGCTAAAAAGGTTTGGGGAGAGTTGTTAGAAATAGCAAAAAGTTATTATGATGAAGATAAAATATTCTATTCAAAAACTAAAAGAGGAGTTTATAAAATAAAAAGTTTTAGTAAGGACAAAATAGTTATTAAAAAATTGAGTGGGAAATTGGATGAGGTTTTAGGTAAAAAAAGATTTATTGAAAATTGGGACAAACTTATTTATGGCATAGAATGGAATATATCCCCAGCAATAAAATCTTTTTTAAAATTGCATCCAAAAATAGTTGAAGATGAAAAAGGAAACCTTGTGTATAAAGAATAAAATTTTATTTATTCTTCCTTATTTTCTTTTTTAAATAAATGTTTATGAGCCTTATTAACATGCTTAGTATAATCCTTAGAGTATTTAAACAATTTTCCACATCTTGGACACATGAAGAATGTTCCATATCTGTTTGTTATTTTTATTGCCTTTAATCTCAATGAAACCACCCCCTAAAATTCTCGTGTTTTGTATTTTAAATTTTTTATTTTAAATCTTTAAATAAATTTAATTTTATATACTATAACCAATATAAATGTAGGATAAGAAAAAATAAAGTAAAAATAGTATAAAAATTTTTCTTAGAAATTATGTGGGGGATAATGTATGAGTTTAAAATACATTTTTTATCCTAAATCAGTTGCTGTCATTGGAGCTTCAAAAATTGAGGGAAAAGTAGGTTATGCAATAATGAAAAACTTAAAAGATTTTAATGGAAAAGTTTATCCTATAAATCCAAAGTATGATGAGATATTTGGAATGAAATGCTACAAGTCAGTTTTAGACATTGATGATGAGATAGATTTGGCAGTTATAGTAGTTCCAAATATTGTAGTTCCTAAAGTATTAGAGGAGTGTGGAAAAAAAGGAGTTAAAGGGGCTGTAATAATTACAGCAGGATTTTCAGAAGTAGGAAATTATGAATTAGAGAAGAAAATTAAAGAAATTGCAAAAAGATATAATATAAGAGTTATAGGTCCTAATTGTTTGGGTATAATGAACACGCACATAAACCTTAATGCTACATTTGCAAAAATATTTCCACCAAAAGGACATATATCAATAATTTCCCAAAGTGGGGCTGTTTTAAATGCCATATTAGACATTGCTCCATTGTTGAATATAGGATTTTCTAAGGTTGTTAGCATTGGAAACAAAGTAGATATTCAAGAAAGTGATTTATTGGAATATTTTAAAGATGATGAGGATACAAAATTAGTTGTTCTATATATAGAGGGACTAAAAGATAAAAGATTTTTAAAGGTTGCTAAAGAATTGTCTAAAAAGAAACCTATAATTGCTCTAAAATCTGGAAGGACTGAAATGGGTAAAAAGGCGGCAAAATCACATACAGGCTCTTTGGCTGGGGAAGATGTTGTTTATGAAAGTGCTTTCAAAGAGGCTGGAATTATTAGAGCATATACATTTGAGGAGTTAGTTGATCTAATTCATTTATTCTCAACTCAGCCAGTTATAGATTCTAACGATATTGGAATAATAACAAACGCTGGGGGCTTTGGTGTCTTAGCGGCAGATAGTTGTGTTGATTATAATATGAAATTGCCAAATTTTGAAGATACAACAGTAGATAAACTTAAAGATATTCTCCCATCCTCTGCCACTATATCAAACCCATTAGATATAATTGGAGATGCTACACCAGAAAGATACAAAAAAGTTATAGAAGTTCTATCTGAAGATAAAAATATTAAAGGACTTTTAGTTATTTTAACTCCACAGGAAATGACTAAGCCATTAGAAGTTGCTAAATCAATAGTAGAAGTTAGAAATACTCACAGATCTTTAAAAAATAAGCCATTGATTACCTCATTTGTAGGAGGAGTTTCAGTTAAAGGGGCTAAAAGTTATTTAAGAAAAAACGGAATTCCAGCATACATAACTCCAGAAAATGGTGTTAAAGCCCTCTATAAATTATACAAATACAGTTTAATAAAAGTTAAAGAAGATTATGACGAATATGTAGAAAAAGTTAAAGAAGAATTTTTAAAGATAACTAAAAATAATAAAGAAATTATTAATCAACTATTACAAAATCCTAATGAATATAATGCAAAAAAATTGCTATCTATTTATGGTTTTCCAGTACCTAAGGGATACTTAGCTAAAAATGAAGATGAGGCATTAGAGTATTGCAAAAAATTAGGTAAATGTGTGATGAAAATTGTTTCTCCTCAAATATTGCATAAGACAGAGGCTGGGGGAGTAATAATAAATCCAGATAATCCAAAAGAGGCATTTAAAAAATTAATAAACAATGCCAAAGAGTATGCTAAAAAGAACAATATTGATAATTTAATTATAGAAGGAGTTTTAGTTGAGGAGTTTATAGATAGAGATAAAATAGAGATTATTATAGGTGGAAAAAGAGATGATATATTTGGTTCAGTAATTATGGTAGGATTAGGTGGGGTTTTTGTTGAAGTTTTAAAGGATGTTAGTTTTGGAATTTCACCAATAACGAGAGATTTTGCTATACAAATGTTAAAAGAATTAAAATCATACAAAGTTTTAGAGGGGGTTAGAGGTAGAGCTAAAAAAGATATTAACTTCATTATAGACACTTTAATAAAGATTGGAGTATTTATGGACATCCACAAAAATATTAAAGAAATAGATTTAAACCCAGTATTTGTATTTAATGAAAATGAAGGAGGATGTATTGGAGATGTTAGAATAATAAAATAATCATTGCTAACTGGTCCCATAAAGGGTTCCCAGTTAGCACTCTCCGCTACCTTTTATTTTAATATACTTTCCAAATATTGATCTTCTTAAAGTAAGAGTAACTTCATCTAACCATTGGTCAGCGATAGGGTCTATATAGATTTTAAATTCATTATCATAAATTAATTTATCTTTTTCGTTTGGTTGTCCAATGGATATCCCAAATTTAGGTCCTCCTCACCCAAAACCATCAAAGTGTATAATTATAGTATCCTTATTTACTTTTTTTAATTTATGTAGGATAAACTGTTTAGCTTCATCTGATATATTTACCTTCTTCATTGATTATCACCTTCACTATTTACATTTATTATTTGTCTTAACTTCTCATATATATAATTTACGGTTATGACACTATCATACACAATCATAGTTTGCAAACACAACATACTAATAATAGCAAAATAAAAAGAAAAGAATAAAAAATAAAAACAATTATAAATATATAAAGTTTAATTTTATCAGCCATTAATAATAATTTAGTAATAATTATATTGGAGGGAAAATTATGCAAATGGTTCCACCCAGTGCTTATGATAGAGCAATTACAGTATTTAGTCCAGAAGGAAGATTATATCAAGTAGAGTATGCCAGAGAGGCTGTAAGGAGAGGTACTACAGCGATAGGAATAACTTGCAAAGAGGGGGTAGTGTTAGCAGTAGATAGGAGAATAACAAGCAGACTCGTAAAAATTAGATCAATAGAGAAAATATTCCAAATTGATGATCATGTTGCTGCAGCTACATCAGGGTTAGTCGCTGATGCGAGAGTTTTAATAGACAGAGCAAGATTAGAGGCACAAATTTATAGATTAACTTATGGTGAAGAAATTCCTATCGAATTGTTAGCAAAGAAAATTTGTGATATTAAGCAGGCATATACTCAGCATGGAGGAGTTAGACCGTTTGGAGTTTCACTATTACTCGCTGGGATTGATAAAAATGAGGCAAGATTGTTTGAAACAGACCCAAGTGGGGCTTTAATTGAGTATAAGGCAACAGCAATCGGTAGTGGAAGACCAGTTGTTATGGAGTTCTTAGAAAAAGAATATAAGGAGGATTTAACATTAGATGAATCTTTAAATTTAGCTATTACTGCTTTAGCAAAAGCTAATGAAGATATAAAACCAGAAAATGTAGATGTATGTATAATATCTATTAAAGATGCCCAATTTAAAAAAGTGCCTACTGAAAAAATAAAAAATATTATCGAAAATGTTAAAGAAAAACTAAGTAAAGAAGAAAAAAAAGATGAAAACAAAGAATAAGTAATATTATAAAAATATAACTATTTTTTATAAGAAAATGATAAGCTTTCTTTTCTACATGCACTCATACACTCAAAACATCTTACACATTCTATCTGATTTATTTTATCAACATCTACTATTTTTATCTGCATTGGACAATGTCTTTCGCACAACTTACAACCTACACATTTATCTTTATTTAGTATTAATTTAAATATTGAAAACTTTGAAAATATACTTAACAATGCTCCCACTGGACAAACATATCTACAAAAGAATCTTGGATAAATAAAGCCTAAAACCAAAAATAAAATTAGCAATGAATAAGATAATAAATATAAATCAGTAAATACTTTAAATCCAAATGTATAACCTAAGACAATAACTACAATTAAAACAAAATACTTAAAATATTTTAGTTTATTGTGTATATACTCTGGGACATTTGGGAGTTTTTTTAACTTAAAAATTTTTACTCTCAATTTATACATTAAATCAAATAAGAATCCAAAAGGACACATCCATCCACAGAATATTCTTCCACCAATAATTGCCAATATAATGGCTATAATTCTAAAATTAGAAAAGTTACCATATCCAAAAATAAATTTCCAAACAAAACCTATTATACTTAAATAAAAACCAGTTAATAATGCTCTTATAAAAAAGAATGTTTGAGATATTTTCCTCAATATTTGAATTTTGTTCATATTTTCACCATATTTATTGGAATAAAAAAATTTAAAATCTCTAACTATATAAAAAGATTTTTAACCAATTATTCATAAAAATAATTAGTTTTTGTATGAAAATGATAAACCTCCTTTTTTACAGGCACTTTTACATTCAAAACATCTTACACATTCTTTTTGGTCAAGATTTTCAGTTATTTTTATTTGCATCGGGCATTTGAACTCACACAATTTGCATTTAACACATTTATTATTTGTTTTTAGTTGAAATAATGGCTTTATTGAAAAAATTGATAAAAATGCACCTAATGGGCAAAAATACCTACAAAAAGCCATTGGAATAAAGAAAGAAATAATTAAAAAGATAATTAAAATTATAAAAGAAATAACTGTTCCATAAAGATTAGTTAAAAATCCAATTGGACAAACTTGACAAAAGGCATAAGTCGATAAATAGTAAGTTAATATTAAAGAAAGTATTAATACTACATATCTTAAATATATTAATTTATTGTGAATTTTCTCATCAACCTTAGGAAGTTTTTTTATCTTAAAAATCTTTACTCTTAATTTATAGAATAATTCAAACAAAAATCCCAATGGACACATCCAGCCACAAAATACCCTCCCCAATAATAAAGTTAAAACAACAATAATAATTAATTTAACAATCAACTGCCCAACACTCCCTTTTAAAATAAATTTCTCAATAATTCCAAAAAAGCACAAACAAAAACTTGTTAAGAAAACAAAATAAATAAAAAAGAAAATTTGAGATATTTTCCTCAATATCTGAATTTTATCCATTTATAACCACCCAAGTAAAATATCTCTTAAGTTTATTGTTGAGAATAGAAAAGATATTATTTTATCAATAATTGATTCATTCTTATTTTCTTCATTTACAGTATTTGTCTTTAAATTATTGATTGATAGGTTTTGAGTTACATTTAATTTAATTTTTCCCTCTTCAATCATACATTCTACTATTGCCCTCTTAACAACACTTGTAGGAATTCCATAAATATTTTTTATTTCATCAAATGTAGTATCATCAGAAACATCAATAATATTTAATTTTTCTTTTAGACATTTTGGATTTATTCCATATTTATCGCAAATTTCTTTAATAGTGTATAATCTTAACTCTTTACCTGATAAAGTCACATATTCATTAATAAATTCCTCAGTTAGTTCAATATTTACATTATTTGTATTATCTTCTATTTTATTATTTTCATTATATTCTACATTAGATGGTGGTGGCTCACTGTGGTCGCAAATTCCATTATTATTAGTATCTATATACCTTCCACATTCTCCTGGATATGTGCAATTTACTCTTCCATAGGGGCAGTCATTCCATGCAAAAGATAATGTTAATATTGAAAAAAGAAACGAAAAAAGTAAAAAAATAGTAAATAACTTTTTCATATTACCTCACCTTATTTGGCATAACCTCTCTCAGTTTGAGTATTTATTATTTGCTCAAACTCTTCTTTACTTATATATTGAGGAGTATAGTTTGCACCATATTGTTTTAACATTCTTATAAAGGCTCTCATATGGTTTCTTGAACCTTTCATTAAGTTTTCATAAACAAATTTTATATCTTCATTGTCAGTTTTATTTATCCAATGTTGTAAGTCAGCTATATCTAAATCTTCAATAGTAGCTCCAACTTTCAATGCATCAACAACTGATTTACTTCCATCTTCAACTAACTTATTATATAGGTCTTCAAATTTTGGATTTGAGAATTTTCCGACTTCATCAGTTTTAACTGGGTCTGTGATATTATACTTTTGTAGGAGATATTTAACTGAATCTGTGTGAGTTTGCTCAGCATTTGCAATATTCTTGAATATTTGCAATTTCCATTTATTATATAAGGTCAAATAAACATCTCTTGCCAATTTCTCCTCTTCTCTCATCTCAATTAAACCTTCTTTTTCTTCTTCACTTATTGTCTGCTTGGGCATATCCATAATTATATTGCACATTAAACTATCATTTATTGCTCCATTATTTCCTACTATTTTTCCTTTGTACATACTTATTATATTTTGATTTTGGGGAGTTATCTGGTTGTTGTTCTGATTACTTTGTATATTTTGCGTCTGAGTATTCTCCGTATTTTGAGTTACACACCCAGAGAAAAAAACTCCTAAAATAACTAATGACACTACAACTAATTTTAAAATATTTTTCATAGTATCATCTCATTATTTTATATTTTTATTTTTAACATCAACATTATTAAAAATAGAGCACATCAATGTTTATCAATTTTACTTAAACATTAAAAAAATAGAATAAAAAAGATTTGAAAAATAACAAATATTTTGTTTATCCTCTTGGCTCCTTAGCTTTAGGTCTCAAACCTTTATAACCACATTTTCTACACTTTGTAGCTCTCCATGGATTTCTTGCATTACATCTCATACATATTTTTTTCATAAATAATCTTTTCATTGCCTCTTCAAATGGCATTGTTTCACCTTCATTTATTTTTTAAATATTCTTCTTGAATTTTTATTATATCAGTTGAATTTTTAGCCTGAGAATATCTTTCTAATAGTTCGTAATTAACATTTATAAATGTTTCTGCCCACTTGAAACATCCAGTTAAATTTAGTGCCTCCTCTTTAAAGTTAGTTATATATAGTGCGGCGATAAATGCTTCTAAGGTTGATAACATACACGGCTTACCATAATTTACTGGGTTGCAGGCAATTAAATATGGCAATGCTCTTTGATTTTTAAATTTAAATTTTTTAAATATTAATTCTGCCTCTTTCCAAGAGCAATCTAAGGCAGTTATTCCAAACTTTTCTACAATTTTCCTATCCTCTGGAGATATTGCTTTTTCAGCAAAAGGATTTAAAATAATTGAGTTTTTTGGTACTTTATAAGGGTTTTTTAATAAAATTGCTTTATTCATTTTAGCCATTTTTAGAGATGTGCATTTTTTTGGATTACATTGGTTTGCGTGATATATGAAAAGTTTGGGCATTTTTATCACAGTGATTTTAGAGTGTAGTAAAAAGAATTAAAATGTGAAAGTGATATTTATCCTTTACTGTTTTGTGGTGATAGTAAATGGACAGTGTTAAAATACTTTTAGATGATCCAAAAAAGGCAGTAATTTATGTTTCTAAGCCTATAATTATTGCTACATTTATTGAGTCGATATACAGTTTGGTAGATAGTATTTGGGTTTCTGGGTTGGGATATGATGCTTTAGCCGCCATAGGGGCGAGTTTTCCAATACTGATAAGTGTATATGCAATTAGTTGGGGTTTAAGTATAGGAATAAGTTCTGGAATTTCAAGAAAAATAGGAGAAAGAAATAAAGAAGAGGCAAATAAAGTGGCTAATCATGGAATTGTTTTGGCAATTATTATGGGGATTTTGTTTATTATATTGGTTTATCCAAATCTTAATTGTATATTTAGTTTAATGGGAACTTATGGATTGTGTAAAACTTTGGCAGTAGAATATTCTAAAATCTTAGTTTTAGGAGTTATTATAATTAATTTATGCGACGCTCTTTATGGAATATTTAGAGGAGAGGGCAATACAAAAATTGTTATGATAGCGAGCATTGTTGGGACAGTTTCAAACATCATCTTAGACCCAATATTTATTTACAAACTGAACTTAGGAATTAGTGGAGCAAGTATAGCCACAATATTGTCAGTTTTTATATCTCTTTTGATACTTTCATATAAGTTATTTATAAAAAAATCGTCATACATTACTGTTAATTTAAAAAATTTTAAACCAGATTTTAAGATTATTTCTGACTTAATTAGAGTAGGACTGCCTACATCATTTATAGATTTAACTGTTGCAGTATCTTTTTTCATAATGACATATTTAATTATGTTAGTTGGAGACAGCAAAGATTTGGCTGTATATACAGGAGCATTGAGAATTACTGAATTTGGATTTATTCCAATGTTAGGATTAGCAAGTGGTGCTACATCAGTTATAGGAGCGTCTTATGGAGCAAAAGAGTTTAAAAAACTAAAAACAGCATATTTTTACACTATAAAGATAGGAGTTTTAATGGAGATTGTTATAGTTTCTTTAATAATTCTATTTTCACCAATATTAGCGTATTTATTTACCTATACTAAAATTTCAATGGGAATTCACGAGGAGTTAGTTAAGGCGTTAAGGATTATTCCATTATACTTAATCTTTACTCCTTTTATATTAACAACATCAGCGTTATTTCAAGGTATTGGAAAAGGAGAAAAATCTTTAATAATCGCTATTTTTAGATCACTAATATGTCATATCTCTTATGCATACATATTTGCAGTAATTTTGGGCTTGGGGGTATTTGGAATATATATAAGTTTAGTATTTGGTGACTTTACATCTGGAATTTTTTCTCTGATATTAGGTATAATTGCAATAAATTCAATGTTAAAGTTAGAAGGAAAATATAGAAATTAATTTTTTAATTTATTTAAAATATATTATAGTAAAACAAAAAACTACTTAGGAGATTAATATGTTTGGATATGTTTTAAGTGGAGAGTATGAAGAACTTCCTTATGGAGAACTCATGGCATTGTTGGACATATATAAATATAAAGGAAATGTTGAGAGGTTAAAGAGATATATTATAACAGAAGATAGTCCAGTTAAAGAAATAATTAAGAGAAGTGGATATGTAGATGAGGGACATAGAGTTATTTTTAGATATAATTTAGAAAATAGGGATACAAACTTAATAGATGAGATTACAAAAGATTTTATTAATACATTTAAATCATTTATTGATAATATAGAATATTATCCAGATATTGATAAAAATAAATCATTTGCTGTTAGAGTTTTAAAACTACATAAAGATGATTTTACAAAAAAGATAGATTCTTTAAAGATTGAGAGAGAGATAGGAGGAATTATAAAATTAAAAACTAATGCTAAAGTAAATTTAACTAAGCCAGATGTATTAGTTAGAGTAGTTATCCTAAAGGATTCATTTATTATTGGGAATGTATTAGCTATGAGAGATAGAGAATATTTCCAAAAAAATAGACCTCATTTAAGAAAATATTTCCATCCAGGATGTATATTACCTAAATTAGCGAGGGCTATGGTAAATTTAGCAAGAGTAAAAGAGGGAGATATTGTTTTAGATCCATTCTGTGGAACTGGTGGGTTTTTAATTGAGGCGGGATTAATTGGGGCTAAGTTAATAGGTTGTGATATTGATTGGAGAATGTCCTCTGGAACTTTAATAAACCTTGAAGAATATAATTTAATAGATAAAGTAATAAAGGTTAAGAGGTTAGATGCTAAATATGTAAAAGATTTTTTAAATGAGTTGGGAATAAAAGAAGTTGATGCTATTGTGACAGATCCACCCTATGGGATTTCTACTGCTAAAAAAGGAGAAATTGAAAATATATTAAAAATACTTTCAGATGTCATTAAAAAGAATGGATATTTTGTTTTTGCCTATCCTAAAAAAATAGACCTTGATATGGAATTAGAAAGTCTATATAAGATATACATTCATAAAGGACTTATAAGGCATATTCACGTTTATAGGAAGATTTAGAATAGTGAAAATATGGAGTTTTCAGAATGGACAAAAAATAAGAGAAAGTTAAATAATTTAGATGAATTAAAGAAAGATATTATTGAGCAATTTAAAGAAAAGAATGTATTAAATGAAAAAATTGTAGTTATGGCAAGTGGTGGAAAGGATTCTTCAACTGCAATAGCTTTAGCTAAAGATTTAAATTTAAAAATAGATGCATTAATACACTTTTATCATAAATGGAGTTGGGATGTTTCAAAAAAAATGGTTGAAAAAATATCTAAAAAATATAATATCCCAGTCATATATTATGAGATAACTAACGAATTGCTAAAAAGGATTAAAGGGGCTAAGGGAAGTAGTATTTGTAGAATATGTAAAAATATAATGAAAGATAAGGCAGTAGATATAGCAAAAGAGAGGGGAATTAGAATAATTATGACGGGAGACTCTGCTCTTGAAAAAGTTTCTGGGGCTGTAATGAACTATTTGAGAGAGGTTTATGGAGAAGTTGTCTATAATAAAATGGAACTCACACCAGTTCCTCAAAAGTATAGTAAAGGTAAAGATAAGGAAATTTTATTTTTTAGACCATTGATAAGATTATCTTATGAAGATGTTTTAAATTTGATGAAATACTACAATATTGAAATAGAAAAGGCACATGAAGTTGGAGATAAATTTGGTTTTTGGAGGGAGGGCTGTTGTTTGCAGTATGCTGATGAAGATGTAAAATTAAGTGAAGATTTATTTAATAAACTATATAAATACAACAAAATTGTTACAGATGTTGCAAAAAAATATAATTTTAGGGCGTCAATAAAACTTCCTTCTAAAAAAATTATCGTAGTTCCAAAAAAGGAAGAATATGTAAGGTTAATTAAAAAATCTTTGAGGGATTTATATGAAAATTAAAGTTTATAGATTGGGAATTTTAGAAGGTTTTATAATATTTTTAATTCTATTGATATTAGCTATATTGATGCTACCTTTATTTTTAGTAATATTGGGGGTATTTTTAATCTATATTTTGTTTAAATACAAAGTAAAAGATTTTTTTAAAAAAATATTGTATAAAATTAAGAGAAAGAAGATAAAAATTGAAGATGTTTCAAATAATGGCTATGTAAAAATAAACTTTGGTAAGAGGATAGAGATAGAAGATAGTTCAGATAAACTAAAAAATATTTCTTTAAATAATTTAGATAACTTAGATGAAACTACAAAAACCTTTATATATTATTTGAAAAATGTGGGGGCGGAGTTAAAAGATGATGGAATATACTTTAAAGGATACAAAGTATATCCTATATTTAAAAAAACATATCCAATTAATGAAATTATAAAACTAAATTATCCTGAAAATATTGATGCAGTTATTTTAGGATTAAAAGGAGAGCCATACGAGCCAAAATATTTATATTTAATACCTAAAGAGTTTTTAAAAGATAGAATGCATATTGATGAAATTAAAAAATTTGAAATTAAAGTTTAATTTTTTATAAATTAACTATTGCCACATCCTTAATATTTGGGATTTCTTTTATTTTCTCTATAACCTCATCAGGAACTGTATGGTCTAAGTTTAAAAGCATTACACTCTCTCCTCCCGGCTCTTTTCTACCAACCTGCATACTTGCAATGTTTATTCCATAATCTCCAAGAGTTATACAAACTTTACCTATTGTGCCAGGTCTATCTATGTGTTTAATAATTGCTAAAACACCTTCTGGAATAAAATTAACTTCATATCCATCTACTTCTAAGATAACTGGCTTATTGTTTATTATACTTCCAACAATTGAAAACTTTTTATTATTACTTTCAGCATTTATCTTAATAGCATTTCCATATTTTTCCTCAGATGTAGTATTTTCAACTACATTGATGTTTCTATTTTTAGCGATAACAGGGGCATTGACTAAGTTAATTCCTGCCAGTAATATTGGAGATAATAATCCTTTCAAAAAGGCTCTTTTTATTAAATCAGTTTTTTCTTTTGATAATTCTCCTGAATAAGTAATTTCCACTCTATTAACTGATCCATCCAATACCTGCATAACTATATTACCCATAATCTCTGCCAATAACATATATGGCTTTAATTTTCCTAACTTTTCTTGAGGTATATTTGGCATATTTACAACATTTTCAGCAAGTTCTCCTCTTAAAATTTTCTTTATTTGTTCAGCAACTATTGTTCCAGCCGCCTTTTGTGCCTCTTCAGTAGAAGCTCCTTGATGAGGAGTTCCAATAACATTATCTAAGGTTAATAATGGATTGTTCTTTGGAGGTTCTTCTTCAAAAACATCTAATGCTGCTGCCCTAATTTTTTTATTTTTTAAAGCCTCATATAGTGTTTTTTCATCTATTAATCCTCCTCTTGCACAATTGACAATTATTGCATTCTTTTTCATTAATGCAATTTGTTCTTTACCAATAATATGTTTAGTTTTTGGCGTTAAAGGAACATGAAGTGTTATTACATCAGATCTCCTACATAATTCATTTATATCATCAACCAACTCAACTCCTAATCTTTCAGCAACTTCCTTTGGGATGTAAGGATCATATCCAATAATATTCATTCCAAATGCCTTAGCCCTTTTAACAACTTGTTGTCCTATTCTTCCTAAACCAATAACTCCAAGAGTTTTTCCATATAACTCAATTCCCTTAAACCTCTTTCTATTCCATTCTCCCCTTTTTAAAGATGCTGTAGCCTGTGGAATATTCCTTGCAGCGGCAAGCATTAAACCCATTGTTAATTCAGCCACTGAAATTGATGAAGCGTCTGGGGCATTAACCACAATAATCCCTTTTTCAGTAGCGGCATCAACATCTATGTTATCTACACCAACCCCTGCTCTACCTATAACTTTCAATTTTTCAGCCTTTTCAATAACATCTCTCGTAACCTTAGTCCCACTTCTTACAACTAAAACATCTACATCTTTAATTTTTTCTAATAACTCCTCTTTAGACAATCCTGTTGCAATTTCAACCTCTCCAATCTCTTCCAATATCTTTATAGCCTCTTCGTGCAGTGGATCTGTAACCAATATTTTAACCATAATCTATTCACCAACATAGGATGTTTTTTGTAGTTAATGTCATTTATAGAGGGTGTATATAAGCTTTTAAATTAATAATGAAGAAATTAGATCTTCCTTATGAGAGGTATTCGAATCTCATTACTACATTATAACATAAACAAAACTATATAATAAACTATAATAATGCAATATAAGATCAGTTCAGTATAGATGATTTATCCTAATCCTATATATATGTGTATAGTTTATAGCTTTGTGCAAAATAAAATAAATTTTATAAGGAAAATTTGAATGCCTTCCTTTTGGAAGGCATTCATTAATGCCTTATTTATTATAACTACTTTTGCACAAAGCTATATAGGTATTTTGGTGAAAATTATGGAGGCAGTGTTAGTTTTAGAGAATGGAATTGTGTTTAAAGGAAAAGGTTTTGGAGCAGAAAAAGAAGTTTTTGGAGAGTTGGTTTTTACAACAGTTATGACTGGCTATGTGGAAGTTTTAACAGATCCTTCCTATAAAGGACAGATAGTAATGATGACATATCCCCTACAAGGAAACTATGGAGTTAAAAAAGAATGGTTTGAGTCAGATGGCATAAAGGCAGAGGGCTTTGTAGTTAGAGAAGTAACTAATAAAGCCTTAGATGACTTTTTAAAAGAATATAATGTCCCTGGAATTCAAGATATAGATACAAGATTCTTAACAAGAAACATTAGAGATAAAGGGGTTGTAAAAAGTTGTTTAAAAGTTGCTGAAAAAATAAGTGATGAAGAAATTAAAGATCTCTTAGATAAAGTTAAAAAATATAAAGATATATCAGATATTGATTTAGTTCCATTAGTTTCCACTAAAGAAACGATAATTCATAAAACTACCAACAGAAAAGCAAGGTGTGTTTTAATTGACTGCGGAGTTAAGTTAAATATAATAAGAAGTTTGGTTAAAAGAAACTGCGAAGTAGTTCAAGTTCCATACAATACAAAATATGATGAAATTTTAGAGTATAAACCAGATTTTGTTTTAATTTCTAACGGTCCTGGAGACCCTGCAAGGTTAAAAGAAGTTATTAAATGCATTAAAAATTTAATTGGAGTGGTGCCAATAACAGGAATTTGTTTAGGAAATCAACTCTTAGCATTGGCATTTGGAGGAGAAACATACAAAATGAAGTTTGGTCATAGGGGTGGAAATCAGCCAGTTAAAGACCTAAAAACAGATAAAGTTTATATAACTTCTCAAAACCATGGATTTGCCGTTAGAGAGGAAAGTTTGCCTGACGATGTCAAAGTGAGTTTTATAAACTTAAACGATATGACAGTTGAAGGAATTAAGCATAATGATCTACCAATATTTTCAGTTCAATTCCACCCAGAGGCGAGACCTGGACCACATGATACAATGTTCTTATTTGATGATATGATTAAGTTAAAGGATAGAAAATAATTATAAAATTTAGACATTTACACAGTTAATTTTTTGATGAAAATAATAAAACGTAGACACATAAGAGTAAAATAATAACTAAAATTATTGCTAACTCTATATTACCTCTAAATTAATTCTAATAATTTATTAATTGATCAGATAATTATTGAATTAGTGTTTAATAATTTATTATTTTTTATTTTCTTTAATTTTAAATTTTGTCCTATTAATTAAAATATTTGAATATAAATATTAAAATTATTCTGGGGAGAAATATGAACTATGAAGAGATTAAATCATTAACTGGAATTCCAAAAAAAATTTACAACGAGTTATCTAAAAATAAAAAAGTCAATACTTTTTTAAAAATGTCTAATATAATGGCTGTTGGTAGGTTAGGATATAACGACCACGGAAAGACACATTCAAAAATTGTAACTAACAACGCAATAAAGATATTAAAAATATTGTATAAAAAAGGGATAAAGCCAAGTTTTATGAAGGATTGTAAAGGAAGTTTTGAAGATTCTTTGGTTATAACAATTATGGGGGCGTATTTACACGATATAGGAAATGCTATTCATAGAGATATACATCATTTGCACTCTGCCTATTTATCTATGAATATTATTGAAGAGATATTAAAAAAATACTACGATGAAGAAAAGGCTTATCAAATGACTACTGAAATATTACACGCTATTTATTCACACAGTGAGGGAATTATGAGTTTAACTATTGAGGCGGGAGTTATAGCAGTTGCCGATGGAACAGATATGACAAAAGGAAGGTCAAGAATTCCAATATGTAAAAAATGCTATGATATTCATTCAGTATCAGCGGCATCCGTAGAGAAAGTTATAATAAAGGAAGGAGAAGAAAAACCGGTTAAAATTGAAGTAATTTTATCAAATGAGGCAGGAATATTCCAAATTCAAGAAGTTTTAGGGGAAAAAATAAAGTGGAGTGGTATAAAAGATTACATCTCAGTATATGCAAAAGTAGAAAAAGAAAAACCAGTATTTGAAGAGATTAACTTTTAATCAACGACTTTTGGCTCTTCTTTGTATTCATCAATTTCAAGTTTTTTATTTTCTTTGTTATTTTCTAAGTATTTTAAAAATTCCTCTAAGTTTGAAGATCTTATTTTTGATAATGACTCATTAACAACTATAGCCATTATCTCATTTCTTATAGTTTTCAATTTATCATTTAATTCCTCTATCTCTTTATTAATTTCCCATCTTAATGATTCAAGTTCTTTTGTATCAATATTATCAACAGTTTCCAACATTTTAACAATATCAACAAAAATAGGGATATTGGTAAATTTACTCAACTTAGGTAATAATGACTTTACAATTTCAGAATATCTTTTAATATGATTTATATTTGTATCCAAGGTTTCAAAATCTTCAAGAATATTTTCTAAATAACTAATTTCATCCTTTGTTTTTATGTATTCTTTATATAAATCCCTCAATTTCTCTTTATCATTAAAATCTTTATCCATCAATAACAATTTAACAATTCTCTCAACATTGTCCAAATTTTTCACCTTTTAACATTTCTTATATTTACTAATGCTCCATGCCTTGCCTTTTTCATCTCAAATCCACTCATTAAAGATCTTCCAACGCCTAAAAATTCTTCATCCTTTATTAAGACAACCTCATCGTTGTAGGATATATTTTCATTGCAATCAACGAATCCCGGAGGGAAAAGAGAACCTTTTTTAATATTATAATTTACTTCCACATAGTTAATATTTCTCCTTCCAACATTCCATAATAACTCTCCTCCTTTCAATGTTAATACAAGTAATCCATTCTTAGGATTTATAGAGGCGATCTGTATATTTTTATCATTATTCATATTTTCATTTATAAATATTTGCTTTCTGTGATTTATAAATATTTCATTAGGAATGAAATTTATTCCAAACTGAAACTTTGCAAGTTGCTGAATGTTATGAATTTTCTGCCCTTTTTTATTAATTTTTAGGTTTTCTGTTAAATACTTATATTCTTTTAATGTATTTGTTAAATTCTCTAAAGATTCTTTTGATGTAGGATTATCCTTTGAAGTAACAATTATATTATCTAAATCTAAAATTTCAAGGTAATTTTTTGGTAGATGAGCAATAACAATTAAATCTTTGAATTTATTCTTAACTTTCTTTAAAAAGTTTTTTAGACATTTATTTATTAATTCTATTTCTTCAAAACTCCAATTTCCAGTTACTGGAATGTCATAATTTACTACTCCCTCCAAAGGTCTTGGAACTAAACCGTAAGGAGATGTAAGTATAACCTCTTCAACAACAACCTTTGCAGATTTTATTGCATTTATGAACTTTTGATGTGATTGGGATATAGAATATGGCTTTTTTGATGAGCAAGGAAGTAAAACCACTATATTAGAATAAGGCTCATATCTATCCAACCTATCTAAATATTTTTGAACCTCTGGAATATCTATATTTGCGGTAACTATAATTTTATTCTCTTTTGATAAGGGAATATTTCTTAAATCTGGCTTATACCTTCTATAATTTGCCCATAGATATGGATAAGATATAGATGTTTCCTCTACAATATTTCTTAAAAATCCATTTTTTATACCTAATCTAACTTCCTCCAATATCTCTCTATAAACTTCTCTATTGTAATTTAATAACTCATCAAAATTATAATTATTTAGTTTTAAAACTCTATTTTTTGTAAATTTGTATCCTAATGAAGCATATAACTTTGCCAATGAATCATCGAAGTAATCAACGCCCATATAAACCAAAAGTGGAATTTCCCAAGGAAACACTGCTGGAAAGTAAATTGCTGAATTTGGAGATATTTTTTCTCTAATTTTTGGAATTATTTGTAGTTCTTTTCTTTCTATCAATCTTCTACCATCACCTATAATGTATAAATCTACATCTTCCAATTCTATTAAATCAATATACTTACCAAAATTTAATATTTGATACTTAATTATCTCTCCCTTATATTCAACAGTTCCAGTAAAAGATTTTTTAAATAGAGTTGTTAGTTCCCTATGAACATCAAATGGCATCTTAATACCATTAACTTCAATGTCAATGTTTATTAAATTTGGAGTCAATTCTTTATCTTTCTCTTTGCACAACCTTCCAATATCGTAGGCAATTGGTTCAAGCATCCTATCACATTTTTAAGTTTTAATTTTATCTTTTTAATTAATTTTACGATAAAAACTTAAATAAATACCTAATGTTGAATAGTTAAAACAAAGATAGATAATTAAAATTAAATAAAGTGAAAATATGAAACCAAGAGTAGTTGTGAAAAACTTGTCTAAATATTTTGGTAATAAAAAAGTTCTTAATAATATTTCTTTTGAGGTTTATGAAGGAGAAATTTTTGGAATATTGGGTCATAATGGTGCTGGGAAGACAACAACTTTGAGGATATTGGCGGGGATTATTGAAGATTATGAAGGATACATTGAAATTAATGGAAAAATTGGCTATTTGCCGGAAGAGAGGGGGCTTTATAGAGATGAAAAAGTTGTAAATGTGTTAAAATTTTTTGGTGAATTGGCGGGAATGAAAAAAGAAGAAATTAATAAAAATATTAACTATTGGCTAAATAAGTTAAATATTTACAATTACAAATTTTCAAAAATTAAAGAGTTATCTAAGGGGAATCAGCAAAAAGTTCAATTTATTGTGTCAGTTATACACAATCCAGATATACTTATTTTAGATGAGCCATTTTCTGGTTTAGATGTTTTTAATACTAAATTATTAAAAAATATATTGTATGAATTAAAAAACGAAGGTAAAACTATTCTTTTATCAACGCATCAGTTGGAAAAAATTGAGAGATTGTGTGATAGAGTTTTAATAATAAAAAATGGAAAAGTTGTTCATTATGGAAGAATTGAAAATATTTGTAGAAAAATGGCATACATCGAATATTTAGAAAATGGAAGATTGATAAAAAAAGAAATTCCATACAATGAGGCAATAAAAATTTTAAAGGAAAGTGCTGAAAATGTCATTAAATTTGAAGTTAGATACTCATTAGAGGAGTTATTTTTTGAATAATTCGGGTGGAATTATGAAAATAGACATTAAAAAAATATTTACAGTTGGAAAGAGAGAAATTTTTAGTAATGTAAAAAGAAAACAGTTCTTAATATCTACTGTAATAGTCCCTATAATTATGATATCTTTGGCTGTAATGGGTAGTTTAATGATGTTTGACATTAAAGAACTTAAAGTGGGCTATATAGATAATTTTGGCTTAGAAATTCCAAATAAAGTGGTAAAAAACAATATCGGTAATAAAACTATAACAATATACTTTATAAAATATCAAAGTATTGAAAAGGGAAAAGAGGACATTTTAAATAAAAAAATAGATGCTTTAATTGTTATTCCCAAAGATTACTTAAAAACTGGGAATATAATAATTTACTCGGCAACAAAATCGCCAAATCCTTTAATAACCGATACACTATCTAATATTATAATTAAAAACTTACTAAAAGGGAAAGTAGATAATTTAACTTACAATAGGGTTGTAAATCCTATAAATGTTAAGATCTATTTTGTTTCTAAGAAAGGAGTTGAAAAAGAATCATTTTTATCTCAACTATTGCCAATGGGCTTTGTATTTTTGCTTTATATGGCTATTACATCATTATCTGGAATTATTGTCTCCTCAATTATTGAAGAGAAACAAAATAGAATTATGGAAATTCTACTGTGTTATGCATCATCAGAAAATTTAATGTTTGGTAAAATATTGGGAATATCTATAGTAGGTTTAATTCAAATAGGTATTTGGCTTATATTTGCTTTACCTGTAATTATAATATATGCAGTTAAAGTTTCATTATACTTAGTGTTATTTGCATTAATTTACTTTATACTTGGATATTTGTTCTATTCCTCTTTGTTATGCGGAATTGCCTCATTATTCTCTCATCCTAAGGATGCCTCTCAACTAATATCTCCAATAATAATTGTTCAAATTATTCCAATAATGTTTATGAACACGATAATGGTTAATCCAAATCACTACATCGCTAAAATTTTATCATATATACCATTTACATTACCATATACAGTAGTTTTAAGAGAAAGTGTAACTCAACTACCTTTAACTGAAATAATAATATCAACATTAATTATGGTTTTTAGTATTGTATTATCTTTCATTCTTTCAATAAAACTGTTTAAAATTGGAGTATTGTTATATGAGGAAAATTTAACTTTAAAAAAGGTTATAAAAATTATATTGAACAAATAAAACATCTAATTTATAATTCCTTACTTTTTAATATTTCTATTATTGCGTCATCTACTGATTTCATAGATTTTCCAATTTTTCCAATGTTTTTAATGCATTCCTCAAAGTTTTTTCCAACAATTCCATTGTTGTATGGAACCTTTGAAAATAGAGATAAATAGATACCAAAAACTCCTGATGCTATTTTTAAAGCACAGCCTATTTTACCTCCATCGCAAATAATTCCAGTTAAATTTGCTGTAAAACTCTTAATACTCTCTTCTATATAGTTAATGATATTTTCCTCATTGTAATGAATATAATATGACAAACCAGAAACCGCCCCTATGCCACCTCTATTTACACATCCACACATTGATGAAATATAAGAGGAATAGTAGGTTGAATATATAGTAGTTAAAGAAGATAAAGTAATTGATTTAATTAGTTTTTCTTCATCTTTATTGTTAATTTCATCGTAGGCGATTATTGGTAAAGTAGATACTAAACCCATATTTCCACTGCCAGCAATAGCCATCGCTGGCTTATTAACACCAATCATTCTATTATAAACACCTGAAACTGTTTTTTTAACCATATTATTTAGAATATCATCATTTATATTTAAATTTATAAAATCTTCTGAAACTTCAGGAATTGAGAGGTTATTATTTATATTTATTGTTTCTTTTATCAAATTAATTACATCTTTTGGAATGTCATCTAAATAATCTATAAAGTCTTTGAGAGTTAGATTTTTATAAGCCTCTTTCAAAGTTTCATCTATGACTTTTCCAGAATGACTACCCTTAGTTTCACTCTCATAAGTTTTATCCGCCTCAATATATACTTTACAATAAACTTCAGAATCTATAACTTCAATTTTCAATTTATCTTTTATAAATTCTTCTAATTCTTCATCATATTTTATATCTTTAAATATTTCTAAATCATTTTCTTTATTTCCTAACAAACCACCAACAACTGCTGGAAGTATCCCAAATTTTCCAGTATTTGGAACTCCTACTGAATATGCATTTTTAAAAGTTCCTTTATCTAAAATTATTTTAATCTCTTTTATTGAATATACATCATCTGGCTTAGCCTTAGCAACTGTATAGCCAATTAATCCCACCTCAGTGCAACCTAATGCCTTAACAATCTCTTTCTTTAAGATTTCAGTAATTAATTCATTTTTTTCCATAAAATTCACCTTAAAAATTTCTCAACCATCAATAAGGCACAATAGTCACCACAAATTGAGCACGCTCTTTTTTCTTTTGAAGGAATCTCTTCTCTCATTTTTTTTGCTTTTTCTTTATCTATTGCCAACTCATACTGCTTCTTCCAATCGTGGTTTTTCCTTGCGTAAGCCATCTCTTTCTCTTTTTCCCACGCCAATTTATTACCTTTAGCAACGTCTGCCGCCTGAGCCGCTATTTTAGTGGCTATAACTCCCTCTTTAACATCCTCTACTGTTGGTAATCTTAAATGCTCGCTTGGAGTTACATAGCAAAGGAAATCAGCCCCATAGTAGCCTGCTAACGCTCCTCCAATTGCGGCTGTTATATGATCATATCCAGGGGCTATATCTGTAACTACAGGCCCTAAAACATAGAATGGAGCATTTTTACATAAGCTCTTTTGTAATTTAATGTTAGTTTCAATATAGTTTAAAGGAATATGTCCTGGCCCTTCAACCATACATTGAACTCCTTTTTCTCTACATTTCTCTACTAATTCTCCTAATATTATAAGTTCTTCAATTTGAGCCCTGTCTGTATTGTCTAATAAACATCCCGGTCTCATTCCATCTCCTAAACTTATAGTTACATCATACTCTTTTAAAATCTCTAAGAGATAGTCAAAGTTTTTGTATAACGGATTTTCTTTGTTGTGATATAAAATATAGGCTGTTAAAAATGCTCCACCTCTACTAACTACTCCCAATACTCTACCACTTTTTTTTAATCTTTCAACGGATTGTTTAGTTATTCCACAATGTAGTGTCATAAAATCTACGCCTTCCTTTGCCTGTTTTTCAATAACATTGAATATCAAATCTTCATCCATATCTACAACTCTTCCATACTTTTCTCTTGCAATTTTTCCAGCCTCATAAATTGGAACTGTTCCTATTGGCAAATTAACTACATTCATAATTGCCTTTCTAATTTCTTCTAAGTTTCCTCCAGTACTTAAATCCATTATAGTATCTGCCCCATATTTTTCAGCAACTTTTGCCTTTTTTATCTCTAAGTCAATATCTACGAAATCTGGGGATGTTCCAATGTTTGCATTCACTTTAGTTCTCAAATATTTACCAATACCTACTGGCTCAGTATCTCTATTAACATTTTTTGGAATAACAACATAACCTTTTGCAATAAGTTTTTTAAGTTTTTCAACATCAATTCTTTCTTTTTCAGATACAATTTTCATCTCCTCAGTGATAATTCCCTTTTTTGCATCGTCCATTTGAGTCATAACTATCACCAATTAAAAATTCTGTAAATGTCCTATTAAAACAAAACTATATAAAGTAAATTATCATTATTAATTATGATAAATTTTATAGTTAATTCTGTTAGATTATATTTAAAAATTAGGTGTTGTTTATGAAGTGTGAAGAAGAGATTGCCATAGGTCCAGTACATCCTACAATGCTTGAACCTCATAGATTAAGATTATTTATTGAAGATGAGATTATAAAGGAGGCTGAATTAGTAATTGGCGTTAATTATAGAGGAATAGAACTCATTATGGAAGGGCTACCACCCGAAAAAATTAGTATCTTGTCAGAGAAAATTTGTGGAATTTGTTCTCACATTCACGTATGGACTAATGTTATGGTAACTGAAAAAGGTTGTGATATAGAGGTTCCAGAGAGGGCTGAGTATATAAGGGCAATAGTTGAAGAATTTGAAAGATTACACTCTCATATGTTATTATTTGGTCACGCCTTTGAAGTTATTGGCTTTGAAACTATGGCTTTTAGGGCATTTATGATTAGAGAGCCAATAATGCAAATTTTGAGAGAAATTACTGGTGGAAGAGTTCAAAATTCTTGCCCAATAATTGGAGGAATTAGACCGAGATGTAACATAAATGATAGCAAAATCCCATCAATATTGGAAAGATTAGAAAAATTTGAAGAAAATTTAAATAAATTATTAAATAGAACTATAAATGACCCAATGATTATGGCAAGAATTAAAGATGTTGGTGTCTTAGATAAAAAAACTGCTAAAAAATTGCATGCAACTGGACCAACAGCAAGAGGTTCAGGACTATCTTGTGATATGAGAAAAAAGGGAATAGTGCCAGTGTATGATAATTTTGAATTTGAGGAAGTTATATTTGATGATGGAGATGTTTTCAGTAGATTGGCAGTAAGATTTTACGAATGTTTTGAAAGTATTAAGATTATTAGGCAAGGATTGAAAGAGTTGCCAAACTTAGATAAAAATATATATAATCCAAACTATGAACTAAAACCATTTAAACCAATAAATGTATATAATGAAGCTCAAAGAGGGCAGGTTTATTACTCTTATGGATTAGATGAAAATGGAAGAGTTAGACATGTAAAGGTTAGAACTCCAACATTAACTAACTTGGCATGTATGGAGGCAATTCTTCCAGGGCATCATGTTTCAGACGCTGAATTAATTATAGCAAGTTGTGATCCTTGCTTTACTTGCACTGATAGGATGATTATTCAAACTAACAGAAAAAAATAAGTATTACTAACTTTTACTTTTTTTAATTAAATGTATCTATTTTTGAAATTTCTATTTATGAGTATGAAAGAGTATCGTGGTGAGATGTATGAGCAAAGATTTATTTAAAGAATTTAAAGAGCATTCTGTTGCTGAATTTTTTAGAAAAAATAAGCACATGCTGGGATATAGTGGAAAAGTTAGAAGTTTAACGACTATAATTCATGAGTTAGTTACTAACAGTTTAGATGCTTGTGAAGAAGCAGGAATTTTACCAGATATAAAAGTTGAGATTGAGAAGTTAGGGGCTGATCATTACAAAGTGGCGGTTGAAGATAATGGACCAGGAATTCCTTTAGAGTTTATTCCAAAGGTATTTGGGAAAATGTTGGCTGGTTCTAAGATGCATAGATTTATTCAATCAAGAGGACAACAAGGAATTGGAGCGGCAGGTGTTTTATTATTTTCACAAATAACTACTGGAAAGCCTTTAAAAATTATAACATCTACTGGAGATGGTAAAATTTATGAAGTTGAAGTAAAGATGAATGTAGAGAAAAATGAAGGAGAAATTGTATCAAAAAAAGTTAGAAAAGGAAAGTGGAGAGGAACAAGAGTAGAAGGAGAGTTTAAAGAAGTTAGTTATAATAGAGGAGAATTTGGTCCATTTGAGTATTTGAGAAGGATTAGTTTAGCAACACCTCACGCTAAGATTATATTAAAAGATCCTTATGGAGAAGTTGTATTTGATAGAGTTGTTAAAGAACTACCAAAAAAACCAGAGGAAATGAAGCCCCACCCTTATGGATTAACTACTGATGAATTACTATATATTGCAAGAAAAACAAAATCAAAAAAAGTTTCTTCAATGCTCGTTTCTGAACTTTCAAGAGTTACAACAAAAAGAATTAAAGAACTTGAAAAATATTTATTGAGAGATTTAATATTAAAGAAATTTAAAGATAGTGTATTTTGGAGTATGATTATACAATGCTATTTAAATATAGATATTGATAAATATTTAACTAAATTTAAAGATTATTTAAATAATGAAGAAATAGATACTGTAAAGATGTTAATTGCAAATCTTCCAGAAAGTTTGGATGAGTTGAAGAGATATGCTTTAAAATATATAACTATGGAATATCTGTTCAGTAAGCTAAATAAAGAGGAAATTAATAAAATAAAAAATCACTTTAAAAAGATACCTGAAAACTTCATGGAATGGGCTGAAAAGAATTATTTATCAGCCTCAGTTGTTGAAGAATTAAATAAAAAAATTAAAAATATTGTAAAGCCACCAGAGGAGTTTATTGCTACTATAAAAAAGAAAGGATTAATTTCTGATGAGGAGTTAAAAAAATTAGAAAAGGATGTTAAAAATATTCTAAATAAAAATCCTAAGGAATTGACTTGGGATGAAGCGGAGATGATTGTCGATTGCCTACAAAGTATGGAGTTTATGGCTCCTCCTACAACTGGATTAAGACCAATAGGGGCTGAAAATATTGAAAAGTCGTTAAAAGAATTTTTAAATCCAGATTTCGTTAAGGCAATTACAAGAAATCCAAAAACCTATAGGGGAGGAATACCCTTTGCTGTTGAAGTAGCTATCGCCTATGGAGGTAATGCAGGAAGGCAGAGTGATGAAGGTAGAAGAATGGAAATTATGAGGTTTGCCAATCATGTCCCTTTGCTATATGATGCTTCCGCATGCGGTTTAACCAAGGCAGTAAAAAGCATAAATTGGAGAAGATATGGTTTGAGAGGGGAAGACGCTCCAATAACAGTGTTTGTTAATCTAATATCTACATTTATCCCTTACACATCTGCTGGAAAGCAGGCAGTAGCATGTAGTGAAAATGAAAATGAAGAAATTTATAACGAAATTAGACATGCATTGATGATTTGTGGTAGAGAATTGGAAAAGTATTTATCAAGAATTAGAAGAGAGGCTGAAGAAGAAAAGAAAAGAAAGTATGTTATGAAGTATGCTAAGATATTTGCAGAGGCATTGGCAAACATATTAAATAAGCCAGTTGATGAAATTGAACAGAGAGTTGTTGAACTATTATCAAAATAAATATTTTTAATTGGGTATTAAATAATTAAGTAAAGAAGCTGTTTGAGGATATAAGCTATAAATCGGTTACAATGTATTACTTCTATTAAGATATATTAAACGAGTTCGAAAGAAATACAAAAACCTAAATGCAATCAATGAATCTAAATATAGACATTAATAGATTTTTATTATCGAAAGATCCGAATATAAGTGTATATAAGAAATAAAAATTATAGCTGTCCAGATGTGGGAGAGAAATGAAGTCCCTAATAGTTATTATCTAATTTAACCAGTGGGAAGATAATAAAAACCTCGACATGGGCGGAGATCAATGATATACTCCCAATGAATCCAGAAAGATATAGAGTTGATAACTTCCAAGTCCAATATGAACATTTTCCTATTTTTCTCTATATTGGATAGACTCTTCAACTTCAAAATCTTTAACTTTAATTTTAACGTTCATTTTCAATAAACAATTCTCTTGCCTTTTCAAACGCTTTATTTAATGTGTATGCACATAAGGTAAAGCCCAAACTTTTTGGTGATTCCTCTTCTTTAATATCTTTAATATTTCTTCCTTTTAATTTTAATGCTAAATAAGGAACATCAGGACAACCACCACCAGAGATATTAACTATATTACCCTCTTTATCAATAGTTATCTTCATATTTCCGCATCTAACTAAAATGAATCCATCAACTTCTTTAATTTTTATTAACTCCAATGGTTTTAAAGAGTAATCATTTAAAGAGATAAATTTTAAAGGTTTTATGTTGTTATTCTCTAATTCTCTTTTAATTCCAAATTCGTCAATTAACTCATATTCTATTGCCAAATCACATCCTTCTCTAATTTCTACTGGAGGAGCAACTACCTTAATTTTATATTTATCTTTTAGAATACTTTCTGCTTTCATGGCATCCTTTGTATTTTCAAATATAATTAATCCCTTTCCTTTTAGGCTATCTTTTTCAGTTTCTTTATCTTTTTTTAATTTAAGAATATTTTTTAATTTTCCTATCAAAATATCCCTCCTATTCTTTCAAAAGTTCTATGTCATCATCCTTTGGAATATAGTATCTTAACCTATTTCCAGCTCTTAAACCATATAATAGTGCCTTATTTGTATAGTTTAAAATTATATGCATTAATTCTTCCCCTCTAATTCTCAAATGTCCATTAGAGCAGGCAATTTCATTAAATTCTTTAACATTATCGATTCTAACGTTTTTTCCATAAAATATTATTGGAACACTTTCACCAGAATGTATTAAATCTCCAACAGAAGGTGTTGAGTGGTCTGCAGTTATTATAAGTAAATCATCATCATTTAATTTTAAATTTCCTATAAGTTTATCAATCTTTTCAATAACTTTTACTTTATTTAATGGATTTTTTGTGTGGGCAGCTTCATCAGTTTCTTTTGTATGCAAGTGAATGAAATCATAATTTAACTCAGGAATTAAATTTATTCCTTCCTCAAAACTCTCAATCTTTATAAAATCCATTCCTAAGAATTTTGCTAATCCTTTAAATACTGAACTGCTACCTAAAACTACAGCATTCATTCCCCATCTTTCTTTAAAGCTCTCTACCTTTTTATATCTTGATGCCCATTTTGTTAATAAAAAATTAGCAGGCATTTTTTCCATTTTTCTTCTTTTTCTATTTATTTTATGATTTTGTAGGGTTTTATAAACATTTAAAAGATATTTGTTTAAAGCCCTTGCAGTGTCTTTTGCTTTGTTATATTCTACACTACTTTTGCATAACTCTTTTATTGGTTGAACTTTCATAACATATCTATTTTTATAGAATGGGTCAGAATCAGAGATTTTATCTGAAATCCATCCATTTTTTTCTTTAATTTTTAATATAAAATGAACATCAAAAGAATAAAATAGCTCAAACTTATATCCATCAATGCATGTAGGTAAAGAATTTATTAAATTCTCAATCTCTTCTCTGCTGATATCTTTAGCTCTTCTATCTACAACTAAAAATCCTTTCTCATCCTTTTTTACGAATCCTAAAGAAGCCCTCAAATATATGGCATTTTCCTCTATTTCTATATCCTCTCCTAATGCCTCAATAACTCCCCTCCCCGGAAATTCTTCTAAGGAATATCCCCAAAGTAAAAAATGGGCAACTTCAGTTCCTAATGGAATACCTTCTTTATATGTTGTCATTAAACCGCACATGCCATTTTCAGCCAATTTATCCAAGTTTGGTGTTTTTGCAAATTGTAATGGTGTTTTGTTATCTAAAATCTCACAACCTCTATCTCCTAAACCATCTAATAATATTAAAATAGCCCTCATTTTCTCACTAAAGGAACTTTTTTACAATATTCTGATAATTAAAATTCCCTTTGTATCCTTCTTTTAAAATCTCAATTGATGCCGGATATATGAATTCATTTAATAACCTTAAAATACTTTCCTTCTCAAAAATTACTTTTCCATCTTTATCTCTATAATTTCCACTAAAAACACATGAAAATTGCTTCTCTCCTTGCTCCCATTCATCTCCTATAATTTCTTTGATTTTCTTTCCCTCTTTTATGTATCTTATAGGTAAAATTAGATCTACATCAAATTCTCTACAAATTTTACTATAAACATCTAAAACTTCTTCTATTTGGTCAATTTTAAAATCTCCGTTATGGTAAACCCTCTCTCCACTGATTATTTTATTTCCTAAATGCTTTGCCAAAGGGATTCTCAATATCCTCAAATATGCATGGCATCCAATACATGGGCTGTAATAGTTATATTTTTTTGAAAGTAAAACTACCCATCTTCCATTTAATGCATTCCAAAGTTTTGGCTCGAATATAAAATGTAATGGCAATAAAACTTTATCTCTATCAATTTCTTTAACTCTTTTATTTGTAATTTCCCAGTTTTTGTAAAAAATGTTTATATTTCCATAATCAGTTCCAGTAAATGCAACAACTGGCAAAACGAAATCGATACCTTCATCCATAGCTTTAATTATTGCTGCTACACTATCTCTACCTGAAAATTCTCCTATGGCAATATTTTTTAACTTAATCCCATTTTCTTCAATTATTTTAAATGTTTCATCAGACAGCGTTAGCTCTTTAAATGATTTCTTAAAATCAATAAAATTTTGGAGGTTTTGATGAAATAACATAACTTATCCACCTTTATCCTTAGCTTTTGAATTTATTTATAAGCTTCTAAGTATTCTTTTATCATCTTCTCAGTTCTTAAAATCTCATTAATATCCATTAATTCAATCAAAAACATTTCACATTTAACGTCTAAGAGAGCATCTAATATTGGTTTTAAATTGTTAAGATTTTTAGGTGGCAGATGTTTTCCATTCATTTCAATCTCATAAACGTGGGAGTTGTAAATTCTATCAGAGCAAATGTATAGAAATTCTAATCGTTTGTTGTATGGGATATGTCCAATATCAAATGTTATAAAGCAGTTAATTTCATCCGCTATTTCAATTATATTGTTTGGATTAGATGAAAAACCTTCTCTTAAATTTTCTATGCATAATTTTACATTATTTTTTTGTGCAAATTCATTAACTATTGATAGATTTTCAATTAAAAGTTCTTTATCAATATCTTTATTTTTCCCATTATGTAAGTGGATTGTTAAATAATCTTTTCCTTTAATATTTTCAATTATATTTTTTAAAATAGAAACGCTCTCTTTTTCATCCAAATTTAAAATTGGTGCATGATAGCCTATAATATTATTTTTTTTGACTATTTTTGGATTATAATGTAATCCCCAATCCACCAATTTATTATTAAAAGTGTATCCTTTCTCGGAGCGCATGCAAATGCCTATCATGTTCTCACAAAAATGTATTAATGCAATTAAAATATATAAAATTAGATATTAAGAAATCTAATATCTTATGATATAGAAACCTGGTAGTTGGAAAATAAAAAAGAAAATTAAAGGATTTTTATTTTAAATCATCTCAATAAATGCCTCCAACCTTGTTTTTAACTGCTCTCTATCACTTTCAGAGTAATCAGTTTCAATTCTAATAATTGGAATGCCTTCCTCTTTTAATGCCTCTTCTACTTTAGATCCTTCAATATTGAATGTGTGACAGCACTGTAATGTGTAATAAACAACCCCATCAACATCCAACTCTTTAGCCAATCTTATTATATTCTCTATTCTCTCATCATTCTTAAATCTACAAGCACAAGGTATTTTGAAATATCTTTTTGCTATATCTTCTATACTATAACCCTCAACAAAGTTTTCAAAGAATCTTGTTCCAGTACAGCTTTCTTCACCAACAACAACTCCGCCAACTTCTTCAATGAGTTCAACAATTTTATTGTTTCCAGCAACCATAGGACAACCAGTTATTAGGATTCTCTTTCCTTCAAAACCTTCTCCTTTCTTAACTCTCTCTTCTAACTCTTTAATTAAATCTTCTAAAACTTCTATTGTGTCATCAATATCTAATAAGTAAGCAAATTGGAATATTTTTAAAACATCTAATCCTTTAATTGGGACTGGTTTATTTTTTCTTAATTCATAAAGCTTATAGAATAACTCTCTAAGTTTATTTACTTTATCTATAGCTTCTTTTAATTTTTCTTCAGTTATTTTATTACCTGTTTCTTTTTCAACCAACTCTTTTAACTTTTCAACTTCATTAATCCAGATTTTTAAAGATTCTTCATCTTTTAAATGAGGGAGATGCATTATATGCATGGGAACAAGCTTTTCCATTAATTCAAACATCTTTTTCTTCCCTTCACAAGTAGTTTCACCAATAACAATATCTGATGCTTCAAAGTAAGGACATGATTTTGCCTTCTTAAATCCATAGGATGATTTTATTAATGGGCAGAGATTTCTTGGTAAATCCTCCTCTGCTATTGGGATTGTGTCATTTTTACCCCCACATAAACCAACAGGAATTGCATTTGCAGCTAAAATTATTTCTATTGGAACATAAGCACAGAACATTCCAAAAACTTTTCTCCCGTCTTCTTTTTGCTTATAGAGTTGTTCTTTTCTATTAGAAAATTTTTGCATTAATTTTTCTATACTTTTTAATTGCATTATATCACCAAATCTAATACCTATTTAGTTATTAGATTTTCTAATATATCGTATATATTTTGTCCAAATTTTTGAAAATTTTTACTAAAAAACTATATTATCAATATTAAAAATTTTACCTTCAATTTTCTTGATATATTAGTAGTTATTAGAAAATATGATGATATAAAATTTATATATGTAGATAATAATATTAAAATATTAAAATTTATTAACAAGATTATAGAGTTTTTGTAGATTAATATTGCCCAATTATAATTTTTTGTCGGTTTGGTAATACTTTTTGAAATTTTTTATTATTTTAGTAATAATAATTTGAATTAAGTAGCTAATTTTATATACAATAATAATAGTTTGATATTAATATTGGTGTGGTAATACAATATTCAAAATAAATATTAAAATTAGCATCAAAAAGTTAAAGTTAGTAAGATAAAAAGAAAGCTAAAAATCAAAATTAAGCTTAGATACATAATTATTTATTTTTAGAATATTGGGTGGTAATTATGAAAGTTGTTCATACAATATGCCCAGGTTGTAGTGTTGGATGTGGCATTGATTTAATTATCAAAGATAATAAAGTTGTTGGAACTTATCCTAACAAAAGACATCCAATAAATGAAGGAAAGAACTGTTTATATGGGCAAAACTGTTATAAAATAATATCTCATGAAAAGAGATTGGAAAAGCCATTAATTAAAAAGAATGGAAAGTTTGTTGAAGTCAGTTGGGATGAAGCATTAAATTTTATTGCAGAGAATTTAAAAAAATACAATCCAGAAGATATAACATTTATTGCCTCTGGAAAATGTACAAATGAAGACAACTATGCATTAAAAAAGTTGGCTGATAATTTAAAAGCTAAAATTGGGCATTGTATCTGCAATTCTCCTAAAGCCAATTATGCTGAAATTTCTACAACAATTGATGACATTGAGAACGCAAAAAACATCATAATTATTGGTGATGTGTTTTCTGAACATGCATTAATTGGTAGAAAGGTTGTTAAGGCAAAGGATAAAGGGGCTAAGGTAACAATTTTCAATATAGAGGAGAAAGATATCCTAAAATTAAATGCCGACAAGTTTGTAAAGGTTGATAGCTATGAGGATATTGATTTAGGTAATGTTGATGAAAACACTATTATTATAATCAATGCACCAATAGATGTTGATAAAATGCCTAAAATTGCTAAAGTTTTGCCAGTTGCTAAGCACTGCAATACTGTAGGGGCAACACTTATTGGCATTCCTCCTTTAAATAAAGATGAATATTTTGAGTTATTGAAAAACTCAAAGTTCTTATACATAATGGGGGAAAATCCAGCTTTAATCGATAAAGATGCACTAAAAAATACTGAATTTTTAGTTGTCCAAGATATTATAATGAGTGAAACAGCTGAATTAGCTGATGTAGTTCTCCCATCTTCATGCTGGGCAGAGAAGAATGGGACGTTTACAAACACTGATAAAAGAATTCAAAAAATAAACAAAGCTGTAAACCCTCCTGGAGAAGCTATGGATGATTATCTTATAATAAAAAGCTTAGCTGAAAAGCTTGGAATTGATTTAGGGTTCAATTCATTAGAAGACATTCAAAAAGAAATAACTAAGGTGATATTATGAAATATGCATTAATCCAAGCTACAGATAAAGAGATTTTAAAGAAAGCAGAATGTGGTGGAGCAGTAACTGCATTATTCAAATACTTATTAGATAACAAGCTTGTTGATGGAGTTTTAGCTTTAAAGAGAGGAGAGGATATTTACGATGGAATTCCAGCATTTATAACGAATTCTGATGAATTGATAGAAACTGCTGGCTCTTTGCACTGTGCGCCAACAAATTTTGGAAAGATAATTAGCAAATATTTGAATGATAAAAAAATTGCCGTCTCTACTAAACCATGTGATGCGATGGCTATTAAAGAGTTAGCAAAGTTAAACCAGGTAAATTTAGATAACATCTATATGATTGGTTTGAATTGTGGAGGAACAATAAGTCCAATAACTGCCATGAAAATTATTGAGCTATTTTATGAAGTTAATCCATTAGATGTTGTTAAAGAAGAAATAGATAAGGGGAAGTTTATTATTGAATTAAAAAATGGAGAACATAAAGCTATCAAAATAGATGAGTTGGAAGAAAAAGGTTTTGGTAGAAGAAAGAACTGCCAAAGATGTGAAGTTATGGTTCCAAGAATGGCTGATTTAGCTTGTGGAAATTGGGGAGCTGAAAAGGGCTGGACGTTTGTTGAAATCTGTTCAGAAAAAGGAAAAAAATTAGTAGAGGATGCTGAAAAAGAAGGCTATATCAAAATTAAAGAACCTTCAGAAAAGGCAATTCAAATTAGAGAGAAAATAGAGAATGTCATGATAAAGTTGGCTAAAAAATTCCAAAAAATACATTTGGAAGATGAATATCCAAACCTTAAAGAGTGGCAGAAATATTGGAATAGGTGTATAAAGTGTTATGGTTGTAGAGATAACTGCCCACTCTGCTTCTGTGTTGAATGTAGATTAGAGAAAGATTATATTGATGAAAAAGGAAAAATCCCGCCAAATCCTTTAATTTTCCAGGGGATTAGATTGAACCATATATCTCAAAGCTGTATAAACTGTGGGCAGTGTGAAGATGTTTGCCCAATGGATATCCCTTTAGCATATATATTCCACAGAATGCAGTTGAAGATTAGAGACACATTTGGTTATGTCCCAGGTGTTGATGATAGCTTGCCACCGTTATTCTTAAATGAAAAATAATAATAATTAAATTTACTTTATACTAATATTGCCCCAACACAGCAAACAATCTGCGGTTCTTCTGGAATTAAAAGCTTTTTATTTAACTTTTTTTCAAACATATCAACTAAAACTTTATTTTTAGCGACTCCACCACTAAATACTATATTTTGTATTTTAAGCTTGTTTATCATTGGAATAACTCTATTTATTATACTATCATAAACTCCCATTAAAATCTCTTCTTTTGGAATTTTTTTAGACAGTAAGCTTATTATTTCACTTTCAGCAAAAACTGCACACATTGATGATATTTTAGCAACATTATCTGATTTATATTTATTTACTTCATTTTTATTAATTTTTAAAATATCTAAAGCTTTTTCTAAGAATTTTCCAGTTCCAGCAGCACATTTATCTGATAGGATAAAATCAATAACTTTACCATCTTTATTAATTTTTAAAACCTTTGTATCCTGTCCTCCAATATCTACAACTCCATCCGCATCTTTAAAGAAATAATTAGCTCCCTTTCCTAAAGCAATAACTTCTGGAACTACTTTATCTGCAAAACTAATCTTATGCCTTCCGTATCCTGTTGCTATAATTTTATCTATTGAATATTTTTTCTCAATCTCTTTAACCATTTTTAATAAAATATCCTCTTCAATAACTACTCCAATATCTTCAACTTTATACCAAACTATTCTCTCATCTTCTATTAGAACCATTTTTGTAGTTGTAGAGCCAACATCTATTCCCAAAATCATTCTATCATCTTCTTTAAATTTTTTATAAATTCTTCATAATCTTCTTCATTTTTTGGATATTCTATTACCTTAATGTTGATATTTAAATTTTCAATCTCCTTTAAAAGTTCTTCCATTAGGATTCCTCTATTTTTAAAAATATCACATGTTGGAGAGTTTTCTATTCCAATTAAAATAAATTTGAAGTCATCTTTTATATATTCTTGCAAATATTTAATTATTGGATTTAAAAGTTCTCTGCAGAGTTTTCTATATTCTTTTGTGTCATATTCCTCTTTTGTTTTTCCTTCTCTATTAATTCCTAAATAAAGCAACTCTGGACATGGTAATTGGATTATTGCATAGTTATTCTTTAAAAGAATTTCAACAACCTCATTAAAAGCCCCTTCAGCTCTCTCCAAACCATTAACAACACTATTTTGATTTAATATACAGTGAGAAACAATAGCTATCTTTTTTCCTTTCATACTATCACAAAAGAAAAAGAGATTTAAATTTTAAATTAATATTGCCTTTACTAATGGGACCACAAACTTATGGAATATAACTGCTCCAACGGCTAATCCAATTAAATAGGCAATAGCTGTTTTATTCCCTTCAGCAGCCATAACGTAGTTTCTTAATGGACAACCTCCTTGAATAACTGAGAAAAATCCTACTCCAAATCCACCAATAATAGCTACTATTAAATGCCCCATTAAAGTTCCACTTGCGCCCAATGGGTCTCCTGGAATTGGAGCTAATCCCTTATCAACAAACCACGGAAACGCTGAAATTAATCCAGCAGCACTAAATATAATATATCCAATTAATGCTCCAGCAAAGAACCCAAATAAACCTTTGATTAACCATGTATCTTTTATTAAATAGAAATCTCTCATTCCTCCAACAAAACACATTCTTGCTCTCTGGAATAAATAACCTAAAATTATTCCAAATACAAATGTTCCAATTACGTGAAGATATTCCATAAAACCACCCTAAATATTTTTAGAGGTTTCTTTTTAAGTAAACCTCACTTGCTACAACTACCCCAGCAAACATAGCTATTAAACTAATCAACGCTATAATATCTCCATAAGCTGTTCTTAAAGTCTCTCTAACAGGACAACCTCCCATTAATAGGGCAAAATTAATAACCAAAATTCCTAAAATAAAACCAATAGCTGGATTGTGTGTTTGTTTTATTTTAAACTCTTTATGAACAAATGCTGCTATTAAAGCCCCAATAAAGATACCTACAACAGTTAAAACAGGAAAAACTTTTGATACAGGAGCTAAACCTAATGAAGTTCCAAATAAGTGATTGACAATCCAATTTACTAAATCTCTTGTGTGACATGCTATACAGATACCATAAGCTGGTGGAGGGAACACTTTAAACAATGCCTGCAACATTGCTGCTGTAAAACCTCCTATCAACCCTGCTGTTAATGGGGAAATTCTCATTTCCTCACCATCTTTAGGTTTTTTAATATGTAATTTAGAAGAGGTTAGGGTTTATTTAAAATTTTTAATTATAAAAAATTTTTTGTAAAAAAATCTAATGGATATTTGGTTATTAGAAAAATTAATTAGATGATTTAAAAATAAATTTTAAAAAATTCTTAATTATTAAAATTATTAAATTAAATAGAAATAGTAATAAATAAATCTTAAATAAATTGGTGATAAACTTGGATTTATTGAGAATTGTTGAAATATTTAAAGAGGATGTGATAAGAAATATAATTTTTATTTCAATAATTGCAGTTATCCTTACAATAATCTCCATACACTGCTTTTCTTGGGATGAGGGATTTTCAGATAATGTTAGATATATTTTAAGTGCTTTACTACAAACTCAGGCAGGAATGATTGGAATAATAGTTTCAATTACAATTATTGCTATACAGATGGTTAGTCAGCAATATTCAACAAGAATTGGTCATATAATATTAAACAAAACATTTTGGGCATTTATTTTATCTTATTTAATTTCAATGGGTTATGAGGTTTTTGCTTTAGGTTTTTTACCAGTAAAAAAAGATATTGTTATTGGAAGTTTCACAATCCCATACAATTTTTTAATATACTTAGTGTTTTTCTTTGCATACTTTGATTTTTTTAATTGTAATCCCATATATAAAAAGCACAATCTACAATTTAAGACCTGAAGTTGTTATAGAGAAGTTAATAAAATCAATTGATAAAAAGGAAATTGAAAACTATAGGTTAGTGAATTCTGAATATGTAAATTACAGATCTGCAAAAGATATTCCAAGAAATCCTTTAAGAACTATTTATTACATAATAGAAAAGGGGTCTTCCCGATGTAGTCAAATATAGACAATTATAGACATTTTAAATATTTTCCATTAAAATTGACGGTATAGACTACATCGGGATTGGGCGTCATGAGTTTCAGCTCCCCTCTGGGTTCATCGGGGAGCATATCATCAACCTCCGCCCCAGACACGGGGACCCCAGCTCCGCCTTTCAATTTTTTTAACCAATTTAATTCCTCTTTTAAAAATATTGAAAGAGCCTACTAACTGTCTATTAAATGATTTTTTACAATTCGGACAATAAACAACCTGCCCCTCTTGGGACTCCATTTTACTCCCGCATACGGGACAGGTTTTTGATGTGTAGTGTGGATTTACATATAAAACAATACTCTTATATTCTAACTGTTTAGCAATACTCTTCCAACTCGTTCTATCTAATTCTCTATGAAATTTCGAATTTTTATCGTACATATTGAACTTATTTAGGTCTTCGAAGATAAAAATAGCATTAGGGAATAAACGAGACAATTGAGTTGTAAGTTTATTGATAAAATCTTTAACTCGGTTTTTTCTTCTATTGAGATATTTTTTTAATAACCTCCCTATTCGTTTAGGAGATTTTTTATAAATAGATTTTAATTTATCAATGATAATATCATAAACCACTTTAATTCTATGGAGTTCGGATAAATCAACTCTAATCCATCCTTCAATTGGATGATATATATCGAGAGATTTTAGATTGCTATAAACTCCAACAATTATTTCTCTATTCGAATGGTCTAAAGATTGTTTGAAAGTTAGATAAGCAGAGTTCTCCTTCAAAATAATTTCTCCAATCTCCCAATCTTTAACCTTATCGAAAAACCATTCATCTTTAATGTTTAAAATTAAATATTCCTTTCTCGGCTTAATAGTAATTTTAATTTCTCCTTTTTCTTTATTGTATTTTATTAAAGTAGTTTTAACTCTAACGAAGGGTCTTTTAAATATCACCTTAGTTCTTTTTCTTAATCCCTTTAAATAATTAGATTTCCAACTATCTATTGTTGAATATGCCACTTTAATGGCCGCATCGATATAATGGGAAGCATAATTCCAGCCGTTTAATAATCTTCTCCTTAACTCCCTCTTAAAATCTTTATCTTTGGGAATTTCTGGGATTAACCGAACGGTAGTGTAGTATTTATAATTATTTCCAACTTTATACCGATGTTTAACTACTTTTTCTTTCCAATAGATATTGCTCCAGATAATATCAACTGCCTTTTGAGAGAGATTTAAAAAATCGATTAGAAAATTATTTATATTATAATTGTGAGAAACCTTATATGCCAGAATGATTTGGTTGGGGATTTTATTCCTCATTTTATCACCGAAATTTTTATCTCTTTTTATTATTAATGAATTATTTTACAAAGTATAAAAAGATTTCTTTTTTAACTGTCGATAAATGAGTATATTTGTCTATCTATGCCTATATATTTTTAAACAGTTTTAAACGGCATTATATTTAAAACATTATATGACTGTAAGAAATGCTATAATTCTATTGGGAAGTTATTATGAAGAGTTAAATAATAAAACAAAGAACCAAGATGAGAGATTTTTTAGAATATACATTGCCATTATCGTTAAAATTGCCTGTTTAGCCAATGACTCACCAATTTCAATTACCAGAGAGGCGATAATATCCTTAAAAAAGATAATAACTTATGAGCTATCCAACAATATAAATAGAGCAATTTATGCGTTAAAAGGAATAGAAAAAATTGTATTAGCTAATATTAATACTAAAAATAAAAGTAGGATAAAAATAATTGTGTCATACGCTTTAAAAAATTTAAGTAAAGTTTAAATTTAAGTAAAGTTTCAGAAGAATTATTAACAAAATCTCCAAACGATAAAATTTATAAATTTTTTGATGAATTATTGAATATTAATATATATAATAATATTATTAAAGATATTTAAAAAATCTTTAAACATTCTCTTACTACTTCAAGAATACGCAAATATAAATGAGAATAAATATATAGAAAGATTCAACAAAACAGTTAAAAATATTGAGGATTTACTAAAAAGTTATGGATATAACGATTTATTAATGGAATTATCACAGTTTTTATCATTGTAATATTTTTTTATATTTGTATTTATAATGTTCAACTTTCAAACCATAATTATATAAATATAACCTTGACTAATATTTTAAAACCTAACAAAATCTTATCTCTTTTATACCCAATTTATGGAGGGTTGTTTATGTGTGGAATTATCGGTTTTATGAGTAGAAAAAAAAGAATGATAAAAGGAGATAAAATAGCATTAGCACTGGATAGTTTAAAAGAGAGAGGTAATGGTAAAGGGTCTGGATATGTAGGTTATGGAATTTATCCAACAAAATATAAAGATTGCTATGCATTTCACATATTATTTGACAACACTCCAAAATTTGAAAAAATAAAAATAAATGTTGAAAATATATTGGAAGAGTATGGAACTATTGTTAAAGATGAGGAAATACCAACAGAAGAAGGAATAATTGAAAAAGTTCATATTCCATGGAGATACTTCTATGAAGTTGATGAAAAATATTCTGATAGAGAGGAGGATGTCATAGTAGATATTGTAATGGAAATTAACGATAAAGTTGATGGTGCCTTTGTTATCTCAAGTGGTAAAGATTTAGGCGTTTTTAAGGCAGTAGGATGGCCTAATGAGGTAGCAGAGTTTTATAGAATAGATAGATATGAAGGTTATTTATGGTTAGCTCACGCAAGATATCCAACAAATACAATGGCGTGGTGGGGAGGAGCTCATCCTTTCAATTTATTAAATTGGAGTGTAGTGCATAATGGTGAGATAACAAGTTATGGAACTAATAAAAGGTTTGTTGAAATGTTTGGGTATAAGTGTAGATTATTAACTGACACTGAAGTTGTTACCTATATCTTGGATTTGTTAATGAGAAAGCATAAAGTTCCAGTAGAATATGCATTATCTGCCTTAGCCCCAAGATTTTGGGATGAAATTGATAAAATGCCAGAAGAAGAGAGAGAGTTGCATACTGCAATAAGATTAACTTATGGAGGGGCTATGTTAAATGGTCCATTTGCCATTGCAGTTGGAACACCAAGTGGTTTAATCTTTATGAATGGAGATATTGAAAAAGAAACTACTATGTTTGGTTTAACAGATAGAATTAAGTTAAGACCATTAATTGCCGCTGAAAAAGATGACTTGATATTTATTTCAAGTGAAGAATCTGCAATAAGAAGAATTTGTCCAGACTTAGACAGAGTTTGGATGCCTGATGCAGGAGTTCCAGTAATTGCAAGAGTTTGGAAGTAAGTTTATTATTACCTAAACAATAATAAAAAATTAAAAAATTTTTGGATGTGAAAGCATGATTCCAAGCTATGTTCCTCCAAAGTATAAGGTAGAGGTAGATCCAAATAAATGTATGCTATGTGAGAGATGTACTGTAGAGTGTTCTTGGGGAGTTCATAGAAGAGAGGGAGATAGAATTATTAGTTATTCAAATAGATGTGGAGCATGTCACAGATGTGTAGTAATGTGTCCAAGAGATGCAATTACAATTAAAGAAAACGCTATTTCTTGGAGAAGTCATCCACTGTGGGATATTGATGCGAGAACTGACATATACAATCAGGCAAAAACTGGATGTATCTTGTTAAGTGGAATGGGTAACGCTAAAGAACATCCAATATACTTTGACCATATTGTATTAGATGCCTGTCAGGTTACAAATCCATCTATTGATCCTCTTAGAGAGCCTATGGAGCTAAGAACATATATTGGTAAAAAACCTAAGCAGTTGGAGTTTGAATTTGTTGAGGAAGAAATAGATGGTAAAAAGATTAAAAAAGCCAAGTTAAAAACAAAAATAGCTCCAAATTTAAAGTTAGATACTCCTATAATGATTGCACACATGTCTTATGGGGCTTTATCATTAAATGCCCACTTATCATTTGCCAAGGCTGTTAAAGAATGTGGAACATTTATGGGAACTGGTGAAGGAGGTTTGCCAAAGGCACTCTACCCTTACGCAGATCACATAATTACACAGGTAGCAAGTGGAAGATTTGGAGTAAATGAAGAATATTTAATGAAAGGGGCAGCAATAGAGATTAAAATAGGTCAAGGAGCAAAGCCAGGAATTGGAGGGCATTTACCAGGAGAAAAAGTTACTGCAGAGATTTCAGCAACAAGAATGATTCCTGAAGGTAGTGATGCAATATCTCCAGCTCCTCATCATGACATTTACTCAATTGAAGACTTAGCTCAATTAGTTAGAAGTTTAAAAGAAGCCACAAGATGGAAAAAGCCAGTGTTTGTTAAAATTGCAGCTGTCCACAACGCTCCTGCAATTGCGGTTGGAATTGCTACAAGTGATGCAGATGCAGTAGTTATTGATGGATATAAGGGAGGAACTGGAGCAGCTCCTAAGGTATTTAGAGACCATGTAGGGATTCCAATAGAAATGGCTATTGCCGCAGTTGATAGAAGATTGAGAGAGGAAGGATTGAGAAATGAAATAAGTATTATAGCAAGTGGAGGAATTAGATGTTCAGCAGATGTATTTAAGGCAATTGCATTAGGAGCAGATGCTGTTTATATTGGAACTGCCGCAATGGTGGCTCTTGGCTGTAGAGTATGTGGAAGATGCTATACAGGTTTATGTGCTTGGGGTATTGCCACCCAAAAACCTGAATTAGTTAAAAGATTAGATCCTGAAGTTGGAGCAAAAAGGGTGGCAAATTTAATTAAGGCATGGACTCACGAAATTAAAGAATTGTTAGGAGCGGCAGGAATTAACTCAATAGAAAGTTTAAGAGGTAACAGAGATAGATTAAGGGGAGTAGGATTAAATGAAAAAGAACTTGAAATTTTAGGAATAAAGGCGGCAGGAGAATAATATAATGCTATTATTGTTTATTCTCTCTCTTCTATTATCTTTTAGAATTTACATTTTTAAAAGGTGAAAAATTATGGAAGAGGTAGTTATAGATGCAAAGGATATGCATTATAGGGAGTTAAATGAGAAGATTCATGAAATATTAAATAAAAATCCAGATGTTAAAAAGATAATACTAAAAAATGTTTTAGGACAGAGATTTATTGGAAATGGATTGCAGAAAAAAGATTTAACTATTGAAATTTATGGTATTCCTGGTGGAGACTTAGGAATGTTTATGAGTGGTCCAACAATAATAGTCCATGGTAATGCTGAATTTGCTCCAGGAAACACAATGGATGACGGGACAATAGTTATTTATGGAAGTAGTGGAGATGTAACCGCCCACTCTATGAGAGGAGGAAAGGTTTTTGTTAGAGGAGATGTTGGATATAGAAGTGGAATACATATGAAGGCATACAAAGATAAGGTTCCTGTTCTTGTTATTGGTGGGAGAGCAAAAGATTTCTTAGGAGAATATATGGCAGGAGGTATTATAATAGTTTTAAACATAGATGAAAAAGGAAATGATTTAGGAGAAGTTAAAGGGAGAATGATAGGAACCGGAATACATGGTGGAGCGATATACATTAGAGGTAATGTTGATAAAGACCAATTAGGAGTTGCCGCAGATATAAAAGAATTTACCAAAGAGGATTTAGAAAAAATTAAGCCATATATTGAAGAATTTTGTAAATGGTTTAATCTTTCAGATGAAATTAAAAACAAATTATTAAATTCAAAATGGACAAAAATAGCACCAATTTCAAAAAGACCATTTGGAAAACTCTATACTCCAGATTTAATGTAATAAAATGTAATAATTCGTTTTTATTTAAATTTAAATTAGAATTAGTAATATTTTAAAAATTAAGATGGATTAGGTGAGATTAATGAAATCATATAAAAATCTAAAAGAGGAAGTTTGGGATACAAATAGATGCAGTGGCTGTGGTGCCTGTGTAGCAGTATGTCCAGTGAATAACTTATATTTTGTAGAGGAAAGCCCAGTAAAATTTGAATGCGACGAATGTTCTTGTATCTTAATACCAACTGACATAACAACTGAGCATCCAATTTCTGCAGAATTTTGTAAAACAGTTGTGTATGATGTCCCATGTGGATCTTGTTATGATGCTTGCCCGAGGATAAAAAAATCTTCAGTTCCTAAGAAGGACGGATTAGGAAATATATTAAAAGCAGTAAAGGCAAAATCTTTAATAGAAATAAAGAATGCTCAAAATGGTGGGGTTGTAACGGCAATATTGGCAAATGCCTTTGAAGAAGGATTAATTGATGGAGCTATTGTTATGATAGATGATAAATTTACCTTAGAGCCTACATCATACTTATCTTTATCAAAAGAAGATGTTATAAAAGCGGCAGGAAGTAAATATCTTTGGAAAGGACCTATATTAAAATCATTAAAAACTGCTGTTATGGAGAAAAAATTAAAGAAGTTGGCAGTAGTAGGAACTCCATGTGTAATTAATGCAATCACTCAAATAATGGCATCAGCAGATAATGATTTATTAAAACCATTTAAAAATGCCATAAGATTGAAGATTGCCATATTCTGTTTTGAAACTTACGATTACAATAAAATGATTAAAAAACTAAAATCAGAAGGTATAGAACCTTGGGAAATTAGAAAAATGGATATTGAATCTGGAAAATTAAAAATTAAGTTAATAAATGGAGATGTTGTTGAATACAAATTAAAAGATTTAGAAGATTTAATGAGAAGTGGCTGTAAGGTTTGTGGTGATTTTACTGGATTAACATCTGATATTTCAGTAGGTAATGTTGGTAGTGAGGAAGGATATTCAACAGTTTTAATAAGAAATAAATGGGGAGAAGGTTTCTTTAAAAGGGCTGTTTATAATGGTTACTTAACTTATGATGAAGATGTAGATTTAGAAGCAGTTAAAAAACTATCTGAATTAAAAAAGTCAAGAGTAAAAAATAAAAATAAAAATTAATAACTTATTCAATATACTTTGTTTTATCTTCAACGCCAGCCATTAAAAAAGCTCTTTTCCTTCTAATGCAACTTTCACATTTTCCACAGTGTAAAAAATCTTCTCCATTGTCTTTATAACACGAATAAGTATATTTTAAAACCTCTACGCCAAGCTTTTTCTCAATCTCATGACCAATTTTAACGATCTCTTCTTTAGTTTTATCGTATAATGGTGCCTCTATCTTAACCTTATTTAAAGTTCCATATTCTAAAGCTTTATTAAATGCATTAACAAACTCTATGGTGTTGTCAGGAAATGTTACTCCTTCCTCTTTATTTATTCCGATAAATACTTTTTTTGCATCTAAAGCTTCAGCAAAACCACTGGCAATACTAAACATTATTAAGTTTCTTGCAGGAACCCACACAGATTTCATAGTTTCATAAACTTTCTCACTTTCCAATTCTTCTATTTTTAAAGTAGGAATTTCTTTGTCAGTAATTAAAGAACTTTTTTTAAATTGTTTAACGAATGGCAAATCAACGACAATAGGTTTAATATTTAATATTTCACAAATTTTTTTTGCTGAATTTATCTCTCTTTTAGCTGCTTTTTGCCCATAGTTAAAAATAACTGCTGTAAGGTCATAACCTAAATCTTTGGCTATTAATGTCGCTACAGTAGAATCTAATCCACCACTTAAAACAGTTACCGCTTTCATAGTATCACTAATAATTTTATTTTATTTGTTCTAAAAAAATTAATTTAAATTTATGGAAATTTAGTTTAATAAAAAAATAAAATTTGAAGTAATAATTTAGTAGATTAAGTATTTACTAACTTCCCAGTCAGTAACTGATATTCTGAAATCATCCCATTCAGCTCTCTTAATCTCCATATAGTTTTCGTAGATGTGCTTACCTAATGCTTTTTGTAATACTTCGTCACATTCTAATTCATCTAATGCTGCTGCTAAGTTTGCAGGGACTGACTCAATTCCTAACTGTTTCTTCTCTTCTTCTGACATCTTGAAGATGTTTCTCTCAACAGGCTCTGGAGCTTCCATTTTTTTCTTAATTCCATCTAAACCTGCTGCTAACATACAGGCGAATGCTAAGTATGGGTTGCATGTTGGGTCTGGAGCTCTGAACTCAATTCTTGTAGCCTTACCTCTTGCAGCTGGAACTCTGATTATAGCACTTCTGTTCTTGTTAGCCCATGCAATATTTACTGGAGCTTCGTATCCTGGAACTAATCTCTTGTATGAGTTAACTGTTGGGTTTGTTACAGCAACTAATGCCTTAGCATGGCTTAAAATTCCAGCTATATAGCTTAAACAGGTTTCACTTAACCCATTGTATGGTCCTTCTGGATCGTAGAATGATGGTTCTCCGTTAAACCAAACACTCTGGTGGCAGTGCATACCGTTTCCATTCATTCCAAAGAATGGTTTTGGCATAAATGTTGCTCTTAATCCATGTTTCTTAGCAATGTTTTTAATTGTCATTTTGAATGTTACAACGCTATCAGCAGTTTTTAAAGCGTTATCGAATTTGAAATCAACTTCGTGCTGTCCAGGAGCTACTTCGTGGTGTGATGCTTCAACGTGGAATCCAAGGTTTTCTAATGCTAAGACAATATCTCTTCTTATGTCTGGAGCTTCATCTAATGGCTCAACATCGAAGTAGCCACCATCATCTGCTGGAATCCATCTGTGTGGGTTGTGTGGGTCTCTCTTTAACAAGAAGAACTCTGGTTCTGGTCCTACGAAGAACTCTCCATTCATTTCTTCTTTTAATTCATTTAAAATAGCTTTTAATCTACTTCTTGGATCTCCTTCGAATGGAGTCTTTTCGTTTCTATAAACATCACAGATAACTCTTGCGACACTTTTCTCTTCAGGTCTCCATGGTAAAACAGAGAGTGTGGATAAATCTGGCTTTAATAACATATCTGACTCTTCTATTCCAACAAAACCTGTAATTGATGAACCATCAAACCATACTCCGTTTTCAAATATTTCTCTTAATTCTTCAATTCCCTTTTCTCCACTTTTTACTGGATATGCTACATTTTTTGGGAACCCTAAAATATCGACAAACTGGAATCTTATAAATTTAACATTGTTCTTTTTTACATACTCAATTGCTTGCTCAACATTCATATATATCCCCCTAATGTATTTTAATGTTGTTTGCTAAAACAATCTGGAAATAAGTTTCCTATTACCATATATATAATTTACGGTTTAGTTTAGGGTTAATTAACATATAAAAATATAAAAATAAAAATCTATTCATAGATTTCAATTGCTTTATTGTAGCATTCTATAGCCTCATCGATTCTTCCAAGTTTTTCAAGAGCTACAGCTTTTCCATTCCAGGCTTCTGGGAAATTAGGATTAATCTCTAATACTTTATCAAAACACTTTATAGCCTCTTCATATTTTCCTAATTTGTTTAAGATAATTCCATTATATAGATATAGTAGTGGGTCTTCTGGGTTTAATTTTAGAGATTTTTTTGTATATTCGAGAGCTTGATGTAATCTCCCAAGGTAAATTAAAATCTGTATTATATACATTAATGCTTTTATATCTTTACTACTTCTCTCAAAAACCTTTTTAAAGCATTTTAGTGCCTCTCCATACCTTCCAAGTTTAAATAATATTTCTCCTTTGTATTGTAAAGATTGACAATCATTAGGATTTATTTTTAGAGCTTTATCAAAGCATTCTAAAGAATTTTTAAGCTTTCCTTCTCTATATAGTATCTCTCCTTTCTCTGCCCAGGCAATGGCTGAATTTGGATATTTTTTTAATATATCTTCAAGAATTTTTAATGCTGAATCATATTCTCCAAGTTTTTTTAGTATATAAGCAGTAGCATATTTGACAGATAAGTCAGATTTTTTTAATTTATATAATTTTAAAAACACATCTTTTGCTTCTTCTAATCTACCTAAACTTATCAATAAGAATCCTTTTAAAAAATTTGCCAGGATGTAGTTTGGTTTTATTTTTAATGCCTTATTAAAGTATTCTAATGCTTCGTTATTTTTTCCCATTGTTCTTAATATTCTTCCTTTTCTTACATAGATGTCTGGAGCTTTTCTAATTTCTAAGATTCTGTCAATTAGATAAAGAGCTTTTTCGTAGTTCTTTTTTTCAAGTGCATCAAAATATTCCTCCCATAAAATGCTTTCATTATGCATTTCCATAACTTTCCCTCCCCGATGTTAATAATAAATAATTAAATATTTAATTTAACACTAACAATATAATTTACGAATTTCGTCATAATAGTAACATGCAATTTATAAATTATATTAAAATACCGTGCAGAAATATATACTTTTCTATATTTTAAAACGAGACTGCCAAGATAAAGAATAGACGTCAGTTATAGAAGAAAAAAAGATTTAAACATGAGAACATTTAGTTCTTCGCAGGAGTAAGAAAAATATTTTTATACATAACAATCTTAATATATTATAAGATTGAGATTTTATAAAAAATAATCATTTGTATATTTGGTTATTCTTTTTCATAATTTTATGATTTTTAGAAAAATTTATATACTTCCTAATATATATAGGAAATAAGTTTCCTTTTACATAGGAATATAAATTCCGTTTTCTGGGAGAAATTATAGGGTGATACCAATGGCTACAGCAGATTTATTTACAAATGCTACAGATATACACACAATAGTTCAGGCACTAATAACATTGGCTAATGCGAGTGATGTTTTCTTCCTTGTAGTTATGGGAGTTCTCGTTTTCATGATGCAGTGGGGCTTTGCGATGCTCGAAGGAGGGCAGGTTAGAAAGAAAAACGCTAACAATGTTATGATGAAAAACATGGTTGATTGGCTAATTGGTTGTGTTGCATGGTTGTTTATTGGTGGAATATTATGGAAACATGGATTTGATTTTTCAGCATATATTGACTGGTGGAGTAAAATATTTGGCACAAACTGGCCAAACAATGGGTTAGATTTAGCGAGCTGGTTCTTTGGTTTAGTATTCTGTGCAACAGCGGCAACTATAGTTTCAGGTGGAGTTGCAGAAAGAATTAAGTTCAGTGCTTATGTATTGATTTCATTAATTATTACAGCACTATTATATCCACTGTTTGTTTATTTGGGTCCTTGGGGAGCAAGTATTGTTCCATGGCATGATTATGCTGGAAGTTTGGTTGTCCACGGTTTAGGTGGATTTTTAGCTTTAGGAGCTATAATGGCATTAGGTCCAAGAATTGGTAGATTTGTCGATGGAAAACCAATTCCGATTTTAGGGCATAACATTCCAATGGCAGTTTTTGGAGCGTTTGCTTTAGCAATAGGTTGGTATGGGTTCAATGTAGGAAGTTCATTAGCATTGGGAGATATTTCAGGATTGGTTTGTGCAACAACAACAATGGCTATGGCTGGAGGAGGAATTGGAGCTTTAATAGCCTCTAAGAAGGATGTTCTATTTACAGCAAACGGTATTGTTGCTGGTTTAGTAGCTATCTGTTCAGGAACCGATGTAGTTAGTCCAGTTGGTGGTTTAATAATTGGATTACTTGCTGGATTACAAGTTCCAATAGTTTATAGACTGATTGAAAAATGTGGATTGGATGATGTTTGTGGAGTAGTCCCAGTTCATGGAACTGCAGGAGTTGTTGGAGCTATTTTAGCAGGAATCTTTGGAATGGAATTATTTGGAGGTGCTGGAGGGGTTAGCTTAGTAGATCAAATAATAGGTTCAGTATTTTGCATTGTTTATGGAACTGGTTTAGGATATATACTTGCTAAACTTGTAGGATTAGTAACAGGAGGTTTAAGAGTTAGTGAAGAAGAAGAAAGAATGGGTCTTGATTTAGCAGAGCACAAAATGCCTGCATATCCAGAAGAGGAAACGTCTTTTGCCTAATGCCTAAATTTTATTATTTAAAAAAAGTTAGAAAAATAAAAAAATAAATTATAAAAAGAAGAAGATAAAACTATAATTAGGGGGATAAAATGAAAAAGATAGAAGCAGTAATTAGGCCAGAGAAATTAGAGATAGTAAAAAAGGCGTTATCAGAAAATGGATTTTTAGGGATGACAGTTACAGAGGTTAAAGGAAGAGGAGTTCAAGGAGGTATAGTTGAGAGATACAGAGGAAGGGAGTATATAGTAGATTTATTACAAAAAGTAAAAATTGAATTAGTTGTAAAAGACGATGATGTTGAGAAAGTTATTGATATTATATGTGAAAATGCAAGAACTGGTAACCCCGGAGATGGTAAAATCTTCGTAATCCCTGTCGAAGATGTCGTTAGAGTTAGAACCGGCGAAAGAGGTGAAAATGCTTTATAATATATTTCCTATTTTTTCTTTATTATATTTTTTATATTATTTTCATTCAATCATTTAAAAAAAGTTTTTTAGTGAAATTATGATGTTTAAAGCTGTTAAGATAATAGTTACATATAATAAAAATTTAGTAGTAGATAAAGAATTAAGAATATCTTTTTGATTTTTATATAAAGATTTAATATTGTTATTTAAAGTTTCCATCTTTTTATTTTGGTTATTTATACTGTTTTCAATGTTTTTTAAATTAATAGAAACTTCTTTTAAAAATTTTTTTATGTTATTTATTTCATTTTTAACATTTGTTGAATTATCATATGTTTTTTCAATTTTTTCTAAGTAATCTTTTAAACTTTCTGCAAATTTTAAATATTCTTCTAATTTATTTTTTAATTCATTCAACTCAGATACTGACAAATTAATATTTTCGTTTGTTATTTTTAATCCATAGTGTATTTCTGCAACATAGTTATTAATTTCAGAAATCAATTCGTTAAGTTTACTTATAATTTCATCCAATATAATTTCAGCCTCTAGGACACTTAAAGATTTTTTGTCAATATCTTCTATTATTTTATTTATCCAATCTATCTGCCTATTATTTCTCATTTTATTCACCTAAATAGACATCATAAATAAACAAATAAATAATTACAAATTTAAATTAAAATAAAATCATAAAATTTCATAAATTTCAGACATCTTTATAACTCCCTCCCTAATAGGAATTATTTTATTATCTTCTATTTTAATAATTGTAGAGGGCTTAGAATACTTACACTTTCCAATATCAATAACATAATCTACATTATCTAAAACTTCTTTGTCTATTTCGTCGATAGATGTAGGGCTTTCTTTTCCAGATATATTTGCTGAGGTTGTTGTTAAAGGAACTATTGATAACTCTCTAATTGTTGGTTCATCTGGAACTCTTATTCCAATGTATTCCTTAGAAACTATATCAGGAATTACATCCTTTTTCTTTAAAATTATAGTTAAAGGTCCTGGTAAAAAAGTATCAATAATCTTTTTAGCCAAATCATTTACATAAGCATATTTTTCAATATCTTCTTTATCTTTAACGCAGATTGATAATGGCTTATTTAAATCTCTTTTTTTTATTTGATAAACTTTTTTTACTAATTCTTCATCTAACGCATTTGCAGATATTCCATATAATGTATCCGTTCCACAGATAATAATTTTTCCTTTTAGTATCTCACCTTTTAAAAAATTTAATATATTTACTCTTTCCTTTTCATCAAGTTCATAAATTTTTATTATTTTGTTTAATTTCATTGTTTCTCCCTTTTTAATATCTCATCTATAAAGGATTATAGCCCCATATCTACATACTCTTACACATTCTCCACATTTTGTACAATTTTTTTCATTTTTTACAACAATTCTATTATTTTCAATGTCAAAGACATTATTTTTACATACTCTATAACACGACAAACAATTCTTACATTTATTATAATCAATTTCAATGATTTTATGTGATTTATTATTTATGGATTTTTTAGTATCTTTTTTATTATTTTTTCTACTAAAAATACTTAAAATTTTAGATAGCAAATTATCACCAAATTATTATTCTATGATTGCATGTTTTAGAGCATCTTTACATATACAATTTCTTTCTCCAAAATCGTAATTTATAAATTCTTCAACAACTTTTAAAATTTTGTCCTCCATTTCTTTTATAGTTTCTAAAACTTCATCAACAGTTAAAATATTCTTTGATATTCCGCAGGCATAGTTTGTAATATTACACAGAGATACATAACATATTTCTAACTCTCTTGCTAAAACAACCTCTGGATAGCCCGTCATTCCTACGACATCACCCCAATTCTTGTAAATCTCTATTTCTTTCTTAGTTTCAAATCTTGGCCCTTCTGTGCAAACATAAACACCTTCTCCATAGGCGAAATTATTTTTATTTAGAATATCTTTTAAAATTTTTCTAAGTTCTGGACAATATGGCTCTGTCATATCTATATGAACTACTTTCCCCTCGTCATAAAAAGTTTCCTCTCTTTTCTTTGTAAATTCAATAAAATCATTTGGAATAAAAAACATTCCAGGCTTTAACTCTTCTTTTAAAGAACCTACAGAGTTTATAGCTAAAATTCTTTCAACACCCAATTTTTTTAATGCATAGATGTTTGCTCTATAATTTACCTTATGTGGAGGAGTATTATGATTAGCTCCATGTCTAAATAATAGAATTACATCTCTTTCTTTATCAAACATAATTTTTGCCTTTCCATATTTAGTTTCTATTATCTCTTCTTTGTCTCCTTTTAATATACTACTAATTCCAGTACCTCCAATTATGCCAATCACTATATCACCATTTAAATTATTTATTAATTACTAAAAATTAATGGAATTCTCCCGATATAGATAATATATAGGCGATTATAGACTACTTTTTACAATTTGGACAATAAACGACATGTCTCTTTTAGGACTCCATTTTACTCCCGCATATGGGACAGGTTATTGAAATATAGGCAGATTAACTAAAATCGTTATCGTTTTATAACTAATTTTTTTTATTTTTTGAATTCATTTGATTTCGGTAGTTTTAGTTTGTTTTTTAATCCATTCAATATGCATTCTATTCTTTGTCGTTATATTTTTTCAATACATATTTAAATACTTGTCTATATTTAATTTATCAATTTTAAACGGTAGAAGACTGTCATCTATACTCTTCCTTTACATTTTTCTCTTTTTATTCTTTTTGGGTTTCTTTTTACCCTTAATTTTTTTATTCTTTTTCTTTTCTTTAACTTTCTTTTTTTTCTTTGGTTTAGGATACTTTCTCTTTATTTCTTCAACTCTCTTATTTAATTTCTCCAATAATTCATCTGCAATATAATCTCCAACATAATCTCCTCTTGCCGCTATTGCCAACTTACATGCCAAAGCCCTCGCTATCTTACCTCTCTGCCATGGAGGAGAACCTTTAATTAGAGGATGATTAAATATAATTCCATGCTTTGGTGGAGTAGCTTTATTTCTCAAATGTGCAAACAACGCCTTTTCAGCACCTAAAACTTGTATAGTTGAGGCAGGCATCTTAGATAACTTTTCCAAACCTCCCGCCAGTCCTATTAATTTTGCCCCCAAAGAAACGCCAGCGAGTTTTGTAATATTTGGACATTCTTCACTCATCAATTTCTCTAAGTATTCATAAAGTTCTTTTCTCTTTTCATATAGGTGGTTAATTTCCTCTGCAAATTTACCTATTACATCTAAATCGTAATCTTCCAACTCTCCACCCATTGAATTTTTTGCCGCCTCAGCAATTTTTTCAGCCAACTTTGATGGTAGTATCTTTTTTAATTGGCTCTTTGTAAAGTTCTCTCTCTTTTTTAACTTTGCTACTAAATAGGCATAAGCCTCATGCTTACTAACTAAGTGGTCCAACTCTGGGAAGTATAAAGAATACCACTCCCTTAATCTTTCTGAAAGTAAATTTAAAGTTTTATCTAAATCAGATATTGCCTCAGCAACTTGAATAATGATTTTATCTTTCTGTTGAGTATAACTTTTTATAAGTTTCTTTGTTAGTTCTGTATTCCAATAGTGCATTTTATTTTTAAAATCCTCATAATTTTTAAAGTATCCCAACTCCTTACCAATTTCAAATAAATTATTTCTCAAATACTCTCCAATTTTGAATGGCTCAACGCTTAAAATTTCTAACTTAACTTCATCATTCCACTCTTCTTTTAACTCATCTGCCATTTTATTTGGATTCGTTCTTAATAAAAACAGCATTTCTGGAATTTTCTCCTCATCAAATAATTTTTTATATTCAATGTCATCTAAACTATTAACTTCCTTGTTATCTTTAACTCCAAACGCACCATAAGGAGTAAATGCTACATATATCAAAGTAATCCCTCCATAAATGTCATAATTTTTTTAAGAATATTTTTATAATAAAGAGTTATCTAAATATAAAAGTTTAGTTATAAAATATTTTTGAATAGGAGATACTTATGAATGTTGAAGATTTAGAGAGGATGTTAATTCCTAAGGGAGAGGTTTCAGTTATAGGTTGTGGTAGATTAGGAGTTAGAGTTATATTTGATTTATTGGAAGTGCATAGGGGTGGAGTAGAGAAAGTTTATGTTTTTGACAGCGCTAAGATAGAGAAAAACGATATTATTCATAGAAAATTAGGAGGAAATGTTGGAGAGTATAAAGTAGATTTTATAAAAAGATTTTTTAAAGATAGAGTAGAATCTTACAAAGTAAATATAAATGAAAAAAATTTAACCTTAATTAGAGGAGATGTTGCAATTATATGTATCGCTGGTGGTGACACTATTCCAACAACAAAGGCTATTATAGAATACTGCAAAAGTAAAGGTATTAAAACGATAGGAACTAATGGAGTATTTGGCATTGATGAAAAAGTAAAGGTTTGTGATGCTAAGTATGCAAAGGGTCCAGCAAAGTTTTTAAATTTAAATGAAGATGGGCATATTGTAGTAGGAACTGAAAAGTTTATCAAAGATTTTGAGCCAATAACTCCTTATACATTAGATGAAATTGCCAAAAGGATGGTTATTGAATGTTTAAGAATACTGTGGAAAAAATATTATTCCAGGTGATATTGATGGAGATTATAAACTACATTGTAATAATAATGGCAATATTGTCAAGTTTAGCATCATTATTACAGAAAGATTTAATAAAATGTATTATATTATCAGGATTTTTTGGATTATGTGTTGCCTATTTATACTATGCACTGTTGGCTCCAGATGTAGCTTTAACAGAAGCAATACTTGGTGGAGCTATTTTACCCTCTTTGTTTGCTTTCACCGTTAGAAGAACACAAAGAATTGATGAATAAAACATAAAATATTGTGATAATTATGTTTAGACCAGAGGAAATAATTGAAACTATAAAAATGATAAGAATGGAAAACTTAGATGTAAGAACAGTTACATTGGGCATAAGTTTGAGAGACTGCATATCAAAAGATTTGGATGAATTAAAAGAACATATCTATAATAAAATTACTACTTCTGCTGAGAATTTGGTAGAAACAGCCAATAGAGTATCTGAGAAGTATGGAATTCCTATTGTAAATAAAAGAATAGCAGTTACACCAATATCTTTAATTATTGGTGGAGCAATTAAAGATTTGGACAGTGAGGAAAAAATAAATGCCTGTGTAGAAGTCGGTGAAATCTTAGACAAGGCGGCAAAGAAAGTTAAAGTAGATTTCTTAGGTGGCTATTCTGCTTTAGTTCATAAAGATGCCACTAAGGAAGATATTGCATTAATAAATTCAATTCCATTTATGATGGAAAAAACTGAGAGAGTTTGCTCTTCAATAAATGTTGCTTCAACTAAAACTGGAATTAATATGGATGTTGTAAAAATTATGGGAGAAATTATTAAAGAGACAGCATTTAGAACAAAAAATGGAATAGGATGTGCTAAGTTGGTAGTGTTTGCCAATGCTCCGGAGGACAATCCATTTATGGCTGGAGCCTTTCATGGTGTTGGAGAGGGAGATTTAGTTCTAAATGTTGGTGTCTCTGGTCCAGGAGTTGTTAGGGCAGTAGTAGAAAAACTTCCAGATGCCGACTTTGGAACATTGGCTAATGAAATTAAAAAAGTGGCATTTAAAATTACAAGAGTTGGAGAGCTAATTGGAAGGGAAGTTTCTAAGGAATTGGGGGTTAAATTTGGAGTTGTCGATTTATCCTTAGCCCCAACTCCTGCAAGGGGTGATAGTATAGCCAACATATTGGAGGCAATGGGTTTAGAGAAGTGTGGAACTCATGGTTCAACGGCGGCTTTGGCTTTATTAAATGATGCTATTAAGAAAGGAGGATCTATGGCAGCTTCGTATGTAGGAGGGCTAAGTGGGGCATTTATTCCAGTGAGTGAAGATAGTGGAATGGTTGAGGCTGTTAAGGTAGGAGCATTAAGTTTAGAGAAGTTAGAGGCTATGACATGCGTTTGTTCAGTTGGAATTGATATGGTAGCAATTCCTGGGGACACACCAGCATCAACTATTTCAGCAATTATAGCAGATGAAATGGCTATTGGAGTTATAAATAATAAAACAACTGCTGTAAGAATAATCCCAGTTCCAGGAAAAAAACCTGGAGATGTAGTAGATTATGGTGGTTTATTAGGAAAAGCTCCAATTATGGAAGTTAGTAAATTTTCTTCTGAGAAGTTTATTAAAAGAGGAGGTAGAATTCCCGCACCATTACAATCTTTAACTAATTAATAACCAAATTAATATTAAAGAGTTAAATGTTTGTTTTTATTTCTATTTAGGGAAACAGTACCTTTTTTAGTCCCTACTAAAACTTTATCTACTTTTGTAAATATTCCATTTTCAACTACTCCAGGAATGTTATTAATTTCTTTTTCAAGTTCTATTGGATCATCAATATTTTTCATAAAAACATCTATTATCATATTTCCATTGTCTGTTATAACTGGTCCTCTTTTTCTCTCTCCTAATCTAATTACTGGCTCTCCTCCAAGTTCTGTTAATGCTTTCATAACAACTCTATAGGACATTGGAATGACTTCTACAGGAATTGGAAATTTCTCTCCCAACTTTTTAACTAACTTACTTTCATCAACTAAAACTATAAACTCCTTTGCATTGTAATCAACTATTTTTTCTTGTGTATGACAGCCTCCTCCACCTTTTATTAAAAATAATGTTTTTTCTTCAACTTCATCTGCTCCATCAAATGCAATATCTACATCATACTCATCTAAAGATACTAATGGAATTTCATATTGCATAGCTAACATTTTCGCCTCGAAAGATGTAGGAATTCCAAATACTGTTAAATCTTCTTCCTGTATTTTGTTTCCAAGTTCTCTAATAAATAAAGCGGCTGTAGAACCAGAACCTAAACCTACAACCATTCCATCCTTAACATACTTTAATGCCTCTTTAGCCACTTTTAATTTTAAATCCTCATTAGCCACAGTTATCCCCTGTAAAGTTTTTTATTTTTATATATGGTTATTGGAAGTAAAAATTACTAAAATCCCATTTATATATTTTTGTTGTAATTATCAATATACCAAATTAAGGTGAGCTAAATGTATATTGGTATTGACGATACAGACAGTCCATATAAATATTGCACTACCTATATAGGCACTTTATTAATTGAGGAATTGAAAAATAATGGTTATTCTGTAGATATGCCAAAACTTATTAGAATGAATCCAATGGTTAAATATAAAACCAGAGGTAATGGAGGTGTAGCAATACATGTTTTAGATAAAGATTTATCTTCAACTGATATTGATGAAATTAAAGATATAACTATTAGAATAGTTGAAAAATATACTGATTTTGAATGTGAAAATACTAATCCAGGAATAGTGTTTTTAGATGAAAATAAATACAAAGAAAATAGGGAAAAATTAAAGGAATATTATAAAGAAGTTTTATATAACATAGTTAGCATAGATTACGCTGAAAAATTCATTTTAAAGATTGGAGGAGATTATATTAAATACAAATTAGGGAGAGGGATTGTAGGGGCATTAGGAGCTATTTCTGCCACTCCACCATTTACTTACGAACTTTTGGCATATAGAAAAAAAGAAATGTGGGGAAAAAAAAGAGTTATTAATGAGGATAGCGTTATAAAAATGGATAAGAAAACGTTTCCATACACATTTGACAACTACGATTATGAAAATAATAAAATTTTAATAACTCCTAACACCCCATGTCCTGTTTTATTTGGAATTAGAGGAATTAATCCTGAAATTTTATTAAAGGCTATGAACATGATAGAAGGAGAAAAACCAGAAAGATTCATGATATTTAAAACAAATCAAGGAACTGATGTTCATTTAAGACCAATGAAAATTAAAGATATCTATCCAAACACTGGAGTTATTGTTTATGGAAGAGTTGTTGAAAATCCAAAAGACATAGAAGGGGGGCATGTAATATTTAGAATATCTGACAATACTGGGAAGATTGACTGTGTATCTTATGAGCCAACGAAAAAGTTTAGAGACATTATAAGAAAATTGATTGTAGGGGATTATATAGCAGTTTATGGAACTGTAAGAGAAAAACCATTAGGAATAAATATTGAAAAAATTAAGATATTAAAGTTAGAAAAAAAGTATATTAAGGATAAAAAATGCCCATACTGTGGAGGTACATTAAAGGCAAAAGGTAAAAAAACAGGATATAAATGTAAAAAATGCAAAAAATTAATTGGATATGATGAGATTAAAAAGATAGAAGTTGAGAGAGATTTAAAAATAGGCTTTTATGAAGTTCCAGGCTCTGCAAGAAGGCATTTAAGTAAGCCAATACAGCTGATAGATTTGATTTAAATTTTTAGGTCTCACATCAACTAATAAGTCGTCTTAAGGAAATTTTATTAACTTTTTTAATATGCATATTAATAATATTAATTTTACTTTCTTGCTTTTATAAAGGGGTTGTTTGGATTTGGTACTAGAAAATTGATAAAAAGTATTACTAATTTTTTCTGATTAAAATTTAGATTTTTTAGAGATTTTGATTGTTTGCTTTTATTTTATGTGTTTTAAGTTTGGTTTTATTTTTAAAGATATGAAATAACTTTTAATTATTGAGATTTTTGTTTGTGGTTGTGTATTGTATTTATAAAATTATTGCACAACCTTTCTTACTCTTATAAATACTTTGATAATCAGGCAGTCAGAAAAATCGAGTGTTAAAAGAAAGATTTATATAGGAGTTTGAATATAGAATAAGCAATAGTTGGTAGTGTTTGAATCGTTAGTCCATTAAAACAAGGATGGAAACGCTATTCTTTCCTTTAAATTACTGTTTTCCTCCAACAGTTTTAGCGTTTGAATCGTTAGTCCATTAAAACAGTTTGAATTGGTTGTCCATTAAAACAAGGATAATAACTAAAAATAATGGGGTATACCAATAGGAGGGTGAAACCCTCCTATGGATTTATTAAAATAAGGATATAAACAATTTTCCACATATTTGTTCCAAAAATGTTTTATTCTCTTTTTTGAGTTTAAATTAAAAATTTTTTATACAATATAAAAAAGTATTTAAAAGTAAGTTTATAAAAACTAATGATATTTTTTATAAAATTTAAAGATGAGGTTGAAGATAAATGAAAATAGAGTATAAATTAGCAAGTTATAGAGTTTGTAGTCCAGAAGAGACTTTTGAAAAAATAAAAAATACATTAAGAGATATAAATACATTAGAAATTAAAAATATACAACATTTAGATAAATTAGGAATTCCTGTATATTATTTAAAAAGAAAAGTAGTTATTGATGAAAAAGAAGGAATAGCAATAAATTATGGAAAAGGAGCTACTGACATTCAAGCAAAAGTTTCTGCGTGTATGGAGGCAATAGAAAGGTTTTCAGCAAGTTACGATGAAAGTAAAATTAAAAAAGAGGCAGATAATCCTATAAACATTAAAGATTTAATTTTGCCACAATATTCAGATGAGAATGTTAAAGAATGGGTGGAAGGATTTGATATAATTAATAATGAGACTGTAGATGTTCCAGTAGATGCTGTTTTCTATCCAGTTTATGGTAAGCTATTTAGGGGAAATACTAACGGTTTAGCAAGTGGAAATAATTTAGATGAGGCAATATTGCATGGAACTTTAGAGGTTATTGAAAGAGATGCATGGAGTTTGGCAGAGTTGGTTAGAAAGATTCCAAAGAAGATAAATCCTGAAGATGCTAAAAATCCATTAATACATGATTTAATTGGAAAGTTTAATAATGCTGGTGTTGATATAATTTTGAAGGATTTAACTTCAGAATTTGAGATTCCAGTAGTTGCCGCAATTTCTGACGATTATTCAAGTAAAAATCCTTTAATGCTGTGTATGGGTGTAGGTTGCCATTTAGACCCAGAAATTGCTATTTTAAGGGCTTTAACAGAAGTGGCTCAAAGTAGAGCATCTCAATTACATGGATTTAGGAGAGATGCGAAATTAAGGAAGGAATTTACTTCAAAAATATCTTATGAAAGATTAAAGAGGATACATAAAAAATGGTTTGAATTTGAAGAAGAGATTTATATTTCAGACATGCCTAACAATGCAAGGTATAACCTAAAAAAGGATTTAGAATTTATAAAGGACAAAATTTCAGAGGATGGATTTGATAAACTGATATATGTTGATTTAAATAAAATTGGAGTTGATACAGTTAGGGTTATAATTCCAAAAATGGAAGTTTATTCAATTGATAGGGATAGATTATCAAAAAATGCAATACAAAGGGCTAAAAAACTTTACTATTAATGCGAAAAATGTTTTAATTCAAAAACATCTAAATTTTTATTTTGCTCCATATTTTTTTCTTTAAAAAATTCTTCTAATATTTTTCTTTCTTTTATTAGCCCTACTGAATCAGCCCTACATTGACCGCAAGCCCTAAATTGTGGAATATATTTTTCACACTCTTCTCTAACTCTTTTTAGTTCCTCACAAGTTGGAGGTCTCATATTTTTCATTTTGTATAGTGGAATCAATGGAATTATATTTTGAATATATGCATAATCCTTTAATTCTTTTGCTATTTCAACAACATGGTTCATATTAATCTCTGGAATTAAAACAGTATTTATTTTTATTACTAATCCTTCGTCAAAAGCTTTTTTTATTCCATCAATTTGATTCTCTATTAATATCTTAGCCCCTTCAACATTATGATGTATTTTTTTATTATAATAGACCCATTCTACTATATCTTTTAAAATTTCTGGATTTATTGCATTTACAGTTACTGTTACTGTCTTAACATTTAAATCTGCTAATTTTTTGTAGTATTTATTTAACAATAAACCATTTGTGGAGAGACATTTTATAAGGTCTGGGAATTTTTCATCTATAATTTCAAGAGTTTCAAAAGTTTCCTTGTTAAACAAACTATCTCCCGGTCCAGCAATTCCAACAACCTTTATATTTGGAATTTCTTTTAAAACTCTTTTTAAATATTCTTCAACATCCTCAGGTTTTAATATTGTTAAAGATACTCCCGGTCTATGCTCACATGCCTCTTTTCCTAAACTTCTTCTACAAAATTTACATGCAATGTTACACTTTGGTGCTACTGGCAGATGAACTCTCCCAACTTTATCGTGAATTTTTTCATTGAAGCACGGATGAACTTTAGTTATATGAGCAAATTTTGACATTTTTATGTTCTCATTCATAGTATCACATTGGACATAGTTTAGATACTATATATTAAAACATCTGATATAAAATGTTTGTATATTTATAAATACATTTAAATTTATTTTAACAATAGCCCAATATTTTTTAAAACTTCTGGAATAAATGGAGATATTATAATTAAAATTATTAATATTTTAATCCAATAGTCTATTTTTTGGTCTATTTTTTGGTTTGTTAAATCAATTTTCTTTTCAAGCAATACTATCTTTTTGTCTAATTCTTTTATTTCTCCTCTTAATTTTTCCTCAACTATTAGTAAATCCTCTTTCGTTGCTAATTCTTTTCTTAACTCATCTCTAACCTCATTTTTTATTATTGATGATTGATGTTTAATTTCCTCTCTTGCTACACTTATCGCTATTTCCTTAGTTTCTGTATAATTCTTTTCTTTTAATTTTTCAATTTCTTTTTCCAATTTTTGTATTCTATTTAATAATTCATCAACTGTTATTGTTGAACTCATTAAACTCACCAAAAAATATAGAAGGTTATAAGGTTATTTCATTATTAAATTTTAACAAAAATAGTATATAATGATTTTTGAAATTAAAAATTTATAATTCTAAAATAGGATGTAAAACTGGATGAAGAATTGTATATAGACCAATTAGTAAAATTATAGTCCCACTAACTAAAGGAAGTTTTGAAATTTTTTTACTACCTATATATTTCTCTATAAATTCTTTACTTTCAATGAGTAATACTAATAATCCAGTTAATGATATAGCCAATCCTATACTAAAAATAGCCACATAGATTAAACCATCAATTACATTTCCCGAGGATATTGATAATAATAAAACTGCCAAAGCCGTTGGACATGGAACTAAGCCAGCGGATAATCCTAAAGCAATTGTTCCTTTTTTAGTATCTATTTTATGCTCATGTGGATGAAAATAACTTTTTAGTATCCAAATCCCTATAATTATTAAGATTAACCCTCCTATAATACTCATCATATCATGAACCATTTCTACATTTAGATTTTCCAGTAAGTATATTGAAACTATTCCTAATAAGAATACGACTGCAGTATGGGAAACTGTAACAGTTATTCCCAATAGGATAGCATCTTTTATGCTCGTTTTAGTCCCTACGATGTAAGCGGCTAAAACACTTTTCCCATGTCCTGGTTCTAATGCGTGTAACATTCCGAGTATGAAAGCAGTAATTGTAAATAAAAGATTCATATCAATCACCGTAATAACATATTTTTATATAAACTTTTAATTTGTAATATCTAATATTACTAAAATTGTGTTATTATATAAATAAGTTATTACTAAAAAAGATAATTTAATCAATATTAAAAATGTCTTTAATTTTTGGGGGTATGATAAAGTATGAAAAACAGTGAAGAATTCTTTAAAAATAATAAAATTAAACATAACTTTAATATTAATAAAAAATCGTTAAGTATATATAGTATAAAGATGATTATAACATCTATAAAGTTTCTTTTAATTAAACCTAAAAATAAAGAAATAAAAATATCTAAATACTCCAGGAATAGGTGATAACATGCACATAATGGAAGGTTACTTACCACCTATGTGGTGTGCCTTTTGGTATATATTGTCAGGTATAGTAATAGCCTACGGGATAATCCAATTGAGAAAGTTATTAAATGAACATCCAGATGCTAAACCTTTAGTAGCTATTTCAGGAGCATACATGTTCGTATTGAGTTCTTTAAAGATGCCTTCAGTTACAGGTAGTTGTTCCCACCCATGTGGTAACGCTTTGAGTGCAGTGTTGTTTGGAGTTCCAATAACTGCAGTTTTAGGGGCAATTGTTCTACTGTTCCAAGCATTGTTTTTGGCTCATGGTGGAATAACAACGTTGGGAGCTAATGATTTCTCAATGGGTATTGTTGGTCCAGCAGCAGCAATTATTGCATATAAAATCTGTATGAGATTAGGACTAAATTCAAATATTGCAATATTCTTTGCCGCAGTATTTGGAGATTGGTTCACTTACATAACTACAGCAATACAATTAGCGTTGGCATTCCCAATTCCTTCATTCACTGCGGCATTTACCAAGTTTATAGTAATCTATGCATATACACAAGTTCCATTGGCTATTGCTGAAGGGTTCTTAATTGTGATAATCTGGGACTACATTAAGAAGTTAAGACCAGACATTCTCAAAAAATTAAATGTAGTTCCAGAAAAAGAATTAGAGCCATACTTAAATGTTAAACCTACTGTTAGTGGAGGTGAATAACTTTGGAAACTAAACACATTATTTGTTTATTGGCAGTTTGTTTAATTGTAGCAATTCCTTTAATAATGTATGCTGGAAAAACTGAAGAACAGGGATACTTTGAAGGTTCTGACGATGTAGGGACTGAGGCTATAGAATCTACTGGATACCATCCATGGTTCAGCCCAATTTGGGAGCCACCAAGTGGAGAGATAGAGAGTTTATTATTCGCTTTACAGGCGGCAATTGGGGCTATAATCATTGGCTACTATGTAGGATACTTCAAAGCAAAAAGAGAATTAGCTCAATAAAAAATAATAAATAAATTTTTATTCTTTTTATTTTATTTTTAACATTTTATCTACAATTTAAAGAAAAATTAACTCTTATTTTTTAATTTTAAATTGGTGATAAAAATGAAGCATAATATTGTAGATTATATCGCTATAAACAATAAGTTAAGGTATGTTAATCCAAAGTTAAAGTTTATTTTTGCAATCTCAATGCTAATAATTTCTTTAATATCAAAGTCAATTATAGTTCCAATGTTAATATTTTTTATCGTTTCATTTATTCTACTGTTTATAGCCAAAGTCCCAAAGAGAGTTTATGGCGTCTTTATAGGAATTCCACTAAGTTTTGGGATATTAAATTTAGTATTATTTGCATTTCTTTTTGGAAAAGTTGTATGGTTCTATATAGATATATTTGGTTTTAAAATTCCAGTGTATATTGATGGATTTGACTTAGGTTTTTTATTATTTGGAAGAATGCTCGGTGGAGTTAGTAGTATGCTATTCTTAGCCCTAACAACTCCAATGCCAGAATTATTTTACATATTGAGAGAGTTAAAATTACCAGAAGAATTTGTAGATATGGCTATGTTAATATATAGGTATATATTTGTTCTTTATGAAGAATATGAAAGAATGAAGTTTGCACAGGAGTCAAGGTTGGGTGAGGCAAATTTAAAATCTACATATAAATCTTTGGGTGCATTAGCGGCACATTTATTTATTAGAGCGTGGGAAAAAGGAGAGCAGTTAAATATATCAATGCTTTCAAGATGCTACGATGGAAAGTTAAAATTATTAGGAGGAATTAAAAATCCACCTATTCCATATATTTTAGCAATTGCTATTTTTGACATTTTCCTTATAGGAATCTCCTTATTAACTCAAAACTTTAAAGTTAGCAGTTTAATTTTGCATTATCTTTAAATTTTTAAAATTTTAAAGGTGAAAATATGAATATAATTGAAACAAGAGATTTATATTTTTGTTATCCAGATGGAACTGAGGTTTTGAAGGGAATAAATTTTAAAGTAAAAAAAGGGGAAATTGTATCTATCTTAGGTCCTAATGGGGCTGGAAAATCAACTTTATTTTTGCATTTCAATGGTATATTAAAACCAACGAGAGGAGAGGTTTTAATAAAAGGAAAGCCAATAAAGTATAATAAAAAGGGATTAATTGAAGTTAGAAAAACTGTTGGCTTAGTATTTCAAAATCCAGATGACCAGATATTTGCTCCAACAGTTCAAGATGATGTGGCATTTGGTCCTTTAAACTTAGGACTACCAGAGGATGAGGTTAGAGAGAGAGTTAAAGAGGCGTTAAAAGCTGTTGGTATGTGGGAGTATAGAGATAAGCCACCACATCACCTAAGTGGAGGGCAAAAAAAGAGAGTAGCAATTGCTGGAATCTTAGCAATGAGACCAGAAGTTATTGTTTTAGATGAACCAACTGCTGGCTTAGACCCAGTTGGAGCAGCTCAAATTATGAAACTACTTTATGATTTAAATAAAAAGGGAATGACAATTGTTATCTCAACACATGACGTTGATTTAGTTCCCGTATATGCAGATAAAGTTTATGTTATATATAATGGGAAGATTTTAAAAGAAGGAACTCCACAAGAAGTTTTTAGTGATGTTGAAACAATAAGAAAGGCGAATTTAAGATTACCAAGAGTGGCACATTTAGTTGAAATTTTAAATAAAAAGGATAATATTCCCATTAAGTTGGGATATACAATTGGAGAAGTTAGAAGAAATCTATTGGAATTTATAAAAGAAAAGTGTCAAGTATAAATCTATAAATATCTGAAGTAATAAATATAATTATACATAGAATAATACTGGTGGTATTAAATGGTAAGTGAAATACCTTTGGATGTCTATAAAAAAGTATATAGAGAAATAATAAAAGAAAAAAAGAAAAGGAAATTTTTAATTCATTTAATAATCTACATAATAGTTAATGCAATGTTTATAGTTGATAACCTTCTATACACTCCTAAAGAAATTTGGTTCATATATCCTCTTATATTTTGGGGTATAGGTTTATTAATACACTACCTATATGGTATTCATTGGATAGATAATATTCTTAAAGATATAGAAGCAAGAGCAGAATATAGAGCAAGAGAAATTTTAAAAAATAATATACATCAAAATTAATTCATCATCTCACACTTAAAGATTTTTACATTCTCCTTATTTAATTCTTTTATTAACTCATTCTCTTTTTCTTCATTAACTAATATTATAATACATCCCCCTCCCCCAGCACCAGTTAATTTTGCTCCATATCCATATATATTTCCAATATTAACAATTTTATCAAGTTTTGGCGTAGAAACATTCAATTTTTTTAAAAGTTCGTGATTTTTTGTCATTAATCTTCCAAAATCTTCTTTATTTTTTGTTTTTAATGCCTCCTCAACTATTTCGTCAATTTTTTTAAATATTATATCTTTATCTTTAATTTTGGCAACCTTATTAACCAACTCAGCAGTTTTTTTCTTCCTTTTTTCAACATAAACTATTAAAAATTTACAACTTTTTAAAAATTCCTCAAAACTGCCTTTAATTTTCTTAAATTTGTTATTTTTTATCTCTAAAATACCTCTATATGTTATTGTAAAAGTATCTGTTATACTCGCCTTTCCTTGAACTTCTCTCTCTACCAAATAACCAAGTTTTGCAACTTCATCATCTTTAAGAGGTTTGTTATAAAATTTACTAACAGCCCTTATAGTTCCAACAGTTATTGAGGCAGAACTGCCTAAGCCACAACTCACGGGAATTTTTGAAGAAATTTCCATTTTAAAGCCAAATTCTGGTTCTATATTTAGGTAATTTAATGTATTTTTTATAGCACAGAGGCAATATTTAAAATCACTCAAATTATTATCTAAATTTGAAATATTTAAATCTTTTGTATCATTTAAATTTAAACTTAATGACTTGTTTAAATCCTTTAAATTTAATATTATTTTTCTTTCATTGATTTTATTAATTTTTATAGTTGATGTTAAATTGATAGCCATCGACACTGCCCTATATCCATAAACAACTGCGTGCTCTCCAAATAATATAACTTTTGAGGGAGTTTCAACTATCATAAATAAAACCTTATAAATTTTTTAACTTTATATACTCATTAAATGCCTCTCTTGTAGTTCCTACAACAACTCTCTTATATCTATCTCCAGATTTATCAATAACTTCCTCCAATTTTCCTCTTGCAATAATCTCCTCTCCATTAAAACACTGTCCTGCATAAGTATGGGTGAAAGAAACAACCTCTTTTATATCTTCATCATTGTAGCATTCAATTTTATACACTGCCGGATTGTCAAAGGCAAAATCATCATTTAACACAATTCCCTCTATTTCTACAAAGCCCAAATTTTTATATCTCTTATCCCCATACTTTCCAATAATTTCATCCCATTCCCTTGTAAATAGTAAATCAAACATTGTATTATCTACAACTCCTCTATTATACTTTCTCTTTTCATAAAATATAAATTCTTCATAAGTTAAAGTGTTATCTTTAATTCTCTTTTTATATGCAATTTTCCAAAAATTTTCAGATAATGGCTCTAATTTTCCATCTTCAAATGCCTCTTTTAATGCTTCTCTTCCTTTTTTATGCATCTCTCTACCATAAATTACAAAATCAATGTCAGAATTTTTGTTATTTAACTTTAACAATAGAGATCCGCTAACTCCCATACTTTTAATTGGAACTCCATAATCCTCTAATATTAAAGCTAACTTTCTACATTTCTCTTCCAACTCATTTAATTTATATTCTTCATTAACAATTTCCTTTAATCTTTCTTTTGGTTTTAATATTCTTTTTACATCTTCCTTAGGAATTGCGTGCATTAACACATCGATAGTTTCATCATAAAAAAGATACTTATCAAAATTTTCCTCTAAGAATTTGTATGCCAAAGAACTTTCACTTATTTTTACATATTTTTTTCCATTAATTTCTCTAATATTACTTATATCAACTTCAAAATTTACATATTTATAAGGAACATATCTTAAAAAAGATAAAAATCTATCTTCTGGATGATAGTATGAATTTACAGCAAAATATAATCCTTCATTAGTTTCTATAAAATCTCTAATCCTTACTCTCATACTATCACAGTTTCTTTTATTTTTTCAAGTCTTTTTATACATAGTTCAGAATATATCTTTCTCAATAATTCAATATCAATATTAATATATCCATCTTTTATCGTAAATGGAATGATGTAATCTTTAATTTCTTTGTATGATGGATATTTTGGATTCTTCATTATATAATCTTTAAATGATGCATTACTTATAACTAATGCACCAAAGTTTTTTATATAGTCAATTATAAAGTCATAAGCTTCATCTTTTGATTCAACTCTTTTAATTTTACATTTATCAATTAAATACTTCCAAATGTCTTTTCCTTTAATTTTATAGTATGTTTCTATATCCACTATAACCATTACATTTTTAAATCCTGCATTTTTAATTTTTTTAATAAGGTTTTCTATAGATTTAGATGAAAGATTATGCATATTTCCTAAAACAGTTATTGCATCAATAATAACAATCCTTCTTGAAGGCTTTGGAGGATATATCCTTCTAAATATTTTTTCCTCTTTAATATATTCCCCAAGTAAGGAAATAGTCTCACTATTTTCTAAATATTCTTCTAAATCGTCTATTGTAGTAAATCTTGTAGAATACCACGAAGGTCCTGAAATATCTGCAAGCTTGTTTAGCATATCTTTTTTTATCTTCATTAATCTTTCCTTTTCTTTTAATTTATTGTATAAATCTTTGAGACTTATAGTTTCATCTAATCTCATATCCATTAAAATCTTTAATAAATAACCTTCTTCAAATGTTTCTAACTCAAAGTTTTCACATATTCTTTTTAATTCTTTATACTCTTTAAGCTCTTTTTCACTTGAAACTCCCAGAGTTTTTGCTATTTTATATTCTTCTGCATCCTTAAAACCTCTACTTAATGCATCATTATATTCATAAGCATCTTTAAATCCTCTTTTTAAAGCATCTTGATATTCTCTATAATCGCCAAAACCTGCTTTTAGTGCTTCAACTAATTCATCAAAACTCTTAAAACCTCTATCTAATGCAAAGTAATAGAGCTCAGCATCATTTGAAAATATCTGCTCTTCTAATATTCCATAATAAAGATATTCTATAATGTATTTATCATCAACTTTTTTTGCAATGTTTTCATTTACAAGTTTTTCAAGTCCATCTATAAATCCAAGTTCTTTTGCTTTTTTATAATCTTCAATATTTCTAAATCCAGAAGATTTGTATTTTTTATATTCATCAATATTTCCAAATTGTAAATATTCGTAATATTCTTCAGCACTTAAACCTAAAGATTTTGCTTCTATCATATCTGGCAATGATTTAAATCCATTGGTGGGGATATAAAATATAACGCCATTATCTACAAAGAAAAATATTTGCTCAATATTATCCTCATATTTGTAAATTACATTTTTTCCAAGGACTCTGTGAGATTCAAGAAATTCTTCAACACTTTTAACTTTAACTTTTGGTAAATTTTCTATTTCGTCAACATCCACATACTTTATTAAATTTGCCCTTATCTTAAGGATATTCAAATTTTTGTCCATACTGTCACCAAATTTAATACAAAATCAAAATAGATAATAATCTTAATATTATTATATTAACTTTACATTTATAAAAATTTTTTAATTTAGTTTAATTAAATAAACAAAAAAAGAAATAAAAAAAGAAATTAATGTAGTAAGATTTTTTCATCTTTAATTCCTGCTGAATATAAAATCTCTCCAATTCCTTTTCCAATACCATATCCCAAGTAATATGTTAATCCAAATAAACCTCTATCTCTATTTAATCCATACTCTACGATTTCAGGATTTGAGACATTTGCAAGTTCTTCCAATTTTTTCAATGCAGTTTCTTCAGTTCCTACTTCATCAACCAACCCTACTTTTTTTGCATCTTCTCCAGTGTATATTTTACCATCTGCTATTTTTAGAGTGTAATTTATTGAAAGATGTCTATACTTAGCAACCCATTTAACAAAATCTAAATAGGTTTCATTTATCATCTTTTGTAAGTATTCATATTCTTCTTTAGTCATTGGTCTAAATGGTGAGCCTATATCTTTATACTTTCCTGCCTTTATTGTAGTTACATTTATACCAAGTTTTTTCATCAATCCATAATAATGTATTATATCCATTCTAACTCCAATACTTCCTACTATTGAATGTTTCTCAGCAACTATATAGTTAGCTGGAGCTGAAACCATATATGCTCCTGAAGCATCTAATCCTTCAACATAAACAACTACAGGTTTTTTCTTTGCAAGTTCTGCAACTTTTCTTGCCAATTTTTCACTTGCTATAACTTCACCACCCGGAGAATTAACTATAAGTAAAACTCCTTTAACTGAGTCATCTTTTTCTAATCTATCTAATAAATTAATGTAATATTTAGCATCTTTTTTAGGTTCCATAAATAAACCGGAGTCTTGATTGTAGTCAAAATAAATCTCATTGCATAGATAAACCTTTGCTATTTTTTCTCCACCAAATACATCTATACTTTCATTTGATAAACTCATAACTACCAATATAGTGGCTCCTACAATTCCAATTAAGATAACAAAAAGAATTATTAATATTAAATAGATTTTTTTCATTTTTTCCCTCTATTAGGAATATCTTTTTATCTATTTTTATCAATTATTCTTTAATTGCCTTCTTTTTAAACTTTTCAAACAATTCAATAATTTTCTCATCTTTTCTGACTTTTTTCTTAGGTTTCTTAGATAAATATTTTTTCCATCCCTCTCTTGGTCTAAATAATGTTATAACATGTCCTACTACACTAACAACCTCTGCATCACACGCCTTAGAAAGTTTATCTGCAATTTCATATTTGTCTTCATATAGTAAGGCAGTTTTTCTAACCTTAACTTTTATTAACCCTCTCGCTTTCAACTGCCTATCAACTTCCTTAATTACCTTCTCACTTCCTTCCTTTCCAACCCAAACAACTGGCTCTAAATGGTGAGCCTTAGCTCTAAGCATTCTTTTCATCTTTCCAGTAAGTCTTCTTTTTTGTTCAGTCTTTTGTTCCTCAGTCATAAGTATCACCAAAAATATTTTAATTAATAGTTATAAATAGTTATAAGATGTTAAACTATATAAAATTTTTATAAAATTATCTTTCCTTTTTATTTCCCTTGATAAACTCCAAAACTTTTCTATGCAATTCCATAATCATCCTTCTCTTATCTTCCATAAATATAACATCCGATGAAGCAAATACTATTAAATTAAACGCAAATGGAGAAGGAGTTGGTAATTTTAAATAATATATTTTTCTCTTTTTTATTTTTTCAAAATAATTTAAGGCATTTTCAATGTCTAAAGAATCCTCTAAAATCTCCCGAATTGTTTCTCTATATAGAGGATGATTAACCTCTTTACAGTATTTTAAAAGCATCTCAGCATTAAATTGTTGTTTTTCTACACTAATCTTCTTATTCATATATCTTCGTAAAATCATAAAACCTCGAGAGGCTACATGTCTAAATCTTCTCTTTATAATATCACTTCTCTCAATAGATTCCCTAACATTTTTAACAATGTCTATATTTAATAATTCCACAATATCAGATTTTGTTATCTTTCTATTCTTTGGAAGTATCAAAGCAAATCCATAATCATTTACTGATATTCTTACATTGCAATTTTTAATTTTAGAGATGTAATTGGCAAAAGATCTTGCCAATGCCTCATTAGCCCTCCTTCCTGCAACAAAGTGGAATATATAATATCTCCTCTTCTCTTCATCAAAATTTTCTATTAAAACTTTCTCATCGTCAGGAACAATTGCATACTTATTTTGCTCTTCTATGTAGTTTTTTACAGCCTTAGATGTTTTCTCATCAATATCATACTTATTTTTAATATCCTCAACTTCTTTATGTAAAACTTCTTTTCTAAATTTTTCTATATCTAAGGCTAAATCATAAGCTAATGGTAACTGTTCAGAAAACCACGCTGGAATTGTTGGATTTTCATTGAACACCTCTTTAACTAAGATTTTATTTCCTCTACTACCTAAATACTTGTAGGTTTTTCCTCCTAAAACAAATATATCTCCCTTCATCAACTTTTCAGCAAACTCCTCTTCAACCTCACCAACATATCTTTTTCCATCATAGACAGATATAGATGTCTCATCAGGAATTGTTCCAACATTCATATAGTAAATTGCTCTAACATTTTTCCCTCTCTTACCAAATTTGTTATCTTTTAACCATATTTTAGCATAAACCTTTTTTTCTTCAATACTTCCAGATAAGTATCTTAAAACATCTAAGAAATCTTCTTTACTTAAATCTTTATATGGATATGCTCTTTTAATTAAATTATATGCCTCATCAACATCCCAAACTTTTTCCAAAGACATTCCCACAATATGTTGTGCCAATACATCTAAACAGTTCTTTGGAATGTGTATCTTATCAATTTTACCAATTTTAGCATCATAAGCTAATACAACATTTTCAACTAAATCATCTCTATCAAAAGGAATTATTATTCCCTTACTCTTTTCGTGAAGTTTATGCCCACTTCTTCCAATTCTTTGTAAAGCCCTCGAAACACTCTTTGGAGAACCTAAGAGAATAACTAAATCAATGCTCCCTATATCAATTCCCAACTCTAAGGATGTTGAACTAATAACACACGACAGTTCTCCTTTTTTTAATTTTTCTTCAACCATTAATCGATGTTCTCTACTTAAAGAAGAGTGATGAGTTTCAATATTTTTTATACCCATCTTTTTTAAATGAAATGCCACTCTCTCAGTTGCGCTCCTTGTATTTGTAAATATTAAAACTGTTTTATGCTCTTCAATAAGTTTTTTTAATAAATTGTATAATCTTTTACTAATCTCTTCAGAAGGAGTATATATAAAGTCATCAACTGGCGATAAAACTTTTATTTCCATATCTTTTTTATAACTTACATCTACAATGTAGCAATCTCTTCCATTACCTACTAAAAATTTGGCAACTTCTGTTAAAGGATGAATTGTTGCAGATAACCCAATTCTTATAAAGTTTGCTATTCTATTCAACCTCTCTAAGGATAAAGAAAGATGAACACCTCTTTTATTGGTTAATGCATGAATTTCATCAACTATAACATATTTAATTCCTTCCAATAACTTAGAAAATTTTGGAGAGCATAAAGATATTGCCAAAGATTCTGGAGTGGTTATCAATATATGAGGTGGTTTTTTCAACATCCTTTGCTTTTGCGAACTCGTAGTATCACTCGTTCTTACAGCCACTCTAATCTTATCCAACTCAATTCCTAATTCTTTAGATACTTCGTAAATCTCCTTTAATGGTTCCTTTAAATTTCTCTCAATATCATTATTTAAAGCTCTCAAAGGAGAAACATAAAGAATATAAATTTTATCCTCTAACTTTTTTTCCATAGATAATTTTATCAATTCATTAATCCCTGCTAAAAAAGCAGATAATGTTTTTCCACTTCCAGTAGGAGAGCAAATTAAAATATTTTTTCCTTCGTGTATCTCCTTAATTGCATATCTTTGTGGAGGAGTAAAAGTTTTATATTTTCTTCTAAACCATTCTTTTACTGGTTTTTCTAAAATCTTATAAATTTCCTCGTCAGAATGTTCCTTCTTTAAATATTCTATTTTTCCCATAGTTATCCCAAAAAGTATTATAATATTCTATATCTTCCCGGCTTTGGTTCGTCAATATCACCATACTTAACTAATTTTTTAATAATATTTTCTAATTCGTCCTCTTTAATTCCTTTCTTTTTAGCCTCTTCAGCAATATCAACATACTCAACGAGCTCTGATTTTTCTGCCAATTCCTTAATTATCTCATAAACAACAATTAATTTATCCCTTTCTTTCTTAGAAACTCCTAATATTTTATCAACATCAAATATTCCTGTCTCTGGGTCATAGGCAATTTCTTTTAAGCATTCAGTGATAATATTTATTGCCTCTTTGGCATCTTCTTCATCAACTACATCCTTTAACTTTGCCTTTGCATGTGCCTCAGCAATTCTTATAGCAGATTCCAACTGTCTTGCAGTTATTTGGTGCTTTTTTCTCATTTCAACATAGTAATTAATAAATAATTCTTTGGCTCTTTCGCTAATTACTGGCTTTTTCTGCCTTGCGTAGTAAATGTATTTTATTATAAACTCCTTGTCAATCTTTACACCATCAACTTCCAAATAATTTAGCCCTATCTTTTTATTTATATTGTCATCTAAGTATGCCCTATGTAAGTCAATAATATATTCTGCAATGTCTCTATCTCTATTCTTATCAGAAACATCTCTAATTGGAAATATTAAGTCAAATCTACTTAATAGTGGGGCAGGGATGTTTATCTGCTCAGCTACAGAAACTTCTGGATTAAATCTACCCCATCTTGGATTACATGCTGCCAATATTGCACATTCAGCAGGCAATTTAGCATTAATTCCTCCTTTACTAATATGAATTGTTTGACTTTCCATTGCCTCTAAGATATAACTTTGCAAATCTTTATTAACAGTTAATTCATCAATACAGGCAGTTCCCTTATGTGCCTTAACCAATAACCCTGGTTTTATAACCCATGTATCTTCTCCAATTTCAGTTTTTTCCCTGACTACTGCGGCAGTTAAACCAACTCCAGTTGCAGTTGTAACTGAACCATACAAATTACCAGGAATTTCAGCAATTTTTCTTAAAATTACTGTCTTCCCAATTCCTGGGTCTGTTATTAGGAGTATATGAATATCCGCCCTCTTACCTGGTTTTTTCACTCCTTTTATTTGTTGCAAAAATACAGCTCTTTTTATTGCTGAATGTCCCCTAATTTCAGGAATTAATCTATCAGCCAATATATCAATGATATCCTGCCTTTTAGCTAATTTTTTAATATTTTCAATATCTGAATTAGTTAATTTAATTTTAACATCTCCATCTAAGACTTCACAATGTATTGCCTTAACATAAATTTCATATATAGGAAGTTTTTTGCTCTTTCTAATTTTTATTGGAACGCCAGTTATTTTAACTCTTCCAGCATACACTCCTGAACTGTTCTCTAAAAACACGGTTACATACTTTGGAGGTTCTTCTGGATTTTCCATTAAGTCTAAAGGTTGCTGAACTTTTATTTCTTGGAAGTCAGTATATGTCGATTTATCTTCAATTAAATTTAATTCCGAGCCACATTCACATACAGATTTTTCACTCTCAAAATTCAAAATATCTATCTCCTTATAATATTCTCTTCCACATTTTGGACATATATAATATGCATATTTTAGCATTGGTCTAATTTTTGATGCCATTACTATGATTCCTTCAAATTCTACCAACTTCCCTAAAGTATTGCTTCTAATATCCTCTACTGTAAAAATCTTCCCTTTCCTTGTAGTTTTAAAAATTTTTGGCAAATTCCTTACTGAAACTATTATGTTTTTTGGATATTCGTTTTTTAAAGTGTAGTATGCCTCATAGTAACACTCTTTTATAAATTTAATTCCCTCTTCAGGATTATCTACTAAAAACTCTACAAATTCCATTAACCCATATTCATAAAGTTTATTTAAATCAATTACAATTTTTTCACTGTCTAATATAATATCCTCTTGGTGAATATTCCTTAAATATGCAACTAAATAGTCTTTAAAGTCTTCTAATGTTTCCATATCCATAGTTGCATCCCCACAAAATAGAAGTTTATTAATTTATTTTAATTAATTCATCTTTTTATTTAAATGCTCTATATAATTAACGACTTTTAAAACTCCCATGGCTATTCCTTCAACTTCAATTCCTCCTCTCCCCTTACATCCGTCTCCAACTAAAAAGAGTTTATCATTTACAATATTATCTATATCTGTTCCATTAGAAGCGTGATTTACTGGCCAACTTTCTCTATATGACTGTATATGCAAGATTCTATAATCTTTACCTTTAAATAATCTATCAATATCCTCCAAACCTAAATCTATCTCTTTTTTTACATTGTTAGTTATTTGTGCTTGATGAGTCATAACTAAGTGCCATCCTTCAGGGGCTAAGGATTTATCTACATTTGTCACTTGATTCAATCCATTTATTCTTTCACATTCTGGTGTAAATAAAACCCCTCCATGCTTTATAATTCCTTCTTTTGTGGCTATAGATATTTTTATCCCTTTGGAAGGTTTTGGCTTTGATTTTAAAAATTTAATATTACAAATTTTTTGGGTTTCTATAGGAGATATATTACTAACAACTACATCAAATTCGTAATCATCAATATATGCTTTCTCATCAATCTCTATTTTTTTAACTTCATATTCTTTAATAATTTTTCCATTATTTGTTTTAATAATTCTTAAAAGTTTATCAATAACTGCCTTACAACCACCAATAGGAATTCCAGGACCTCCAAATTTGTAATAATTTTTAGCAATCTCAATAATTTCACTCATTGGAGTTTCATAGGCAGTTAAACTTAAAGCCCATCCTGTAAATGCATTCCCTATTTTTAGAGCTAACTCAACATCTTCTAAGAACTCTCCAAATGAAATATTTTTATCAACATTTCCTAACTTTAACTTGGCAGACATTGTTATAGCCTTAATCTTATCTTTAAATCCTAAAAGAGAAAATAAATCTCTGTATAAATATTCTTTTCCATTAATTAAAAAAGTTCCATCAGGATTTGAATTTATAATTTTTACATTAGCTCCTGCCTTTCTTAATAACTGAGCTAAATATCCATCATCTCCATGTGGTATCATATGTAAAGCTCCTGTTGTTAGTTGAAATCCTTCATATTCCAAATTAGTAAATCTCCCACCCAAAAATGGAAGTTTTTCAAATATAACAACTTCATGATTCTTAGATAACAATGCTCCTGTTAATAATCCTCCCAATCCACCACCAACTATGCCAATCTTCATAACAATGTCCTCCTATGTTTTTTAATTTTTATTTTTAACTCTGTGAATAGATAAGTAGTAATATAACTTAAAATTAAGACTAAAATGAAGTATAAAATAAAGTAACTTACACTATTATAATATTGAATATTAAGGTTAATGATGCTATTATTTAAAAATTTTAAAAAATTGTTGTTTATTACTCCCTTAAGTAGTTGATAGATACCCCTTATAAATAAATCATATCGCACAAACAAATAATGGATAAGATAGATTCCAAAAGAATATTGTCCAATTTTTAAAATTATATTAAAAATCTTTTTGTTGTGTATATAGTTCGATAATTTAAAGAGTAAGATGAATAGTAATATACTATATCCAGTAATACCAAAATAATAAAAGTAGAAATGAAAATCATTATAAAATTTAAAAGTTTTTAGATATAAGCCGTCTAATATTATATAAACTGCTAAAATACTCCATAAAATTAGAATTCTAATTAAGTTTTCCTTATCATTGAGGAATTCATCTTTAAATTTTCTAATGTTTAAACCTAATATACATCCAAATAAGAAAAAATATGCCTGAGTAATCATTAAGGGGAAGCCCCATGATAGTATATGAAGATAACACACAGAGTATATGGAAATAATACCAAAAATTATGAATACTACTAAATTTGTAAGCAATTTTTTAGAATTTAGATATTTCGCAATACTTATAAAGATAGGAAATAATATATAAAATTGAAAGATTAGTGGTATAAAGTATAAATGAGGAGCTACATAACCAGATATAATGTATTTTAAGAAATTAATCACACTAAAAGATTCTCCTCGGGCAATATGAAAAAAATAATAATATATCAACACAAAAAATAAATAGGGGATAAATATAAAACTAATCCTTTTTTTAATAAATGATATGTAATTTATCCCGTTGTTTGCATATTTATACGACAATACCATTCCACTAATAATTATAAAAAACGGAACTGCAAATCTTGTAAGGTTGTTCATTAATACATAAAATAATTTATAATATATATTTAAATCAAATATTCCATAACCACTTACATGGATAGCAATAACGCCCAATATTGCAATACCTCTAAGATAATCCAGTTCAACAATTCTTTTCAATATTTCACCATTTATTAAATCATATTTAGTTATATTTTAATTTTAAAACTCTATAACTCTCCAAATCTTAAATACTTTGATATTTTTTTAGCTAACATCTGTTGATTATGCCACGAACCATAGAATATTCCTTTGGGAATCTCATATCTCATAGCCATTATTATTTTTTTATCAACAACCCCAGGATTTGCCTTTGCAAAAGGAGTTTGTGGTAATGGAATAAAAGCATGAGCGTGTATTTTAACTCCTAATTTTATAAAATCTTTCATAACCTCTATTGTTTTCTCAATATCCTCCTTAGTCTCCCCAGGTAATCCAAAAATAAAATCTAAACTTACATTAATTCCTTTTTTTATTGCTATATATACAGCTCTATAAATATCCTCAACTGTATGCCCTCTATTACACAACTCTAAAACTCTATCACTTCCAGACTGTGCTCCAATAACTAAACTTTTATTGTATGTATATTTTAAAATTAAGTCAGTTGTTTCATCATTAACATGCTCTGGTCTAACCTCTGAAGGAAATGTTCCAAAGAATATTCTCCCGTCTTTACCTAAAATTTCTTTAATGTTTTTTAGTAAATTTTCAATTTTGTCAATATTAACATCTTTTCCAGTTTTAGAACCATATCCAAAAGCATTTGGTGTTATAAATCTAATATCCTTTAAATTTTTTTCAGCCATTATTTCAACATATTTACATATATTTTCAATACTTCTATGTCTAACATTTTTTCCAAATATTCTTGGTGTTTGACAGAAATAACATTTATAAGGACAGCCTCTCGTTATCTCTATATGTCCAAATTTGTTATATTTTATTGGAAATGGCGGATACTTATTTAAATCAATAGGTTTTCTTTTTCCAGTGTATATAAATTTATCCTCTTCAAAATAACATATTCCTTTAACTTTTTTATAATTTTCATACTCACTAACTGACATAATAAATTCTGGAAATGTCTCTTCTCCTTCTCCAATGCAAACTACATCAAACCCTAATTTTAAAGTTCCCTTCGGATCTCCAGTAGGGTGAGGTCCTCCAGCTAAGTAAATTATTTTATTACTATATTCTTTATATTTAATTTTTAGTTTTTTCATTAATTCATAGGTTTTCCATAACTCAGTTGTAAAAAACGATATTGCAATAATTACTTTATCATACTTCTTTAAAATTCTTTCTAAGTTATAAATATCTTTTTTATTGGCAAAGTATATAGGAAAATTGTCAAAGTATTCATTAACCTCTAATGCTCCAATCAATGCATTAAAACTATTTTTGTGTTGTTTTGTATAATAAACTACCAAAGCTGTGTTTTCTCCCATATCAACCCCTAAAAACATTTATCCCCAAATGGGATAATTAACATAGAACTTTCGCAGAAATAAATTTTTAAATGCCAAATCATAAATATCTTAAAATATATAGGACTTTCGTAGTTTATATAATTAATAAGGAAAATATGATGCTAAAGGCATCAAATATTCATTAATTAATATTTATCCATGCGAAAGTCCTATGACAAAAACTATATTAAGGATTCCTTTAAAAGCTAAAAATATAGAATAAAATTTTTAATGCTAAAAATTTTTTGGTGGAATTTATGGCAATTGGGACACCTCTTTTGAAGGGTAGTGTTAAATTTTTATTGTTAGGTAGTGGAGAGTTAGGGAAAGAGGTTGTTATTGAAGCGCAAAGATTAGGAATTGAATGTATTGCCGTAGATAGATATCAAAATGCTCCTGCTATGCAAGTATCTCATAAAAGTTATGTTATTGATATGAAAGATTACGATGCTTTAATGGCGATTATTAAAAGGGAAGAGCCAGATTACATAGTTCCAGAGATTGAGGCGATAAATACTGATGCGTTAATAGATGCTGAAAAAGATGGATATACTGTTGTTCCTACTGCAGAGGCAACAAAAATAACAATGAATAGAGAACTAATAAGAAGATTAGCCGCTGAAAAGTTAAAATTAAAAACTGCTAAATATGAATTTGCAAATTCTTTGGAGGAGTTAAAGGAAGCAGTTGAAAAAATTGGATTGCCTTGTGTTGTTAAACCAATTATGTCCTCATCTGGAAAAGGGCAAAGTGTAATTAAAAAAGAAAAGGATATAGAAAAAGCGTGGATTAGAGCAAAAGAAGGAGCAAGAGGGATAGGAAATAGAGTTATTGTTGAAGAATTTATAAACTTTGATTACGAAATAACATTATTAACAGCAGTTACAGAGGAAGGAACTAAATTTTGCGAGCCAATAGGGCATATTCAGATAGATGGAGATTATCACGAAAGTTGGCAACCTCACGAAATGGGTGCGTTAAAAGAACAAGCACAAGAGATAGCAAAAAAGATAACCAATGCATTAGGAGGTTATGGGATATTTGGAGTTGAAATGTTTGTTAAAGGAGATGAGGTTATATTTAGTGAGGTTTCACCAAGACCACACGATACAGGAATGGTTACGATGGTTACTCAGGAGATGAGTGAGTTTGAGATTCATGTTAGAGCAATATTGGGCTTACCAGTTTCAACAAAACTTATTACACCAGGAGCAAGCCATGTAATAAAAGCAAATATAAACAAATACGCTCCAAAATACGATATAAAAGATGCATTAAAAGTACCTAATACAAAATTAAGATTGTTTGGTAAGCCGAATGCAAAAGTAGGTAGAAGGATGGGAGTAGCTTTGGCATATGCAAACTCTATTGAGGAGGCAAGAGAACTTGCAAAAAGATGTGCCCATGCTGTTAAGATAGAATAATTTTTCATTAATTTAAATTAAATTATGATTTTTTAAAATTTCTTTGGCTTTGGCTAACAATTTATTTTCTTTAATAATTTTTTGCATATATTCTTTATCTGGAAACTCTAATGCATCTACTGGACATAACTTTTTACAAGTAGTACAGGCAACTACACAGTTGTAAGGTCTGGCAACAACAGGTTTCTTCTTTTCTTTATCCCAATCAAATACTACTCTATTTGCACAGGTTATAAAACATAATCCGCAACCAATACATTTATCATAGTTTATTTTAGGATACCATTCAATTTTTTTCCTATCAATACCCCACCATGGTTTTTTACTCCAATCTTTTATTACTCTACCTAAGGCATCTTTTCCTATAATTGGTAAATCTTCACTCAAATTTTCACCTCATTAAATATTTTATTATTTTTATTATTCAAAAATAATATTTTTCTCAATTTCGCAGTTTAAGGTATTACTAATTAAACATTTTTTAGAGCCATTTAAAACTAATTTCTTTAAATCTTCTTTATTCAAATTAAGATTTTCAATATTATCAATTTTTAGATAGATATTTAATATTACTTTTTTTATTCGTCCCTCTTCAAAAGATTTTTCGACAGCTCCATCTACTTTTATCTTAGTCTCTATGTTATTTTCTTTTAATGTATTACCAACAGCTATACAGATACATCCACAGAGCCCTGCTAAAAATAAATCCATTGGAGATATTTTTTCTTTTGTAGAACCTTTTCCTCCCCTTGAATGAATACTTAATCCTTTAATATCTAATAGAGTTTCAAACATATCACAAAACTCAGCGAAAATTTCCTTTTTCTCATTTTTACTTACAATAATATCAACAATCTTAGCTATAAACTCTTTTCTTTCATTTTCAGGAATTTTATCTAAAAACTTTTCTAAAGCTAAAGGCATCATTTTTGGCATAATCTTTGGAGCCATTTCCTTAGCCATTTCTGAGTCCATCATTTCCATTATCATCTCTGGATTCATTATTTCACCAATTATAAAAATTATAGTATAAACATTAAAAAAAGTAGTATTTATAGTTTTCGATTAATTAATGAATTTTAATATCTTTAAAGTATATTTAAATATTCAAACTACTAAAAATTATATCATATCGATAGCTAAGATAAATTTTATTTTGGTTTTTGTTGCCTATCTATAATGGTAATTAACTGACAGTGTGAATTAGCGAAAAGAATCTTAAAAACAAAAATAGAAATAGATAAGGTTTAAAAATGCTAAAAAACGGTAATATAGATACTCGTTGATATCATTTTATGACGTAGTTAAAAATGCAAATGCAATAGTAATCACACTGTCAGTTAGAGTAAAATTGGTTTATCGTTAATCTAAATATTTAAATATATATGTGAAAATCCTATCTAATTTAATTTGGTAAGATTTAGATTTACGCAATATTTTTTTTCAATATTGATTTTATGTGCTCAATTAAATCAAGAGCATCGTCCATTTTTTTTAACTCTTCAATACTTACTACTGGTAAATTCTTATATTCTTTCTCTTTTTTTTCTAATATCAATAATGAATATCCTTCCAATAATTTTGATAGTTCTTTAACTAATAATGCTTTTCTTCTAACTTCTTCATTGTTTTGTTGTTCAATATTGGTTAATAAGATATTTTGAGATTCTTTTAAATCCTTTTCTGCTACAGCATCAAATGGCGCTTTATTGACTATAAATAAGTCAAATCCTAATTTATTTAAGAAATGTAATGCTTCTTTTTTGTAATCTTCTAATTTTTCCAATTTATTTTCAAAGTCCTCATCTTCAATAGGTTCAAATAAATCAATTCCTTTAACTAATGGAACATCTAAGAATTCTTCAATTTTCATTGCTACCTCTACAGAAGGATTAGCCATCTGCGTTTCATATTTATATATTGCCTTTCTTGAAACTCCTGCAACTTCAGCCAATTTTCCAACAGATATTCCCATAGTTTCTATAGCCTCTCTTAAAACGTGTCCATCTATATTTACAAAAAACCCTCCTCTCTTTGCATAAACTACTGGCGGACTACCTTCTAAATAGTCCTTAAATGTTTCAAAAGTTACAGCCTTTATGTTGTATCTATCATAAACTACTCCATGCTCCATTGGAGCATTTCTTGTTCTGATACCAATTATTAAAGGAGTTCCACGTAATATCCTACTTATTTTTTTTAATTCCTTTGATTGTTCTTTACTTAAACTGTCAATATTTTTTAAAACTTTTAAAATAAGCCTAATACTATCTTTACTTGCAATTATGTCAAAACAACTTCTACTTAATGGTTTTGAAACAATAAATCTATGTGCTCTTAATAGTTCTATACATTCAGATATTAACATCTCCCTCATAATATCACCATAAAAATTTTCTAATTCAAATCAATGTTATATTTATTTTTTACGATTTGTATTTTATATTATTGAACTTTACTAATATAAACTTTATCTACCAAAAATAGATAAATTATTCATATATTTTGAATAATAGTTCTACAATAGAGATGTGAGTAAAACACACAATGTTATATATTAATTTCTACTTAAATTTAGTATAAACCATTTATATAGTGAGTATCACTAACTAAAATAATGTCAATGTGAGACAATGCCAGAACATATTCTTTCAGGAATAAAAGCAATAGTATCAATGAAACTGAGAAGAAAGGGGCTAACTCAAAAAGAAATAGCAAAAATTATTAAGAGTGATAGGTCAATAGTTTCTCACTATCTCTCTGGAAGGTATCCAAAGGAAAAAATTTTAAAAATAGCAAAAACTATTGGAGAGATACCTCCTGAATATGGAGCAAGAATAATACATTCTTTAACTGATGATAAAGAACTTGCAAAGAATTTAATAAAAGAGTTATATAATATAAAACTTTCTTGGGATAAAGATTCATGTATATTTTGTGGCACTTGCCTTATGTGTGAAGCACTCACACTTGATTATTTGACTATAAATATCGATTACAATTCTTGCATACTATGTGGAAATTGTATAATAAACTGCCCAACTAACTCATTAAAATTTGTGAGGGAGAGTTATGATTGAACAAGTAAAAGAAATATATGAAAATGGATTCATAATATATAGAGATGGAAAACTTGAAAAAAGAGAACTATTTTGGAACGATGAATATTGTGTTGGCTGTGGAATCTGTGCCGATATCTGTCCAGTAAATGCAATAGTTATGGGTCCATTAGGGGCTATTGCTAAAGGAGATATAGTTGCTCCAAAATTAGATATTGATAAAGATACTTGTGTTTTATGTGGAATGTGTGCATCAGCATGTCCATTTGATGCATTAGATTTAAAAATCAATGGAAAATCAATAAAAGAAGATGAAAGATATCCAAAAATTAAAAGAGATATTAAGATATATCAAGATAAGTGTGTCTTGTGTGAGCAGTGTGAAATGGTTTGTCCTCAGGCGGCTATAGCAGTAGAGAGAAATTTAGCAGAGAGAAGTAAGTTTGTTATTGGAGAAATAAATATAAACAAAGATAAGTGTGTCCTCTGTGGAATTTGTGCTGAATACTGTCCAGCAGATGCTATTGATTTAAAATACAACTATCCAACTCCATCAAATCCAAAACCAATAACTGACATTGAAGTTGATAAAGATAAATGTGTCTATTGTAAAGTTTGTGAATTTGTTTGTCCTCATGATGCAATAGAGGTTATTTGTTATAAGTGTCCAATGATGAAAAGAATACCTCAAGCAAAATTATATGAAGATATCCAAGGAAAAACGGTCGTTGATAAAGATTTATGTGTAACCTGTGGATGGTGTGCTTATATTTGTCCTGCTAATGCCATTGAAGTAGAGAAGCCATTCAAGGGAGAGGTTATAATTGATGTTGATGCCTGTAACGCATGTGGAGCTTGTATCTCAATATGTCCATGTAGTGCTTTAGAATTCCCTAAACCAAAAGATAAGGCTGAAAAAGTTCCAAGATTGGTTGTTAATCAAAACTTATGTGTTTTATGTGGAGCTTGTAGCAAAGCATGTCCAATTAATGCTATAAAGGTAGTTAGAAAAGAGATTAACTTTGAAAGAGAACCTAAAGCAATTGCCTGGAAAAAGGCGTTTGAAAAACTATTACAAAATTAATATTAATTACAAAATAATCATTAAAAAAAATAAAAAACCAATAAAATTAACCAATCAAAAATATTAAAAACTTTAAAGGTGAGCAAATGAAAGCTTATAAGTTAGTTGTATATCCAGAAAGATGTCATGGATGTGGTAATTGCGTAGTTTCATGTCCTGTCAATGCTAAACATCCTGAAACATGGGGAGGAAAGGGACCATATAGTGACGATGTAGTTATTAGAGTTGAGAATGGAGTAGTTAATATAGTAAATCCTGATTTATGTGGTGGATGTGGAGCCTGTATAGAAGCATGTCCAGTTAACGCCATAGAATTAGTTTTCATAAGAAAATAAGGTGAAAAAATGAAGTTTATGTTAAATACTGGTAGAACTATTTGGCAAGGAGAGGCAATAGAGGCTGGAAAAAATCTCGATTTGTATGTTAAAGCAGCAGGAGTTATTTACATTAATGAAGAAGATATGGAAAAATTAGGAGTTAAAGAAGGAGATAAAGTTAAAGTTAAGTCTGAGTATGGAGAGGTCGTAGTTTATGTAAAAAAAGCTACCCAGAGAATGCCAGAAGGTATGGTATTTATCCCTATGGGTCCTTGGGCAAACTGTGTAGTTAAGCCAGACACTCACAGTACAGGAATGCCCTGTCTTAAAGGATATCCTGGATTTTATGTTGAGATAGAAAAAACTGATGAAGAATTTTTAGATATGAAAACTTTAATGAGAAAAAAATACCTTGAAAATCTTGAGTAAATCTAAATAAATAAAAATAAAAATTGTTGTAAAAATGGTGATAGTATGGAATATATAATAAAAAATGGAATTGTTTATGACCCTCTAAATGGAATTAATGGAGAAAAAATGGATATTTGTGTAAAAGATGGGAAAATCGTTGAAAAAGTTTCTGAAAATGCAAAGATTATTGATGCATCAAACTGTGTTGTTATGCCAGGGGGTATTGATTCCCACACTCATGTTGCAGGACCAAAAGTTAATGTAGGTAGAATGTTTAGACCAGAGGACAGTAAAAAAGAAATTTATGCAAAAAAAGGTTTAAGAACTGGAACTGGGTTTTCAGTTCCATCAACATACAAAACTGGTTATCAATACTCAGAGATGGGATATACAACAGTTTTTGAAGCAGCAATGCCTCCATTATTGGCAAGACATACACATGAAGAATTTATAGAAACTCCTCAGGTAGATAAAGGAGTTCTAACACTATTTGGTAATAATTGGTTTGTTTTAGAGTATTTAAAAGAAGGTGATATTAAAAAATGTGCCGCTTATGTAGCATGGCTTTTAAAAGCCACAAGAGGTTTTGCAATAAAGATAGTTAATCCAGGAGGAACTGAGGCATGGGGTTGGGGTAAAAATGTCCATAGCCTTGATGATCCAGTTCCATACTTTGATATAACTCCAAGAGAAATCGTAAGAGGTTTATGTGAAGTTAATGAACTTCTTGGATTACCTCACTCAATCCACGTCCATCCAAACAACTTAGGACACCCTGGAAACTGGGAAACTACTCTTGAAACAATGGATTGTGTTAAAGGTATAAAAGCAAAACCAAAATATGGAGAGAGAGAAACCATTTACTATAATACTCATGTCCAATTCCACTCCTACGGAGGAACTTCATGGAAGGACTTTGAAAGTAAAGGTTTAGAAATTGCTGAATATGTTAATAAAAACGACCATTTAGTGGTTGATGTAGGGCAAATTACATTAGATGAAACTACAACAATGACAGCAGATGGACCTATGGAATATGATTTACACATGACAAATGGATTAAAATGGGCAAACTGTGATGTTGAACTTGAAACAGGTTCAGGAGTCGTTCCGTTTATTTACTCTCCAAAGGGTCCTGTTTATGCTCTACAATGGGCAATTGGTTTGGATATCTTCCTAAATATAGACACAGATAAAGTATTATTAACAACTGATCATCCAAATGCAGGGCCATTCACAAGATATCCAAGAATTATTGCATGGTTAATGAGTAAAAAATACAGAGATGAGTGGTTATATAACAAAGTCCATAAGTGGGCTCAACAGAGAAGCCATGTGGCTGATAGTGATAAAGAATATGACTTGTATGAAATAGCAAAAGTTACAAGAGCAAATCAAGCAAAAGTTTTAGGATTAAGCAAAGAGAAAGGTCATTTAGGTGTTGGGGCTGATGCAGATATAGCAATTTATGAAATAAACCCAGAAGAAAAAGATGGTAAGAAAATAGAGAGAGCATTTAGATATGCCAAGTATGTATTGAAGAGAGGAGAATTGGTTGTTAAAGATGGAAACGTTGTAAAAGAGGTCTTTGGAGACACAATATATGTAGATGTTAAGGTTGATGAGTCATTAGAACAGGAGATTATGAAAGACTTGAGAGAGAAATTCACAAAATACTATTCAGTCAATTTAGATAACTATCCAGTTACTGAGGAATATGCAAATAGTTGGAAGGTTATAAAGATAGATGCAACTGACATCAGCTAATTATAATTTTTTAATTTTTCAAAATAGGGATTTTAATGATAACATCGACAACAGACCATTTAGAAGGTTTTAAAATTGTAAAATATTTAGGTGTTGTAATAGGATATGGTGATGATCCAGAAGATGCCTTAGATGATTTAATAGAAGTATCTAAAGAATTAGGAGCTAATGCAATCATAGGAGTAAGAATTTTTAATGAAGTTATGACAGAAATAGCATGTGATAAAAATTATTCTATTCCTGAATTAACATACTATGCATATGGAACTGCTGTTATTGTCGAACCAAAAGATAATGAAAAATAAAAATTGGTGATGTTATGAAAGAGTTAATATTAACACTACAAAAGGAGGATATAATTGTTCCGGTAGAGATGGACAAAGTATTGCCAGAAGTTATTGAAAAGATAAGTTTAGATGAAATAAAAAATATTGAGTTAATCCAAGGTAGAAAAAAAGTTAAAGTTGGCGATATTTTTGATGTTGAATTAAATGATATTGAAGGAGAGCCAAGAATTATTATAAAGAATTCAAATCAAAAATTAAAATATATTGGCTCAAAGATGAGTAGAGGAGAGATTATTGTTGAAGGAGATGTAGGAATGTATGTTGGCGCTGAAATGAAAGGAGGAAAAATTATTGTAAATGGAAATGCTGACAGTTGGGCTGGACAAAATATGAAAGGAGGAGAGTTGTTAATTAAAGGAAATGCAAGAGACTATGTTGGCTCTGCCTATAGAGGAGATTGGAGAGGAATGAGTGGAGGAAAAATTATTGTAGAAGGTAATGCTGGAGATGAAATTGGAGAGTTTATGAAAAATGGAGTTATTCATATAAAAGGAAATGTAGGTATAATGGCAGGAATTCACCAGAATGGGGGAATAATATTTATTGATGGAAATGTAGATGTTAGAGTAGGAGGAGAAATGAAAGCAGGAGCTATAGTAGTTTATGGAAAGGTTGAGGAAGTATTACCTTCATTTAAGTTTGAAGGAATAGTAGAAAATCCAATAATCAAATTAAGTAAAAAAGATGAAGGAATTCCAATAGAAGGAACATTCTACAAATTTACAGGAGACTATGTAAATAGAAAACCAAAAGGGCAATTGTATATATCAGTAGATAATAACCCAGATTTAATTTAAAAATTTTTAAAATAATATAATTTCATTTTGATTTTAAACTATTTTTTAATTATATTTTTTGTTATCTTTGATAGATTTTATTATTTAAATTTTTTCACCCAATGCTGCTCTAACTAAACCATCAAACAAAGGATGTGGCTTATTTGGTCTTGATTTAAATTCTGGATGTGCTTGTGTTGCTACAAAGTATCTATTTTTATCAATCTCTATAAACTCTGCCAATCTACCATCAGGAGATTTTCCAGAAATTGTTAAGCCATAATTTTCCAATATTTCATGATATTCAGGATTTACCTCATATCTATGTCTATGTCTCTCATAAACTTCAGTCTTTTTATATAATCTATGAACTAAAGTTCCCTCTTTTAATATTGCTGGATAAGCCCCCAATCTCATAGTTCCTCCTTTTGCGTCAATCTCTTTTTGTTCTGGCAACAAATCTACAACAGGATATTTTGTATTTTCATCAAACTCCGTTGAATTAGCCCCCTCTAAGCCACATACATTCCTTGCAAACTCTATAACAGCACACTGCATACCCATACAAATACCTAAAAATGGAATGTCATTTTCTCTTGCATATTTTATTGCATTTATTTTTCCTTCAACTCCCCTATCTCCAAATCCTCCGGGAACTAAAATTCCATCTAATTGATTATTTTCTCTAAATTTATCTAAAATTTCTTCAAATTCCTCACACTCCAATCTTTCTGAATGTATCCAATTTATATTAACTCTTGTGTCATTCTTAGCCCCTGCATGAATTAAAGCCTCATTTATACTTAAATAGGCATCTTTTAACTCAACATACTTACCTACTACTGCTATAACAACCTCATTTAATGGATTTATTACTCTATCAACGAATTTCCTCCAATCTTCTAAATTTGGCTCTCTATCTGGAAGATTTAATTTTTTAGTGACTAATTTCCCTAAACCTTCCTTTTCTAAGTTAAGTGGAACTTCATATATGGTTTTTGCATCTCTTGCTTCAATAACTGCCTCTTTATCCACATCACAAAATAGGGATAATTTTTCCTTGATTTTACTACTTATTGGATATTCAGTTCTGCAAATTAATATATCTGGTTGAATTCCAATACTTCTTAACTCTTTAACGCTATGCTGTGTTGGCTTTGTTTTTAACTCACCAGCCGCTTTTATGTATGGCAAAAGAGAGACATGAATGTATAAAACATTTTCTTTGCCAACATCTTTTTTAAACTGTCTAATAGCCTCTAAGAAAGGCAAACTCTCAATATCTCCAACAGTTCCTCCAATCTCAACAATTGTAATGTCATAATTTTCTCCAAGTTTTTTAATCCAATCTTTTATTTCGTTAGTTATGTGAGGAATAACTTGAACAGTTTTCCCTAAATACTCTCCTCTTCTTTCTTTTGTTAAAACGCTCCAATAGATTTTACCCGTTGTTATATTATTATGTTTAGTTAAATTTTCATCAATAAACCTCTCATAATGTCCCAAATCTAAATCTGTCTCTCCACCATCTTCAGTTACAAAAACTTCTCCATGCTCATAAGGAGACATTGTTCCAGCGTCAATTTGTAAATAAGGATCTATCTTAACCATATTTACCTTAAAACCTCTTGCTTTCAACAATCTGCCCAAAGAAGCCGCTGTAATTCCCTTCCCCAAAGATGATATAACTCCCCCTGTGATAAATATAAACTTCATTTTTTCACCATACATAGTGTTATCATTTATAAACTACAAGGATGTATAAAGCCTCCTTTAATCATTAAATCAGCTAAGGTTATTGCCACTACAGATTCTGCAACTGGAATTATTCTTGGAACTATAATTGGGTCATGCCTTCCTTTAATTTCAATTTCAGTATTTTCTAATGTTTTTAAATTTATAGTTCTTTGCTTTTTACCTATTGAAGGAGTTGGTTTTACAGCAATCCTTATAACAATTGGGGTCCCACAACTAATTCCTCCTAATATTCCTCCACAGTTGTTAGTTCTAAATCTTATATTTTTGTCTTCATCAAAATACATCTCATCATTCATCTCACTTCCATACATCTCTGCAGATTCAAAACCTCTTCCAATCTCAACTCCTTTAACTGCATTTATACTCATTAAACCTCTTGCCAACTCTCCATTTAGCTTATTAAATACTGGATTTCCAACACCAGCAGGAACATTTACTACTATTATTTCTACAACTCCACCAACACTGTCTTTATTTTTCATGGCGTTTAAAACATATTCTTCCATCTCTTTTTCATTCATTGAAGGACATCTTAGTGGATTACCCTCAATTTTTTCTATCAAACTTTCAAGAGATTTTTCATCTTCAAATATATCTGGATTTTTGTAATAATTAAAATCTCCTTCTATTTTTCCAATTTTTATTGTATAACCAATGATTTTTATATTATATGTGTAAGAAAGTAATTTTTTTGCAATTGCTCCACCTATGACATGCCCAATTGTCACTCTTCCACTGGCTCTACCTCCTCCTCTATAATCATAATTTCTATATTTTAATCTATAGGTTAAATCTGCATGCCCAGGTCTTGGAGTGTCCTTTATCAATGAATAATCCTTTGGTCTTGCATTTTTATTATAGACAATTGCACATATTGGCGTTCCAGTAGTTTTTCCCTCAAAAATTCCAGATAAGATTTCCACAAGGTCTTTTTCTTTTCTTGGTGTTGAAAATATACTACTTCCTGGCTTTCTCCTATTAAGCTCTTTTTGAATATCTTCTTCAGATAATGGTAAATTTGCAGGACAGCCATCAACAACAGCTCCAACTGCCTTTCCGTGACTCTCGCCAAAAACTGTAACTCTAAACATATCTCCATAGGTGTTCATTAAAATCACCAAAATTTTAATAAAGACAAGATTTTTCCATAAAATATAAACTAACCTAACATAAAAATTTTAACATAAAAAATAAGTTAATTATGTATTTAAAATAAAAAATATTAAATTAAATACTAAACTAAATAAAAAATAAAAAAGTTTTATTTTATCTGTAAAGAACTGATAAATGACTTGGCTCCTCTTGAACTTTACCTTTTTTCTTTTCCATAATCTTTTCAACAGCTTTTTTAAAGTCCTCCATAGTTACATAATCTCTAAGTTCCCTTATAGCATTCATCCCTGCCTCTGTACAAATTGCCTTTAATTCAGCCCCTACACATCCTTCTGTCATTTTTGCTATCTCCTCTAAATTAACATCTTTAGCTAAATTCATTCTTCTTGTGTGTATCTTCAATATCTCTAACCTACCTTTTTCATCTGGTGGAGGAACTTCAATAATTCTATCAAATCTTCCAGGCCTTAATATTGCTGGGTCTAAAATGTCCAATCTATTTGTAGCTCCTATTATCTTAACATCTCCTCTTGCGTCAAAACCATCCATCTCTGCCAATAACTGCATTAAGGTTCTTTGAACTTCTCTATCTCCACCAGTTAAGGCATCAGTTCTCTTTGCGGCGATAGCATCTATTTCATCAATGAATATTATTGAAGGTGCCTTCTCTTTTGCTAATTTGAATATATCTTTAACTAATGAAGCTCCTTCTCCAATAAACTTTTTAACCAATTCAGAGCCAACAACTCTTATAAATGTTGCATTGGTTTCTGTTGCTACTGCCTTAGCCAATAATGTCTTACCAGTTCCAGGTGGTCCGTAAAGTAAAATACCTTTTGGTGGTTCAATTCCAACTTTTTCAAATAGTTCAGGATGTTTCATTGGAAGTTCTACAACTTCTCTAACTTCTTGTATTTGTTTATCTAAACCTCCAATATCTTCATATTTGACATTAGGTCTTTCATCAACTTCCATAGCCCTTGCTCTGTAATCTTTATTTTCTGGAAGAACATCAACGACAGTCAATGTCTGTTGATTTAGACATACTCTTTTTCCTGGAGTTATATCATCTGGATTTACGAAGTGTGAAACATTTACTAAGAAACTTGGACCTGTTGAACTTTTAACAATTACCTTTCTCTCTCCAACTTTATCAACTACAGTCCCAACTATTAATGGAGGAACTCTCATTCTGTCTAATTCTCTTCTTAAAATTTCATTTTCTTTCATTAACTGTAAATTCTCTCTTTCAAGTTCTTTTTTCTCTAATTCTAATTTTAAAATTTTACTCTCTAATTCAGCAACTGTTGCTTTATTTTTTAAATCACTTTCAATTATATTCTCACTTAATGGTTTTTCTTTGATTTTTTCTTCTTTAAATTCATCAAAAGATTTTTTTTCTTTATTTAATTCTAAAAATTCTTCAAAAACCATTATTATCACCAAATCAGAATAATCATTATTTTTAATATTTTTATTATTATTTTTGTAAATATAATTAATTATAATATGTATGGTATAATAATATTATATTTGTATGGGTTGTGATGCTATATATAATTACTTATATACTGTAGCTCCATATTTATATTTAAATCTATTGTATATATTAATTAATTTGATTGCTTGATGATATGACAACTCTTCACCTAAAGCGGAGGATTTAGGAGAGGGAGCTTAAGCTCATCTCTATGGGTAGCTAAGCCCACTATCCTTACCGTAGCGAAGCGAGGGCTACGAAATCCGTAAGGATTTCGTTTAATCCCCATTCGGGATTTGGGACTACGCTAAATAATATATTCCTCGCACCATTAACATCTGCATTAATAACCATTTTACATTCAGACAGAACAAAAATATAAACCTCTGTATTTCCTATTTGATTTCTTTATTACTTTACAAACACTGCATTTTTGAGATGTATAACTTTCATCCACCAACTCCACTGATATTCCTTCTTCTTCAGCTTTATAAGTTACTCTATGTATTAGTTTTCTGAACGGAATTTTATGAAATTTTTCGTTATTTTTTCTACCTATGTCTATATTTGGAAAATTATTCGTCAGATTTCCTATAACAATCCTTTGAAACATCCTTTTCTTTCGCTAAATTTACAACTGAATATAGTCATTAACATAATTCCTTTCCTTCACGGCTAACTTTGATAATCGCTTGCAAGTCTTCAAACCTTGTTCTGCAATTTGTGATTTAGACAACAAAATTTTTCCATCTAATGAAATCTAAAAGATCTCATCTGAATTCATTAAAGTAGAGTCCCTTAGCATCAATTTATAGTAATATAATTTATATAGTTTGACTTAAATATTTTTACGTATTAAATATAGTATAAACATCACGCAAGATTTAAATATCCAAAAAATATGGCGATATATTTAAATCTTCTTCAAATAAATATCAAACAAATAAAAATTTTTATTATAATGAGGTGGTATAAATGATTGTTATCTTAGACAACGGTGGGCAGTATGTTCATAGAATACATAGAAGTTTAAAATACATAGGAGTACCCTCAAAAATACTCCCAAATACAACGCCATTAGAGGAGATTGAACAAAATAAAGAAATAAAAGGAATTATATTGAGTGGAGGGCCAGATATTGAAAAGGCAAAGAATTGTATTGACATAGCGTTAAATGCAAAACTTCCCATTTTAGGAATCTGTTTAGGACATCAATTAATTGCTAAGGCATATGGTGGAGAAGTTGGGAGGGCTGAGGCTGAAGAATATGCATTAACAAAAGTTTATGTTGATAAGGAAAATGATTTATTTAAAAATGTTCCAAAAGAGTTCAATGCTTGGGCATCTCATAAAGATGACGTTAAAAAAATCCCAAAGGATTTTGAAATTTTAGCTCATTCTGATATATGTAAAGTTGAGGCAATGAAGCATAAATCAAAACCAATTTACGGAGTTCAATTTCATCCTGAAGTGGCACACACAGAATATGGCAGTGAAATTTTGAAAAACTTTTGTAGAGTTTGTGGCTATAAATTTTTATAAATTTTTATAACAAAATTTATATATTAACAATAACATAAAATTTAATAATTCAAATCTTTTTGGTGAAATTTATGTCATTATTACTAATTGTTGTTGGTTTAATCATAATATTGGTTATTTTGGGTATAATAATCTATAGTATCTTAATATATAACAGATTCCAGACGTTAAAAAATGGAGCTGAGGCTACATTAGGGCAGATAAGGGTATCTTTAAAAAAGAGATTGGATATGATTAACCAACTCGTTGAAAGTGTAAAAAGTTATGCAAGCTTTGAGAAGGAGACATTAACAAAAATAACTGAATTAAGGAGTAGTGTTTTGAAGGCAAATACAACAGAGGATATTCAAAATATTGAGAGAGAATCAAGAAATATTTTGGGAAATATTTTAGTTGCAGTAGAAAACTATCCAGAGTTAAAGACATCTGAGACAGTTAAAGAACTAATGAATGCTATAAGAGAGATAGAGGATGAAATTGCAAGACATAGATACACATACAACAATATAGTTCAAGAATACAATACAAAAATTGATTTATTCCCTTCAAATATTGTGGCAAATATATTTGGATTTAGAAAGATGGATTACTTACAGTTTGAAGAAGATATATATGAAAGACCTAAAATTAACTTTTAAATTTTTAATTTTGGGGGATTTTTATGAGTGAAGAAAAGAAAATGATTATTTTTTGTATTGTTATTTTTATTGTTGGAGTTTTAGGTGTCTTTTTAGTTAATTTAAATATAACGGGATATTCTGATGTTTATGTTAAGAATTATGAGGCAAATCTATATATTAGCAAAAATTTAACCTTAGAAGAAAAATATACTTATGAAATTTTGTCAAATGGAAAATATAGAATGCTATACAGAGATTGGAAAGTTCCATTAACTTATAATGAGAGCTTAGAGATTCCTTATGTAAGGGTTTTAAATCTTTCAGCATCGTCAAAAAATATGGTTGGATATGTTGTGGATTATAAAAGAGATGTTTTTGTATTTGGAAATGTGGATAGGTGGATAATTTCTAACCTATATAACCTTGTATATGAATATTATATTAGAAATGAAGTTGGATTTTACAACCCTAATTATTACAGTGTTGGAATTTATAAAACAAAGTATAAATTTTACATATATCCTCCAATTGAAACAGATAATAAAGTTTGTCATATAAATTTACTACTCGCAGATGAGCATCTACCATATAAAAATGTTAAAATAAACATAATTGATGAAAATAAAAGTATATTAAATTTATTTGTTTATCCTTCCACATACAATGTTTATAAAACAAGTTTTGGATATACAATTGAAGGTAGTAGCCCAAAAGATGAGCCAATTGAAGTTGAGTTCCTTTTAAAGCCATATTCCGTTAATGGATTCTTAAATTATATAGAAGGAGTTAAAGAAAAAACAATATCTGCATATAATAGATATTTAATGATATACAACATATCACTGGTTATAAAATATCTTTTAATTGCTTTAATATTAACCTTTCCTTTAATCGCCTATATTATCTATCAAAAATATGGAAAGGAGAAATTTTATGTTGTTCCAGAGTATTTAAGTTATGTTCCAAACAAAAATAGAAAGCCGTGGGTTGTTAATCTTATATTTAATGGAGAAGTAGGTAATTTTGATAAAAATGGTTTTTATGCTACATTGTTGGATTTGCATAATAGAGGATACATAAAAATAATGAAAGATGATGAAGATGTAAAAATAAAAATTCTAAATAAAAACTTAAATGACTTAGATGAGTATGAAAGAGTTGTTATGGGATTTTTAATTAAATATGCAAAAGATGATATATTCAATCCAAAAGAAATTGAAAAAATAGCAGAGAATATAGATGATAAAGATAGAATTAAAATGTTATGGAATGATGTTAATAGAGTTATGAAAAATCCTCCACTGTCATCAACTTTAACAAAACAGTTCTTGGATACTTCTGGAAAGGATATAATATGGATATTGTTGGGAGTTTTTGTATTATTAACAATAGTTCTATATTTGATTTCTATGCAGTTTTCTAAATATTATCCTGTATTTAGAGATATTCCTTACTTACCAATTATATTAATTATACAAACTATATTACTATTATTTACGCCAAAATCTCTATTTGGAAGGTGGAAAAATAATTACTATAAAGAAAAACTCGAATGGGATGCATTTAAAAAATTTTTATCTGACTTAGCAATGATTAAAAAGTATTCTCCAGAAGATATTTCAATCTGGAAAGAGTGGTTAATATATGGAACTGCTTTAGGGGTGGGGAATAAAGTTGTAGAGGCAATGAAATCATTAAATATAAATATTCCAGAAACAGAAATTGCTCCAGCGGTTTATATTGCCTATGGTTCAATGTATCATTCTGTAAATAGTGCTTATACTACAACTATTGCAAGTTCCTCTTCTGGTTCGTTTGGCGGTGGCTTTGGAGCTGGAGGAGGTTTTGGTGGCGGTGGAGGAGGAGCAAGATAAATAGAGGGAAATTATGGAAAAAAAGGTTATTATAGTTGGAGCAGGTCCAGGAGACCCAGAGTTGATAACAGTAAAAGGTAAAAAGGCCATAGAAGAGGCAGATGTTATTATCTATGCTGGCTCATTAGTTAATAAAGAACTTTTAAAATATAATAAAAAAAACGCTGAAATATATAATAGTGCAAATATGGATTTGGAGAATATTATTAATGTAATGGTTAAAGCAGTTGAACAAGGAAAAAAAGTTGTTAGATTGCATACTGGAGACCCATCTATTTATGGAGCTATAAAGGAGCAGATTGATGAACTATCAAAATATGGGATAGATGTTGAAATAATTCCAGGGGTTAGTTCCTTATTTGCAGCAACTGCATCATTGAAGGTTGAACTAACACTTCCTGAAGTTTCTCAAACTGTAATTATTACAAGACCAGAAGGAAGAACCCCAATGCCAGAAAAAGAAAAACTTAGAGATTTAGCTAAACATCAATCAACGATGGCTATTTTTTTAGGAGTTTCAATGATTGATAAAGTCGTTAAAGAGTTAATTGAGGGTGGTTATAAAGAAGATACTCCTGTAGCAGTAGTTTATCACGCATCGTGGGAGGATGAAAAGATTATTAGAGGAACTTTAAAAGATATTGCTGAAAAGGTAAAAAAAGAGGGAATTAATAAAACTGCCTTAATAATCGTTGGAGAAGTTTTAAATCCTAAATATTATGCTTATTCAAAACTCTACGATAAAGAATTTGAGCATGGTTATAGAAAGAAAAAATAATAAATTATTTTTGATATTTGTTTTTAAACTCTTCAATTTTTTCTAATAATATTTTTAAATCAGTTTTTTTAGTAATATCAGTTTCTTTTTCCAAGAGTTCTTTAACTTTTTTTTCAAGGTCTTCTAAACTATCACTACTTTCAATTAACTTTTTAATGAAATCTACATTTTCCATATAAGGTAGAGCGTCATAAATTAACGATAATTTAAAATCAATCTCTTCTCTTTGGCTCATATCTATCCCTTATGGCTATTTCTCTAACTAAGTATGTTATCTGTCTTTCTAATTTATCAATTTTGGCATAAATTCTATAAATTAGGTAAAATAGAACTACTATAGAAATATAGATAATAGCATCTACTCCTCTCCCTACTCCTAAAATCTCTGCAATATAACCAAAAAATTCTGGATATATTAACAATAGAATAATAAAACTCCAAACGAAAATCCAGAATAGCCCTTCATTGATATTAATATTTCTTCTTTTTAGTTGTAATATAACTCTTGATAAAGCGAACAATGCAAATACTATCCCAACTATTTGAATTAATTCCATATTACTTTTCCTCCAAAATATTTATAATTCTTTAATTATTTAAGTTATTGTTAAACCTTCTATATATAATATTAGGGATAAACATGAGGCACTTAATCTCAATGAGAGATATAGGTAAAAAAGAAATCTTAGAAATTTTAGATGAAGCAGAGAAAATGGAAGAGTTATTAAAGAAAAAAACCCCTTTAAAACTTTTAGAAGGGAAGATATTAGCAACTGTTTTTTATGAGCCATCAACAAGAACAAGGTTAAGTTTTGAAACGGCTATGAAAAGATTAGGAGGAGAAGTTATAACAATGACTGATTTAAAAAGTTCTTCTGTTGCTAAGGGAGAAAGTCTTATAGATACTATTAGAGTTATAAGTAGTTATGCAGATATTATTGTTTTAAGACATCCTAACGAAGGAGCGGCAAGATTGGCAAGTGAATATTCCTCTGTTCCAATTATAAACGCTGGAGATGGGAGTAATCAGCATCCTACACAGACGCTTTTAGATTTATACACAATAATGAGAGAGATTGGAAAAATAGATGGGATAAAAATAGCCTTTGTTGGAGATTTAAAGTATGGGAGAACAGTTCATTCATTAGTTTATGCTTTATCTTTATTTAAAAATGTTGAGATGTATTTCATCTCCCCAAAAGAGTTAAAGATGCCAAGAGATATAATTGAAGATTTGAAATCCAAAAATATAAAATTTTATGAAAAAGAAAATATTGAAGATATTGATGATAGTATAGATGTTTTATATGTAACAAGAATCCAAAAAGAGAGATTTCCTGATCCTAATGAATATGAAAAGGTTAAAGGTAGTTATAGAATTACAAAAGAATTTGTTGAAGGTAAAAAATTTATAATTATGCATCCATTACCAAGAGTTGATGAAATTGATTATGAAGTAGATAATCTACCACAGGCAAAGTATTTTAAGCAGAGTTTTTATGGAATCCCTGTGAGAATGGCTATTTTGAAGAAATTAATAGAATATTAAAATAAAAATCTTTTTAACTCAATAGCATTATAGGGGCATATCTCATGACAACAATAGCAGTTTATGCATTTTTTTCTATCTATTTTCAAATTAACTATTGCATTAGCTGGACAAACCTTTTCACAAATTCCACACTTTTTACAGTATTTTTTATTTATCTTTGGTTTTGGAGTCATAAGATTGAAAGGAGTCATAAGATTGAAAATTATTTTAATTATTTGAGGGGGCAATATAGAATTTAATAAAACTGTATCTGGTTTTTTAAATTTGATAGGTTTTATTTCATTGAGAGATTTTTTCTCATTTTTGTCTGCATCTATTACTTCAAAATCAACTTTAAGCAATCTATTTGTTAAAATCTCATCCATTTTATAACCAATATAATAGGAAGCAAATAAATCAACTGCAACAGGATTTGTTGAGGATATAACTATCTTTGAATGCTTTGGCTTTCCGTTACTTGGTCCGTTTCCTTCCATTCCCCAAATTCCGTCCATTATGGTTATAATTTCCCTATTCTTGGTTATAAATTTATAAAGCTCTACCAACAACTCCGCAAAATCTTCTTCCTTTGGAAAATGTCCATGAAGTTTTGGCTTTAAACCTCCAGGAATACAGCCGTATAAATTTTTAACAGCTCCAGTAAATTTCATTAAAATGTGAGTTTTTAATTTTGGGAGATTTATTATTAAATCACTCTCAATAACAGTTTTTGGAATTGGAATTTCTTTATTAAGAATTTTTGTTTTTACATATTTATCTTTCTCAAAAGAAATATAGTTTATTCCATATTTTATGCAAACATCTTCAATTCCAGAAACTCTAAAAGATTTTCTTGTTGAATATCCAGATGACTCTCCAACAACAATTTCTCCGTTAAAATTATTCTGCAAATATTTTATAATCCACTCTAAGAATTTTGGATGAGTTGTAACACATCTTTCAGGAGGATAAGGTCCAAGAATATTGGGCTTTATTAATATTTTATCAAAATTATTAAGGTTGTAAGATTTAAATGTTAAATTTAGGATGTTATTATCTAATGAGTCATAATTTTCCCTTATTATATAATAAACTTTTTCCATATTATCCCTCATTAAAATTATCTTATTATTATTAAGGTGGTTCTATGTTTTATGTTGATGCTCACTGTCATATAGAGGACAAAAATTTTAATAAAAATAGAGATGAAGTAATTGAGAGGGCTAAAAAAGAGAATGTTAAAATAGTAACAAGTGGAGCAAGCTTAGGAGGATGTTTAAGAGCATTAAAATTTAAGAAAAAATATAATATTTATTTAACTTTAGGTTATCATCCTTCAAGGGTTAAGGCAGATAATAAAATAATAAATAAAGTTTATAATTTAATTAGAAATAATGAGAATGAGATTTTAGCTGTTGGAGAGATTGGGATGGATATTAAAGATGAAAACTATGAAAGGCAAGAAGAGATATTTAAAAAATTTTTATCATTAGCAGAAGAGCTTGACAAACCAATTGTAGTTCATGCAAGAGGTTTTGAGAGGAAGATATTTGATATAGCTAAAGATAAAGTTGATATTATGTTTCACTGTTACAGTGGAGATTTAGAAACTGCAAAAAATATTTGTAGAGAGGGCAATTTAATTTCAATATCTACTCTATTATGTTTTTCAGAGCATCATAAAAAACTTGTAGAAAATTTAGACATTGATTACTTAATAACTGAAACTGACAGCCCTTATTTATCTCCAATTAAAGGAGCTAAAAATGAGCCAAAAAATGTTAAATTGGTTGTTGAAGAGATAGGTAAAATTAAAGAAATGGATGTTGATGAGGTAAAAAAAGTTATTTATAAAAATGCATGTAAGTTTTTTAAGAGGAGATTATAATGTTTTACTTAAAACCTATTGGAGTCGTAAAGCAGAATGAAAATTATACTATTTTAGAGATATTTGATGAATATATTGATGGATTAGAAGGTTTAAAAGAAGGAAATTATATTATTATTCTCCTCTGGTTTCACAAAAATGATGATGAGGAAAAAAGAAAAATTTTAAAGGTTCATCCAAAAAAGAATTTAAAGAATCCATTAAAGGGTGTGTTTGCCACTCGCTCTCCGTATAGACCTAATCCTATTGGAAAATACACAGTAAAAATCCACAAAATTAATAAAAATAAAATTATTATTGATAAAATTGATGCTTATGACAAAACACCAATAATTGACATAAAAATATTTTCAGAAGAGTTGGACTGTCCAAAATAATTATTTTTTATCTCCATAATATATTTTTAATGCTTCCTCTACGCTTTTACCTTCAATAGTTATTGCATATATTGCATTACACATTCTTACTGCCTGATCTAATGGTTTTTGATGTATATTCCTTCCAGTAGCATTTCCTCTTGCTCCACTAATGTTTATTTGCTCCCAAATTCTTTTTAAAAATATTTCTGGATCTACACTCTTTCCTCCTGCACATAAAACTCCTGTTCTTCCAGCGGCTAATACTGCCTCTTTAAATCTTTCAGCGGCATTTTCGCAGTGGGGATAATTAACTTTTACGAAATCTGCTCCTAAGCAACATGCAATTCCAGCGGCTCCGGCTATTAGATGAGGGTCTTTTTCATCTTTAACATTCTTACCTCTTGGATAACTCCAAATTATGGCAATTAATCCATGCCTATGAGCCTCTAATATAACTTTAGATGCCTCCTCAAACATTATATGCTCATATTCACTTCCTGGGTAGATAGTGTAGCCAACTCCTAAAATATTTAATCCAGAGTTTTCTTTAAAATTGACAACATCTCTAACTGTTACTAATGCCTTACTTATAGGATCTCTACTTTTAACAAGATGCGTTTTAGAATTAATCTTTACAATGTATGGAACTTTTTTATAATCCATTCCGTATCTTGCAATTAATCCAAGTTGAGTAGCAAATGCACAAATTTTTCCTTTACTCGCTATATTAAATAGATGCTCTGGAGATGCATCTTCCTTAGCAATCCCCTCCCCAAAGAAATCATCATTCATATGCTCAATTTTTTGATCTCCTGCAAATATCATAACATTTCCTGTCTTTTTAGTTAATTCTAAATAATTACTAATATATTCTTTTTTAACACTTTCTGGAACAGTTAATGGAACCCTTATATCTTTCTTTCTAAGTTTCTTTACCATAAAAACCCCCTAATTTAATTGAAATATTGGTTGCTGTAATCTATATATAACAACTTTGACAATATGATATATTAATTATAATTATGACATAATATTAATAAGTATCTATGTGGGAGAGGATGAAAGTAATGGAGATATTTAACATTTTAAAGGAGAAAATAAAAGAAAAAGATGTTATAACTCCAAAGGAAATGGCTATTATTGATGACAATGCAGAGTATTTAGGAGTTCAAAAGATACTGTTAATGGAAAATGCTGGAAAGGCAGTATATGATAAAATTAAAAATATTGAGGCAGAGGAATACATTTTTTTATGTGGAACTGGAAATAATGGTGGAGATGGCTTTGTTGCGGCGAGGCATTTAGGAAGAGGAATTGTTATATTAATTGGAAAAGAATCAGAGATAAAAACTTATGAGGCAAGAGAGAACTTTAAAATATTAAAAAATTTGGCAGAGTTTGGAAATATAAAAATTATGGAAATTAGAGGATTTGATGATATTGAGGATATTTTTGAAAGTTTAAAGGAGAAAAAGGCTGTTATTGTAGATGCTATGATAGGAACAGGAATTAAAGGAGAGTTGAGAGAGCCATATAGGACAATAGTTAATAAAATAAAGGAATTAAAGAAAATAAATAAAAATATTTTTGTTGTGAGCGTTGATGTAGAAACTGGAAACTTGGAAAGTGATTTAACTATAACATTCCATAAGAGAAAGACGATAAATAAAGGAAATGTAATTGTTGAAAAAATAGGAATACCTAAAGAGGCAGAGTATATAGTTGGATGGGGTGACTTAAAAGCATTAAAAAAGAGAGATAAAAATAGCCACAAAGGACAGAATGGGAAAGTATTAATTATAGGAGGTAGTAAAGATTTCTTTGGGGCTCCAATATTGGCTGGATTGGCCGCATTAAAAGTTGTTGATTTGGTGGGGATTCTTTCTGTTAATTGTGTAATAGACAAATTAAATCATCCAGAGTTTATTATGTATAAGGTTGAAGATAACTATTTAAGTGCTCAACATGTTGATTATGCTTTAAATATCGCTAAAAAGTATGATGTCGTTGTTTTAGGAAGTGGTTTATCTAATAACAATAAAACAAAGTCATTTGTAAATGAATTTTTATCAAAATATGATAAAAAGGTTATAATTGATGCTGATGCAATTAAAGTTATTGATTATGATAATATTGAATTCTCTGAAAGTTACATATTTACACCCCATAAAAAAGAGTTTGAATATATGAAAATAGACTTAAATAATATAGAGAAAGTAAAATCAACGATTGTATTAAAAGGAAAATATGACATAATATTTAATTCAAATAATTTAAAAATAAATAAGACAGGAAATGCAGGAATGACAGTTGGGGGTTCTGGGGATGTATTGGCAGGGTTAATTGGAGGATTATTTGCTACAAATGAGCCTTTTATTTCTGCGTGTTGTGGAGCTTTTATTAATGGCTATGCTGGGGATTTACTTTTAAAGGAAAAAGGTTATTACTACACGGCATTAGATTTAATTGAAAAAATTCCAAATGTTTTAAAACTCTTTGAATAAGGAGATAATATGAAGGCAGATTTACATATACATACTAAATATTCAGGTATAGGGAGATTTTGGAAGTTAAAATTTCCTGATTCCGTAGAAGAGCCAAGGAATATTTTAAAAATGGCTAAAAAAAGAGATATTGGAGTTATAGCAATAACTGACCACAATACAATAAGAGGGGGAATTGAAACTAAAAAATTAGAAAAAGAGTTTGATATTGAAGTTATAGTTGGTAGTGAAATTTTGACTACTGAGGGAGAAATTATTGGCTTATTTTTAAATGAAGAGATTCCTAAATATTTAACTCCCGAGGAGACAATAGAAAGAATTAAAGAACAGGGAGGATTGGCGATAGCACCACATCCATATAGCCCAATATGTAAATCTCTTGAAGATAGAATATTTGATTTAGATTTAGATGGAGTAGAAGTTTTTAACGCTTATCATAGAGATGGAATTGTAAATAATATAGCTTTAAAAAAGGTTATAGAAAATTATCATAAAAAGCCATTTGCATTTATTGGGAGTAGTGATGCACATATAGCAAGAATGGTTGGTAATGCATATACATTATTTGAAGGTAATTCATCAGATGATTTATATAAAGCAATAATTAAAAAAAGAACAACATTTGGGGGAAAGCCAACTCCTCTATATCAGGCTATTTTATGGAGTTATGATATAGTATTAGAATCAGAGAAAAAATTAATAAAATCTATGTTATTTAAAGTAGATGATGAAAAAATAAATTCAATAAAATTTTATAAAAAAATTTTAGGAGTTTTTGGAGGTTTTATGTATATCTTTACCCCTTTACCAATACTATCTGGATTTATAGGAAATTACTATCTTAAAAAGAAGGCTAAAGAAAAGTTGGAGGATATCTAAATATTTAATTTTATGAAAGAGGTGGTATTTTTGAAACAAATTGCCTTTTATGGTAAGGGTGGTATTGGTAAATCTACAACTGTGTGTAATATAGCCGCTTCCTTGGCTGATGAAGGGAAGAAGGTTATGGTTATAGGTTGTGACCCAAAACACGATTGTACTTCAAATTTAAGAGGTGGAAAGGAGATTCCAACGGTATTAGATACAATTAGAGAAAAAAATTTGGATAAACTTAACTTAGATGAGGCAATAGAAAAAGGAGTTATAAGTATAGATGATATTGTCTATAAAGGTTATAAGGGAATTTACTGCGTTGAGGCAGGAGGGCCTAAGCCTGGCTATGGATGTGCTGGGAGAGGGGTTATAGTGGCAATAGAGTTGTTAAAGAAGATGAATGTTTTTGAAACATTGGGAGTTGATGTTGTTTTATATGATGTTCTTGGAGATGTTGTTTGTGGTGGTTTTGCAATGCCTTTGAGAATGGGACTTGCCAATCAGATTTATATTGTAACTTCCTCTGACTATATGTCAATATATGCGGCAAACAATATTTGTAAAGGAATTAAAGAATTTGCAAAAACTGGAAGGATTAAGTTAGGAGGATTAATTTACAATGTTAGAGGTTCATTAGATGCAGAAGATATTGTTAAAGAGTTTGCCAAAAAATTGAGAACTGATATAGTTGGTAAAATTCCAAATTCTTTTTTAATAGCAGAGGCAGAAATTGAAGGTAAGACAGTTATAGAATACGCCCCAGACAGTGAAATTGCATCAATTTATAGAGATTTGGCTAAAAAAATTTATGAAAATAAAGGTGGGGTAATTCCAAAACCTTTAGAAAATGAGGAAATATTAATGATTGGTAGGAAGATTAAAGAGAGATTAAAGAGTTTTTATAAGTGATATTTATGAATGTGAAGGAAATTTTGGAGTTGATAGAAGAAGGATATAGTAGTGAAGATAGAGAATACAAAAAAAGAGTTTATTTTATATCTAATTTTATAAGTGCATTGGTATTTTTCTTACTTCATTTGGTATTATCTTTTTTTGAGAATATTACGGCATTAACTATTACGATGGTTTTAATTATTATAATGGGAGTAGTCTTAATAATAAGGCAGAAGCGATTATATAAAAAAGTCCATGGATATTTTGATAAAATCTTAGAAGAAATTATTGTTTATGGATTAGCATGTATCATAATATCTTCTATTTCTGTATTTGTAATATATCCTCCTCTTTTAGGTGTTTTTATAGCCTCAATTTATGGATTGTTGTTATGTGTAGACGGGATATTATTTAAATCAAAATATAGAAAGGTTTGTGGCTTATTATTAATATTTTCTACTATCTTAATGATATTATATTTAAATTATCAGTTTTTGATTTTGGGAACAATTCAAATGATTATTGCCTTTATCTTACTATTTTGTGATAATAAATAAGGGAGTGATTATGAGTAAAGTATTTAATTCTGAGATAAGAGTTAAGATATTGGCAATATTGTATGGAATGGAATACTGCGAATTTACATATTTACTTGAAAAACTTAAAACAACTGAGGGGAATTTATGGGCTCATTTAAAAAAATTGGAAAAAGAAGGTTATATAATTATTAAAAAATATCCTTTTAAAAAAAGAATAAAAACAATAGTTAAAATTACAGATGTAGGGAGAGAAAATTTTAAAAAATATTTAACTGAATTATTAAATTTATCAAATATTGGATAGATATACTTTGTAGAATAAAGTATGTGTAACATTTATATATAGGTTATAATTATATAAACATTTTGTGTAGATAATATATAAAAGGTGATAGAATGAAAATCTTAAAAAAATTGTTGTCAAAGAAAGGGCAGGTTTCAATGGAGATAGGAATTTTAATTGCTGCAGCTGTTGCAGTTGCCGCTATTGCAGCATACTTCTATGCTACAAATGTCAAAGGAGCTGCAAGTAGAGCAGGAGCTGCAGCAAACTCAACAATAGAAAACATGTCAAATGCAGCTAATAAATATGCAAATTTAATGAGTAATATTTAATTTATTAATATTTCAATGTAGTACTAATTATTAAATTTTTAAATTTTTTGGTGTTTTTATGCCAATTATTAAAAAACTTTTTTCTAAGAGAGGACAAATTTCTATGGAAATCGGTGTAATAATATTTGCTTCTATTATAATGGCAACTATTGCATCCTATTATTATCTTTCAGGTTATTTAGATTCAAACCCTGAAACTCCTGGAAAAACTGTAAATAAAACTATAGATGCATTAAATAATGTTTCAATAAGGTATAGTAACAGTTTAAAAAACATATAAATCTTTATGGTGATAATTATAGATTTATTTTATTTTTTAGTTTTGTTAATATTAATCTATTTTATAAATCCACTAAATAATGAGGAAAAGATATTAACAACACTATTTATAACTGTCTCCTATATAGTTATTTTCTCATATCTTTTATCAATTTCAAACAAACCAATGTATAAATATTTATATATAATTCCATTGTTGTTAATTTTACTGTTGATATACTTCAAAAATAAAAAACCTAATAAATTTATTAAATTTAAAAATTTTAAACAGTCACATATAATTCTTGCTATAATAACGATATATTCTCTTTTCATTGGCTACATTTTATTTCCACAAAATCCTGCGAATACAACTGATGTACAATTTCATTCCTATAAAGCAAAGGAAATTATTGAGGAAAAAACAATATTCTATAAGACAAATGAGGAACCATATAAATACTATGTAGATTATCCTTCTGGTTTTCATTCTATTATATATTTGTTATCATCATCTGTAAGTGATATACTTAATTCAATCCAATTTATGAAATTTTATATGCTAATTCTATTTATTTTTGGTTATTATTTAGTTGGTGAGGGAATAAAAAGAGGATTAGGTATTTTTATATCATTATTTTTTCCATTAACAAATGTTGTTTATAGAATTATTGGAACATTGCTTCCAAATACCTTAGGATATGCAATGATGCTCGTATGTATATTCTTTATATTAAAATATAGAATAACTAAGGATAATAGATACATATATTTATTCTCCTTCGTTATATTATCTTTGGTATATATACACACATTTCCATTGATAATATTAACATTATTCTTAATATCAGTATCTATTTACGATTTATATTCAAAACATTATAAAGATATTATAAAATATTGGAGTTCCTATATTTTGTCTATATCTTTGGCTGTTTTGTTAATATTACAAAAAATGGCTAAAAGTGTTATAAATTATGGAAAATCTACGAATTTTTCTCCTGAACCTATATTAAAAATAGTTCATAACATATTGGCAGGATTGGGAATATATTACATATACATTTGGACAAACACACTAAAAACAGGTATTTTAGATAATATAAATACCTTTATAATATCAATAGTATTTACTTTTTTATTAATTGTAGGACTTTATAATTTAAGCAGAATTAAATACAACGGAATCCCGTTTATTATATTGCTAATATTGTTAATTTTAAACATTATTAACATAAAATTTCTACATATATATATTCCATTTTTCAGTAACCAATATGACAGTGCAAGAATGGCTATGCATATCCAAATAATTATGCCAATATTCTACGGTTCAGGATTATATTTCCTATATAGGTTAATATCAATGAAAAAAAGAAAATATAATTTTTTAAAGATAATTTTCATAAGTTTTGTATTATTATTTTCATTATATGCTTCCTATACAAACTATAGTATATTATCAAATTTCCAAAAAAAGATATATGTGATACATCAAAACGACTTAAAAATCTTTGAATATATAAACAAAAATAATATAACAAATCAAACAATACTGAATTTTGGTGAAGACGCCGCTCAGTTTTTACCAATATACACAAAAAATAAACCAGTATTTTGTTATTACAATTTTTCATCAGGTAGAGATAAATTAGAGGGAAATATATCATTATTTGACATTGCAACAGCAATTGATAATAAAAACTATACTTTTATCGTAAATCTGTGCAAAAGAGAAAATATAAAATACATATATATCTCTGAATATTTGGGAAGATATGATAAAGGATTTTTTAACAACAGTAAATACTTTAAAATATTATATCAAATAGGAAATGCAAAATTAGTTGAAATTAAATGATGAATATTATGAAAAGTCAATTTTAGTACCTTCCACTAAGCCCAATAAAGATTTATAAATATTATTTATTTTATTTCCATTAAATATAATTCCCCTACATTTATTTTTCATAATTGTCTCTATTTTGTATCTCATTCCGCCAGTAACATCTATTTTATTAGATTCCTTTAAATATTCTAAGATTTGAGAAATGTTATTTTTGTCAATCCTTTTTATAGGTTTGTTGTTTATCAATACTCCATCAACATCAGTAGCGTAGAGTATTACATCAGTTTTTAACTCCTTAGATAAATACGGAACTATATCATCGCCAGATAGAATTTTATAGTTATTATTGTCATCAACTACTATATCTCCATGAACTACTGGAATTAAATCTCTTTTAATCATCTCCCTTATTGCTGAAGTGTCAAAAATCAATTTTTCTCCAAAGATGACAAATGAAGATGGCTGTATAGAAACTGCAGGAATGTCATAACTCTGTAAAGTGTCTATAATTATATTGTTAAATCTTCTCATAGCCCTTTGAATTTCCCAGAAACCTTTTTCCATATTTACAAATGTTTTTTTGTCATTCTCAATTTTTAAGTATTTTTTAGCAACAGGATGCCCAAAAGAGCCACCGCCATGGACTAATATTAACTTTATATCTTTATTATGTCTTTTGTAATAATCTAAGGCATTTTTTATTTCTCTCGATATTCTATCAAGATTATCCCAATTAACTGAGTAAGGAATATTTTTATTTGATAAAATACTTCCTCCCAATTTTAGTATAATTAACATTCTATCCCCTTTACTCTTTTATTCCTTTAATTACATATCTTAATCTATTTCCTGTTTTTATTTCATCAACTTCCACATCTAAGTTAATATTTTTCATTTTTTCAATTATTAACTCTCTCCTTTTCTCAGGTTTTTTTGGCATCATTAAAGAAATTACTCCTTTTTTATTTAAAAAATTAATACCTTCTTCAATTATTCTAAATGAAAATTCCTCTCCATACTTACCTCTACCTATCAATTCAACACTCTTTGCCTTAGCTCCTCCAAATTTTCTCCCACTACTTACAGAATTTTTTGAATAAAATGGAGGATAGGATATAATTAAATCAAATTTTTTACCTTTAATTTCTTCTATTCCATCAATAATTTTTCCCTTAGAATTTATAAGTTTTATATCTAATTTATTTTTTTCAATGTTTCTTTTAGCAAATTTTAAAAATTCTTCATCAACTTCTGTAGCATATACATCAGCATCGTAAAACTTTTTTATTAATAGAGAAATTATTGCTGAATGTCCTGTTCCTATCTCTAAAACTTTAGGTTTTTTTATTCCCAATCTATATAATGTTTCAAAAGTAGATTTTATAAAGTAATATCTGTTTATTGGTGTAGGAACTAAACCATTTTTATGAAATTCTACATCTAAATTAAATAAAACTTTTAAAATAGTTTTATTGTATTCTATTAAAGCATCTTTATTTTTAAAATCTATCCTAAGTTTATCCCCTTTTTTATAGACATATTTTTTTAGATTTTCATTGTATTTTAATGCTGTCTCAATTTTAAGTCCTAACATATCCACACCAAGTATTTTTAAATTTTAAGAAATTTAAGACAAAAATAAAATCTAAAAAATAATTTAATACTATAATCTTATCTTTTCTCCTAATTTTGGAACTATTGCATCAAATCCATGCTCCAAAGCCCAGTTTCTTAATACTGTTGCCTGAGTTTCCTCTCCATGCTGTATAATTAACAACTCTGGATTTACCTTTTTAATTATTTCATGTAGTTCATCCATTCCAGCGTGGCATGAGAAGTTATATAAACAAACCTCTAAGTTTGGTTTAACCTCATTTTCTCCAATATATATTTTTCCAGTTTCAATTAAATGTCTACCATTAGAATCTCTAACCTGATAACCTGTTAATAATAGAGCATTCCTTGGATCATGCATGAATAATTTTAAATAATATAGTATTGGTCCTCCATCTAACATTCCAGCAGTTGTTACAACAATTCCCCCATTTTTTGATAGATTTTCAATTGCTTTAACTCTATCTTCTGACTTTTCAATTAATTTAACATTTTTTAAACATTCTTCCATTTTATACCCTTCATTTAATAGCTCTTTATATTTAAGCATCAATTTGGTAACATCAACTGCCATTCCATCTAAGTAAATAGGAGCATCAATATTATAGTCATTCAATATTAATAAAATCTCTTGAGCCCTATCAACAGCAAATACTGGAATTAAGGCAATTCCTCCTTTAAATAATATTTCCTTAATTTTTTCTATAAATGACAACTCAACAGCCTTCCTATCTGGATGGATACTATTTCCATAGGTTGATTCTATAATTAAAATATCAATATCATCTTTTATATAACTTAAATCAGCCCCTTTTGATAATCTTGTATTTCTTAACTTTATATCTCCAGTATAAAGTATAGTTTTATTTTTCTCCTCATACTCTAACAAAATTGAGGCACTCCCAGGAATATGTCCAGCATTAAAAAATTCGTATGAAAAATCTTTATAGTATTTTTTATCTTTGTAATTTAAAGGAATTGTATGTCTTATAGTTTCCTTCACATCATGATTGTTAAATAAAATTTTTTTATTTTCAAATTCAGCAATTTTAACCATATCCTTTAACAAAATTTTAATTAATTTTTTTGTTAATTCTGTTGTTACTACTGGAACATCTATTTTTTTGTGAAATAGTATTGGCAAAGCCCCAGAATGATCCAAGTGAGCATGAGAGATAAAAACTTTATCAACATCTCTTATAGATTCATCTAATATTGGGTATTCAATAGTTTTTCCAAGTTTAACTCCGCAATCTAATAATATTTTACTTTTATCGGTTTTTATTTCAATGCAACTTCTACCAACCTCTAATGCCGCACCCCTAAAAATAATTTCCATAATTATCCCAACCTCTAATAATTTCTTTTTTTAATTTTATAAAAAAGTTAGAAAAGATAAAATTACTTTAAGCTTTGCAAATATTTAATAATATTTGCCATAGCAACACATCCATCTCCAACAGCCTTAGCTACTTGCATAACTCCTCCTCTAACATCCCCCACAGCATAAATTCCTTCTATATTCGTTTTGCAATTCTTATCTGTTATAATAAATCCTTTTTTATCTAATTTTATACCACTATCTTTTAAAAATTCAGTATTTGGAATGTGTCCTAAACTTATAAATATCCCATCAGCTTTTATAATCTCTTCTTTTTCATTGACTAATATTTTTACTCCCTCTGCCTTTTCATCTCCAATAATTTCTAAGGGTTTTGCATTGTATATTATTTCAATATTTTTTGCCTCTTTAAGTTTATCTAACATTATAGGCTCTGCTGCTTTTAACTCTGATTTATCAGTAATTACAGTAACTTTTTTAGCAATGTCTTTTAAATTTATAGCACTCATTATTGCTGGAGTATCCCTTCCAATAACAATTACCTCCTTATTTAAATAAAAAAAGGCATCACACATAGTGCAATAACTAACGCCCTTACCAATAAACTTATCCTCATTTAAACCTAACTTTTTAGGTCTTGTTCCTGTGGCTATGACGATAGTTTTAGTTTCGTAAGTTGAATTTTTTGTAATAACTTTGAAGGGTTTTTCTTTAATTTCTATTTTAATAACTTCGTCATATATTATAGGTAGTTTAAACTTTTCAGCGTGATTTTTAAATTTTTCTGCCAATTCAAATCCTCTAATTTCTTCAAATCCAGGATAATTCTCAACAATCCCCGCCTCTGCAATTCTACCTCCAGCATTTTCTTTTTCTATACATATAGCATTTAACTTACCTCTCATTGCGTATATTCCTGCTGTTAAACCTCCTGGACCAGCTCCTATAATTATTGTATCGTATGTCATTTTACTACCTCGTATTTTTATATCGTATTTTTATATAATCTTATTTTAATAGATTTTTAATAAATATTATTTAATTTAATATTTTTTTTATAGTTTCCTCCCAGCTAAAAATTGTTATTTCATAAGAGTTCGAAATAGTTTTTAATTTCTGTTTTCTGTAATATAACAATAATATAAAATATTTAAATATATTACAATGTTAATATATCTTTATAACTTTGATAAAAAACCTTCGAAGGTTGTATCCGTTCATCGAAGTTCAATGAACTCATAAGGGTTTGTAGCAGTTTCTAAATATCAGTGGAACAATATTGTTATATAACCGATGAGAGGACTCTGCCTTCGAGGTCAATATAAATTCCTTTTATGGGGCTGTCTCCGTTCTACCCAAGTCAATGAACCTATGGCAGAGATATTGGTATTCTCGATGAATCTGTGAGTTGATGACTGCCCATTTCCATAGCCGTAAGATATTATATGTTATAATATGCTATGGAAATGGGAAACGGTGGTACCTATGGGAATCTTCATCCCTTTAGGTGGAAGAGGATATCAGTCTTTAAAATCTTCATTTTCATAATTATCATAATTTTGATTCATTTTTTCATACAACTCATCAACTTCACTTCTCTTCCACAATTCAAATTTAGATCTCTTTATTTTCTGCCTCTCTCTTTCTAAGAATTTGAAAGTTTTTGCATGAGATGCTCCTCTTAAAAGCATTTCAACAGCCTCTTTTGCTATTTGTACAGAGTCATGCTCTCCAACAATTGAAACGGTTTTTCCATAGACAGATACATTTGATCCTGTTAATTCCTCAATATATCTTCTTGATTTTCCTTCTTTACCAATAACTCTTCCTTTTAGTCTTCTTAAACTCTTTTCTGAGCCTGCATAATTTTCTATATCTATAACTTCTAAAACATACTCATCACTAACTAATTTTAAAGCGATTTCTGGATTAAATCCCCTTCCAATTGCTCTAACAATATCCTTAGCTTTCCAAACAGCTAATGGATCTCTCTGATCATCAGTTCCGTAAATAGTTACAGTTCCATCTTCATCTATTTCCAATTTAACTCCCAACTCTTTTTCAATTGTTTTTTTAACACTTCCCTTTTTGCCGATTAAAACACCAACTCTTTCTTTTGGGATTTTTAAAATCTCAATATTTTTATCTTGGCCAATATTTTTAAACACCATTCTCTCACCAACACAAAAATAAATAATTTAAATAAATATTATTTTTTACAACTGCTTAATCATAGCCTCGTCAACTGGATTTATATCATTTCCTGTAATATACTTATATAACTCCTTATAATTACAATTAACTTTCTTTCTTCTAAAGAAATTACAGATGTTTATGCAATCTCTTATAAGTAAAGGATGAGCCAAAGGATGTTGAGTTATAACACTCTGAGAAAAATCTATAAAAACTGGCTCGTTATCTTTTACTAAAATATTATATTCGCTCAAATCTCCATGAACTAGCTCTCCCTCTTCGTAAAGTTTTTTCATACTATCTCTTATAATTTTATAGTATCTCTCCCAATCTAAATCTTGAAATTCTTTAAGTTTTGGAGCAGGAATTCCTCTATATCCAACAAAATCCATAATTAAAACATTCTCTCTCCTCAATCTCGCCTTAGGAGCATTTATAATTTCAGAAGCCCTTCTTAAATTTCTAAATTCTTTTTCTACCCACGCGTGTATAATTTGCCTCCTACTACTCTTTCTCAAATGAAATCTTGGATCACCTTGTATATACTTACTCATAGTTTTAAAATCACAGGTAGAAACTCTATAAACTTTAACAGCCCTATAAAACTTCCCTTTTCTGGCTTTAAATACAACAGCCTCTTTTCCTGAATTTACTATTCCTATATACTCTGTTAAATGTTTTCCTGCCAACAAACTAAATAATGTCATAAGAGTTCTTTTATCAAAAACTTCATTGACTGTTTTTAAATCTTCTAAAAACTTTCTTTCTTTTTCTAAGATTTCTTTTTGATATTCTCTATCTAATTGAAACTCTTCCTTTTCAGATAGTAATTTATTCAATTCATAAATTTCTTTGTCAATATCTTTAACTTTAAAATCTAAATCTTTAGATATATTCATCACCTTTTTATAATATCTCATCTAAGTAACCTTTTCTCTTAAGCCATTCAACTTGTGTTTTTGTGTATCTCCAAATTATGTCACATTTTTGGTCTCCTTGAACTACCCATGGTTTTACTATAACAATATCTCCCTCTCTAACCCAAATCTTTTTCTTTAATCTTCCGGGAATTCTACCCAATCTTGTTTTTCCATCTAAACATCTAACTCTTACTCTACTTGCTCCTAACATTTGCTCTATAATTCCTAATATTTCATTCTCTTCTTTTTTTGGTAATCTTACTCTAATTTGTTGTTCTTGTTGCTCTGCCATATTGTCTCACCTTTTTTATTTTTGTTTGTTATTTTTTGAAATTTTAATAGTGTTTCTTATAAATACTAAGTTTTTATTTATGCTTATTTAAACTCTATAGTGTTTTTTAATTTACTTTTAATATACTCAATTAACTTTTTACTGCAAATAGTTTTATATTACTCATTATATATATTGCTTTATGGTCGATATAAAATTATTAAAGGTTCAATTATTTAAATATAAGGGGATATGTATGATAAGTAGAGAGATGGCGATAAATTTTCTCAACTCTGCATCTGTTGATGATATATTGAATTATATAAATTTAATTAACAACAACTTCAAAAGAAAATATGTAACTTACTCAAAAAATGTATTTATTCCTCTTTCTAAGTGGTGTAGAAATAGATGTGGATACTGCATTTTTAGAGAAGATAACCCAAGTTTAATGAAACCTAATGAAGTTAAGGAAATCTTATTGAGAGGGGATAAGTTAGGTTGTAGAGAGGCGTTATTTACCTTTGGAGAGCGAGTAGATGAAAACAAAGAGATTAAAGAACAGTTAAAATCTTTGGGTTATAGCAATATATTAGAATATCTTTACGATTTAGAAGAATGGACATTAAACAATACTTCTCTATTACCACACACTAACTGTGGAATTTTAGATTATGAAGAGTTAAAGATGCTTAAAGATGTTAATGCCTCTATGGGGTTAATGTTAGAAAACGCCTCAGAGAGATTGATGAATACTATTGCCCATAAATACAGCCCGGGTAAAGATCCAAAGTTAAGGATAGAGATGATTAAAAATGCTGGAAAATTAAAAATTCCATTCACTACTGGATTATTAATTGGAATAGGAGAAACTAACAAGGAAATTGTTGATTCCCTCTTTAAAATAAAAGAAATCTATGATAAATATAAGCATATTCAAGAAGTTATAATTCAAAACTTCAAACCTAAGAAAGGCATTCCAATGGAAAATTTTAAGGAGCCAACACCTATAAAAATGTTGAAGGTTATAATCTTAGCAAAGTTAATTTTAAAAGATATCTCTATTCAGATTCCTCCAAATTTAAATAGAGAGACAGGACAGTTATTTTTATTGGCGGGAGTGGATGATTGGGGAGGAGTTTCTCCTTTAACAAAGGATTATGTAAATCCAGAAGCAGAGTGGCCAGAAATAGAGGAATTAAGAAATATGACTGAAGAGTTAGGATTAAAGTTAAAGATGAGATTGCCTGTCTATGATAAGTATATAAGTAGAGAGTGGTTGAGTGAAAAAGTTTATAACAAAATTATTGAGATGGGATGGTTAAAGGAATAGAGTTTTCAATTATAGATATTTGCCTTTTTAAAATGTCTTCGTATCTATTTTTTAATATTTGCAATGCTTTATATGTAGATTTTCCATCTAATGTTAAAATTTCCTCTTTTCCTCTTTCAATGTATTTAACATAGGCCATATTTTCATCAAAACTTACAGTCAAAGATATAAATTTATTTGAACTTAAAATGTCTTTTAACATCTCTTCATAAACATTATTTCCACAGAATAAATTTAACTTAGCAATTTCGTTTATATCTTCATCTTCAATAAGTTTTTCTATCTTTTCATATTCAATAACAATATGCTCTAAATTTTCTACTAATTTTTTAAAACTTTCTGCTCTCTCAATTAAACAGATAAATTTAATTTCAACCATTCCCTTACCTTTCCACCTCCATTCTCTATTTTTCCATTCATTAATTTTTTCTTTAATTTTATTAAGTTCCATACCTAACACCAAAAATATTTTTAATATGACTCTGTTAGGAAAAGTATTAATTATTCGTAAATTATTTATACGCATATGTGGAAAATAAATCTATAAATTTAAGAGGTGAAATTATGATTAAGATATTGGTTGATAACACAGGATATAAAAAATTTTTTGCTCAGCACGGCTTTTCTGCTTTAATTGAAATTAACAATAAAAGAATTCTGTTTGACGCTGGGCAAAACCCAATAGTTTTGAGAGAAAATTTAAAATTGTTCAATGAAAATGAAGGTTTTGATTATGTAGTTATATCTCACGGCCATTATGATCACACTGACGGTTTAAAATATATTATAGAGAACGATTTAATTTGTGGAAAGGTTATAATTCATAAGGACGCTTTTTTAGACAAATATTCTGGAAATAGATATATTGGAATAGATAAAGAAATAAAAGATTATCTTCTAAAAAAAGCAGACCTAAAGATTATAGAGAAGCCATACAAAATAGACAAAGATATTATCATCTCTGGATACATTCCAAGAGAGTATGAGTATGAGATGGAAGAATTTCATTGTATTAAGGATGGAAAAAAAGTAAAAGATGAAATAAATGACGATATGTTTTTAATTGCCAATGGAGTTTTAATTACTGGCTGTTCTCACAGTGGAATAATAAATGTAGTTGAATATGGAAAAAAGTTGAGTGAAATTAAAGAAGTTTTAGGTGGTTTTCACTTAGTATCTGTTTCTGATGAATACTTAAATAAAATTGTAGATTACTTCAAATCACAAGATTTTTGGATTATGCCAATGCATTGCACTGGATTTAAGGCATTAACAAAACTATCTCAATTAAACAACTTCATCTATGGACATGTTGGAAAAGTTCTCAAAGTTTAAAATTTAGTTTGGGATTTTTATGGATGAAAAAGAAAAGCCAATAATTGTGAGTATTGTTGGTAATATCTTTTTAGGAGTAATAAAAATAATAGTTGGTTATATATACTCAAGTATATCTTTAATCTCTGATGGAGTTCATTCTTTATCTGATGTTTTAACAAGTGTTTTAGGATATATTGGGATAAAACTTGCTTCAAAACCTGCTGATAAATCTCATCCATTAGGACATTCAAGATTTGAGCCATTAATAGCTTTTTTAATGGGTCTGGCATTATTTTTTACTGCCTGCGAGATTGGTAAATTTGCAATTGAAAGACTTTTCAGTAAGGAAGTAATTACTGTCAATATTATAATGCTCACAGTAGCTATAATTTCAATAGTATCTAAGGAGTTAATGACACAATATAGTTTATATGTAGGAAAAAAGTTAAATAGTCAAATATTAATTGCAGATGCCTATCACCATAGGAGTGATGTTTTAAGTAGTATAGTAGTTTTAATTGGTTTATTGTTGGAGAAATTTGGAGTAAGTTATGGTGATGCCATTGCTGGGATAATCGTTTCAATTATGATTGCTAAGGTTTCTATTGAAATAATTATAACTAACATAAATTATCTTACTGGAAGCTCTCCTCCAGAGGATTTTTATGAGATTGTAAAAAAAGAGGCATTAAGTGTAGATAGGGTTATAGGTGTCCATGATATAAAAGCTCATTATGTAGGACCTAAAATCTATGTTGAGTTACATGTTGAAGTGCCTTCAAATATATCTGCAAAGGAAATGCACGATATTGAGGTAGATGTTAAGAAAAGATTAGAAAAATTAGATAATGTTGAAAAGGCATATGTTCATGTTGATATTGTTGACTAATTAATTTTAATATTATTCTATATTAATTAATATTTTCCTAATTTAATCTATTTTTAATAAATTTAATAAAAAATTTGAATATAATAATTTATTTCTCTAAAAATAAAAATAACTATGCTCAAAATATACTATCTATTTAAGGATTGGTGGGTTTGAGGAGTCTCAAAGCATAGGGCTTCGCCCTATTGCTATACCCAAAATGCTCTGCCTATTTAAGGATTGGTGGGCTCGGGGAGATTCGAACTCCCGACCACCGCCGTGTCAGGGCGGCATCATAGCCAGCTAGACCACGAGCCCACAACAATCAGTCAGCGAGATTATAGTATGAATAACTCATATATAAATATTTCGGTTGTCCGGTTGAGAGAGACTGTCAAGATAAGAAAGATTTAAAAATATGGAAATAAAAAATATTATTCGTAAGAAGTATATTAAAATTTTGCTCGAATAAACCAAAAATTTTAGTGGATGGTATCCATGACCATTACAGAGATTAGGTTTAAAATTCAAAAGAGTTCGATTTTGATTAAGAAATTGTGTAGTAAGTTTCTTCTCCCTCCTTAAACGAAAAACTAAGTCCTTCTATAATAGATTCCCTAATAATTCCAAATTTAATACAATTATCTCTTGGCTTAATTCTTTCGCTTCCATCTATAACTTCCTCCTATCTTTATCTTGACAACCTCCAACCTCGTCCGGTTTATATTGTAGTTCTATGTTTATAAATCTTAGATTACAAAAATAGAAAAGTGAGATTATATTTATGATTATTAATAGTAATACCAAATAGTTTTATATTCTTCAATATTTTCTCCAATTTCCTTTAAACTATCTAAGTATTCTTTAATTGGCGTATCTTCGTAAGTGTATAACTTAGTTGGATATATTCCTTTTTCCCATGGATGCATTAGATAAACTCTACTTCCATTAGGTTTTATAGCTATCAATTCTCTATCCTGCCAACCTCTTAAATGATTCTTGCCCATTCTTGGAACATTAAATATTGGCTCATCTGTTCTAAATGATCCTGGCAATAATCTCGCTTCTTCTTTAACTTCTTGAACTACTCTTGCTATTGGAACTAAGTAATCTTTATGCTCTATCTTTCCTTTAGGATAGAATGTATAGTATGGAATTATTCCTGCTTTCTTTAAAGCTATTCTTAAAGCGACATTTTCAAATCTTCTGCTTACATATCTATGAAATACATGCTGATTATAAACCTTAATATTTTTCTCTCCTAATTTTCTAACAGCCTCTTTAACTTCTGGTGTAATTTCATAACAACTTTCAACATGTGTAGAAATCATTAAACTCTTTTCATAATTGTCTAATATCTCTACCAATTCATCTGTTATTCTCATAGGAACTGTGACTATTGTTCTCGTTCCAAATCGTACTCCAATAACATGATTAATTTCAGAGATTCTATTTAACATCTTTTCAATAGCCTTATCACTTAAACTGAATGGATCTCCACCGGTAATTAGTATCTCTATCATTGAGTCATGCTCAGCAAACCAATCTAATGCTTTTTCAACTTTATCCCAACCTTTAAATGCCTTTTCGTTAAAATCTTGAACCATCCAGTTTCTTTGACAATAGACACAAATTTGAGGACAAGATTCATAAGGTTTTATAATTGCAATTGTAACGTACCTCCTTGTTATTAAGTCACATGGAGAAGTGTCATGCTCCCCCATAAAGTCAAAGAATGTTGATCTATCCTCTTTATGTTCAATCATCTTTTCAACATACCATTTTGGAGGAATAACCTGCCTTCTAACTGGTAGATCTTCAACATAAGGATTTTCGAAGTCAAATAAATGTAAATAGTAAGGAGTTATTCCAAATGGTATTCCATTTTTCACACATTCTTCTATAATCTCCAAATCTTCATCAGATATTTTAAAGTTTGTCTCTTCTCTAAGTTCTTTTAAAATTTCTACTCCTTTTTTACCTTTTATTACATTTTTAAACTGCCACTTATAGTTAAACCATTCATCATCAGTAATTCCAAAGAAATCTTCTAAAATTTCCCTATTCTTTTTTCTTTTTAATATAATTCTCTTATCTAACCCGCTTGGATATTTACTAATGTATTCTCTCATAATTTCATAAACTTTATCTAAAAAGTTGGATCTCGCAATTCCTGCTTTTCTACCTTTTATCTTACTAAAATCTACAAATTCAACACCTTCATTTAATAATCTTTCTCCTAAGAAACCTAAGGAATAGTTCGCCTTTCCAGACATAGCCAAAAACAAATGTCTAAATTCTTCAATAAAACCCTCCCCTATTTCTTTTAAAGCATCTTCGTAACCTTTATATGCTTTCCATAAATATTCCAATGTGCTAAATCCAGATAATTTTTCGTTGTGTTTAGAGATTATATTTAAAAATATTTCAATAGATTTTAATGATAGCCATCTATCTATTTCATTTTTAAATTTTATCTTACCACTTCTAATTTTCCACTCTAACTCTTTACAAAATTCAAATAACTTTTCTCTTGCCTCTTCTATACTTTCACTCTTCTCTAAAATTTCTCCAATTTCTGGAACTTCAGAAAATATCTCCAAAAAAGACTTATAATTATTTATAACTTTGTATTCCTCGTTAATTGTTGAATTCGCTATCATATTCCCCCTCCATATCATTTTATTAATTTAAATTATTTAATATATTAATTACAGTTTTTTAAACAACTTTAAAGGTAAAGACAAAAATTTTAAATTAAACCTTGTCAAATAAAAATAGAAAATCCGCTAAAACAAGTTTTAGATGTTCGTAAATTATGTAAAAATTAAAATTATTTGGATTTATTATATTTATTAAAAAGATATTTATGATTATTTAATACAATATTTCCAAAAATAATTATATTGATAATCATATAAAAAGTTTTCGTATCAGGACTATTTTTATTATATAATATTATAATTTTAATTTAATAATTTTTATTAAAAAGTAAAAATAGTTTTATTCTAAATAAATTGCTGGTTTGCATGGAATTGCTACTCTCTTTTTATTACCTTTGTCTTCCCCATTGATAATAACTTCATCTACATTAAACTCTCTTTTTATAAATTCTTTGGCATTTTTTAGGATTTCTACTTCATTAATAATATCAGCATTAACTTTTAACAATTGATTAACCAACTTTGGAATTTCTTTACCATACTTTCTGAACTCTGAATTTTTCATAATAATTGGCATTAACTCTTTAATTGTCTTTCCTTCATTTTCCTTAATTATTTTTAAGACATCATATTTCCATTCATCGGCTGTATATAGATAAATTCTTTTTGGTTGGACTTTTGTAACATTTATTATTTCCTTTATGTCATCAATTACTGATTTTAAATATTCCTCTCCTTTTTCTATACTGTCATCAATAAACTCCTCTTTAACTTCTGGCAATTTAGATAAAGAAACAAATCCTTCTTTTCCTAACATTTCCCACATTTCTTCACATAGATGTGGAGTAAATGGAGCCATTAATTTTATTATAACTTCTAAGAACTCCCTCAATACATTTATATTATTTCCTCCCCTTCTTCTATACCATTTTAAGTCATCTAACAGTTGATAGAGTAATATTCCCGCTTTTCTAAGTTCAAAGTTCTCCATATATTCATCGTATAGCTTAACAGATCTATATAATCTACTTAATAACCATCTGTCAATGTAATTATATTCACTTCCTTCTTCATCCTTTCTTTCAGCAATGTCTTTTGCAAATAAATACAATCTTTCTAAAACTTTTTTAGTATTTTCCAATTCTTTAAATTTAATATCAGCATCTTGTGGTAATTCAGCACAGGTTGTTATATAAAACCTTCCAACATCTGCCCCATAATTTTCAGCCACTTCTATTATTGGAACTAATGGACCCTTTGACTTAGACAACTTTTGTCCTTCAATTGTAACATACCCATTGACTACAATGCCTCTTGGCCAATACTCTTCTGGAAAGATTGCTACGTGGTTAAAGATGTAGAATGTTAAATGATTAGGAATTAAATCCTTAGCAGAACATCTCCAATCAACTGGATAATAATAAACAAACTCTTTCCTCATACCTTCAATAATATCCTTTGGAATTCCTGTATCTTTGGAAATTTTCTCAATATCTCCTTTACCTAAGAATACATAGTCAAACAACTCTAAGGTTAGTTGTTCTGGTTTTATTTTATATTCATTTATATATTTTGCAATTGTATAGTATGCAGGATATATAGTTGAGTCAGATAAAGATTCAATAACCCATCCTTCCTCAAATGGAAACTTAGTTCCTAATCCTCTTCTTCTTACACAAGCCTTATCCTTCATCCAGTCAATTTTTTCGTGGAACACTTGTCTTAAATGTTCAGGGATAAACTTCATTTTATCTACACATTTGTGAGCCAATTCCTTCCATTTTTTATCAGAGTATTTTATAAACCATTGTCCTTTAACCATCTTCACTATACAAGGAGTTCCACATCTACAAATAACTTTTTCTTCACTAAATTCATACATAACCTCAGCAAGTCCTTTATCTATTAAATCCTTTGTTAATTTATCTTTAATTTCTCTAACTGGAATGCCTTTATAATCTAAACAATTTTCATTTAAAACTCCCTTGTGGAACTCATCTTTATAAATTTTTTTAGTAGCCTCCTCTAACTTATCAACATCTTCTTGGCTTTTAATACCCATTTTTTCTACAATTTCCTTTGCAGGATACTCTCCATATCCGGGAACATCAATTAATGGAATTAAATCTATTTCATCAACTAATCCTAAATCTCTTAATGCTATATAATCATAAGGTGCATGTGCTGGAACACTCATAACGCAACCAGTTCCTATATTAGTTTTTACAAATTTAGCAGGTAGTATAGGAACTTCCTTACCAGTTACTGGATTTATAACCTTTTTGTTAATAAGTAGTTCTCCTTTAAACTCCTCAAGAATCTCTATTCTTCTATTTTGATGTTTTAGTTTTTCAGCACATTCTTTTGACATTATCCAAATTCCATTATCAATTAATTCAACTCCATCCTCTTTTTCTATCTCTAAATAAACTTTTGCCTTTACATATGTAGCAGAAGGATTAATCCAAACATTTGTAACTCCAAAAACAGTTTCTGGTCTTAAAGTAGCCATAGGCATTATGTAGCCATCCTCTGTTCTAAATTTAATTAATATATACTCTACCAAAGTGGCATTTTCTCCAACTAATATGTCGTGATCTTCAACAGGGTTATCACATCTTGGACAGTATCTAACAGGATGAGAACCTTTAACAATTAAACCTTTTTCTTTTAATTTATGAAATTGCCATTCAATAAACTTATTGAAAACTTCATCATCCGTCTTAAAGTTTCTTCTCCAATCTAAACTGAATCCCATTCTTTTAAATGCCTCAGTTGCCTTTTTTGAGAAGTATTCTACAATTTTCTCTGGTGTTGTTAATTGTAAAAGGTCTTCTTCTGGTATTCCGTGTAAATTTGTATATGCCCAAATTGTTTTTTCATCTTTATTTTTTATCAACTCAGCCAAACCTAATATTGGAGTTCCAGTTACATGATAACCAAAAGTCCATAAGACATTTTTATTTTTCATCCTTTGAAATCTTGCAACAACTTCTGGAATTGTAAATGTTCTTAAATGCCCAGCGTGTAATACACCATTTAAGTAGGGAAATGCCGCAGTTATAAAGAACTTCTCCCTATCATCAGGATCTGCCTCAAAAATCTTTGCCTCTTCCCATCTTTTTTGCCATTTTTTTTCTATTTCCTTAAAGTCAATCATATCAATCACATCCTATTATTCTGTTAGATTTAATTTTTTTATACAGTTTATAAGAGTTTCTATCAATTTATCTCCAGATTCTATAACCTCCTTAGACATAGGACAAAAATCTATAATCTTAGGCTGGATTCCTATAATTATTACATCAAAATTTACAAAATTCTTTAAATATTTAATTATAAATGATATTGGTAATGTGTGAGTTGATAAACTGTAATTTATTATTTCATCTTCTTTTATAATTTTAACTTTGCCAGGAGGTTCATTCATCAAAGCACAGTCAATAATTATAAGATGAGTAGGCTTTATCTCTTTCAAAATATCAGTATAAAAATCAGGGACAGTTCCAGCATTTATTAAATATAGATTTTTTATTTTTAAAATTTCATTATTTAAATTATTATTTTCACTAAAGTAATTCATTAATTTTTTAGTTACATATACTCCTATACCATCATCTCCCTTTAATTCATTTCCTACTCCTATAATTACTAATTTTTTACAACCTTTTAAAAGTTTTATTAAATTGTTCATAACAATCTCCTTAATTACATTAGTTTTTTCTTAATAATAAACCCAATTATTAAGGCAATTATTGGAGCCACAACCCACCAAAAAATAATTTTTTTAAATACACTCCACTTTATTGTTTTTATTCCTTTGGTTAATCCAACCCCTAAAATACCCCCAACTATTGCCTGAGTTGTTGAAACAGGCATTCCCAATGCAGTAAATATAGTTACAGCCAAACCTCCAGATAGTTGGGCTATAAATGCAGATGTTACACTCAAATTGGTAATCATAGTAAATGTTTCTGAAATTTTGTTTCCATATAGATATGCTCCTAAGCACAAAAAAACTGCTCCAATAAGATAGATTGTTTGAGATGTTGTAAAAGTTCCTAAAATGGTTGGTAAATCGTTACTTCCTAAGTTAAATGCAATTATTCCAGAAGTTAGTAATAATAAAGTTCTAATTATAGATAATTTTTTAAAAATTGGAATCTTAATTCTTTCATAAGTTAAATAGAATATATAAGCAATAATAACTGCAATAGTTGGAGAAAAAATCCAACTTAATAATATTTTAAAAAACACTTTTAAATTTGAAGAACTAAAATTTAAGCCAATTAATGAGCATACTATAATAGTGTGTAAAGAAATAGGCACTTTTTTATATGTTGATATTGTCATAACTAAAGAAGAAATTATTAAGGAAATTAAAGCTTCTGAGGATATACTATTTACAGTATTACCAACATTTTTAGCAAATAAAGAACCAACAATAACGCTAACACTAAATAAAATTAATAAACTTTTATAAGATGCCGCTTTTGAAGCATATGCTGTGCCAATAGCATTTCCAACATTGTTAGCACCTAAGATAAACAATAAGTAAAAACTTACTATTAAATTTAAAATTTGGGAATTTATAATATCACCTTATTTAATATGGAAATACATTATCTGTAATTCATCTGCAACATCCTCTATGTAGTCGCTAATATCCACTATGTTATCAATAAAATCACATAGTATCTTCCCATCCCAAAAAGATATGATTTTTAAATTAATTAAATATTTATAAATTTTGTTTTGATAAATGTCGTCAATAAATTTCTCTTTATCTTTAATTTCTTTAATTATTGTATCTAAGTCTCCTCCATTTTCAATAACATCTAAAATTCTTTCTAAGTGTTTGAACATATCAACAGTTATCATTAAAACGAGATCGATTTCATCTTTTAAATAACTATCCAGTTCATATTTTAATAATTCATAAAGCATAGCAGCATGTTTTAAGCTATCTAAGGTTTCATCTAAAAGCTCAGCAGACCTCGATAGTTCTCTCTTCATATTTGGCAAAAATGCATTTTCTAAATTTATTCTTATATTTTTAGTTATTTCATCCCCTTCTTCCTCTATTTTTATAATTTCTTTCAATAGTTTTTCATCCTTAGAGTGCATATACTCCTTCAAAAGATTAATGCTATTTAAAGCCATTTTAATAAGTTGTCTAATATTGTTAATTACATTTTTTTCATTGTTCCTTTCAAATAAAAAAATAGACATAACAATCACGCAATATAGTTAATTTAAAAATTTTTAAAAATTAATGAAATTATTCATTTTTATTTTTAGTAGCTATCTTTACTTTATCTTTGTCAATAACAGCTACAGCACATGCTACTGGATGCTCAAATTCTTTGTAGTTTAAAATATACTCTGCTATCTCTTCTGCAGTGGTTCCTTCAATATCTATAACTTGATTTTCATCTATTTTACATGAGTTATATACTCCTAAATAATAACCTTTTCCTTCTTTTAATTCAACCTTTTTAACTCTAATATCTTCATGAGTAACATATCCCATATAGCATTCATTTTTATCTAATATTGCCGCTATTCTTGGAGTTTTGTAATCATCTTTCTCATAGTCCATAACGGTTAATACATAAGCTAATGCATCTCTTTTACCAAAATGTAATTTCTCACCTATAAAATCAGTATGAGAGCCATTAGTGACTATAACAGTATTATTAACTACTTTTATGCAGTTGTAAGTGATATAAGGATTTTTAAAAATTTCATTTAAGTCCTTTGGAATTATTGCCACTGTATTATCGTTTATTTTTTTAGCCACTCTATTTGGAAAACTTCTACTCGAAACTCTGTAAGCGGCAAAGAGTTTTCCATCCTTTGTCTTACCAACCACTAAAAACCTTCCTATATACATTTTTAAACCTCCTTATATCTTTACATTGTTATCTTTCTATTACATTATATTACTTTAGTTCGTTTTAATTTTTATTAGTTTATTTTTTATCGTTTTATTTGAATAAATTCATTTTTAGTCTATCACAATAGCATCAATTGGACAGTATTTTGCACATATACCACAATTTACACATTTATCATTATCTACAATCGCCACCCCATAGGTTTTTATTGCCTTTTTTGGACAAAATACAACACAATTACCACATCCAACACATTTATTTAATATTTCCATTCCTAACACCAAAAATAAAATTTATATAAAATTATTCAATTGGAATTAGCTTAGCTTTAACATTATCCTCAATATTTAATTTCATAATTGACTTAATAGGACACCTTGGAACCGTTGGAGAGCCGGGATTTAGTAATAAAACATCTCCACAGTCATCTATAAATGGTGTATGTGTATGTCCTGAGATTAATATATCTACTCCCATCTCCTTACCTAATAATCTTAATTTTAGTTTATCTCCTCTTGGATAAATAACATCTCCGTGAATAACTCCTATTTTAAAATTATTTATATTTAAAATTTGTTGTTTTGGAAGATTAAGATAATCCATATTTCCTCTAACCGCAATAACTTCTGCTAAATCACTCAATAAATTTAAAACATCTTTGTCAGTAACATCTCCACAGTGTATAATTAAATCAACATTAGAAAATTCATCAAAAACAGATTTTGGCAATTCATATGCTCTATCGTAAATATGAGTGTCAGATATTACACCAATAAGCATTATTTTCCCTCATATTTAAGTTTTTATCAATTAGAATATTTAGAAAATAAAATTTAAGATATATAAAAAATAGTGGTGTGCATGGCTTCCCTGGGGTGGGTATGTCCTCCAGCCCCCTCCTACCCACAGGTCTCTTCTCAACCCCGTTTACCCCGTGAGCGCCGACGTCCTGCCTACCGTTGCTCCCTTCCGGGCCTGGCGGGGTTCGGCAGGTAAAGGGGGTTACACCTTCCCTACAGAAGGTGCTCCCCCACCGCCGAGCCCCACGGGACGAGGCATCATCGAGAGACCTGTGGAGAGAAGACTGGAGGACATACCGCCCCCAGGTTTTCGGCCCCCGCATAAGGACGATTTCGGGTTACAGGGGACGCCCAACCCCCCGGCCTAGCCATGCACACCAACTTTATATTATAATATAATCAGGTTTATATAGTTTATGATGGTTAATGGTTACCGTTTCCCATTTCCATGGAGTATTATAACATATAATAACTTACGGCCATGGAAATGGGTGATATTCAACCCTGTTTCATTGGGAATACCATTCTCTCTGCTATAGGTTCATTGGACTTTGGGTAGAACGGAAACGGCCCTTCAAATGAAATTTATAAGCATTTATAATAACCTCGAAGGCAGAGCCCTCTCATCGGTTAATTAGTAATATAATTAAATTGAATATTTATATACTGTGATATGTTACAGAAATTAAGAAATTGCTATCTAACACTGTTTAAAAATATATAGGCATAGATAGACAAAGATACTCATTTATCGACAGTTAAAAAAGAAATCTTTTTATACTTTGTAAAATAATTCTTATACAAAAAGAGATAAAAATTTCGGTGATAAAATGAGGAATAAAATCCCCAACCAAATCGTTCTGGCATATAAAGTTTCTCACAATTATAATATAAATAATTTTCTAATCGATTTTTAAATCTATCTCAAACTGCTGTCGATATTATCTGGAACAATATCCAATGGAAAGAGAGAATAGTTAAACATCGGTATAAAGTTGGAAATAATTATAAATACTACTCTACCGTTTCGGTTAATCCCAGAAATTCCCAAAGATAAAGATTTTAAGAGGGTGTTAAGGAGAAGATTATTAAACGGTTGGAATTATGCTCTCCATTATGTCGATGCGACTATTAAAGTCGCTTATTCAACAATGGATTGTTGGAAATCCAATTATTTAAAGGGATTGAGAAAAAGAACTAAGGTGATATTTAAAAGACCATTCGTTAGAGTGAAAACAACCTTAATAAAATACAATAAAGAAAAAGGAGAAATTAAAATTACTATTAAGCCGAGAAAGGAATATTTAATTTTAAACATTAAAGATGAATGGTTTTTCGATAAGGTTAAAGATTGGGAGATTGGAGAAATTATTTTGAAGGAAAACTCTGCTTATCTAACTTTCAAACAATCTATAGACCATTCGATTATAGAAATAATTGTCGGAGTTTATAGCAATCTAAAATCTCTCGATATATATCATCCAATTGAAGGATGGATTAGAGTTGATTTATCCGAACTCCATAGAATTAAAGAGGTTTATGATATTATCATTGATAAATTAAAATCAATTTATAAAAAATCTCCTAAACGAATTATGCTACAAAAACTAAGTAACTGCTACAAACCCTCTAAGATTTATATAAAATACAATATACTTTATTTTTGTCTAACCTATTGTTTATTACCTCATTAATTAAGGTATTCTTATCACTAGTTATTGGTCCAAATATAATATAATAAAATTAGGTTCTTCCATTATAATTGATAAAATTTCCTTTATCTTATTCTCTATATTGAAGAGTTCATAACAATATCACTAAAGTTTTTTGCTTAATAATTATGTATTATCGTAAATAATGGTGATAAATTGACAAAAATTGCTGTTGTCGGCTCTGGACCAGCAGGGAGGACTTGTTCAATGTCCTTAGCAGATTATGGTTTTGATGTTGATTTATTTGAAAAAGATAAAATAGGAGGGACATGCTTAAATTACGGATGTACATATATAACTGGTCTTAGAGAAATGGCAGATATTCTCAACGATTTAAGTATTTTAAAGAATAAAAAGATAAGATTAGAAGAAATTATATCATTTAAAGAATTACAGGAGAAGATAAGTAAAATCCAAGATAAAATTAGAAACAAATTGGAGAAAGAAACCAAGGAAAAAGGAGTGAATATAAAATATAAAGAATTCAAGGAAAAATATGAAGATAACTATGATTATATTGTCTATGCAGTTGGAAAAAAATATCCCAAATCATACAATGGATATGAAAATGTATTAACCCACAGAGATATACCTAATCTAAAAGAGCTTCCTGAAAATATATTAATCATCGGTGGAGGGACTGTTGGAGTCGAATATGCATCAATATTTTCTGACTTTGGAAGCAATGTTATTTTATATACAAGATCTAAAATTTTAAAAGAAATTAAAGATGAAGATATTAGGAATTATATAATGAAAAATCTTGTTAATTTTAAAATTATAAATGATAAAGATAAGTTTGAGAAATTATTAAAAGATGATAATTATACAAAAATCTTAGCCATTGGAGGAAAAGGATTATTTGAGACAGATGAATATTTGAGGATAAAAAATAAAAACAAAACTTATGCATGTGGAGATTGTTTAATAAATGGAGGAGGAAATACTCCAATTTCAAGAATGGAAGGAAGAATTGTAGCTCAAAATATATACAATGAAATAAACAACAGAGAATTAAAAAAGCCAAACTATGATTTAGTTCCAAAAACTGTTAGAATGTCTTTAACTATTGCCTATGTGGGAAAACAAACTAATAAATACAAAATATTAAAAAGCCACATAGGTAAAGGAAACTTTTACAAGGTTTTAAAGAGCGTTGGCTTAAATAAAATATATTACGAAAATGGGAAGGTTGTTGGAGCAATAATAATGACTCCATGCCCTGAGATTCTTCCATACTTTGCTCAATTAATTAGAGGAATTGATGTATATAACAACTTTATAGAGGTTCATCCATCAACAGACATATTTTATAAGGAGTTTAGAACTTAATCAAAAACAGGATATCTTCCCAAAATATTAATAAAAGTCGTATGTTTTTTTAGTGATTTTATAATTTCCTCTAAATCCTCTTTAGAATCTTCAAAGTCGATATAAAAAATATATGTTCCCAATCTCTTTTTTGAAGGTCTTGATTCAATCCTTGTTAAATTTATATTTCTTTCTGCAAATTCCTTCAAAATATGATATAACGCCCCCGGCTTATCTTCTTTTAACTCAAAAACAATTGAAACTTTATATTTTTTTGGAAGTGTTTTAAATTTCACATTTTTACCAATTAAAATAAATCTTGTTTTATTATTTTTGTAATCTTCAATATTTTTATCTAATATTTTTAAATTATAATATTCTGCTGATTCTTTTGAACCAATAGCCCCTAAATTTTCGTCCTTACTTTCAGCGACAATTTTTACAGCCTTTGCCGTGCTTTCTACTGCCTTAACTTCCCAACCATGCCTTTTTATGTAATTTCTGCATTGAGCCAACGCCTGGGGATGAGATATAATAATTTTTATTTTATCTTTATCATAACCTATCAAATTGTGATGTATATCTAAGGATAACTCTCCTAATATTTTAATATTCTTAAATTGTAATAATAAATCTTGTGTTAATGATACAGAGCCCTCAATAGAATTTTCTATTGGAACTACTCCTAAACCTCCATTACTTACACTTTCAAATATGTCGTATATTGAATTACAGTATTTTATATTATAATCTCCATCTATATACTCTAAAAATTTTTTTGTAGCCTTTTCACTGTAAGTTCCTTTTGGTAAGGTATAAATATTCATTCTTTCACCATATTAAGAACTAAAAACTGCCCTCTATTTTTAAAAATCTTTGATAATCTTTTATCCAAAGGTTTCCAATATTTTAGAATTATTTTTAAAAATACTGGTGGGAATATTTTAAAAATTGGTGGCAAATAATATAATGAACTTAAATAAACGATTTTAAAGTTTATATTTGTTTCTTCAAAATCTTTGTAAGATAAAGGTTTATGAAAAATTTTAAAATCGTTAAAAATTTCTTCTTTAATTAAGCTATCTCTATTTACAACAACTACAATTAAATGTCCATTATTTTTTAAAACTCTATGTATTTCATTCAAAGATTTTAAATAATCTACATGCTCTAAAACATTTATACATAGAACTAAATCAAAAGTGTTGTCTTTGAATGGTAGATTTAATATATTGCCACAAACTTTTCGCTCTTTGATTTTGAATTTTTTTAGTAAATTTAATGAAATATCCAAATATATAGTATTAAAGTCTTTTGTTAAATTATAAAAGGCCCCATAACCGCATCCACAATCTAAAACTAAAAAATCTTTATTATCCTTATTTTCATTATTTACAATAGTTTTTATTAATTTCTTTAGTTCTTCAAAGATTAACTTATCTGCGAAATTTATAATACACTTCATGTATTTTGGAAAGTTATTAGGATTCCAACTGTCGTAAAAATCTTTAACTTCTTTCATAATATTTCACATGTTAATGTATAAATTATCTCATTTTCAAACAATTTTTTAATTTTTTCTTTAATTTCATCAATTTCTTCTCTACTAAGTTCTCTATCTAATTTTTTGTCAATCATAAATCCGCATCTGTAATAATACCCCTCTTCCGAAATTAAAGCCAACTCTGGATATTCGACAGATAAAATTTTTACATCCTCTCCTAAAATTTTCAAAACTTCTTTAAATGCTTTTTCAAAATTAAAACCCTCCCTTACATAAAAAACAGCATCAACTGCTAATTTCATAAAAATCACCTAAAATAAAGTTTAAAAATTAACATCCGCAAATGAATTCTTTTTCAAAGTCAAAGACAATTTCTTTGTTAGTTCCATCAGTAATGTATAACTTTCTTTCTGGGATTACTTCCCCACAAACTTCAGCAGTCATTTCTACATCTTCAAAAATATTTTTAATCTCTTTGAAGTTTTCTTCCTTAGCTGTTAGAACATATCCACTTCCCGGATAAACTTTAAGCCAATGAATTAAATCAATCTCCTCTGGTTTTGGAATTTTTGTAATATCAACAATTCCTCCTTTTCTTGAAACTTCTAATAACATTCCCAAAGTTCCTATAGCTCCAGGATTGCTTATATCTTTGCATGAATTAGCCAATTTATTTTCAGCAATTTGAACTAATGCATCCATCTGAGCTTTAACTAACTTCTTAGGCTTCATTGTAGTAGTATCCCAATTTAACGAGAATGATTTATATATTTGTCCAACCAAGTCATAGGCAAATATTATTTTATCGCCAACTTTTGCATTGTCACTTCTCAATATGCAATCCTTTTTGGCTATACCAGTTATAGAAACATCTAAGACATTACACATGGCATCAGGATGTGTATGCCCTCCAACCATAGGAACTCCAAATTTCTTTACACCATCTTTAACTCCTTTTAAAACTTTTCTACAAACATCTTTGTCTTTTATGCTTATTATATTTGTCATTCCTATGCACTTTCCACCCATTGCCGCTATATCTTTACAATTAACTAAAACTGAACAGTAGCCAGCCCACCAAGGATCAGCCTCTAATAGTTTTTCCCATATTCCATCAGCGGCTAACAAAATAGCGTTATCCCCATCAATGCCAATTACTGCCGCATCATCACCAAAATCTACTATAATTTCAAATTCATAATCTTCATCATTAAATTTAAAATTCTCCACAACATCTTTAATAGCTATTTTCCTCAAAATCCCTTCAAAATTTCTTATTTCATAAACTATTTTTTTTAAATTCATACAATCCCCTTTTTATTTATATAGTAATACAACCAAAGCAAAAATTAAGATAAAGTAATAAATAGTTTAATAAAAAGTAATTATGTTTTATGTATTTAAAGTTAATTGTTAGTTCTTTCTTTTATATTTCTTGTAAGATTCCTTTAACATTTCTATTACTGGCAACTTTTCTCCACCTAAAAACTCTAATGTTGCTCCTCCTCCTGTACTAATGTGATCTATCTTATTAGCAAATCCAAACAACTCTGCCGCGGCTGATAAATGACCTCCTCCAATAACTGAAAATCCATCTGAGTTTGCTATCGCCTTTAACAATTCCTTAGTCCCTTTTGCAAATAATTCTTTTTCAAAAACCCCAGCAGGACCATTTGCTACAATAGTTTTTGCCTCTTTTATAATCTCACTATAAAGTTCAATGGTTTTTTCTCCAATATCGTTAATTAAACCTTCTATTTTTTTGTCTTTTTGTAAATCTGTCTCTTCTCTATTTTCATTTATATTTAAAGCTACATCTACTGGAACAACAATTTTATCTTTAAACTTATCTAACAACTCTTTTGCAATCTCTATTTGATTAGTTAATCCAAGATTCTCTATAACTTTTATATTAACTCCTAAATCGTATCCCATAGCTATTAAAAATATATTGGCAACGATTCCAGATGTTAAAACTTTATCTGCCACTCCTTTTTTTAGGACATTTTTCATAACTTTTATTGAATCATCTGCCTTTGCTCCTCCTAAAACATAAACACAAGGTCTCTCTGGATTTTCTAAAACTTTTGATAAAATACTAACTTCTTTTTCCATTAATCTTCCAGCAATCATTGGCATATAATAAGAAAAACCAACTAATGAGGGTTGAGCTCTATGTGCCGCCGCAAAGGCGTCATTAACAAAATAGTCAAATAATGGGTATAGTTTTTTAATTATATTTGTCTCTGCCTGTTTTTTTGGAGTTATTCCTTCCCACTTTTTCCAATCACTCAAAACCTCTTCAGAATAAAATCTAATATTTTCCAATAAAATGACATCACCACACTTCATATTAATTATAGACTCTCTTGCCGTATAGCCAATTACTTCATCAATAAACTCTACATCTTTACCAATAACATTAGATAAAACTTTTGCATGATTTTTTAATGTTGTAAAATCTTTTTTTCCTGGCCTACTCTGATGTGCCAATATTACAACTTTGGCATTTTTATTTATCAACTCTTTAATTGTATCTTTTATTTCTCTAATCCTTTTATCGTCTAAAATCTCTCCAGTATTTGGGTCTATTGGACAGTTTATATCTACTCTCAAAACTACTCTTTTATCTTCAAAGTCAAAGTCGTCCAATGTTAGAAACATACTCATCCCTCATAATGTATTTTATATAGTTAGGAATAATTTTATTTTAAATAAGGTTTATAAATTTTATCAAACACTATATAACAACTATAATCTAATTTAAGATGAAAATATTCAAAAAGATTAATCTTATTTTTATATCTATAAATTCGAATAACTAAATACCTAAAAATATAAATATAACTAAATACCTAAAAATATAAATATAACTAAATACCTAAAAATATAAATATAACTAAATACCTAAAAATATATTGAATAAAATCTATAATTAGGAGGGAAATTATGGCAATTAAAGATGTATTAAAAGTAGGAGTAGGGCATTCGGAAGACCCAAAAGAGGCAATAAAAATGGCATTAGAGAAAACTGGGGGTAATCCGGATTTAACAATAGTTTTTTCTTCCTCTAATTTAAATCCAGAGGAAGTTTATAATGCAATTAAGGAGGAAGTTGGTAATTCAGCGATAATTGGAGGAACTACTGCTGGAGAAATTACCAATATAAGGGAAAAACCTACAACCAACACAGTTGCAGTTATGACATTAAAGAGTCCCTATTTAAAGGTTGGAGTAGGAGTTGGAAAAAATTTATCTGAAAAACCTTTTGAGAGTGGTAAAGAGGCAATACATAATGCATATGCTTCTTTAAAAAATAATCCAACAGCATCTGCCATAATATCAGTTGCTTTTATGAATAAAAAAAGTACAGACATCATTAGAATGAAACCTTTTGTAAATATAGTAATTCCAGATGGTTTGTCTGGTAAAGAGGAGGAGTTTTTAAGAGGGATAGTTTCAGAAGTAGGATGTAATGTTCCTATTGTAGGAGGTTCCACAGGGGATGATTTAAAATTTGAGAAAACTTTTCAGTTTGCCAATGGTGTATATTCAAATACAGGAATCGTTGCTACATTAAGTAGTGCATTAAAAATTGGAGTAGGTTATAGCCATCCATATTTCCCAACGAAAAAAGGTGCAATTATTACAAAATCAGAGGGTAGAACTGTTTATGAACTCAACCATAGACCAGCAGTTGAGGTTATGAAAGAACTTCTTGAAGTGGATGAACTTACACCAGAAATATTTGCTCAAAAACCTATGGGAGTTAAATCCTCAGATGTCTTTGGAGAATATACAATAAAAAGTGCTATGAAAGCCAATGACGATGGAAGTATTACATTCTATTCTGAGGTTAATGAAGGGCAGTATTTAACGGTAATGGATACAAATAGAGAATACGCTATTGAGGCATTTAAAAAGGCATTAAATAATGCCATAATTAATGCAGGTTCTCCAAAAAGGATAGGGGCAATTATAATATTCAACTGTATATTGAGACATCTATTGAATGAGAGATTAAATAATAACGACCTTGATATAATAAAGGAAGTTATTGGAGATGTTCCAGTAATTGGATTTAATACCTATGGGGAACAGGGGACAACATTGGGAGGTTCAATTGGACATTACAATCAGACATCAACTATTTTAGTAATTGGAAATGAAACTATATCTCAATAAATCGATAAATCTTTTTTTAATTTTTATTTTATAAGAATAGTTAAATAATATTTTATTATGAGTTATTAGGAACTTTACATATGTAAAGTATATATATTTTTTTAGTTAATATCTATTTTATGGTAAGTTCTGATTGTGATATTATCATACTAATAATAAGTAATAATAAGTAATAATAAGTCGAAAATTATATAAAGGTAAGATACACAAAATAAATATATAATTAAATTTTTTGTGATGTAAAGAGGTTGAGAATATGAAAGTATCAGTATATGGGGCTGGAAATCAGAAGTTGTATATAGAACAGTTAAATTTGCCAGAAAAATTTGGGGGAGAGCCTCCTTATGGAGGCTCAAGAATGGCGATGGAATTTGCTGAGGCAGGACATGATGTAGTTTTAGCAGAACCAAATAAAAATATAATGAGTGACGATTTATGGAAAAAGGTTGAAGATGCAGGAGTTAAAGTTGTTACTGATGATATAGAAGCGGCAAAGCATGGAGAAGTCCATATTTTATTCACTCCATTCGGTAAAATAACTTTTAATATTGTTAAGAATATAATTGAACATGTCCCTAAAAATGCTGTTATATGTAATACTTGCACTGTTTCACCAATAGTTTTATATCTATCATTAGAACGAGAATTAAGATTTAATAGAAAGGATGTAGGAATTAGTTCAATGCACCCTGCAAGTGTTCCAGGGACTCCTCAACATAAACATTATGTAATTAGTAGTAAGACTCTTGATGGCGAAGAATTAGCAACCGATGAACAAATAAATAAACTTGTAGAACTTACTAAGAGTGTTAATAAAAAACCTTATGTAGTTCCTGCAGATGTATCTTCAGTTGTAGCAGATATGGGTTCATTAGTTACTGCTGTAGCTTTAGGGGGTGTATTAGATTACTATACTGTTGGTAGAAAAATTATAAATGCCCCTAAGAAAATGATAGAACATCAAGTAATTATGACATTACAATGTATGTCGTCAATCGTTGAAACTTCAGGAATTGAAGGTCTATTAAAAGCATTAAATCCAGAATTATTGATAAATAGTGCTATATCAATGAAATTGTGTGACGAACAGAAGGATTTAGATATAGCTTTAGAAATACTTAGAAACTTAGGTGAATCATTAAGAAAAGAAAGTGAAAATGCTGAAATAAAGCCTACAACTCTTGTAGCAGCACAGTCTTTAGTTAAAGAATTAAAAACATTAATGGGAGAAAAAGCTTCTGAAGGAGCAATAAAAAGAAGTAGAAAAAGACTATTTGAATATTAAAATTTTGTTAAATATTATTAATATAAATTTTGACATAAATTTCATAATTCTAAATATTAAGTTTTAATTATTTTTAAACCTTATGCTAAAAGTTAAGTTTATATATTACTATTTATAAAAGTAAAGCAAATAACTCATGGGTGAAAAAAATGATAGATAGAGTATTAGTAGAATTAAATAAGACAGAAGGGATTAAAGGTTCAATGGTTGTAGGAAAAGATGGTTTAGTTATAGCCTCACAATTGCCAGGAAATGTCGATGCTGAACTTGTAGGGGCTATGGCATCTGCGGCATTTGGGGCTTCTGAAAGAACAATATCAGAAATAGGGATGGGTAATTTAGAGCAGGCAATGGTTGAAGGAGAGCATGGAAAAATTTTAATGATTGATGCAGGAGAGGGGATTTTAGTCGTTTTAACAGATGCAAAAGTTAATTTAGGTTTAATTAGAATTAACATGAAAAGAGCCGCTGAAAAGATAAAGGCTATGATTTAATCTTATCTAAAATAGAATTTAATATATCAACAATTTCATATATAGTTTCACTGTTTAACTCTGAAATTTCAATTTTTTTTGTTTCAAATACTATTCCTTTTTTTAAAATTCTGTCATAATTTGGGCATATAGTTGTTATTGACTTCCTATTATCTAATTTTATTAGGCTGTTAATTTCCTTAGAAATAGCTTTTGGATTTTCACATTCAATAAATGTAGAAATTCCTTCGTATTCTTTAAAATAAGCATTCTTAAGATTTTTTTTAATTATTTTATTAACTTCAACATACTTTTTATAAGTTTTTTTAGCATTTAATAATTCTTCTTTTAAAAGACCAAAATAGTTTATAGTTTTATATGTTCTATAGATTAATTTAATTTCATTTAAAATATCTTTTAATTTTTCCTCAACTTCATAACTTATTCCTAAAAATCCACCATACTCACAGTTCAATATTTTTGGACTACCTGTTGAGCATACAATTATATCTCCATAGCCACAATCTCCTCCAATTTTGCCAGATATATCTTCAATAAATAGAATTTCTTTTTCTTCACATACTTTTTTTATGTCTTTCAATGGTTGAGGGGCTAAATAACCTGCTAAAGATGTTAAAATTATTGATGATTTATTATTTACTTCTTCTAAATTTTTTATATCTATAATTCCTAAATTAGTTTTTATTTCTTTAGTTTTAATATCTAAAATTTTTGGAAATTTTAAAAATCCATACCATCCTCCCATATCTGGAATCAAAAGTTCGTTACTATAAGATTTTGCTATCCACATTGATAGAAATACTGCTGAACTTCCAGAGGGTAGAAATATTATTTTATAGTCATTATTTAAAAGTTCATTTATAATTATCTCAACTTCTTCTTTATCTCCTTCTTTTTTCATTAGTCCATATAAATTTGGTCGTCTATGCCTTAATATCATTTTATCTCACCATATTGATTAACATAAAAAAATATACATTTTAAATACTCAAGATTTTTGTTTCCTATTGATATTGGATGGTCTGGAGATTGTCCTTTATAATCAATCATTATTAATTCCTTTTTTGCTCTAAATGCAGATGATATAACTGTTCTTTTAAACAACTCTCTGTCTATGTGATGAGAACATGAACAGGTAACAAATATTCTTTTACACAGATTTATTCCTAAGTAGTTTAATGTTGAATAAGCCCTTAAAGCATTTTTTATATCTTTTTCAGTTTGTGTAAATGCGGGAGGGTCTAAAATAACAATATCAAATTTCTCTCCATCCTCTATAAACTCCTCTAAAACTTTAAATGCATTTCCTTCTATAAAAGTGTATTTCTCCTTAGGAATATTATTTAATTCCATATTTTCCTCAGCAACTTTTAACGCCTTTTTAGATAAATCTACTCCTACAACCTCTGCTCCTTTAATAGCACAATGGACTGAAAATCCTCCAGTATAGCAACAGACATCTAAAACCCTATCCCCCTCTTTTACAAATTTCTCTATAGCCAATCTATTCTCTCTTTGGTCTAAGAAAAAACCTGTTTTATGCCCTTTTAAATTCACTTTAAATTTTGCCTCCCCTTCTTTAATAATAGTTTCATATTTTTTCTTTTCTCCAAAAATTTTATCTTTAATTTTTTCTCCTTTTTTTCCTCTTTTCACATATACTGTTTCTAAGTCAGATAATTCAAATAAAATGTCAATAATATCCTTTAAATACTCCTTCTCAATAAGTTTTGACATTAACTGCATAGCCCCTATATTATTATATTTGTCAAATATTATTGTTGGTAAATTATCTCCTTCAGCGTAAATCCATCTGTAAGTATCTTTGTAATTTAAAATTTCCTCTCTATAAATTTTTGCCTTTAATATTCTTTTATAAAAAAAATTGTAATCAATATCCTCATTTTCAGTAGTTAAAACTTTTAATATTACTGATTTTGGATTATATAATGCCTTGGCAACAAATTTTCCATTATATGTTAGAGTAACAATTTCTTCCTTTTTAGGCAAATCTTCCAAATTTTTTATTGCCTTAGTATATACCAATTTTGAAAAATTTTTTGTTATAGAGTTGTATGCCCTTTTGTCAATTTCTAATTTAATCATTTAATTCACCTTATTATCTTACTTTTTATTTTTATCTTCCTTAACTTTATTTACTAAATAAGGAACTCCTTCTTTTTTAAGTATTTTAACTTTATCACCCTCTTTTACTTCAATATCTCCAATGTTGTCAAACTCATAAACTTCATAATTTTTATCGTCCATAACCATAATATTTGGCGTAGTGGCTATAACAGTTGCAGTATCTAACTCTTCATTTTTCTTAACCATTTTAGTTTCTTTCTCTGCCACATGCCAAGATAAGCCAATTTTTTCTCTTCTGTAGTCAATAGATTTCATATATACTTTATCTTCTGTTATACTTGTTACTTGATAATATCTATCCTTATATTCAACGACATCTCCTACTTTGTATTCAGGAATTCTTACAGAGACTGTAACTCTATATAAATCCTTTCCAGTGTTTCTATCTACTCCTACCAATGTAGCGGTTTCTGTAATTTTTCCTCCATATCTCTCTTTAATTTTTTGTGCTACATTTCTTGCCGCCCCTACTGAACCAAGTTGATAGTCTAAACCCTCTTTTTGAGGAATAAACTTTGCTATAAAAGCCATTCTGTCTTTTTTTAATCTTTTAGCTAACTCTTCCCTAACAAAATTATCTAATTCTTCTCTTTCTTCTTCAGTAAGATACCTATTCATAGCCCTAACTTGCAATGTAGCCTCGTAATAATTAGACATAAATCTCGAACATCTTGGACACTGAACCATTTGTAAATGAACCTCTATATCCTTTTCATAAGTTCTGTCTTCTTTTTCTCCAGGTAATCTACCCTTTGCTACAATATGAACAGGAATTATTAACTTACTTCTCTTACCTCCAGGAAGTTGGGTAATTTTAGGATATATTTCAAAATCAACCATAACACTTTTCTTTTTAATAGCATCTTTTGTAGCATAGTATGCAATTTCATACAATATTTCATAAGCATCTTCACTCTTTGGAGTTTGCCATATTTTCCTCTTGTATGAACCACACATATGACAAACTTCAATCTCTACTCTTTCAGGCACTTCAATTAGTGGATGCTCTTGAGCATAGCAAATTGGACAGAGTCCATCTATAAGTTCATCCTCAGCACCACATCTGTAACATATCCCTCTGATTTTCATAATCTCACCTCAATATTACAATAATCTATATATATAATTAATAAAAAACATACTTATAATAGATTTATATTGGTGAAAATATGGACATTATGGAAGGTTTAAAATTTCCTATGAATGATAAAGATTGGACTAAAAAAGTCCTCATTGGAGGTTTATTAAATATTATTCCAATTGTAAATTTTATAAGCACTGGTTATTCATTGGAGACTATGAAGTTAATTATAAATAATACAGAAAAACTTCCAGAATGGGATAATTTTGGTTCTAAATTTGTAAAAGGATTGGTAAGTATAATAATATCAATGATATATTTAATAATTCCGTTCATCATTATGTTAGTGTTATTATACCTGAATAAAATAGCAGGATTGATAATTGGATTTATATTAACAATGATATTTGGATTTATTATTCCAATGGCTATAGCTAATTTCGTTGCTAAAGATAGTTTTGGAGCCGCTTTTGAATTTGGAGAAATAATTAATAGAATAAAATCCGTATTTGGAGAATATGTTATTTGTTATTTAATAATAATAGGTTTATATATAATTGTAAGTATAGTAATGTTGATACCAATAATAGGATGGATATTAGGTTCAATATTTATCTTTTATATTCAATTGGTTTATGCATATTACTTTGGAACTCTATATGCTAAAAGTAGTCCATAAAGAATATTTTAATTAATAATCTCTACCTCATCTAAGTAATCTACGCCCAATAATTTTGAGGTATTGTCCATAAACTTAGATATTTCTAAGAATCCTTCACTATTTATTAAACATATAAAGTTATCTCCTCCTTCAAAATATGATTTAACAAATTTGCATTTAATTATTTTATCTCCATTTTTTGTTTTTATCTTAATTAAAACATCCTCATAAATATTAAATTTAACTTCAGAAGCTTTAATATTTGTTATTATGTTTCCAAACCTATCTATGTGAATAACTCTCTTTTTTTCATTGTCCAATGTAACTATACTTTTTAATTTCTCTCCCTCATAATCGTTATTTATTAATATCTCTGCTCCAACTACTGCATATACATCTCTGCCATGAAAGGTTGAAGACGGGTTATATTTACTTTCATCAATTTTTATAATCCTCTCTATTCCTAATCTTTCAACAACATAAGTAAATAACCCATTGTCTGGACCTACTAAGTAGTGACCATTTTTCGTTTCAACAACAATTGAATTCCTTTCACTACCTACAGTTGGATCTATTACAGCAACGTGAACTGATGGTGGAAAGTAAGGGATAGATGTTAATAAGACATAGGCTCCATGATATATATTAAATGGCTTTACTTCATGAGAGATATCAACTATTTTTGCATCTTTATTATGTTTTTTTAAAATTTCTAAAATTCTGCCCTTCATTGCTCCTACATATCCTTCACTAAATCCAAAGTCAGTTGTTAATGTTATAATATCCATCTCATCACCAAATTTATATAGTTCGTATATTTACTTTAAACTTTAAATTAAATTTTTAGTTATCCTTATATATTAACATAAATTAGTAGATTAAGCATATGGTGATATTATGATTTTAAGCGATAAAGATATAATTAAGTTGATAAATGAAAATAAATTAGTTATAGAACCTTTTAACAGAGAGTATTTAGGCCCGTCATCTTATGATGTAACATTGAGCGATGAATTTATAATATATGATGATGAAATTTATGATTTATCAAAAGAATTAAAATATAAAAAGATAAAAATAAAAAGATCTATATTAGTTTGCCCTATAAATTATACTCTAAATAAAGAAAAAATAGAATACTTTAAAGAAAAATATAATGTTGATTATGTAGTTAAAGGAGGAATATTGGGCTCTACAAATGAGTATATAGAACTACCTAAGGAAATTACATCTTTTTATCAAGGTAGAAGTAGCTTAGGAAGGGTATTTTTAACATCACATCAAACTGCTGGATTTATTGACGCAGGTTTTAAAGGAAAGATTACCTTAGAGATAGTAGCTCATGATAAACCAGTTATATTATATTCTGGAATGAGAATAGGACAGTTAATATTTTTCAAATTAAATACTCCAGCAGAAATTGGCTATTGTGAGAAAAAAGGCTCAAAATATGCATATCAAAAGACTGTCATGCCTTCATTGATACATAATGATTTTAAAGGATTCTAAAAATAATTGCATATATTACTAAAATTTCAACTAAAATAAGTAATAATACCATACCTATTAAAACTGCTATTGATATATATTAACCTATTTGATTTCGAGATTAATATAATAACAATAAGAAACTAATAAGATTCCTAAAATTACTGAATACACTAATAAAAAATATGGATTATCAAATATCTATCTTACATAAATTAATATACAAAAAAATTTATATACTATATCTTGCTATTTTAACCTAATTTTTATACTTGCGAATAGGCATTAAAATCTTTTTTAAAACTTTCTTTATTTTATAAAACACTATATTTATATTTCACATGGAGAGATACTATGAAAACATTAAGATTCAAAAAAGATAAAGTTATAAAGATAAGTGAAGAGATGTTTCCAGATGAATTATGTGAAAGATGTGGAAGATGTTGTATATTACATGCATACAAAACAGAGAAAGGTTTAGAACTTATCTACTGCCCACACCTTGATAAAAAAACAAAATTATGCAAAGTATATAATAATAGATTTGAACATGGATGTTTAACAGTTATGGAAGGCATTATGGCTGGAGTTTTCCCAAAAGATTGTCCTTATGTTAAAGATTTAAAAAATTATGAAGAACCTTGGTTCTATAGATTACTTAGAGAAGAAGAAAATAAAAAAGAATAATTTAACTAAATTTTTCTTTTTAATCTATTTTAATTTTTCAACAACAAGATATCATTAATATTGATATAACCTTTTTATATTTAAGATAAGATATGATTATGATAATTAATCAGATAATTATTGTTACTAAGATAACAAGGTGATAGTATGGGAATGACAATTGTTGAGAAAATTTTAGCAAAAGCTTCTGGAAAGAAAGAGGTTAGCCCAGGAGATATTGTAATGGCAAACATTGATGTGGCAATGGTTCATGATATTACAGGACCTTTAACAGTCAATACATTAAAAGAGTATGGAATTGAGAAAGTTTGGAATCCTGAAAAAATTGTTATCTTATTTGACCACCAAGTTCCTGCTGATAGTATAAAAGCAGCTGAAAACCATATATTAATGAGAAAGTTTGTTAAAGAACAAGGTATTAAATACTTCTATGATATAAGAGAAGGTGTTTGCCACCAAGTATTGCCAGAAAAAGGACATATAGCCCCTGGAGAAGTTGTTGTTGGTGCTGATAGCCATACATGCACACATGGAGCTTTTGGAGCTTTCGCAACTGGTATAGGTTCAACAGACATGGCTCATGTGTTTGCTACTGGTAAATTATGGTTTAAAGTTCCTGAAACAATTTACTTCAACATTACTGGAGATTTACAACCTTACGTTACTTCAAAGGATGTTATTTTATCAATTATAGGAGAAGTTGGAGTTGATGGAGCTACATATAAGGCTTGTCAGTTTGGAGGAGAAACTGTAAAGAAGATGAGTATTGCCTCAAGAATGACCATGACTAACATGGCTATTGAAATGGGAGGTAAAACTGGAATTATTGAGCCAGATGAAAAAACAATACAATATGTAAAAGAGGCTATGAAAAAACATGGAACTGAAAGACCCTTTGAAATTGTAAAAGGAGATGAAGATGCAGAATTTGCTGAAGTTTATGAGATTGAGGCTGACAAAATAGAGCCTGTTTTTGCTTGCCCACACAATGTAGATAATGTTAAACCAGCAAGAGAAGTTGCAGGAAAACCTATAGATCAAGTATTTATAGGAAGTTGTACAAATGGAAGATTAGAAGACTTAAGGATGGCTATTGAAATTATTGATAAACATGGAGGAATAGCAGATGATGTTAGAGTTATAGTTACCCCTGCATCAAGAGAGGAGTATTTAAAAGCTTTAAAAGAGGGAATAATTGAGAAATTCTTAAAGTATGGTTGTGTAGTTACAAATCCATCTTGCTCTGCATGTATGGGTTCATTGTATGGAGTTTTAGGACCAGGAGAGGTTTGTGTTTCAACATCAAATAGAAACTTTAGAGGAAGGCAAGGTTCCTTAGAGGCAGAGATTTATTTAGCATCACCAATAACTGCTGCAGCTTGTGCTGTTAAAGGAGAATTAGTAGATCCAAGGGATTTAGAATAAAGACCAAAAATATTAAATAACAGTTAAGATGAACATAACATAAAAATAATAAAATAATAAAAAATCATTCTAACCCTACCTCAAAGTAGGTAGGGTGTATATTTTAACTGCACCCCATAGTGGGTGCAGTGCATTTTTTATTATAAAATTTAAAAATTACTTATTCTTCGTCTTCTGAACTCTTTTCACCACTATATATACTCCATAAAGCTATTAATGCAGATGGAATGGCATGTTCTGTAGCAAATGTCATATGTGGGGCTAAGTCAATTACATAATCAGCAAATCTAAACAATCCTATTGGTATTCCCTCTCTTGAACCACAAAATACTACTATTTCCTTCTTTTTTCTTAAATCATAGGATAATTTATCTTTTATTTTTGAAATTTCCTCTCCTTTTGGGTCAGTTATTATTATTAATCTATTATTCCTTTTTTTATCTCTAATAACTTGATATAGATCCTGAACAGTTACAGGAACTAAAGAAATTTCAAATGGATATGCTCTCTTTTGAATCTCATATCTTGAATGTTGCCCAATTTTAACCCCTTTTATGAATTCCATTAACTCGTAGGCATCTACTTTCTCTTTTGGAGCTATAATTAATTCCTTAACTTCAAATCCTTGAGCGGCTCTACCTATTGCCTCTCCAAACCTTTTACAAACTATCTTTTCTCCTAAATAAGGCATTTGAACAATAACAACTTTTTTAAATAATTCTCTTGCATTTCTTTTATCTTTTGTGTATTTTTTATATCTATCTTTATTAGTTATACAGATGTATGCCTTATCTTTAAAGATTTCAACATTAATAACTTTATCAGGTCTCTCTAAATCAACACTTGCATTAGTTAAATCTTTAATCTTAGCTCCCAAGACGATATTTACATCAATTGAATTAAAATCGTGTTTTCCTCTTTTTTTAGTCTCTACTGCAAATGTTTCTCCTTCTTGTATATAATCTTTAATTTTTTCAGCCATATTAACTATTTTTTCAAATTCTGCCTCAGTTTCAAAATAAACCTTTAAACATCTTTCAACTTCTGGAATTTGTAAAATTTTATCTTCAATATCTTCCTCACTTTCAATTATTACAACTCCATGATAACCATCTGGTGACACAATATAGTTAAAGTTTTCAACATAATCTTTTAATCTATTTACAACAATATTTTCAAAGCCTCTCTGAGTTTTTATTATATACTTTACCATCAAAATCCACCTCTAATGAATTTAAATATATTAAGAAAAGTAAAACAATCAAAAAGCCATAGTTAATTCCTACTTCACAGTAAGTTAATAGTATCGAGGCATAAATGGCATAGAGTTTTTTATCTCCATTATATATATACTTTGAAACATAACCTAAAAATATAGCAAATAAAAAACTAAATATTCCAAAGTCTAAGAATACACTACCAAACATTAATGTTGTTATATTATGATTATAACCAAAAAGTATTTGTCCTATATACCTCTCTCCGTTAGGAGTTAATATTATATTATATCCTAAACCAAACAATGAACTAATATCCAAAATTTTATTAAATACAGTCAAATCAAAGTATGCTCTATAACATAATAAATTTAAAAAACCTATTTTCCAATGTTGATTTGAATTTAAAATTACAATAAAGCCAACGATATTTAAGATTAAAAATAGCCCTAAAAATATCAAAATAAGATGTTTTAAATTTATTTTATTTTTGTATTTGTAAATTATATATGAAACAGTGAGCATTAAAATTCCAGCTTTATATCCTAAGAGAGTTAATAAAATAAAACCTACTGCAAAATAAAAAATATTTTCAATGCCCGAATATATTAATAAGCCAGTTGATATTAATCTCAATGGCTCAGAGTTTATAGCCATCCTTATATTATAATTTAGTAATGGAATCCCTTTATATTTTAAAACAATTAAAATAAAAGATAAAATCCCTCCTAAGAATACTAAATTATTAAAAAACTTACTATTTTGATATTTTACAAATAACTTAACTATTAAGATTATAATCATTAAATAAATAAGTGTAAAAAGTATTGAGTGAGTTATAGCAAAAGAACCATAGCCAGATAATACTAAAAAAGACAATAAAGATAAATTTTTAATAATATTTTTATTTATATTTATATTTATTAATTTTATATCTACAAAAAATGGCAAAGAAAAGGATATTAAAAAAATCCCAACAACTAACAAAATTTTTAAAAAGTTGTAAATTCCTATTTTATTTAAATATGGTAATGCCAATAAAATTATTGCCAAATGCCCAAAAACTACTATAAAAACTGGATGAAATAAATCTATCTCTTTAAGAATCTTTTTAATGTTGCGTAAATACATAGTAATACACCAAAGACATAATAGATTATAACATCTAAATCTAAGATTCCACTCTCAACTGCTATCAATGTATATGCAAAGACTACTCCATAAATACCTAAATAAACTCCTCTTTTATGCTTTGCCAACATATATAAATATCCTAAATATATCCCTAAAAAACCAAAGTAAGGAATAATAGATAATGTTCCAAAATCTGCTACTACACTACCAACAATAGTTGGAGTTATACTCACTCCATAAATTCCTAATATATTGGCTATAACAGTCCTTGGACCATTACATAACCCAAAATATGAAAATATTGCCGCATAGTGTAAATATCCATCTAAAACTCCATTAAAATGATTAAATAATATATCATAAACGGACATAGTTAATTCAATTCTTGAAAGTATTGGATTTCCACCAGCATCAAGGAAATACATCCTTAAAATAGACATTATTACCAATAAAATGAATATAATTCCAAAGTATTTTATAATATCCTTAGTTTCTATTAAATTTTTGTAGTATAAGACAGCAATCGTTGATAAGAGTAGAACTAAAACATTTGTTCTATAACCTAACAAAGCAATAGGAATTGATAAAATTAAAGTATAGAGTATAACTTTTTTTACTCTCTTTTTTTCTATATTATAGTATGATAGAATCAAAGCCCAGCCAATAAATATTAAGTGAGATAAGGTTGTGAAATAAACATTTAAATGGTATCTAACTATTGGATTAAAAAGAGGAATATCATTAATCCAAATTATGTCAGCCAAAATCGATATTAAACCAATAAACACAAATAACAACCCTATATAAAGCCAAATATTTTTTTTGTTAAAATTATTTATTCCCTCATTTATATTATTTTCATTAAATATCCTAAAATATAATCTTTTGCCAACTATAAAGGACATATAAAAAAATATCGCAGAGAATAAAAACACTAAGGATGAATATAAAGAAATATCTGAAAAAATTAGATAAATACAACATAATATTAAAAATAAATGGTTCAATTCTATCATATTATCCCAAAGTAATTACTGGATATTTATTACTAATGTTATCTATATTTGAATTATTTATTACGATATAAACTACTAAGTTGGAAGTAGAGACATTTGAAGTGTTAATAATCTTATCAAGATTTTTTAGGGTTTTTAAATTAATTCCTTCACTTAATAAAACTCCATTATCTAAAAAATTTATGGATAAACCTTTATTTATATCAACAAATAGTTTATTTCTAATATTTACTATCTCAGTTGGTGTATATTCCTTAGTGTCTGCTCCAAACATACCATTTATATAAACATATGTTATATTCAAATCTTTAAAATTATTGTTTATCTGTTTTTGAATATAGTTGGCAATATCTTTGAACGATTTTCCATTTGTATGATTAACCTTATAAATAATTACAGCATTACCTAACGGTTTTAAAATTATCTTCTTTGCAGAAATATCCTCTTTATATGCATTAACTCCTCCAATAGTTATCGTTGTATTTTGATATATAGCGTATAATGTCCCACCAGATGCTTTATAAATTTCAATAGTTCCATTAAACGGTTTTCCATATCTCCATTTTCCTATAACTTCAGCATATAAAGGAATATTTTTATTTAATATGTTTTCACAAACCCACGCACATTTATACATCTGACTACCATCAAACACATATTTATTATTTTCATTACTTAAAGTAAAATATTTATATGCTAAAGCTCCTGCAGTTATTAATATTGACAATATTACTACAATTTCTAATATTCCTAATTTTCTCATAAGATTTCACCATTTATTATTAAAAAAGTTTATTAAAATGTAAATATTTTGCTTAGTATATTATAACTATAAATAAATAACCATTCACATTTACTTAAACAATAATTAAAGTGGTTTAAATGAAAGTAGATTTGCACATTCACAGTATAGAAAGTAAATGTTCTTTAAATCCTAAAAGATTACTACAAAAAGTGTGTATAAAGAAAAATATTCTTCCAGCGATTTGTGATCACAATAAACTAACTAAAACTAATTTTTCAATTCCTGGGGAAGAAATTGCTACAAATAGAGGGGAATTTATAGGCTTATTTCTAAATGAAGAAATTCCTTCAAATTTAGATTTATATGAGGCATTAGATAGAGTTAGAGAGCAGGGAGGCTTAATATATATCCCACATCCTTTTGATATTCATAGAAGTAAAAGTTTAGTTAAATTTAAAGTTTTAGAAGAAAAGGAATTTTTAAAGTATATTGACATTGTTGAGGTTTTTAATAGTAGATGCCGTAGTTTAGAGCCAAACATAAAGGCGTTAGAATTTGCTAAAAAACATAAGTTTTCAATAGGTTTTGGAAGTGATGCTCATTTTATTTGGGAAGTTGGCAACGCATACACGATATTTGATGAGATAAATATAGAGGATATAAGTAATATTTCTCCAAAAGAATTTCTAAATTTATTAAATAAAAAAACTAAAGACCTTTTGAAATCTAACTTTAATTTATATGCAAATCCTTGGAAAACAAAATATCACTTTGGAACGTTGGGAAGTAAATATAATATTACATTGTATAGCAAAATTCTAAAAAAGATTAGAAGGCGTTTAAATATATAATAATTATGGTTTTTTCTTTAATCTATAACCACAGTATGGACAAACGATCCAATCGGGTTGAATAGGTCTTTTACAATTAGGACATCTTAAAATTTCTTCTTCCTCTTCTTTTAATTTAGTTCCACAGTGCGCACAAAATTTCCATGAATCTGAAATGTAATTGTTACAGTTTTTACATCTTTCTATTTCTTCTTCAAATACCATACTTTTAATTTCAGCTCCGCAGTTAGTACAGTAATTCCAACCCAAATCTATTGGAGAGTTGCAAGAAGTACATAATGGAATAAATGTTGAAAATTTGGTACCTAATGCCTTTTTAATTTTTTCTAAAGTGATCATTGCTTCTCTTCTTAAAATCTCATCAGGATCGTATTCCATTATTTGATTTAATAGTGTAATTATTTCATTTAATGTTACTTTATCATAGACATCTAAATATACAATAGCCTCTGGTCGATTTTCAGCAATATCTTGTAATTTTCTTAAGGTAACTAACTTTGTTGCAGGAACTGTACTTCTTAATCCTGAAACTATACTCATTTTTTCTTCGTCAGTTAATGGGATTACTCTAACCATTCTCTTCACCACAAAATTTAATATATTACTGAGATTTTATTTATACCATTATATTACTTTTGTACATATAACTTGTCATTTACCCAAAGATCTCCTAATGATTTAAGTTTAGGATAACAATATAAAACCCCTGTATTTAGATCCTTTTCAGATAAATTTAAAAGTCCAGATAACTCAGCATCTTTTCTTTTTATTTTAAACTTATAGTAAGGTTGTAGTCGTCCCCTTCCAGCATAGTAACAAATAATTTGTACCTCATCAACATCTGTATTTTTAAAAACATAGTAAGTTATTATTCCAATGTCCCTTTTACTATCTGCGTCTAAATCATAGCCATTATATTTAATATTTGTTTTTATTTGATATACTATTGCCGTTTTAACTCCATTTATAGTTCTATTCTCAATCTTTATTACATTGTAATTTTTATACAAAACGTCTGGATATTTTAGTGGGAACAAGATTACACACCCACACATTACTAATAAACTAGTTAATATTAAAATTATTATAGTTAATATTCTATATACCTTCATTTTAACCCCACTTACTATCAATATTATTTAAAGTATAACTATTTATTAAATTTTGTAATTTCCAGTTATAAATAGATTTACCTATGATTATTAAAATAGTAATGTAGGGAGCTGATATCTATGCAAGTTACAACATACGACTTAAAAAAAATATCTGAAAAACTTGGATTATCTTTAAAAGATATAAATAAAGCATTTAAAAAGAAAATTTTAAGAGAAGGAGAATATAGAGATACAAGAACCCTATTATTTAAAAAGAACTTTAAACATATAGAAAAAGGGACTGTAATATTCTTAAACGAGAATCTTGATATAGTTAGAGGTTACCCTAAAACTTATAGAGCTTTAACTCTTTATCCTACGATAAAAAAGCATTTTATAGATAAAGTGGTTATTGAGGAAAAATTAAATGGATATAATACAAGAATTGTGAAAATAGACAATGAAATTTATGCATTAACAAGGAGTGGATACATTTGCCCATTCACTACAAAAAAGGCTAAAAAACTATTAAATTTAGAGATTTTAGATGATTATCCAAACTATATGTTATGTGGAGAGATGATTGGATTAAACAATCCCTACACTCCCTATTATTACGAAGAAGTTGATAAAGGTTATGAAAATTTAGGGTTTTACATTTTTGACATAAAAGAGAGAGAAACTAATAAATCCCTCCCAATAAGAGATAGAATAGAGCTTTGTGAAAAATATAATCTACCCTATGTTAAGCCATTAGCCATTGTAAATAAAGAAAAGGCAGATATTTACATAAAAGAGATTATTAAAGAGTTGGATAAAAAAGGGAGAGAAGGGGTAGTTTTAAAAGATCCAGATATGGATGTTCCTCCTTTAAAATATACAACTCACTATACGCAATGTGAAGATTTAAAGTCAGCATTTACATTTTTCTTTGACTTGGGAGTTGATTTTATATTTAGCAGAATTGTAAGAGAAGGTTTTATGAGTTTTGAATTTAGAGAATCTATTGAAGAGAGAAAACAAAGGGCTAAAGACTTAGGAGAATCTATATTGCTCCCAATGATTGAAACTATTGAGAAAGTAGCAAGAGGAGAAAGAGTTTCAGAGGACTTTGAACTCATATTTGATAGTGAAGAAGATTTGGAGGAATTTTTAGAGTTTATGAGGAAGATGAAGATGGTTATAAAGATAAAAAATGTTAAAAAAATAAATACTGATGAGGGTTTAAAAATCAAAGTATTAATTGGTAAGATATACAATAAAACTAATGATAAAATTATTAGTTATTTAAATGGAACACTCTGGGAATGATAACAATAATTAAAATCAAAAAAATAAAAAATCTTAAATACCCTAAGTTAAAGTTTAATTGTAATAATATTAAGTTTCTTTATATTATTGAGATAAAATAAAAAGGGGATATCTGTGAAGTTAAGCCTAAAGGATGTCTTATTAAAAATTGTTTCTCCAATATGTGCTATTATATTATGGGAAATATTGGCTATATATGTAAATAATCCTGTTATATTACCAAGAGTTGAAGATGTTGTTAATGTTTTACTACACCCTTTTAATGGTATTTTGGGTACTGGTAGCTTAATAGAAAATACTATTGTTAGTATAAAGAGAGTTTTAAGTGGTTTTTTGTTAGCGTCAATTATCTCAATACCTTTGGGAATTCTTATGGGATACTATTCTTTAGTAAATAATTTATTAGATACTTTAATAGAGCTGTTAAGACCTATTCCTCCATTGGCTTGGGTTCCACTATCTTTGGCGTGGTTTGGTCTTGGAGAGATGTCAATGATATTTATTATTTTTATAGGGGCATTCTTTCCAATATTAATAAATACCATATCTGGAGTGAAAAGTGTTCCTAAACCGTTGATTGAGGCAGCTTTAACCTTAGGGGCTAAAGAAAAGGATATTTTAATAAAAGTTGTTATTCCTGCATCTTCACCAAGTATTTTAACAGGTCTTAGAGTAGGGGCTGGAATTGCTTGGATGTGTGTTGTTGCCGCAGAGATGCTACCTTCAAGTAATGCTGGTTTAGGTTATCTAATTATGTATGCCTATTCTCTAAGTAGAATGGATGTAGTTATTGCTTGTATGATAATTATTGGATTAATTGGGCTTATCTTAGATAGAGGATTAAGATATATTGAAGATAAATACTTCATTTGGAGAAAAATGATGAAATAAAAGTGATAAAATGAAAGTAAAGTTGAAAGTAGAAAATTTATCAAAAATTTTTGAATTCAATGGAAACTATGTTAAAGCTTTAGATAATATAAACTTAGAAGTTTATGAAAATGAATTTTTAACAGTTATGGGTCCGAGTGGTTGTGGAAAAACTACCCTATTAAGGATTATTGCAGGATTGGATTATCCTACTGAGGGTAGAGTTTTATTAGATGGAAGAGAAGTAAAGGGGCCAGGAGCTGATAGAGGAGTTGTATTTCAGCAATATACATTAATGCCTTGGAGAACTGTATTAAAAAATGTTACATTTGGTTTAGAGTTGAAAGGTATTCCAAAAAAAGAAAGGATAGAAATTGCTAAAAAATATATAAAACTTGTAGGATTGGAAGGTTTTGAAAATGCATATCCCTATCAACTAAGTGGAGGTATGCAACAGAGAGTGGCTATAGCAAGAACTTTGGCAAATGACCCAGAAATCGTTTTGATGGACGAGCCATTTGCGGCGTTAGATGCACAAACAAGAAATATTTTGCAAAATGAGTTATTAAAAATATGGCAAAAACAGAAAAAGACTGTATTTTTTGTAACACATAGTATAGATGAAGCAGTGTATCTTTCAGATAGAGTTGTAGTTTTAACAGCGAGACCTGGAAGAATAAAAGAAATAATTAAAATTGACTTAGAAAGACCAAGAGATAGAACAAGTATTGAATTCCTCGAATATAGAAAAAAGATCTTAGAGATATTAAAAGATGAAGTTCTAAAAACATTAAAACTTAAAAATATTTAAAAAATTATAAAGTTCTTATTGGAATTCCTCGATCTATACAATATTTTTTTATTTCCTCTATTGTATATTCTCTATAGTGTAATATTCCAGCCATTAGTGCGGCATCTGCCATTCCATAAATAAAGGCCTCATAGATATGTTCTGGTTTTCCTGCTCCTCCTGAAGCTATAACTGGAATTTTAACGCTTTTAGATATTTCTCTCGTTAATATTAAATCATAGCCACTTTTTGTTCCATCCTTGTCAATACTCGTCAATAGTATTTCTCCTGCCCCTAATTTTTCAACTTTTTTAGCCCACTCAATTGCATCTATTCCTGTCTCTTTCTTGCCACCATATATATAAACTTCAAACCAGCAGTAGCCATCTTCAACTTTAACTACATTTTTATCAATAGAATTTATTTCATCTTCATTGACATAATGTCTTTTTGCATCAATTGCTACAACTACACACTGAGAGCCAAATATTTCACTTGCTTCTTTAATTAGATTAGGATTTTTTACTGCCGCTGTGTTTATTGAAACTTTATCTGCCCCAGCCCTTAAAATTTTTCTAAAATCATCAATTGATTTAATTCCACCCCCTACAGTTAAGGGAATAAATACTTTTTCAGCTGTTCTCTCTACAACATCAATAATTATATCTCTTTTCTCCGCTGATGCAGTAATATCTAAAAACACTAACTCATCAGCTCCCTCATTATCATAATATTGAGCTAATTCAACAGGATCCCCAGCGTCTTTTAAATTTAAAAATTTAGTTCCTTTAACTACTCTTCCATCTTTAATATCTAAACATGGAATTATTCTTTTTGTTAGCATTATTATCCCTTATTATAATTCTTCATTTTTTCTAAGTTCTTCTTCAGTAGTAATTCCAGAAAGTGTTTTTACTACCTTTAAAGCTCTTAATGAGGCTAAATCTTTCTCTAAATATATATTTGCTATATCGTGGGTAATATTTATTAACTCCTTTGAAAATTTTGTTTTAATTTTCGTAATTGGCATACTCTCTGACCACTGTCTTTCTACATTGGGGTCATAGGATAAAACTCCAATTATATCGTCAGATATTTCGCTAAGATCTGTAAGTCCTCTATACTTATTAATTAATATTCCAGTAAGTCCTATACCAAAGTCTTTTAAAAGGTCTATGGTTTTTAGTGAATTTACAATCGATGGAATACTATCTTCTCCAACCACAATTACTTTATTAACTAAGTTTTCTTCACTACCATAAGCTAAAAGAAGACTACCTTCAGGAATGTTTGGTGGAAAATCATAAACAATAACATCATATTCCTCAGCTAACACTTCAACTAATTTTATAAATTTTTCAATGTCTGTTTTGTATCCAAAAACATCAGAAGTCACTCCTGTTGGTATAATTGCTAAGTCTTCATAATTATAAATTATATCCTCTATGGCTGAATTTCCTGCCAAGTATGTATTTAAGTTGTGGTCTATATCTTCAAGACCAAATACTAAGGATATAGTCCCTCCATATAAATCGCAATCTATTAATATAGTTTTAACTGACTGACTGAGAATGTAAGCAAAATTAGCAGCAATCGTTGTTTTTCCTGTTCCTCCTTGAATATTATAAAATCCTACTTTCATTTTATCACCAAAATTAAAAATATTTAATTTAAAGGAATTTTCTTTGGAGGATTCACAATTACATACTTATTATGTTCCTTATCTAACTCTTCAAAAATATAACTGCCATTTATTGTGAAATCCCCTTTATAAATTGTAACTTTTATTTCTTTATTGTCTTTAATTATTAAATCTGTTCCATTATAGTATATGCTGTTATTTACATATTTACTTAACCATTTTGCTAAATCTTCAAACGAAACTATATCAGTTCCATTTTCTTTTAGATTTAAAAGTAAGTTAGTGTTATAGTTTCTAATATCTGCAACATAAACTCCAAAGTTTTCCTCTTTTGGAGGTATATATAGTGTTGAGACAACATTTATTCCATAAATCTCTTTTAGAGGTGTTGGAATCTTAATTATTGGAATTCCATTTTCTATATAAAACCCTTTTTCTCCAGGAATTACTAAGTATTTTACTTTGTCTTTTATGTCTAATTTCCAGTCAATATCCTCATTTTCTTTCCCTAAAATTGCATCTACTAAGTAATTATCTGAACTTTCTAAGAATAATCCATCACAACCACTTGCAAGAGCATAGGCGTAATTTTTTACAAACCAATGATTGAAATATTTATATTTTTCCCACATTTCACTATCTTCTTCAGGAGAAACAGGCTCTCCTTCATAATACCATTTTGATGTCTCTTTAGCATTACCATCCCAATATGGCTCGCCGTTGTCTAAATGATAGTAGTAGTTCTCACTTTTAGGGCTATTTTCCCAATAACCATAATCTTCTGTTCCTTTATAACTTATTACTTTTGGATAATAACCACCAATTGGGTCATTTTGGAAAGTTTCTGGGGCTTTATCAACATAAATTAAAGGATAATAACTTAAAGCCAATATATCAAATTTAAAGTCCTCTGTAGTTTTTAAAAAACTACTCAATTTTTCAGGATTAAAGTAGATATGAGTGTAGTTTGTATAAAACTTTTTAAACCAATAATCTTTATATAGATATTCCAATTCATCTTCACTAACATCAGATTTTTGAACGAGTTTTATTCCTTCATTACCCGTTACTATATAACTTACATTTATTCCTACGAGTCTTAAAGAATTTATATGATTTAATTTTTTGTAAATAATCTCATCGTCTAACATATCAACTTTAATCTTTCTTTTTGCGACATCTATTGCGTAATCTCCATTTTCATCTGGAATTATTTTATCTATAGCAACGCCTGTGGCAAGTATATGCTTATAGTATGGAGGAACTTTATTTATATATGCAAATACTCCCCCATTATTTGCTATATACTCTCCAATAATGTCAAGGGTTTTCTTATCATTTAATGTTGTAGGATATAGGAAGAGAAGTTTATTTTTCTTAAGTTCATAAACTCCATCATTTACTTTTTTATAGTTAATTTTGTAGATAGGTATTTCTTTAACATCAACTGGGGGATTAAATATAATTGCTCCATCCTTAGTAGTAACAACATACTTTTTTGGATAAATTATAAAATTACTGTTGTTGTCAATGAATACATAGCCATAATAATCTGGAATACACTTTTGTGGGTAAGTATATGTATATTCGTATCTATATTCATCTTCTGGTTCTTTTGGTGGGTTATAGTATACTCCATTCTTTCCTTCAACGATGTATTTTTTTGGATATAAGATAAAGGTAGCATTTTTTATTAAAACATAACCATCATAGTTAGGGATTTCTGAAATGTTTGGAACTTTTACTTTATAGGGTTTTACAAATTCATATTTGCTATAATTTTCTTCTTTTGGGGGATAATAAACTAAACTTCCATTTTCTCTATAAACACTGTATTTTGGATATACTATAATAACTCCATTGTTACTAACATATGTGTAATTTCCATAATCTGGGATTTTTGATGGAGTATATTTTTTTATTCCTAAATAATACAAAATATCTTTATTAATTGTATCATTGTCTAAACAAAATATGGTTAATGAATTATTATCATTTAAAAGATATTTAATCTCTTCAACACTTTTAATTTCTGATAAAGGAACAAAATTTATGGGAATAGAACTTGCATACTTATATTCAACCTCTGAAGGATAAACAGATGTAACTATTGGGAGAGCCATTAAAATTAAGATTATAGCAACTTTTTTCATACTATTCACCTGTCATATTCTTCTTTAAAATCTTTTACATACATTAAAGGATAGTCAATTTCTGGGATATATTCAAGTTTTAAGTGAGCAATAGTATTATTTACTTTAATTTTTAAATCTACATTTAACATTTTCCCATCTAATGAAACATATTTCTCTTCTACATTTTTAATCTTTACCTTTATGTCATATACAAAAGGTTGATTTTTCATAGATTCCTCTATAGCCCTCTCTAATAATTCTTTATTTTTTTTACTTACAGGAGTTCCAACAAATTGGTGAAATAACGCCCCAAGAGTAATACCTCCTTCAAATACTGCCCTCTCTCTATCTGATAAATTTTTAAAATATTTTTCAAATATTTCACTATTTTCAACTCTCATTTTATCCCTTAATATTAAGCATTCTCTCAATTGCTACTTTTGCCCTCTTTATAATATCTTTATCTAATTTTATTTCATATATTTCCTCTAATAAACTTTTTTCTATCTTTTGTAGAGTTATTTTTTTCATCTCATTACATATAGCATCCTCTCTTAAAGGAATTAACACTTTCTTTTCTCCAATTTTTTCAAGTTCGAGTTCAATTCTATCTATCATCCCTACCTCAGTTCCAATTATAAACTCTTTTTCGTTAGAATTTATAATGATTCTTAACATACCACTCGTGCTTGCTATATAATCTGCGTTATCTTGCAGTTCTGGATTACATTCTGGATGAATTAAAACAATAGCATTTGGATATTTTTCTTTAACTCTCTTTAAGTCTTCAAGAGTAAATTTTTTATGAACATAGCATCCCCCACCTATTGGGATAGGAATGATTTTTTTATCAGTTCTCTTTTGAACATAGTATGCTAAGTTGTTATCTGGACCAAATAAAACAGTCTCTGCATCTAAGGAATTAACTACTTTGTCTGCATTTGCTGAAGTACATGTAATATCTGCCAACGCCTTAGTTTCAGCGGTAGTATTTACATAAACAACCAATGGAGCATCTGGATACTTTTCTCTATACTCTTTTATGATGTCAGGAGGTAGTTGATGAGCCATTGGGCATTGAGTTCCTTCAATTTCTGGCATTAAAACTTTCTTATCAGGATTTAATATTTTTGCAGTTTCTGCCATAAAATCTACGCCACAAAAGACAATAATATCTGCATCAGTTTCCTTAGCTTTAATACATAACTCTAAAGAATCTCCTAAAAAATCTGCTATTTTTTGAATATCTTTTGGTTGATAATTGTGAGCCAATATTATGGCATTTTTTTCCTCTTTTAATTTATTTATGTTTTTTATAATCTCTTCTTTATCTTTCATAATCTCCCTCTTTTTATATTCTAAATCCATTTTTCTTTAATCTTTCGATAACCATATCCCAAGTTGGTAAATTCGTTTGGCAACCTTTTGCCTCAACTACAAAGGAGGCAGTTGCTGAAGCAATTAAACCACATTTTTCTAAATCGTATCCTTTAATGTATGCAGATAAAAATCCTGCTCTATAACTGTCTCCTGCTCCTGTAGGATCTATAACCTTCTCTGCCTTAATGCAAGGAATCTCTATTTTTTTATCTTTTGTATATATTACACTACCCTTAGAGCCTTTAGTAACTATGAGAATATCTACTCTTTCCAAATAATCTTCAATGTCAAAGTTTAATAACTTAGATGCTTTTTCAAATTCATACTTATTCATAAACAAAAAGTTTGTATGTTCAATAATTTCTAATAAACTTTCTTTTGAATATAGTGGTAGATCTTGACCAGGGTCAAAAGAAATTAAATTATTTCCATAAGCCTTTTTAGCACATCTTAAATTAAAATCAGGGTCTCCTGTAGCGATATGAACTATTTCTGTATTGAATTTAGGAGGATCTATCTCCTTATAATGCTTAGCCGCTCCCCATAAAAAGAAAGTAATTTGATTATTATCTTTATCTGTAAATATCCACGCTTTTGGAGTTTCTTCCTCATCAGAGTAGTAAAGTTTTGAAATATTTATCTTTAAATTCTTTAAATATCTTTCATACCCACTATTTTTAAAATCATACCCAACACAGGATAAAAGTTCAGAATCTACTCCAAGTTTTTTTATACCAACTGCTGTATTCGCTGCCGCTCCTCCATAGTATTTTCTCGCAGAGGGTATTTGAACTGATGTATTGGGCTCTGGAAATTTTTCTACATTAAATATATAGTCAAGGGCTGTATGACCAACACAAGTAATTTTTTCCATTTTATCACCAACTAAAAATTGACAAAAGTAAAATTATAAAAAGATTTATATATTTTAACTGGAAAATGTAAAAATGTAATAAAGTTAATTTAATATTTTAGTAGAAACATACTATTACTTAAATGTTTAACTTAAAATTATATAGGGGAGATATTATGATATGCATATCTGAAAATTCTGAAGCAAAGGATTTAATTCCAATAGCCAAATCTATTCATATGTTAGTAAATAAACTTCCAGTAGCTATGAGGAGTAAAAATAAACCAGGGGTTAGGTTAGAAAAAGGGGAAGTTGTAGATACAAACTATGAAGGATATGTTTTAAAGGTAGCAATTGAAAAAGGGGATGTTATTAAAGCTACACCTATTTTAGGACCTTATGCTGGCTTACCAGTTATAGTAACCCCTATAAAGGATAATGAAAATAATATAGTCGGTGCAATAGGAGTTGTAGATATAACAGCAGGAATATTTGAAGATATATTAACCATTGCAAGAAGACCCGAGCTATATAAATTCTTACCAGAAGATGCATTTCCAAAATAAATAATAAAATTTTAAGGTGATGTAATGAAGAAAATATTCATATATCCTCCAAATAGTTTAATATTAACTGATTTAGTTGAAAGATTTGGACACAAGCCATTGAATTTAAATATAGTTATAGGAAATTTAGTTAGAAATCCAGAGATAGATAGCCCACCTATGAACATAACTGATGAAGTTCCTAAGCAAGGTTTAAAGTATGCCGCTGTTGAAGTGCCTTCTGGTGTTAGAGGAAGGATGGCTTTAATTGGTCCTTTGATTGAAGAGGCTGAGGCAGCTATAATAATGGAAGATGCTCCAATTGCCTTTGGATGCATTGGATGTCAAAGAACTAATGAACTAACTCTTTATTTAGTTAGAAGAAAGAATATCCCTACCTTAAAAGTTAAATATCCTACAAATGAAGAAGAGGCAGAAATCTTAGTAAATAAAATAGCAAATTTCTTAAAAAGTTTAGAAGAAAATGAAGAAAAGAATTAAAGAATGTATTAATTTTTTCATATTCTATAATCAAAAATATGGTGGTATAATGGATTGTCCAAATAAAGAAATAAACTTAAAAAGATGTAATTGCAGTTATCCTTCATGCTCTAAAAAGGGAATGTGTTGTGAATGTTTGCATTATCATTTAAAAAATAGACAGTTACCTGCTTGCTGTTTCCCACCAGATATAGAAAAAACCTACGATAGAAGTTTTGAAACTTTTGCAAAACTTGTGTTAGATGGAAAAATTTAGATAATTAATTATAATTTTATTATTTGAAGTTGGTTTGATAAATTCTTCTTTGTAATTCTTTTTTCTCTTAGTATTATTTTCTCACTTTCTTTACTCACTATTTTTATTTAAAAAGACGTATTTTCTTAAATCGTAATAGAAAAACACTATATCGCTATTTTCTAAATCTTTAATTGCTCTTTACCACTAATTTTCTTGAAAATTTGGATTCATAAACAAACAATATAGAGTTCGGGGTCTGTCTAATATGGACAAATATAGACAAATGACCATATTGGACTTGGGCATCATCAACCTCCCCTCCTATAGGTTCGGTCTCTGCCCCTGTCGAGGTTTTTATTATCTTCCCACTGGTTAAATTTGATAATAACTATTAGGGACTTCATTTCTCTCCCACATCTGAGTCAAGTATAATCTCTATTTCTTATACATACTTATATCTAAATCTTTAGATAATGAAAATCTATTAATGTCTATATTTGTCTATGAAAAATTAAACAGTTTCAAACGGCTCTAATTGGCAGTAGGTTTTTAGACATCTGGGAACTTTTGGTCAATAATTTTTTATTAGCGAAGTTGGAAGATAAACTAAGTATAATAATTTAAGATTAATAATCCAATTCAGGAGTGATACCATGATTTGTTTAGGATTAGAAGGAACTGCAGAAAAAACAGGTGTGGGAATTGTTACATCTGATGGAGAAATATTATTTAACAAAACTATTATGTATAAACCTCCAAGACAGGGAATTAATCCAAGAGAAGCGGCTGATCATCACGCTGAAACATTTCCAAAGTTAATTGAGGAGGCTTTTGAAGTTGTAGATAAAAAAGATATTGACTTAATAGCCTTCTCTCAAGGCCCTGGATTAGGACCAAGTTTAAGAGTTACTGCAACAGTTGCAAGAACATTATCTTTAACTTTAAAAAAACCTATAATTGGTGTTAATCACTGCATAGGTCATATAGAAATTGGTAAATTAACTACAGATGCTGAGGATCCTCTAACACTATATGTTAGTGGTGGAAATACTCAAGTTATTGCATATGTTTCAAAAAGATATAGAGTTTTTGGAGAAACTTTAGATATTGCCGTAGGAAACTGTTTAGATCAATTTGCGAGATATGTAAATTTACCACATCCTGGAGGGCCATATATTGAAGAGTTAGCAAAAAAAGGAGAGAAACTTATAGATCTACCATATACTGTTAAAGGAATGGATATAGCATTTTCTGGTTTGTTAACTGCCGCAATGAGGGCTTATGATTCTGGAGAAAAATTGGAAGATATTTGTTATTCTTTGCAGGAATATGCATTTTCAATGCTTACTGAAATTACTGAAAGAGCTTTGGCTCATACAAATAAAGGAGAAGTTTTACTTGTTGGAGGAGTAGCGGCAAATAATAGATTGAGAGAAATGCTAAAAGAAATGTGTAAAGGGCAGAAGGTAGATTTTTATGTCCCAGAAATGCAATACTGTGGAGATAATGGAGCGATGATAGCGTGGCTCGGATTATTAATGTATATGAATGGAAAGAGAATGAGTTTAGAGGAAACAAAAATAATTCCGAATTATAGGGCTGATATGGTTGAAGTTAATTGGATAAAAGATATAAAAGGAAAAAAGAGAAAAATTCCAGAAGGTTTAATTGGGAAGGGGGCTGAGGCTGATATTAAAAAAGATAAATACTTAGATTTTGATGTTATTATAAAAGAAAGGATTAGAAAAAGTTATAGAGATTCAAAATTAGATGAGAAAATAAGAAAAGGGAGAACTTCAAAGGAGGCAAAATATCTATCAATGATTAAAGATTTTGGAATTCCCTCTCCATATATTTTTGATGTAGATTTAGACAATAAAAAGATTATGATGAGTTATATTGATGGAAAGTTATCTAAGGACATAATTGAAGATGATTTAAATATTGCCTATAAAATTGGAGAAATTGTAGGAAAACTACACAAAAATAATGTAATTCATAACGATTTAACGACATCTAACTTTTTATATGACGGAGAGATATTGTATATTATTGACTTTGGATTAGGTAAAATTTCTAATTTAGATGAAGATAAGGCAGTTGATTTACTTGTCTTTAAAAAAGCAATTTTATCAACACACCATGAAAAGTTTCAGGAAATTTGGGATAAATTCTTAGAAGGTTATAAAAGCGTATATGATAGATGGGAAATTATTTTATATTTGATAAAAGATGTTGAAAGGAGAGCAAGATATGTGGAATAAATTTTTGAATATATATTTGTCTTTATGAATGAATTACTTTATATAATTCCTTCTCTCGCTAAAAAATTTTATTTTTTGATTTAGAGGATTTTAATTTAATATTTTTAAATTTTAGGGGATTTTATTAAATTTTGGAGGGTCGTCTATTTTGATTAATTTGAATAATTAAGTTTATTAAATTATTGAGATTTTTAGGAGATTTTGGTAATTTATTTTTATCTTCAATTTTCCCAGATAAATAAGTTAATAATAAAAATTTAAAGGATTTTTAAGCAAATAAATAAAAATAGAAAAGTTTATATATAAGTTCGGAGGTATATAAATAACAAGGGTTATTGACCCTTCGAACTATAACCCCCCTACAAAGAAGCATAATAAAGTAATTTTAGTCCTTAATATCAAAAAATTATGCCCTGTCTAAAATCAGACCCCTAAGGGGATGGAAATCTTTTGTGTTGATAGCTTGTGATATGTATGCAGCTAAGTCTAAAATCAGACCCCTAAGGGGATGGAAATTATTTTCCACCCCAAATATTGCTATTATCATATTTCACGTCTAAAATCAGACCCCTAAGGGGATGGAAATATCTATTGTTATAATGCTGTTTGCAGGGATAATTTTCTTGTCTAAAATCAGACCCCTAAGGGGATGGAAATGCATCTGTCAGAGGGATGTTTTTTGAGCTTCCTGGAGGTCTAAAATCAGACCCCTAAGGGGATGGAAATTGTCGTTAAAATTTTCCAGCATAACTTTTCTATATTTTGTCTAAAATCAGACCCCTAAGGGGATGGAAATTTTTTTTTTCTTCCTCTTCAACAGTCTCTTTTTCTAAAGTCTAAAATCAGACCCCTAAGGGGATGGAAATATACCCACCCGCCAGCCAGCCCAAAACCCCAACCCGTCTAAAATCAGACCCCTAAGGGGATGGAAATTGGAACGTACATAGAGCTTTGAATGTTTTAGTCTCCTCAGTCTAAAATCAGACCCCTAAGGGGATGGAAATTCGAACTCTCTAATGACATACATTGAGGATGAACATTGTCTAAAATCAGACCCCTAAGGGGATGGAAATTAAATTCGTAAAGACTATATAACATTGCCCATCATCGTCTAAAATCAGACCCCTAAGGGGATGGAAATAACAAATTGATAATGATATGGATAAATTTCTAAAAGTTCAACGTCTAAAATCAGACCCCTAAGGGGATGGAAATAACGCATAAATGTGGATGTCTGAAACGGATGATTTTTGTCTAAAATCAGACCCCTAAGGGGATGGAAATCTAAATCCGTTTTAGAACAATTAGGACAACCAACCGAAATGTCTAAAATCAGACCCCTAAGGGGATGGAAATACAGTTGAAATAACAGGTGCTCCTGCAATTAATGTCCGTCTAAAATCAGACCCCTAAGGGGATGGAAATAGATTGAATATAATGAATTAAATTACATTCACATTCACAACAACAGTCTAAAATCAGACCCCTAAGGGGATGGAAAGCTGAAAGAATTAAAATTGGTAGTATCGAAAAAACAAAAGTCTAAAATCAGACCCCTAAGGGGATGGAAATGTTGCTCTCTCTTCTCCTATTTTTTATTGTCAAATCGTAGTCTAAAATCAGACCCCTAAGGGGATGGAAATTTTTCATTAGTGTCTATTACTCCCCAGCCGTTATTATCGTCTAAAATCAGACCCCTAAGGGGATGGAAATCTAATAACTCTATTTGTTCTCTTAACATCTTTTGTGTGTCTAAAATCAGACCCCTAAGGGGAAAATAACATTAAATTAAGAGGCATTGCTGAGCGTTAGCGAAGCAATGCATCCCGGGTATCCCAATAGGGCGGAGCCCTATGGGTTTAAAATCAGACCCCTAAGGGGATGGATATTTTTAAATTTTTAATTTTATTTTTTAATACCATAAAAATCCATAGGTTTGTATATTTATATTATTTTTAAAAGTAATAATGACCCTCAGGAAAATTTCAGTTAGGATAATAAAAAATAACGAAAATACTAAAAAATTATTATGACAATATTAAAATTTTTTAAAATCTTAATAAATAATAAAAAAATTAAAATTTTTTATTAATAATTATTACCTAAACTGAAAAAATCTCGAAATTATGTATTAATTATTATGAATAAATTTTAAAAATGTATTAAAAATATATAAGATAATTTTAAATATTTGAAAAAAGAAGTGTTATAATCATTAAAAAGGATAAAGGCGAAGGAGAATGTATATAATCATAGTTTATGATGTGAATGTTGCGAGAGTGAATAAAGTTAAAAAATTCCTCAGACAGCATTTAAACTGGGTTCAAAATAGTGTATTTGAAGGAGAGGTAACAGATGCAGAGTTTGAAAGAATAAAAGATGGGCTTTTAAATATAATTGACGAAGATGAAGATTCTATAATCATATACAAACTCAAATCAAAACCAAGTAGAGAAATTTATGGAGTAGAGAAAAATCCAATTGATGATATTATTTAAAACCAAGATATCAATGGCTCATAATCTTTTTGTCCAACTAAATGCTTAATTAACTTGTAAGATTCCAACCTTATCAATCTCTTTTTTGTAACGTTCTTTTTTAATGTTGGATGTTTAACACTCTTTTCCATCTCCTCATTAAATACCTTTAGAACTATCTTTTTACCATTATCATTTAGTAATATTCCATTTAAATCGTCTCTAAAATGCTTTTTCTGAATAATACCCTGCTTAACTAATCTGTTTGCTATTCTATCGGCAATTATTGGTTTAAAAATTTCGCTTAAATCTAACGCCAAAGAAAACCTTCTCTCTCTTGGCTCATGCAAATAGCTTATCGTTGGAGTTAGTTGAGTGTTGTAAAGTTCGCTTATTATTGTTGGATATAAACGAGAATTTAAAAAACTTATTAAAGCGTTCATCTCATTTTGAGGAGGTCTTCTTGTTCTTTTGATGATTTTAAATTCTTCTGGCAAAGTCTCATCCCATAGTTTATAGTATTCACTTCTAATTCTCCCTTCAATATTCATAACCTCAGTAATTTTATTTGCATAATTAAGTTCCTCTAAGAATTCATCAAATTTAACCTTAATACCAAATTTTGACAGATTTTTTTCCATATTTTTTGCCCCACCAATAACAAAGAGTTTTGCAAGATTTAATCTTTTTTCATAATTTAAATAATGCTCCGCCTGTTTTACAACTAAATCTCCAGAATGGAGAGACTCCCTCGGATAAAAACTCCCATCATAATATCCATAATGGTTAAAGAAATGCAAAGCAATGCCTTTTTGTGCTAAATAATGTAATGCTTGAGAACTTATGCTTACTTTTCCATAGATATAGATGTCATAAATTCCTTCAACTGCTAAAGGTTTCTTTCCATTAGCATTTTCAAAATATAGTGTATTTTCTCTCCTAAAAAGATAGCCATCAGATAGTAAGGTTAGAGATTTTTTCCTCATAATCTCCCCCACTTAAATCCAACATAACTCATAATATGCACATTTTTTGCAAATTTTGGATTTCTTTGGTTTTGGTGGATTTGGCATTGACTTTATTTTTTCAATGTCTTTTATAGCATCTTCAACCTCTTTTTCTCTTCCATCTAAAATTATTTCCTTTGTCTCTCTAAGTTTTGGATAGTTAAGAATTGCCTTTGCCTTAATACCATATCTTTTTAAATAGTAAATATAATATAATGCCTGCATTTCGTGGGCTTTCTCCATTGTCTTACTTTTTTTAACCTCGTGAATTTCAACAATGTCCTTTTTCTTAATGAAGTCAATATTTATGGTTCCTATTAAAACCTCCTTCTCCTCCCCAAAATAACATTTTTCGTGTAAAAATTTTCCCAAATCAACAATATCACTCTCGTGTTCCATTGTTATTCCTTTTGCAAAATACCATAACTTCGTTTTACAGACAAAGAGATAGTTTATTTCAATTCCTCTGATTAAGAGTTCTTTTTCAATATATTCATTTTCAGAAGACATTTAAAACACCAAAAAATTAATTTTAAAGAATCTCATCATCTAAGGATATGCCTCCATAATCTACGAGTAAATCATAAATTTCAATTCTCTTTTTTGAGTATATTGGAGAAAGTGATTCAATTTCCTTAACTAACTCTTCAAAGAAATTTTCGTCTTCAAAGTATTTTCCTTTTGAAATTTTCCAACTTTCTAATTTTTGTAGAAATAAATCTCCAATATAATCAGAATACAAAAATTTAAACCATTCCCCTATATCACTTCCGCCAATAGTTGAAGGAAAATCCCTATCAAGCAAAGAAAAAGTTAAAATTCCTCTAACAATACATTCTCTCTTTTCTCTAAAATCTTTAATAATAACAGTCCTATTTTCTTTATCAACTTCAACGAAGGCATTATCTAAAATCCACAATAAGTCATATTCTGTCTCTCTTCCATCTTCATATATAACCTTCCAAATAACGCTATCTCCCCTAAACCTTTTGAAAGAATTTTTAAAAGTATCCCACCATTTTAGTAATTCTTCTCTTACTTCTTCATCAACGATATTCTCATTTTCATCTTCTTCAATTTCCTTTATTTTTTCATTTAGATGATTTAAAACCCAATAATATGGAAACTTATCCCTTAAATTTTCAAGTATTTTTCTTCTTTGATAAGTCAATTTTTCATTATACTCTTTCATAGAGTTAAGAACACTCCAAAGGACTGCACCACAAAACTTAGGAACTTTGTCTTTTTTGAATTCTCTATCCTCAAATGCCTTTTTCATCAAATTTACAAATTCATAATAGCCTAATTCTTCTTTTTTAATTTCATTGAAATGTTTCTTTAAGTTATTGTAGGTTTTTGTTATTATTGTACAGTATATTTTACATTTCTCCATTCCCCTCCCAACTCTTCCAATTCTTTGCATAAAATTCCTAAAATATAACCCTGAATCCATAAAACATAGAGAAACCGGATAATTAACCCCCACTTCTGCCTTTGATGTTGTTATTATGATATCTGTTTTGTTTAAAATTTCATCCAAATTTTCATAGATTTTTTCTCTTGTTTGTAATCCTGTATTGACCCAAACCTCTGCATCAATCTCATTCTCAATAATATATTTCATTTTCATAGCATCTCTCAAAGAATTAAAAATAATCAAAATCTTCTCATTGTTAGATATTGCTTTCTCTATAATATCTTTAATATTTTCCTTTAATCTTCCATCTTCAACCAAATAACCAAATAAACTTCTTTCTATGCGTCTTGAGATTTTTATAAGCTCAATTTCCATCTCTCCTTGAATAACTCTTCCTTCATTACTCAATGGTTGTTCAATAATTTCTGGAGTAATATTATTTTCATTTAAGAATTCAATTAAATTCTCTTCTGGCGTTGCAGAAACAAAAAACCATTTTATCTGTTTAAATATCTCTTTTGTCATTAAAAACCAAAGTAAAATATTTGCTATTTGCTCCTCGTCATACAAATGATATTCGTCAAAAATAACATAATCCAATGCATTGAAAAACTCTAACCAATCAGAAAATCCTTTTAAATGTCTAAATTTTTCATTTTTTCTTGGTAAATGGTATCCACTATTTATCATATAATTTAGAATGTCTGGATTCGTTACAGCAATTTCGCAATTTTTTAATTTTTCTATTAATTCCTCTCCTCTTTCTTTTCCCTTTTTCGTTAAAGTTTTTCCAGTTATTACCTCAACCTTAATTTCTTGCTCTTTTAATGTTTTCTCAATATCTTCTGCCAATGCATTTGTTGGAACTACAATTAACCCTCTTTTAGAAGTTAAATAATTGTTGTCCTTTGCATATAAGATAGGAAAAGCAAAAGAAAATGTCTTTCCTGCACCAGTTGGGGCAACAATAAAATAAACATCGTTCTTTAATTCAGAAACATCTGAATAAAATATCTCTTGAAATTTATGCAACCTAAGTTTTCCTCTAACAACCTTATCTCCAAAAGGCAAACATTTTTTTGAAACCTTTAATTTCAAAGATTCCATAAAAATCCCCTAAAAAAATTAGTTAGAAAAGATATGTTCTAAATCTTCAACTTTAAACCCAGTTCCAATAATATAGTGAGAAAGAACAAATCTTATCATCTGAGATTCTCTCAATTTTACATCTTTTCCAAATATTTTCTTAATTGTGTAGAGATTTAGCCAAATTTCCTCTGGTTTTTCCTTTTTTTCTTCAAATAATAAAAGACATTCCCTACCAACCCCTATCCTCAAAGTAAATGTTTTCGGAAGTTTTATATCTTCAAATGTCAATAAAGATGCTTCAAAAATTGAGCCCTCTTTTATTCCTTGAATGTGGAAGTAATTTTTAAACAGCCCTTTTCCCATCTGTTCAATTATATCTCTTCTGACCATATAATCAGATATTTCTGATGTTTTTCTTGCAAATATTGGCGTTTTTTCATAATATATTGGTCTTCCAATAGTCCAAACAAATCCAAACTCTTTAATCTCATCATAATCTGGCTTATCTTTTATTTGGTAAGTATATTCTCTTTTCTTTGCCAATGCAAAATTTAATGCATAATCTAAAGAAATATCTCCAATAAATGGCTCTGTTGATGCAACCCCACCCTCTGTCTTGTTATAACAAAATAAAGGAGAGAGAAGAGTTATTTTATAATGCCTAAGCATATTAGACACCCATATCCTCTAATAACTTTTTAACATCTTTTTCTTTGATGATTTTACACTCAACTAAATAATTTATACAATCGTTTAAATGCCTCAAATAAAGTTGCTTTAATTTTTCTTCATCTTTTAAATACTCATCAATTAACTTTAAAAGTTCTTCTAATTTCTCATTTTCAATTAACATTGACGAATTTTCCCTCAATTTCCTTTTAACAAACTCTTTTACATTTTCAAAAGTTACTTCTCCATTAAACTCCTTTGAAATTAGATAGGATGACACTGGTGGTTCAAAGGTATCTAACGCTATACTTATAATTTCATTTTTCATATTTGCATCCATAACATTTGATTGTGCTCCATACCTGGTTGTTTTTAAATGAGATATTAAAGCGTGGATAAATCCTTCTGGCGTTATATCATAGAATGTTATAAACTGTGGGAAATAAACTCCTGGCTTGACATATTGAATTTCAAACAAACTTTGTCTTTGAGAACCTTCATTTTTATCCCACATTGTTCCCTCTTCACTTAAGGCATTGTGAGTAAGTTCCTCAGTTATCTCATCTTTATCCCTAATTGAATATGCCCATTCGTAAATAACTCTTGAAGGTAATCCAACGGCTTCATTTGATTGCGTTACGCTATCTCCAAACACTATGGAGTTTGGATTTGCTAAATATTCTGATTTTTTTATAAAGTTGTATTCAACCTCTGGATGAACTACTTTAAATTTTCTACACAAAATTAATCCTGTCAATTTTTCTTTTGATTTTAATTTTCTTGAAGGAATTACTACAACGTCTTTATTTCCTATTGTTGTGCTTATAACTTCATCTGGCTCTGTTGAACGATTAATTAAATAGCCAGTTGTAGTTCTTATTGTCGCTACCTTTATCACATTTGGAGTTCTTTTCCCATACTTATCTTGGAAATACTCTTTTGGAATTATTGAGTAGAGTTTTTCTCTAAACTCATTAACAACATTGTCATCAAAATCAAGATACTTTTTATATACATATTCAGATAATGTCTTTTGCTTTGCCATTGTCATCACCCCATTTTATTGATTTTCTTCTTGATTAGTTTTTGCATTTCTTTTTTCTTTAGATTTTAGATCATAATGATAAGCAAATGCATATATCCAATATCTAAGTTCTTTTTTTGAAGGAAGTTTTCCCTTCCACAAACCTTTAAACAATTCGTCATATAACACACCACAAAATTCCTCAATTTTTTCTTTCTTACTTGAATAAGGATATTTCCTATAAAGCATCCCAGCCATTAAGGATTTTATTTCCTCATCTCTGTAGCCCCTCTTTACTCCGATCTTCAACACCTCCAATGACTCTCTAATCATAGAGGTTTTTGAGGATGCACTACCCTTAGCCCACTCTATATCTGAGGCAATGTCAGCCAATTTTTCAATAATGTTCATTTTTTCCACCCCAATTCTTTGATTTATAATATTTAAGTCGTATTTTTCAGCAAATGATAGTGGATAGGATAATTTGAAGAGATAAAAATAAAATGCCATAGGATTGTCAGCATAATCATTGAATAACGAAACTATTATATTATCAGATTTTGAGCCTCCTTTTAAGGCATATCCTAATTTCCAAAGTAATTCAAATTCATTTCTAATTTTTTCAATTTCATCGAGTCTAACTTTATCCCATCCTAATTTTTTGAAAGATTTTATTGTATAATCAAAGATTATCGTCTCTTTTTTTACTTTATCTGGATTAAATGGATATGTTAAGTAAAACTTAAAGCCAGTTTCATAAACAAAATTTAAAATTTTTCTATAAAATCTTATAAAATCAATTTGTTTGGAAATATCAACGAAAGTCATTAAGAATGGAAATAATTCCTCTTCCACTTTTACATTAAATCCATAAATTGCCTTTATAAATGCCTTAGCATCTTTATCCCAAAGTCCTATATTCTCACTAACGCTTTCAATGTATTTTGTTAAATTTTCGTCCATTATTGGAATAAAGTAGTCGTAAGCATCTATATATACTGCTTGAACATTTTCTTTTTTTCCAAATATTAATTTTCTAAATGTTACCTCAGTTAAACACAATTGGCAAATATTCTTTTTTGTATTTGATAAAGAAACTACTGTTCTATTTGTAAATCCTCTCGGCTTAAATCCAAAGCATAAATTTTCTGTTGCTATTATAGATGATTTTCTCCCACATAATGAGCATATATTCTTTTTTGAACCAATGTCTTCAAATTTCATTTCTTTTATCTTCTTTCCATTTAAATGGGCGTATCCTAACAGTTCATTAATAATCTCTTTTAAATCAACTCTCTCAGAGCCACTGTAATTAGTTTTTAACAATGTTATTAAGTCAGATATTATCTCTTTTTCATTAAATCCTTTTTTTGTAGCAATGTAAAGTTTTAGATAGTTTTTTAACCCAGTATCTGCATTTTTAACTCTATCAACAAAGTCCTTATCTAAATCGAAATATTTATCTATTTTAAAATATTTTTCTTCAAACTTAGATTTTAGTTTTTTAATACTTTTTTCATTAGTTTCCGTTGGTGTTAATTGTAATAACAATTTTAAAAGTTTAAATTTTCTAAATTCCTCCTCACTAAAATCTTCAATCTTTTTTGTAAATACGTCTCTCGCCTTTTCATCCTTTTTGGATATGTCTTTATAAAATATAGAGTCATCTAATGAATCAATTAATCTTAATATTCTATCTTCTGAAATCTCAATAAATCTAAATATATCCAGTTGTGCCTTTTGCCTATCAATCTTAACCATCTTTTCAATATTTCTATACAAAAATTCTTCAAATGATTTTATTAAATAATTCTCATCTATTTCCAAATTACCCTCGTAAATAAAACCTCTTGGAGATATAACATAACAATCTACATTTTCTCTTAATCTCTCAACAATAAACCTTGATAGAACTTCATAAGGAATGTCGTCAAAGTAGAATACATTTACATCTACATACTCTTTCAATTTTTTCCAAATTTTTGCTATTTCAGTATAGTTTTCAATTGGTATGGAAATACTATCTGCTAAGTGTATAATCTCAATTAAATCATCTTTTATTAATCTATTTAACCCCCTCCATGTTGGTAATTTCTCATCTGGAATAACATATCTTGTCCTCTCCTCTGTTGCCAATATAAGATATTTCACAATATCTTTTTCTTCTTCACTTAGTTCAATTTTTAAATTTTTTAAATCATCTTCAAAATATTTTTCTATTGAAGATTTTAAATCAATCTCATTATGCAACTTATTTATATCGTGGAACGTATATGCAATTAAAAGGCACTTTAAAAGCATTCTTATGTCGTTATCATCATAATTTTCATCTATTAAACCTTTATTTAGCCATCTATTTTCTAAAACTTTTAAAGAAGGAATTATTCCATTTAGTATGTGCATAGGATAACTCATATCTGGAAGGTCTTTTGCTTCAATCTCTCCACTTTTAACTTTTTCCTCAAAAGATTTTCCCCCTTTTGCTGGCTTTAAGCGATATTTTTTAAATAGATTGATAAAAACTTTATTGAAGTAGTTTTTAGTTTCATCTTGGAATAACTTAGTTTTAAAGATTTTTTTGGGTTTTACTTTAATTTCCATGATTACACCTTAGGGTATAATTTACCAATAATATCAGTTGCTTCACTATATTCTTACATTTTTTGACATATAAATTTAACTATTAACCTTTTTGGTTAAGTATTTTGGAAATATTTATTAACCTTAACTAAACTTAAAAAAGGTAGTTATAAAATGAGGGAGAAAATGACAACGCACATAATAAACATAGGGTTTCACGCTGAGCATATTTATAAACCAATTGCAGAGTATGGGGCTAAAAAAGTAATTCTCGTATATTCAAAAGATAAAGAAGAATATGTAAAAGAAGATGATTTAAAAAAAGTTGATGAGGCCTTAAAAAAAGCAAAAGAGTTATGCAATATGCTTGGAATTGAATGTGAAGAGGTAAAGATAAATGGGATAGAGTTTGAGAAAAATGTTGAGATATTAAGGGATATTATAAAAAAAGAGGATAATAAAGTTATTGTAAATATAACTGGCGGAAGGAAGATAACCTCTTTATCTTTACTCTATGCCTCATTATATGAATTCCAAAAAGTAGACAAAATAGTTTATGTGCATAAAAAGAGAATTATAGAACTCCCAAAAATAGCACATCCATACAATTTAACAAAATTTGAAAGAAAAATTTTAGCATCATTAAATGAGGGTGAGAAGACAATAACTGAGTTGGCAAAAGAGTTTAATGTTTCTCTACCAGCAATTATAAAGTATGTAAATTCATTAGAAAGTAAAGGATTAATAAAAACTGAAAAAATAGGCAGAAAAAGAATAGTTAAATTAATTTAATTATTTATCAATATTCATAACCATTCCAAAACCCATACTATTTTTCTCTCCAAAACCACACTCATAACCAAATTTTATTAGTTCATAATCTCCCCAAACCTTAAACACCATTTCAGAGCATCTACAGTAAATATCTTTTATTCTCATTCTTTTAGGTTTATATTTCAAAACTTCAAATTCAAAATTTAAATCACACTTTTCGTTATAAAATGCTTCGTATTTTTTCTTTAAATTATTCTTTAAATTTTCATAGAATTTTGAATTATTAGGATGTAAATCATAAGTTTTTAACTTATTGTCCTCTGTTGGAATTATAGTTTTTAAATATATTGGAGATATTGTTTTTAGTATGTTAAACTTTTTAGGGATTGGTAAAATTTTCGCTCTTTTTACATAAAAGTTTATTTTTCCAACTCTTAACTCACCATCTTCCAATAAACCCTCAACAAAGTTCTCTATAAACTCATTTTTTGGTGAGGAAATATAAAGATATGCCTTTCCATCAATTGTTTCTATTCCCTCCTTTCTAATAACTCTCCTTCTAATTTGTAACAAAGAAAATGTAAAAAATTTAAATTTTTGATAATTATGTAGTCTTTCAGCATATTCTGGATTTGCAGAGTGAATTTTATTGTATATTGCTGACGCTAAATAATACTGGTGATTATAAGGAATAACTGTAAAATTATCTGTTTGTAATTCCAACTCCATTCTCATATTTTCCCTCATTATATTAAATTAATTACCAAAAGTTCTA